>CAVAGB010000015.1:0-49827 GCA_963588055.1 Erysipelotrichaceae bacterium | reverse complement strand
GCTTCCGTTTTCGACGGGCTTCTCCTCGGCCCCTTCAGGGGCTTCGGGCTCGTTTTCTTCGGGCTTCTTGTTTTCGTTTTCTTCCATATGAATGAAACTCCTTGGGGAAAGTTTAGCAAGTTTCGGCTTTTATGCACCAAAAAACGAAAAGACAGGGTCGCTTTTCCTAATGGCAAACTGCCCAAAATAAAGGAAACCCCCAAGAGAGAGGTCTTGGGGGAAGGAGGCTTATTTGCCAAGAAGGCTGATATGGTCCCTCTTTTATAAGAGGTGGGCATTCTCGTCTTCCCTTCAGGATTCCCGTCCGTAACGGGCTTTCAACAACAGAGGAGCGCGATCAGAATTCCCGGAGATATCAATACGTAGGGGGAGCAATTTTCCCTCTTGGCGGTCAGGGGTCTCCCCCTGACGCCTCTATTATAAAGGAGGATGGCGCATTGTGGGGAAAGACTTTGAAAGCGCTACCATCCAGTGTCTAAAAACGTTCGCTTTCCTCTTCTGGCAGCTAAGAAAACGAACTGTCCGCATTTGATCAGCGAGCACGGCTGAGCCCAATCAACAGCTCGACTATTGAGTGGCATTGGGTTCCTAATCAACCGCAAGGTTTGAGGGGCATTGGACAAAACTGCAAGCCAAAACAGCCCATTTTTGGCTAAAACTGCATACGATTTTTGGCTGTTTTTGGCTAAAACTGCAAGGAATCTAATCTTTCGATATTCCTCGCTTATCATTTGAATACATTTGATATAATAATTGCAATCCATACGAGAGGTGCGCTTATGGCTACGGCATTCGTCCAATTCAGAATCGATGAGAAAGCGAAGGAAGAGGCTTCTTCCATCTGCAAGCAACTGGGGATAGATCTCCCTACATATATAAGGATGGCGGTCGCTAGGCTCATCGCCTGCAACGGCATCCCCTTCGATACGAGGATCGCCCCCAGCGAAAATCCCTCTCAAGCGAAGCAAGATCCCAAAGGGAGCGGCGATCCCGACCTAGAGAAGATCAAAGCCGACCTCGGCTTGCTTTGATGCGATTAGGCGGATAAGACGGGAAGATGGTCTTCTCGGCTATATACAGAGAAAAGCGAACCAAGTAGACTTTGGCCTATGGAAAATCAGCAAAGCGAAAACAAAAGAAGCGTCGCGGGGTTCTTCTTCGACGGGGCCAGGGGGATAAGCCTAGGCATCTCCGTGGCGATCCCCGGGCTCAGCGGAGGGACGATCGCGGTCGCGGAAGGCTGCTACGACTCGCTCATCTCCAACATCTCCTCTTTGAGGAAGACGTTCAAGAAATCCTTCTTTTACCTATTGCCCTTCGTCTTGGGTTTGCTTCTAGGCGCGCTAGCCGCCTTCCTCGGCATCAAGAAAGGCTACGAGGTCGCCCCCTTCTCCTTGACTGGGCTATTCGGGGGCATGGTGCTCGGCTCCTTGCCCGTGACTTTCTCTGAGCTGAAGAAAGGGAAGGATGGCAAAGAGAGGGCAATCCATTTCCTCTCTTTCTTCCCTTGCCTTCTCCTCGCCGCCTCTTTGGGCGTGGTCACCGCGCTCACCAACGTCGATCTGGAAGGGGCTTTGGTCGAAAGGAGCTGGTGGATGTACCTCTATGTGCCCTTCGCGGGCTTCGTGGCCGCCTTCGCCCTCATCGTCCCGGGCATCTCGGGCTCGATGACCATGATGGTCTTCGGGCTTTACCTCCCTTTGCTGAACACCTTCATCCCCTCGACGAAGGAGAACAGCATCAGCATCTGGAATAGCGGCGACGGATCCTACATCGCCACCGGGCTCGTCTTGGCCTTGCTCCTAGTCCTAGGAATCCTAGGAGGCGTCGCCTTCGCGAGCAAATTCATGGGCAAGCTGCTTAAGAAGCACAGGGTGTCGACCTTCTATGCGATATTGGGCCTCATCATCGGCTCCTTGATCTCCATGTTCTTCAATAGCGACATCTACCCGAAGTACGTCTCCAATTCCATCGCGAGATGGGACTACATCGTCGGGGCCATCCTCTTCCTAGTGGGCGCCGCCTTCGTCTTCCTTTTGCTCCGTTACTCGAACAAGAGGCAGGCTAGCAAAACCACCACCTCAGAAAACCCCGAGGAGTGAATCCTTGGATAGATGGGCCGCCAAAGAGAGAAAGGCGGCCTTTTTTATTCGGAATTTTACCCTGCGGTTACCATGCATTTTACCCTGCATTTTCCCTGCATTCTATTATTTATTGCAAATAACGCATCTTGAAGAATCAAAAATATCTGGAAAGTTATTTTTATCGCTTGGTGACGATTTTTTTTATTCTTTTTTTACCCTGCGGTTACCATGCATTTTACCCTGCATTTTCCCTGCAAAGCCATATTGCATCCACATTCATATGAAAGCATAATATGCAAGGGGTAACCATATGACGAATTTAGGGCGTGAAGGGGAAAACATGGAATTCAAAGAATCCACCGCCGAATTTGACAAGGCATGTAAGGCCATCGTTGCCATGCTCAACAAATCGGGCTTCGGCACCGTTTATTTCGGAGTCAAGGACAACGGGGACGTCATTGGGCATGCCATAGGGAAGGACACCCTTTCCACCTTGGCCGATCGCATCAAAGCCGCCATCAAGCCGGACGTCTATCCCACGATCACCTCTTTCAACATCGATGGCATGAACGTCATATCCGTCTCTTTCAGCGGCACCAATAAGCCCTACGCCTACAAAGGCTCGTTCTACGTCAGGGTGGAACAGCAGAATCTCATGATCGATCCGCTTGTTCTGCCTGAGATGATCAAAAACAGTCAAGAGTACAATGAAAGATGGGAAAACGAGATAACGACGCACGGGATAGAAGACGTCGATGAGAAGTCCTTGGACATGTTCTACCGCCAAGCCGTCGCCCTCAAACGGGTGAACGAATTCGAGCACACAAGCGAAGAGCTGCTCACTCAGCTCGGCCTCATGGTGGGAGGGAAGCTCACCAACGCCGGTTACTACCTGTTTGGAAAAAACTGCAACCTGGTCTACAAAGCGGTCGTCTACCCCACCACGGACAGGCTGAATCCAATCGACCTCAAGCGCTTCGAAGGGAACATCTTTCAGCTCATAAACGACGCCATAGACTTCATCAACATGAAAATGAGCTGGCGGGTCGAGATCCACAGCATCCACCGCACCGAAATCCCCGAAGTCCCCGTCGTCGCGATCCGCGAGGTCGTCATCAATTCCTTGGTGCACTGCGATTACTACGCGGATTCCCAAAACCAAGTCACTTTCGACCCCGAGACGATAGAGATCTACAGCCCTGGGAGCTTCGGCGAATTGACTCCGGTTGATTACGTCACCAAATCCCTGCCGTCGAGGACGAGGCACAGAACCATCCAAAGCGTGATTTATAAGGCTTTCGACATCGAAACCTTGGGCCGCGGATTGAAAAGGATGGACGACGCCTGCAAAGAAAGCGGGGTCAGGTGGTCTTACCAGAAATACGACTTCGGATTCTTCATCTCTTTCAGCAGGAAGCGCGACAACGGATTCCTCGAAAAAGAGGCGACGCTTTCCGAGGATGCGAAAAAGCTTTACCTGAGCATGGCGGAGAAAGGCGGAAGGTTGGAGAGCGCCCAGATTGCCTCGGAGATCATCGGAAAGAAGGAGAGAGTCACCCGCTCCGTGATCAAAGAGCTTTTGGAAAACGAATTGATTGTCAGGGTTGGCTCCGATAGGTCCGGCTACTGGAAGATCAAAGACTGACGATTGCCCAAAGAGAGCCCCTAAAAGCCCTTGTTATCGCTTTCATCGCCTTTTCTTGCTCTTTTGCTAGCCTACCCCCCGCCCCCATCGGTAGAATAAAGGGCGGTAAATTTCACACCGAAAGGGGTTAGGCATGGCCAAAATAGGTTTCGACAACGCGAAGTACCTCGCTCTTCAAAGCGAGCACATCCAGGAAAGGGTCGCCCAGTTCGGCGGCAAGCTTTACCTGGAGTTCGGGGGGAAGCTATTCGACGATTACCACGCCTCGCGCGTCTTGCCTGGCTTCGAGCCCTCCTCCAAGCTCCAGCTGCTTCTGAAGATGAAGGATCAGGCCGAGATCGTCATCGCCATCAACTCCGAGACCATCGAGCAAGCCAAGACCAGAGGCGATCTAGGCATCACCTACGATCAGGAGGTCCTCCGCCTCATCGACGCCTTCCGCGCGGCGGGCCTTTACGTAAGCTCAGTCGTCCTCACCCAGTTCCAGAACCAGAAAAGCGCGAAGCAATTCGAGAAGCTCCTCCAGAAGCAGGAGATCAGAACCTACCGCCACTACGTCATCGAAGGCTATCCCTTCAACGTCGAGCACATCGTCTCCGAGGAGGGCTTAGGCAAGAACGATTACATCGAGACCTCTCGCCCCCTCGTCGTCTTGACCGCCCCCGGCCCAGGAAGCGGCAAGATGGCCACCTGCCTCTCCCAGCTTTACCATGACAACAAGAAAGGCATCAAGTCGGGCTACGCCAAATTCGAGACCTTCCCGATCTGGAACCTCCCCTTGAAGCACCCCGTCAACCTCGCCTACGAAGCCGCCACCGCGGACTTAGACGACGTCAACATGATCGACCCCTACCATTTGGAGGCCTATGGCATCAGCACGGTCAACTACAACCGCGACATCGAGATCTTCCCCGTCCTCAACAGGGTCTTCGAGAAGATCTTCGGCTCCTCCCCCTATAAGTCCCCCACCGACATGGGGGTCAATATGGCGGGATACTGCATCAGCGACGACGAGGTCTGCCAGAAAGCGAGCCGTCAGGAGGTCATCAGGCGCTACCTGAAGGCCCTGGTGAAAAGAAGGCAAGGCCAAAGCAACGAAGGGGAGATCGCTAAGCTAGACTCCCTGATGAAGATGAACTCCATCGACATCAGCCAGAGGAGGCCCATCGCCGCCGCCAGGGCCAAGGCAGAGAAGACCCTAGAGCCCGCCTCGGCGATAGAGCTAGACGATGGGACGCTCATCACGGGCAAGAACTCGCCCCTGCTCCGCTGCAACAGCGCCATGATCCTAAACGCCCTGAAATACCTCGCGGGCATCAAGGATTCCGTGACCATCCTCCCCAAGTCGATCCTCGAGCCGATCTGCCGTCTTAAGACCGAAAGCCTAGGGGGGCATAACCCGAGGCTCCATCTGGACGAGATCCTTCTTGCCCTCTCCATCTCCGCCCTATCCAACCCCCTCGCCGAGATGGCCCTTGAGCAGCTCCCCAAGCTAAAAGGCTGCCAGTCCCACAGCACCGTCATCCTCTCGGAGATGGATAACGGCACGCTCAAAAAGCTTGGCATCGACCATACGAGCGACCCGATCTACGAGACCAAGAAGCTCTTCCACCGCGCCTAAAGGGAAGCGCCCTCAGTTTCTCAGGCAAGACAAAGGCACGACGTAAACCCCGTCTTTGCGCCTATAAGCGAACATATTCTTGGTGATGATCATCAAGAACGCGGGCTTTTCCTTGCCTTCGTCGATGTCTTCGGCCAAGGCGAGCAATTTCTTTGCCGCGAGGTCCAGCGCGCCTTCATCGCAGAGTTTGATCTCGATGAGGGCGTATTCGCCGTCCTCGAATTGGATCACCGCATCCGCCTCCCTGCCCCAGGCGTCCCTATAGTGATAAAGGGACGCGTTCAGGCTTTGGCAATAGACCTTCAGGTCGCGTATCGCCAAGGATTCGAAGAGGAAGCCGAAGGTGTTCATGTCCATGAACAGCCCTTGCGGGGACAGCCCGAAAGAGGCGGCTGCGATGGAGGGGTCGACGAAGTAGCGCGTGTTTTTGGTTCGAATCGCGACCTTGCTTCGAAGATTCGGATTCCAGGCTTCTAGCTCATCGACGATGTAAAGCCTTTGCATGATCGAAAGGTATTTGGCGAAGAGGTCGCGCGTGACCTCCTGCTCATTCCCAAGATCGCGCCGCAGTTCCTCATCCCCAGCCTGCGAACCGATGTGCCTGGCGTAGGAACGCATCACTTTGCGGGCCATTTGGACGTCTTTGCTGACCTTCACGTCGTTCAAAGAGAAAAAGTCGTTGTTGATCGCCCCTGAATAGAAGTTCTTCGCCTGCTGCAGGGCGACGCTTTCCTTTTGCCCCAAAGCCAAAGGCCAGCCGCCACGGCAGATAAAATAGGCGTAATCGAGGATGTTTTTCTTCGACGCGGCTGGCTTGAATTTGCCTTGCTTCAGATCGGATAAAGAGACCTCTCCGCTGCTGTCACCGCTTTCGAAGAGGGAGAAGGTCCTCAGGGTTTTGGTGAGGATCCTCCCCGTTCCGGTATGGGTCTCGCCGTAGCCGTCTTCCTTCTTGGTGTTGTCCGTGACGCTGCCGGTGAGGATATACTGGCCGAATCGGCGGCTTTTGCTCACGTCTTCTTTGATGGAATTCCAAATGAATGAGATGACCTGCCATTCATCGATGAGCATCGGCTTCTCCCCAAGCCCGAGGAAGGTCTCTGGGGCGTTCAAAGCGAGGGGGATGTACTGCCTTTGGTTCTTCTCGCTGCTCAGATCGATGATTGTCTTCGCGTATTTGCTAGATGTGGTCGATTTCCCGCAGAACTTCGGGCCGACGATCAACACCGCGCCAACGCTTTCCAGACAAAATTCCAATTCCTTGTCAAACAATCTTGGGATATAAGTCTCATTCATATACAGATCCTCCTATCTACAAAAATACAGCATGCCATGAGGAATAACAATATTCATATTTGCAAAAAAACGGTTGTTTTTTCACAAAATAACGGTTCTCTTTTTACAAAAAAATGGTTAGATTTTTACAAAATAACGGTTTATCTCCTCAAGTATCTGCTTAATTTTTGACGTTTTATATGCAGATACTTCCTGCGTATAGGCAGATAATCGCCATATCGCCCCTCCTTAGAGAACGTGGCGAAGGGGATGGGCACCACCAACGAATTATGTGTAAAGACTAGCCCTCCCTCTTACCATCCCCGAGGCAGCGCGACCGGGCTTGAAGGCGGCGAGCATCTTCCTATCCTTTGAAATCCTAGTCGAAATTTTCCAAAGTCTTTGATTTTTTTCGAATAGGATAGAGAAAACCACACTAGCCCGCCTAAGAGATTGATAAACGCGCGGAGGCGCGAGCAAGCCAAAGCGGCGTCTCATGATTCTCGCCAAACCCAAGCGTTCATCAAAGGAGGATGCCTTGGATCGGCATGAAAAAGAGGGAGGCCATCGCCGCAGGGGCACGACTTCCCTCAGAGGGTTATTTCCTATTCGGATCGGATCCGTAGGCGATGAGGTTGAGGAAATCCTCTTCCTTCATCGGGCGCCCGAAGTAATAGCCTTCCATCTCGTGGACGCCGAGGTGGGAGACGAACTTGCATTGCTCCTCGGTCTCTATGCCCGTCGCCACCAGGCGGAAGCCTCCTTTCAAGGCGTCGCTGCAGAAGCGCGCGAAGGAGGTGCCATCTCGCGGCGAGGAGAGGGCGTTAGCGACGATGAGGCGGTCTGTCTTAAGCGAGGTGATCCCGAAGCTTTGGAGGGTCTGCAAATCATCGTGCTCGTAGTTGAACTCGGAGGCGACCCATTCGATGGGGAGCCCAGAGAGCTCGTTCATAAGGCGGCGCAGATCGTCCCCGTTCTTGTTGAGGAACTCCATCCTGATCTCGAACTGGACGCAGTTCTTAGGGAAGTGGTATTGGCCCATGGCCTTCTTCACTTGTCCCGGGAAGGATTCGCTCTTGATCGATTCCAAAGAGAGGTAGATCGCAAGATGCCCCATGCCCACCGACTTGAAGGTGGTGTAGCCATATTGCGAGAAGAGCTCGCCCATGGCGTGGAAGCTAGAGACGTCGACCTGGGAGACGAGGCCCTCTTTCTCGGCGAGGGGGATGAACTCGCCCGGAGCGATCTCGCTTCTATCCGGGGCGAACAAAGCGGCGCGGATATCGCCCGTGATGGGGCGGAGGGTCTTCGCGTCGACGATCGGCTGGAGGAAGACCTTCATCGAGTCGTGCTCGATGGCGTCTTTCAGCAATGAGGTCACGAACTCGCTGCGCTTGGCTTTCCTCGGCGCGGAGCCGCTTTGATCGACCAAGTAGCCGCTGCCGAAGCCTAGCGACCTCTCGAGGTCGTTCTTCACCAGGGTGATGAATTGCCTGGCGTTGGTGACGTCCCCTGGATAGGCGATGAGGCAATAGGAGACCTCGGCGAGCTTGCTGATGTTCCCCTCTTCGAGGGGGATGGCGAAGATCTCGGCGACCTCCTCGGCGAAGCTGAGGGCCTTCGTCTTCGTGTAATTGGGCAGCAAGAAGGAGATCGTCTCATCGTCGAAGCGATAAAGAACCTCTTCATACCCAGCGTCCTGGAAGTTCTTGACGATCTGCCCGATGAGCGAGGTGAGGTCGCTTTGGGGGAGGACCTCTCTCAAAGCCGGGATGTTATTGACTTTGGCGGAGAGCACATAGCCCGGGTTCCTGTTCTTGCAATCTCTGTTGATCACCAAAGATAAGGCGGCCTGGTTATGGATCATGAGCGCCTCATCCATCAGCTTGCTGCTCTTGGAGGCGACATCGGCGGCCTCGGTCTCTACTAGCAAGGTGGAACGGTCGCTATCCGCCCCGCGGTACTCAAGCACGCTTAGGGTGCAGGGGGAGAGGCTAAGCTCAGGGAGGAGATGGGTGGTCGTGCCCCTAGTCAGAGGGCAATAGGGGCAGGGGGCGGCGTATCCCTTGCGCATGGCTTGGTAGCAAAGCGCGCCCTCTTTGGCTTCGGGGTAGGCTTTCTGGAGGTCGCTAGAGACGAAGGTGAGGCGATAGGAGGCGCGGTCGATCGAATAGAGGTAGCGCCTGGTCCTGCTGGCGAGGGCGTTGACGATGCGCTCGCTGCCGCTTTCCTTCTCTTGCCCCATCATCTCCGAAAGGGTCTTGTAGACGAGGTGGGAGACGCTGTCCAATATGACGTGGGAGACGATGGAGTCGAAGCTCGCGCTTTCCTCCCCCGCGAAGAAGATGAGGGCGAATTTCTCCCCGTTGGAGGTGAGAGCCCTTAGGTAAAGCGAGCCCAAGCCTAGGTTCGCGGTGAAGGAGGAGTATTCGCTAGGCAAGGACTTCGTGTCCTTGACCGCGAAATAGAGGTCTTTGGAGGCCTGCTCGAAGAAGGGGTTGAGGTATTTCTCCTCGATGCGCGAGCCCATCTTGCCGAAGGTGAGGTTATTTCCAGAGCGCGAGGTGTCCATCTCGACGCGGTAGCTCTTCGAGGGGGAGTCATAGGTGAGGTAGCCGCCCGAAGTGATGCCCAAGGTCGAGGCGGCCCATTGGAACAAAGAAACGAGGAACTCGATCCTCTCGGCGTGGCTAGAAAGCGAGGCGAAATGGAGCTCCGCCGCCTCGAGGAAGCCCGTGTAGATCACGAGTTTGTTGTTCTCGGTGAGGACGGTTCGGGGGAAATAGAAGCGGTCGAAGGAGGAGAGGATGTTCACGTCCTCGCTCTCGGCTAAGGCCTTCTCGGCCTCGACGTAGAGGTCAGACATCGACACGAAAGGATAGATGACCCCGCCCACCTTGCAGTAGCTGACGCTCTCGCTGATGGCGACGTCGAGCGTGCAGAAGGAGGTGACGAGCTCCTTGCAGCGCTTCTCTAAGGATAGTAGCGCCCCCACCTCATAGACGAAGCAGGAATAGCCCTTCTCCCGATTCCCGATCATCGCGGAGGGGAAGGCTTTCCTTATCGCGCCTAGCAATGCCTCTTTGTCCTTGGGCTGCTTGGAGACGAGCTCGAACATCAATAAGGCGCACCTTGCCGAATGGATGCCCTGCAATTCGAAGTAGAGGTTCTTCTTGAACTCGTCCTCGCGGAAGACGTGTCCCAAGGCGATCTGGTCGCGGAGGGACTTATCCTGCGAAGAGCCGCTATAGACGACCTCGAAGCGGGAATAGTTCTCCAAGAAGGAGTTGATGGCGTCCTGCAAGGGGGCGAATTCGCCGATCTTCTTCCTCGCCAAAGAAAGAAGGGGCACCCCGCCGGAGCGGTTGCTATGGATCTGCTCGGTGAGGTAGCCGAGGGTCTCCCCCTGCTTCTTTTGCCTTCTGTAGAGGAAGACCATCGCGCAGATGCCTAAGGCGATGAAGGCTGCTAATAGCAGCATCCCCAGCGTCCAGGCGAGCCAAGTGATGTCGAAGACCAAGGCCAAGATGAAGCCCGCCCCGATGAGCGAGCCGCATAGGAAGATGAGGCCAAGGGCCGCGAAGGAGCCCTTGTCGAGGATCTTGCTTTTCTTTTTCATAGGTTGTCCCCCTGATCGAGCAAGGCGCGCGAGACGATCTTGCCGATCGTCGGCATCGCCTCTAGACCCTTCCTCCTCCAAGAGAGTCGCTGATCGGCGTTCCCGATTTCATAGGAGACCGCTTTGATGGTGACCACCGGCACCCTCTTCCCGCTAGCGGCCAGCAATATGCCCCCGCTGCCCGAATCGAAGGCTTTAAGCGACTCCTCGGTGAGGAAGTGCCCCCTCAAGATGCCCTCTATCTCCTCGCTTTGGGAGGGGAAGGTGGAGCCGGAAAGAAGATAGCCGCGCTGGATGTAGCGGTTGGTGACCAAATAGGATTCCCTCTCGGACTTATCGCTCAGCGTCTGGTCGCCCACGAAGAAGGGGGCCTCGCCCGGGAACTGGCCGTATACGAGCGGATGCTCGTTGGAGAAGTCGACGTTGGCTAGATACACCCTGTCGGCGATGAAGATGTCGCCCTGCCTGAGCTCCCTAGAGAAAGAGGCGCAGGTGCCGATGGAGAAGATGAGGTAAGGGTCGTAGCGGTCGATCAAAACGGAGGTGATCATCGCCGTGTACTCATTCCCCTCCCCCACCGCGCAGAGGACCACCTCGTCGGAGAATAGGTGCCCGAAATAGGCTTTGCTTTTGCCTAAGACGTCCTCGCTGCGCTCGATCTTGAGCTTGGCGGTGAAATAGAGGATGTCGTCCTGGCTCTGCCCGATTATCGCGATCATTTCTTCGCTCCTTTCTCCTCTTTCTTCTCGAAGGGGTTGCTCTTGAGGAAACGCTGGAACTCGAAGGCGTTAAGCGGCCTTGAGTAGTAATAGCCCTGCACCGCGTCTAGCCCCATGCTGGAGAGGATCTCGACTTGCTTAGCGGTCTCCACGCCCTCCGCTATCGTCCACATGCCCATGCTGTGGGCGAGCTCGATGACGGCTCTCACGATGTCGCGCGACTTCGTGTCCACCTCGATGTCGTCGATGAAGGACTTATCGATCTTAAGGGTGTCGAAGGGGAGCTTCTTAAGGGAGTTGAAGGAAGAGTAGCCCACGCCGAAGTCGTCGATCGAAGTGGCCATCCCCAAGGCCTTGATCTTGCAGACGAGCTGATAGAGGAAGGCGGCGTCCCTAGCGGCGAGGGACTCGGTGATCTCGATGTCGATCCATTTGGAGTCGACGCCGTACCGCTTCGCCGTGTCCTTGATGAAGTTGATGAGGCCCTCGTTATAGACGGTGCGCCTGGAGAGGTTGATGGACATCCTCACAAGAGGCTCCCCGTTTGCCTCCCAACGGGAGATGTCCCTCATCGTGTGCTCGTAGATGTAATGGTCGAGGTCGACGATGAGTCCGCTTTTCTCGGAGAAGGGGATGAAGAAGCTAGGGGGCAGCAATCCCCTGGTGGGATGGGACCACCTCACCAAGGCCTCGGCCCCGTAGAACCTTTTGGTGCGGAGGTTGAATTTAGGCTGGTAGAAGATCTGGAACTGCTCCTCCTTGATGGCGCGCAGTATGTCGCTGGGGAGCTCCTTCTCGTTCTCGGAGAAGTCCATCTGGTCTTTGGCGAAAGGGATCAAAGAAGTGGCGAAGCGGTTGGGGGAGTTGTACCTGGAGGCGAAACTCGCGTGGTCTAAGGCGCTCTGGAGGCTCTTCTCCTCCTTGATGGAGCTCGTCCCGAAGAGGACGGTGAGGTTGCTGACTTTGCCTCTAGAGGTCACTTTGCTCTCGATGTCCTCCCCTAGGCGCATCATCTCCTCCTCGAAGGAGGCGAAGTCGTCGGTTTTAGAGAAGATGAGGAAGGAATTGACCAAGGAGAAGCCATAGCGGTACTGCCTCTTCTCGTGGAAGCGCGAATACAAACAAGAGAAGACGTCGCTGTTGATCGCCTTGCCCTCTTCTGGCCCATAGAAGGTGATGATGTCGCTATTGATGCCTTTGACGTTGAGCACGGCTAGATACCCGGTGGCTTTCTTGCTCCCTTCCCCGGATAGGCGCCTGACTTCGTTGAGGAAAGCGCCTTCGGAATAGACGAAGGTGGGCTCTAAGAAATAGGTGGAGGCGCTAAGCTGCTCAAACTTCATCTTCGAGCGCATCGAGAAGAAGAGGAAGGAGAAGCCGGCGGAGAAAACAAGCAGGGCGAGCCCAGAGAAGAAAAGGATCCAGTGGATGGCGCTGCCTGAAGCGACCTTGAGCAGAAGCAAGGCGCCGCTAGTGGCCAAGAAGGCGAAGCAAAGCAGGGCCAAGAAGGCGAAGATGATGCCCCAATAGCCATAGAGGCGGTATTGCGCGTTGCCGTTGATCTTGCTGCGTTTCTTCTTCATTTGGCTGCCTCCTGCTCTTTCTTTAGCTGCGCCTTCGCCTCTTCCTTGGCTTTAGCGAATTGCTTCCTGTAGATCTCCTTCTGCTTCTCCTTCTCCTCTTCCATCTCCATCTGGATGGCCACCTTGATCGAGGCTTTCTCCCACTCCCTTTCATAAGAGGCCCCGTCTTCTTTCTTCACCCCCGTCTTGTCGACGAGCTCTTGGATCCTTCGATTCTCCTCTTTCCTCGCCTCTTTGCTTTTCTTTAGCCCTTCATACAGGCTGAAGCCCCCCATGGTGAGCAGAGGCACCCCCACCACCACGGGCACGAACCATTGCTGGCTGGTCACCCCAAGCACCCAGCCGACGAAGTCGTTTTTGGAGGTCACCGTGCCGACGTATTTGTCTTTGCCTATCCTTTGGACTCCGCGGTAGCTGGAGGAGGCGGAATCATAGGCGATGGAATGCCCCGCGTCGTTACTAGGATCAGGGTAGGCGTCCCCATAGCAATAAAGCACGTCGTCGATGATCTCGATGACGCGGTGGGTCACCAGCTGGTTCTTGTAGACAACTCCGCCGGCTTCGATGTCGTAATAGAAGGTGACCGCGTCGCCAGGAGTGACCTCAGAAAAGTCCTTCCTCTCCAAAATGGCCGCGGTCCCAACCGAAAGCATGCTCGGCCCGTTCTTCTTCAGGGTGAAGCAGGTCTTGTCTTCGCCTGAAGCCTCCTCGGCCTCTTCTTGGGTGTAATAGACGCCTGTGACCCGCCCATCTTCCTTATCGCCCGCGCGCGTTAAATAAAACGCAGGCGTATCAGGCCCGGCCATCGACCCCGTCTCGACGTGGAGGAAGGTCTTGCCGAAAAGCGAGGGCATGCCGTCTTTCTGCTTGCTGACCATGAGGGAGACTTCGAGGGCGAGCAAAAGCGCCCCGGCGGCGATGAGCACGCCGTCGACGATCGTCGATACCTTGACTCTCTTCCCCTTCTTCTCCGCCATCTTATCGCCTCAAGTCGATGTGCTCCATCGGGAAGGAATAGGCCTTCTCGCCGCTGGAATTGGTGACGACGTTCTCTTCCTTCTTGTAGTTCTTGCTGGCGGCCTCTTTCCTGGCCTCTTTGCTAAGCGCCAAGGCGTAGCGGATGAGCTCCCAGGTCTCCGGGGAGAGCTCTCCTTCCAGGTAGGTCGCGTTGGGGTCGTCCTCGCTTGGGAGGTCGATCTCCAAAGTGCCCGCGCCCTCCTGCTCTTCAGGGGAAGCCTCGACGGGCTTGAGGGTGACCTCGGAGTCAGCTGAGGCCTCATAGCGAACCGGGGCTTCTACCTCGGGGAGGCCCTGCTTGTCTTTGTTGAAATAGAAGACCCTGTCGTCATATAGGGGCGCGGCCTCCTCCGGGGCGACCATCGCGTTCTCTTCTCTCCTGAGCTCCGGGGTGGGGGTGAGCGAATAGCCTCCCGCGAAGGCGTTCTGCTCGATCTCGGAATCGCCCATTGCCTCGGCGAGGACCTTCTCCCTCTCCATGCCTAAAAGCGAGTCCTCGTAGGCGCGGCGCTCCAAGGCGCGCCTTCTGGCGAGCTCATAGGCCTCCCTTTCGCGGATCTCTTTGTCCTTGGCCTCGATCTCGTCGAGGCGGATCTTCTCGGATTCGAGGAAGTCGTTGAACTTCTGGTTGCTAGAGATCGCCAGCTCATCCTCGTACCTGGCGCTTTTCTCCCTCCAGGCGTCGTTTCTGATCTTGATGTCGGAGGCGTGGATGATCTCCTCGCGGTACTCATCCCTCCGATTCTCTTTCCTGAACTTGGCCTCTTGCTGGGTCAAAGCGAGCTTCTCCTCGCCTTTGGCCCTCTTCTGGGCCTTCAGAAGCTTATCGTATTCGGCTTTGATCTCAGGGAATTGATGGTAGAGGAACTTGTCGTCTTGGAAGGCGATGTCGTCGATCGAAAGCAAGGTCTTGGGGATGACCACCTTATTGAGGTCCCCTTCTTTCTTGGGGATGCGCAGGGCGTCCGCCTCATGGCCCTTGAGGGTGAGCACGTCGCCCAGCATTAAGGCGTAGATCTCCTTCGCGTACTGCTCGTCGAACTTGACGTTCCTCTCCACGATCGAGTAATCGATGCCTAGCTTGGTGTAGCTGTTGATGAACCTCCAAAGTTTGAGGGCCCCTTTGTAGTCGGGGTTCTTCTCGAGGAGGTTCGTCATCGAGATCGGGTCGTGGATGGGCTTAGCCCCCTTCATCTTGACCATGAAGGGGCAGGAGATGTAATAAAGGCACCTCTGCTGAAGGATCTCGATCTGGGAGATGAGCTCGTCGTTGACTCTCTTCAAGGCCTCGGATTCGCTTGGGATAGAGGAGCGGATGCGGTTATCGACCTCGTATTTGACCCCGTCGAGAACGAAGTCGCTATGGAGGAGCAAGACGTTGGAGTTGCGGGTCTCGCCGTGGTCTTTGATGTATTGATAACGGTTCTGGACGAAGACGCTGAGCTTCAGGATGAGGGACATCACCAGGCGGTTCTCGTAGATCTGGTAGTTGTCGTCGCTTGATATGCTCAAGATCTTCTCAGGGATCACATTCCCCTCCTCATCGAAGCCATGGACGAACTGGGAATGGGAGGCGAGATGGGTGACGGAGGCGCTGGAGACCCTCTTGGCCAAAGCGGCCAAGACGACGTCGCGTCTCTCCTCGATGAAGGTGCGCGGCCTAGCGATGATGTTATCGATGTGCATGAAGCCTTCGTTGAGCTCGTCGATCCATTTGACGTCGAAGGTCTTCGCCTCGTTCCTGACGCGGTGGGCCATGTAGTTGTTCCCGTTCTCCTGGACGTAGTCCCTGAGATTCGGGTAGCGCGAAAGGGAGTCGAGGGAGTCGACTCGCTTGAGGTAGGCGCTTTGGAGGGCTATGAAGGAGTCGGTTTTGCTGGCCATGGCTCTCCTTTATCAGATCTGCCCCGCGGACTTGAGGAGATCCTGGATCTTCGCTTTCGACAATTTGAACTCGCCTTTGCCGAAGAGCTTGGTGAGCTCTTTGTCCAAAGCGAGCAATTCATCGCGGAGGAAAGCGACGTTGAGGACCTCGAACTTCTTGAGGATCTTGCTCTTGAAGATGTAGTCCACCGCCTCTAGCTCGGTGCCTCCGCAGGCAACGTAGGCCGGGATGAAGGCGTTCATCTGCTTGAGGATGCGGTTGCCGAAGGCGAGCTTGAAGTTGGTGATGACGAAATCGTCGAGCTCCTGGAACTTCTCCATCGTCTTGCTGGAGAGGGGGTAGTCGTTCATCGCCTGGGTGAAGAGATGGTTCAGATAGTCGTAGCTGACCACCATGGAGGAGGTATGGGGGGCTTCGAAGGCGATGCCCTTGTTGTCGAAGAATAGCGACATGGCGCGGTCGTAGACCTTATCGGTGATCGTGAAGGTACTGTCGTCGTTATTCGCGGTCCCGATGAACCAGATGTTCTGCTCGATATGGAGTTTGCCATCGATCAGATGGGCCGGGTCATTGGGCGCGGGAGAGGGGATCAGATCGAGGTTCCACTGGGTGGGGTTAGGCATTTCCATGACGGAGAGGAACTCGGCGAAGTAGTACTCGATGCGGGCCAGGTTCATTTCGTCGAGGACGATGAGGTTGGGGTCCTGGCGGTAGCCTGCTTCGTATACCGCCCTAAGGAAATCGGTCTCGGTGAAGCGCTTGGTGAAGTCGTTGTAGAAGCCGAGGAGCTCGCTCCTATCGTGCCAGCTCGGCTGGACGGAGACGATGGTCGCGGGGTTCTTGAAGAAGCGGCCCAAAGCGTAAGGCATGGAGGTCTTACCGGTGCCGGAGATGCCCTCGAGGATGATGAGCTTGGAAGTCGCCATCGAGGCGAAGAGGACCTTGATGGTGTCGGGGGTGTAATAGAGGTGCATCTGGCTCGCGGCGAAGTTGCGGAACCTCTCGCAGATGTCCTTGAGGGTGGCGTTCTTATCCGCGGCTTCCATCTCCACTAGGCGCGAAGAGGGGTCCTCGTATTTGCGGTCGACGCTTACCAAACGAGGGAAGCGCAGCTTGTCGTCCCCTGGCCTCGCACCTTCTTTAGAGGGCTCTCCGCTAGCGGAGGACGCCTGTTGCCCTTCGGGCCCATTGACGTTGATCTCGGTTGTCGTCCCAGAGAGGCTGCCCAGCTGGAGGTTCAAGATGCGGCGGTTCGCCATCTCGCTGTTGTATAGCTCGATCTGCAGCTGCTCCACTTCCCTTTGTAGCCTTTCTTTGTCTAGCTCCTTCTTGTAGAACTTCACGTACTTCTTGATGAGGAGGACTAGCAGGAAAACAAGACCTCCCACAAGGCCCAGTAGGAGCAAAGCGAAAAGCACGAAGAAGAACCAGCCCCAGAACCCGAAGGAGGAGTAATGGTTCAGGAAATAGGTGTGGTAGGTCTCGAAGTAACCGCCCCAGGCGGCGAAAGGATCGTACCAGCGGCGTTTGAACCAGTCCCCCATGTTCTGGAAGAAGGCGACGATCATCTCCCGTAAATAAGCGAAGTAGTCTTGCATGTTCTCTTCTTCCTTTCCTACTCTGTTTTGGCGTCTTTCCCTAGAATCGGGTCGGGGAATCCGGTCGCCCCTTTCTTCGCGTATAGCGCGGAGAAGCTGACGCTGGCGGCCATCGTGGCGGCTTCGATGAAGCTATCGCAGTCCTCGTCCCATCCTTCGATGTAGATGCTGACGGTGAGCTGCCTCGTCTCTCCCGCGGGGACGTAGAGGATCGCTCGGCGCGTCGAGGCCTTCATTCCCAGCTCCTGCAAAGTATAGCTTGTTTCCTTCTGGATATGTCCCTCTTCTTTAAAAGAAGAGAGGCTGGTTTCCGTGATGGCCTGCTTCCCCAGCTTGCTCACCCCGGAAAGGGTGGAGAAGGGATCTCCGATGGGCTCTTGGGCGGTCACGGTCTCGTATTCGAGCATGGAGAGGGCGTCTAGGTCGTATTCCCCGTAGAGGATCTCCTTGCCCGTGGCTTCCTCATAATCCCAGTAGCCATCGCTAGGCCTCACGTTGAGCCTGCCCCCATAGTAGGTGGAGGAGGCCTCAGTCGCGTTAGGCTCATAGACCGTGTAGCCCATGTTGCTTAGGAAGGAGATGCGGACGGCCTTGTCGATGCGGTTGAGGCTGTCTTCATCTAGCCCGGCGAGCTTCGCCGTCTTGGCGTTGGCCTCATGGTCAGCTTCCACCACCGTCCCTTCTTCGTTAAGGAAGAGGAAGACGTCTTGCTCCGCGGTGAAGCGGAACTGCAGGCAGATGTATTGATCGTTAGGGGTCGCATAAGGGGTTTCCCTGGTCGAGGTGACCTGGCTCCCCCCATATCCGAGCATGTACTTCGGCTTATCGACGTTCACGTCCTCATTCTCCGGATCTAGATCCAAGTTGTACCATTCGGAGGAAAACATGTTCGACACCGGGGAGAAGCTGAACTCGTCGGAGAAGCGGAAGTAGCCGTCTTTGTCCGGATCGATCCAGTCCCCGCTGGAGAGGTCTTTCATCTGGGCCACTAGCCTAGAGGAGGAATCGAAGCCGAACTCGATGTTCCTGATCATCGTGTAGTTCCCGATGCTGAACCACGCGAGCGTGCTCGTCGCGAGCGGGCACGCGAACAAGACCAAAAGACCCGCGTAGGCCAAAGCGAGGCCGAGGCGGGTTAGCTTATGTCCTTTTTTGATCCGGGTCATAAACTTCATGGGAAAATGGTCTGTCCTAGATAGATTCCGGTCGTTTTGTCATGAACCTTAGTTGAGCGTCTAAGGCTGCCTAAAGAGGCAGGGTTGTCCCTAAGGGGATGGCTATCGAGCAAGCTCAATCGGATGAGCCTGATGAACTTGATCCCAAGGAACGGCTTTTCTTGCCGGTGATGTCGATGGCGAAAGCCAATGATCCGTCTTTGGGCTCGGAGACGTTCTCCGTGTCCGGGTCTGAGCCTTCGAACCACATCACCACGGAGTAGCGCACGATGGTCTCTCCCGGGAGAGGGATGTTCTGCTCGTCGAAGACGGTGAACAGATCGCTCTGCCAGTCGGAGAAATTCTCGCATAGGGCGCTGCTTTCGGGGTTGGATGAGGCCGGGTCGCCCGCGCTTTCGGGCAGGGCGGTGCCGCTCTCGGTGACGGAAGGGTAGGCGTAAGTCTTCTGGGTATGGGTGGGTAAGGCCGCACTTGCGGAATGGTATTGGTTTTGATACACCCGTATCCTGATGAACTTCTCTAACGGCACCGATTGGACGTTGCCTTCGGCATCGTAAAGATTGCTGGGGTGGTTGTTCTCGGTGCAGTAGTACTTAATGGAGTAGCTTACTTCCTCGGTGGAGACGTTGCGGACGTAGAAGGTGAAGTTGAAATAGGTACCCCTAGTCTCGTCTGAGGTCGCCAGATCGCCGTCGGTCTTGGATTTCGCGACTTTCTTCGCGTACATCACCTCGTCGTAGTTATCCGAGGTGATGTCGCAGTCGAGGATGTCTGCGCTAGGCAAGGCATCGGCGGTGATGCAGCTTGAGGAGGTCAAGCCGCCGACGTTCATGTAAGTGCTCGGGGATTGGACGCTGGTGCCCCTCTGATTGACGGAGAGCACCTCGCCCATCTCAAGCGAGGCATCCTCATCGTTATTAAGCTTAACGGTGAAGCTGCCGAAGCTTTGGCCGAGGAAGGAGATGATGCCCATGGTCAAAACGCCAGCCCCCGTGGCTCCGACTAGAATCCACAAAGCGGCACGCCGCCTGCGCTTCTTGACGTAGCTTGGGGTCGGTGGTTCGATCTGCCGATTCACCGGGCGGGGATTAGATAGGCTCGGCGAAGAGGCGTTGCTAGGATTGGTCTCCTTTTGATCTGCCAAAACGACACTCCTTAAGTGAACGCGGTTAAAAACAAAACGACTGGATCCTTCTTCCCGCCCAAGCGTTCGCTTACCCATCGGAACTTAAGGAGGCGGGATTGAGATCTTTAGGCCCTTAGATGCAAATAACCCAGTTGCCGACTCGGTTTATCTAGGAACCTTGGCAACTGGCTGCCCCCTGAGGGGCCCTCTAGCTTTGCGTCGCCTGATTGCTCAGGCTTTGCTTTTTGCGAGGTAATGATAGGGGGTGCCAAATGCCCTGTCAAGTATCTTAAACCAAAAAAATAAAGAGGGGTATAACCCCTCCCTGTGATTTTCGCCTAGTTTGTTATTCGTTTTTTGAGGCTGAAGTGTCCTCTTCCCTAAGCTCTTTTAGGATCTCTTCCTTGGCCTGGCGCTTGGCTTCCTCGGTGATCGCGTCCTTCTCTTCTTTTGATAATAAGGATTCCTTCTTGGTGGCGTAGAGGATCAAATAGATGCCATCGACGATGAATAAGGCGATCGGAGGCAAAACGCAGATCAAGAAGAACCCGGTCCTGTGGGTGCACATCCATCCGATCATATCGGGATGGTTGCCGTACCAAGCAAGCTTTTGATCTTCATTAGCCGCGCTGTAGCCGCTGGTGAGCACCAGTATCGCGCTCACCATGCAGAAGATGATCACCGCAAGTTCAATCACGCCGGCGACGATCAGGGTCAATTTCTGTTTCTTGTCCATAAGTGTTGATGCAAACGCGCCTATATAAATAAAGAAAGCGCTTTTTGCTTTGCTAAGTTTATCACCAATCGAGTTTTTTCTACAACAAAATGTCAGCCCCCAAACAAACGAATTTCGAAAAAACCCTTGCGTTTGTGCTCCAAGCCCATATAATTTGCCCGTCTTCAAGCTTCCAGCCAAAGCCCTGAAGCCCGCCTCGAGAGGGGCGGAAAAGCCCGACAGCGTCGGGCGAATCCCATCGGAACGCCTCATTGCGCACCCCGCCATATAAATATAGGGACGGGGGCGCGGAAGGGAATTTTGAACAATGAAAAAATCCAAGAAACTCATGATCCTCGGCCTGAGCGCCGCGACCGCCGCCGTGGCCGCCACCAGCGCCGTCAGCTCCTTCGCGTGGTTCGCGATAAACGACACCGTCACCGCCGAAGGAATGGTGATCAAAGCCGATGCTGGCCAGTATCTAGAGATCAGCCGCGTCAACTCCGCTTCTAGCTACACCCCGTCCTGGGGCAAAACCGCCGTGACGACTTCCGCCAAGAACAAGGAAATCAAACCGGTTGCTCTCGGCACGCTTTCCGATGCCGTTGAGGGCAAGACCAATGAGTACTCCACTTATACCGCTAGCACCGCTTGGAACGGTCACAAATGGGCTTACACTTCTTCCGACAGCGTCGATAGCGCTGCCAAAGGGACGAATGAGAACTATTTGGACGTCACCAGCGCGACCGACGTCGTCACTTATGGGAACGAAACCGCCGTTACCAATGCTTATGCCTTGGTCATGGAATTCGATATCCGCGTCCGCTATCTCGGCGATGAGACCACCGCTTACAAACTGAGCGCCAACGTCGATTGGGCGAACACGACCAGCACGTCTGATTCTTATACCTCCGGGTCCACGACCTCCTATCTCCACAATGCCGCCCGCGTTTACTTCGTTGTCGGCGCCTTGGATAGTGGCAGCGGCAGCACTGCAAGCGCGATTGATGACAATAGCACTGGCAAAGACCTTGCTAGCTCTACCGCCACTGGCTCTTCTGGCGATTGGGACATCAAGACTGGCAATGCTGGGCGTGAACTCGTTTCTTCCATGACCGCCAAAAAGGGCACTGGTACCGGTGGTGATGGCCTTGGCAATGGCGTCCGCGTCAGGGTTTACTTCTATTTTGACGGCACCGATGCGAACTGCTTCAGCTCCGCGGTCCTCGGATCTGAGTATTCCATCAACCTGACCTTCTCCGTCGAGAAAGCCAGCACCAACGCCTAATCTCGTTTAGACTCATAACGACAGCAAAAAGACGGCCGATCTTCCGAAAGGCCGTCTTTTCTTATGATTTGTAAATCCCTATTGAGGATTAGGCGTTCTTCTTGACGGAGAAGTTGAACTTGAGGGAGTATTGATTCCCAATCGTCACGGCATTGGTGAAGCAGTTGGAGTCTTCGCCGTCGAAGTAAACGAAGGTCCTGACGCGCACACCGGTGCCAAGAGTATCGGAGCCTTTGTTTGAGGCGACGAGCGTGGAGGTGAGAGTCTTCTTATCATCGGACCAGTCGCTAGAAGCGGAAGAGTTTTCGCTGGTGAAAGTCTTGCCGGCAGACTGAGAATTGACAGTCATCTTATCCTCATCGGCGTTCATAGACCCGACGACCATGAAGACGCGGGCGCAGTTATGGAACCAACTCTTGATCTCGGTCGTGCCCTCGCCAGAAGAGATGGTGTTGGTCTTCTCATCAGAAGGAACGGAGCTAACCCAATCGACGGTGGCGCTGAGGGTATAGGTAGAAGTGGTATCGCCGGAATAGCGGATGCGGAGATCGAAGTCGTTGACCAGGGTGTAGACGTTCTTGCTATAAACGTCGCTGCTGGAGGCGTCTTTGGCGCCGTAGCCATAATCAGCCTCAGTGGTGACGTCGGTGTAAGAAGCATCGGCGCCTTTGGTAGCGCTATTCAGATCATCGGAGAAAGAGGAAACCCAGATGTGGGTCGCATCATTATCGGTATAAGCAGTAACGGCGGAGTAAGTAACTGGGCTAGTGGCGGGGCTGACCTGAGTGCCTTCTTTTGCGAGGTGGACGGCCTTCAAGGTCTTGACGCCTTGGTTGGAGGCAGCGGTATTGCCCCAAACTCCAGTGGCGCCGGTGTTGGCGTTTTTGATCTCAAGGTATTCGCTGGTATCAGCCTTAATAATCATGCCAGTCGCGTCGACGGTGTCGTTTATCGCGAACCACGCGAAGGAGCTGACGGCGCTGGTGGCGGCCACGGCGGCGGTCGCGGCGCTCAGGCCGAGGATCATGAGTTTCTTGGATTTTTTCATTGTTCAAAATTCCCTTCCGCGCCCCCGTCCCTATGTTTGTATGGCGGGGTGCGCAATGAGGCGTTCCGATGGGATTCGCCCGACGGCGTCGGGCTTCTCCGCCCCTCTCGAGGCGGGCTTCAGGGCTTTGGCACAAACATAGAGGAAACAAAAGGCATGCGCGCTCACGTCGCGCGCTTCCTTCCTTTCGCCGCTACACGTATGTGCAGCAGGCGAAAGCCGGTTTTTATGGGATCAAATAAACCCTTAGAAACGGGCTAGGAAGGGAGACAATTCGTCCAGCCAAAGTTCTTGGAAGAAGGATGCGATACCTTGCAGAAAGGCTGCTATGGGGGTAAGAAAGGAACAAAGAAAGGCAGAGGCCCTAGGAAAGGAGATTGGAGGATATGACCGATTACAAAGCCTTGAGGGATCCCCATCTGAATCTCTTCTGGCAATACGGAGGAGAGAAAGACGACGTCGCTAGGTTGGAGAACAACATCACGAAGGCTTTCATAAACCTCCTTGACGGTTCTAGCGAACAGGAGAAAGCCAGGCTCTGCAACGCCCTCTTCAAGACCGATCTCTCCCCTGCTGGGCTTAGGTTCGAGTTCTATCTGCAGAAGAAGCCCTTCTCCTTCTTTGGACGTTCTTCCCCTTCGCAAGGAAGGATGCAGACGGGTTCGAACCCGTCTACATCCCCTCTGTTTTCATGGCGAGCAAGTTCCGTCATCTCGTGTCTACTTTTTTAGGTTAGTGCCATTTTTGGTACTATCTACGCGCCATTCTTGGTATTCTTTTTACGCCAAACTTGGTATTTAACTTAATTTCTTTCGATGATTGGCTTATTATAGCTATGGAGGATCCCCTTATGGAAGACACCTATATTCCCCGTATTTTCGACAAGACTTTGGAGTTCGCTCTCCGCTCGAAGGGGGCGGTTTTGGTGGTCGGCCCCAAATGGTGCGGGAAATCCACCACCTCTTCTCGCTTCGCGAAAACCATCATCGATTTGACGATCGAGGAGACAAAACAGCAATACATCGCCTTCGCGAAGGCCTCCCCCACCCTTTTCCTTCAGCAAGGCGAGAAGCCCCTGCTGATCGACGAATGGCAGGAGATCCCCTTCATATGGAACTCCATCAAAGACCAGGTCGACAAAAGCCGCTCATTCGGCCAGTTCATCCTCACAGGAAGCGTCAGCGGGAAGGGGGAAAAGGGAAAGAAGGGCGAGACCCACACCGGGACCGGCCGCATCGTCAGGAAGATGATGCGCCCTATGTCCCTTTTCGAAAGCGGGGATAGCGATGGCAAAGTCTCCCTCCAAGGCCTTGAGGAAGGGGCTTTCGCCCCATGCTTTTGCTCCAAAACCATCGAGGATTACGCCTTCTTCGTCTGCCGTGGGGGATGGCCGATGGCGATCGGCCAAGAAGAAGGAATCGCCTTGCAGCAGGCGAAGGATTTCTTCGAGGCGACCGTGAATGAGGACATCTTCTCCTTGAAGGACATCGCCCTACGGAAAAACGTCGCCTTGGCAAGGAAGCTCATGCGCTCCTACGCTAGGAACCTCGCCTCGCAGTGCCCAGACACCACTTTCTTGCAAGACGTCGCCTCCAGCGAGGGATCCTTCAACGTGAAGACCCTAGGCAAATACCTCCTCGCCCTGCAAAGGCTCTACATCGCGGAGGACCTCGAGGCATGGAACCCCAATCTAAGGAGCAAAACCGCCATAAGGACCAAGCCGACCCGCCATTTCGTGGACCCCTCCATCGCCACCAGCGCCTTAGGGGCCACCCCGAAAAGCCTGTTCAAAGACATGCATACGTTCGGATTGCTCTACGAATCGCTGTGCGTGAGGGACCTCCGCATCTATTGCTCCTCCTTCGGGGCGAGCCTATACCATTATAGGGACAAGGCCGATCGCGAAGCGGATGCGGTGATCGAGTATCCAGACGGCAACTACGCGCTCATCGAGATCAAGATGGGCGATCAGGAGGACATCGACGAAGCCGCCGAAAAGCTGATCGCCCTTTCGAAGGACATCGATGAGGAAAAGACGGGCAAGCCCCTCTTCCTCATGGTGATCACCATGGGCGTCGCGGCTTTAAGAAGAGAGGATGGGGTCTACGAGATTCCCCTCGCCTGCTTAAAAGACTGACGAGGGCTTATCGGAAGGCCCTTCCTTCCCTTGCAAATAGACGCGTTCATCTTCCTAATGGCCACCGGCCATAAGCGCGATGCAGACGGTTAAGGATCGTCTGCATCCCTTTGCTTTTCATATCGAGCAAACCTCATTGCTCGGATGGCCGTTTTTGCTTTAGTGGCGCATGGAATAGCTTTCTTTCGGTCCAAATCTCATTTTTCTTTCGGTTGGAAACCTACTTTTCTTTCGGTTTGAGGCAAAATGGCATCAAGACCGCCGCATCCATCATGAGAAAGCAACGCCCTAAATCATCCGAACAGGACGTTCTTTTTTAGATATGCAAGGCACCGTATCGATATTGTCATCATCTAAATTCTTATTCATTCAGGATGTTGGAAAATGTCCGAATTTCGACGCTTTGAATGTTGGAAAATGTCCGAAAATGATACAAAATCATGTTGGAAAATGTCCTTGGAGGCCTTTGCATGCAACGGAAAATCGAAAAAGAATTGGACTCGTGGCTTAGCGGAAGCACCGCTTTGTTCATCGATGGGGCCAGGCAAACCGGGAAGACCTACATCATCGAGAAATTCGGCAAGGAGCATTTCACCCATTTCCTCGAATTGAATCTGCTTTTGACCCCGGATGCGATACCCTTGCTCATCCAGAGCATGGACGTCGATCGCTTCCTGCTCAATCTGTCTTTGCTGCTAGATGGCGAGATGGTGCCTGGAAAGACCCTCATCTTCATCGACGAGATCCAGCAGATCGACGTCTACAAAAGGGAGCACGGGATGGAGAACTCCTCCTTCGATCTACTCACTTTGGTCAAAGCCCTCGTTATCGATGGTCGTTACCGTTTCGCTTTCTCAGGGTCGCTATTAGGCGTGAGCCTAAGCGGGGTCTCCTCCTGGCCAAGCGGCTACATGACCTCCTTCACCCTATATCCGATGGACTTCGAGGAATTCTGCCTCGCTTCGGGCAAAGAGAAGCTTCTGGAGGCGGCGAAGGAATGTTTCTATTCCCGTCAAGCCGTCCCTTCTTTCGTCCATGACCGCCTCATGGGGCTATTCGCCTCCTATTTGCTAGTCGGAGGAATGCCCAAAGCCGTGGAGACCTTCTTTCAGACCTCCTCATGGCAGAAGGTGGAACTGGCCCAGAAAGACATCGAATCCTACAACCTGCACGACGTGAGCAAGTACGCCTCCATCGAGGATAAGCTGCCCATTCAAGCGATGTATAAGCTGATCCCCAGCCAGCTCAACGCGAAGAACAAGAGATTCCACGTCGGTTTGCTTAAGAAGAAAGGAAAACCAGACGAGGTGAAAGGAACCTTCCTTTGGCTAGAAAACGCGGGGATCGCCATCCCCGTATGGAACGTCAACGAGCCCATCGCCCCCTTGATGGCCTCGGAAGAGAGGAACCTTTGCAAGCTCTTCCTCCAGGACACGGGCCTATTGACCTCCTATCTGATGGACGCGGAGCTCAAGAGGAAGGTGATGCTAGGGGAGAAGAACGTCAACTTCGGATCCATCTACGAGAACGCGGTGGCTTCTTTGCTCCGCGCCCATGGATTCGAGGACCTCTATTACTACAATTCGAAGAAATACGGGGAGGTGGACTTCCTCATTGAGAAAGGCGGGGAGGCGATTCCTCTTGAGGTCAAAAGCGGCAAGGACTACCTCCGCCACCAAGCGCTGAATAACATGCTTGAGGTTTACCATACCAAGACGGCGATCGTCCTCCATAACGGGAACTACGAAACGCGGGGCGGCGTTTCTTATTTCCCGATTTACTGGGCCGAGTTCATCACGAAGAAAGGCGCGGATCTGCTTTAGGCTTTTTTGAAGGAGGTCTCGGATAAGCGACGCACTTCTGCAGGCTTCTTTTCGCCTTTTGCCCCGTCAGCAAACGAAGTGAGAAACAAAAAGAAGGGAAGAAGAAAGGCGAACTGCAAGGCGATCCTGCAAGCCGTCAGGAAGCTAAGCGGAAGAGGGAAAAAGCCCAATGAAGGCTTTCGTCTCCTTCCTTTGCGAAAAGGCGCCATTTTCTTCCTAATAGGCATCGATAGTAGACTCGCGCAAAAAGATCTCATCTTTGCTATATCGCATCCTCTTCCATGGCGAGCAAACCCCATTGCTCGGATGGCCGTTTTCCGTTTAGTTACGCATGAAATGATTTTCTTTCGGTCCAAATCCTATTTTTCTTTCGGTTGAAAACCTACTTTTCTTTCGGTTTAAACTCCATTTTTCTTTCGGTTGAAAACCTACTTTTCTTTCGGTTCAAACTTTATTTTTCTTTCGGTTCAAGATAAAATAACGCCGTAAGGACATGGTTATGAAAAGAAAATACATTCCAAGATTATTCGATGAAGTCTTATCTTTTTCGCTGAAATCGAAAGGCGCCGTGCTGGTAGTTGGCCCAAAATGGTGCGGAAAGTCTACGACGTGCAAGAAGCACGCTAAAACCATCGTTGATTTAATGCCAATCGCCACTAGAAAGAACCTAATTGAATTCGCCAAGAACGCACCGGAGGAGTTTTTGAATCAAGGACCGAAGCCGATGCTGATAGATGAATGGCAGCACATTTCTTTCATATGGGATCAGATCAAAGTCGAAGTGGATGAGGCCGAAGAATTTGGGCAATTCATCTTGACGGGCAGCGTTTCCGAAAAAGAGAAGTTCGATGATTCCGTCGACGACAGCAAACACACCGGAAACGGCAGATTCACAAAGAGAATGATGCGGCCAATGTCTTTGTTCGAGAGCGGGGAGAGCAAAGGGAACGTTTCGCTTGGGAAGTTGATGAACAATGAATTCGCCCCCGGAATGGCGGATATGACGCTGAAGGATTATGCCTACGCAATCTGCAGGGGAGGCTGGCCATTATCCTTGAACGAGGATAAAGCCGTCGCGCTCGAGCAGGCCGTTTCCTACTATGAAATGCTATCCAGCGAGGATCTCTTCTCTTTGAAGGACATACCTCTAAAAAAGGACGAAGCGAAGGCGCAACGTTTCCTAAGGGCATATTCAAGAAACATCTCGATCGCCTGTTCCGACACCACATTGAAAAACGACATGACATCGTTTGAGGACACTTTTGATAGCGAAACGTTCTACAAATACATGAATGCGCTGAGGAATCTCTACGTCGTCGAGGAATTGGAAGCGTGGAACCCTTATTTGAGAAGCAAGACCTCCATCAGGACAAAGCCGACCCGGCATTTTGTCGATCCCTCAATCGCATCAGCCGCCTTGGGCTTATCTCCTGAAGGCCTTTTCAAGGACATGACCACGTTCGGATTGCTTTTCGAATCCCTCGCGGTCAGGGATCTAAGGGTGTATGCCGACACATTGCATGCGAAGGTATACAAATACAGGGACTCCAAAAAAAGAGAAGCGGACATCGTCCTTCAATTCAGGGATGGTTCGTGGTCTTTGATCGAGGTGAAGCTTGGCAACGCCGCGGATATAGAGGACGCCGCCAATCATCTGCTCAGCATAGCCACCGACATCGACACCAAAAAGACAGGCAGCCTCAATTTCCTGATGGTCATAACCAAAGATAAATTCGCGTATCGAAGGCAAGATGGGGTCTATGTGGTCCCTCTTGGCTGCTTAAGGAATTGAAGTTCAGTGATGGCTGGGGAGATTCTTTCCTCAAGCAGGTTTCTCCCACGTCACGATTTCTTGTTTTTTTCGATCGCATCTCCTGTTTCTTTCTTTTCTTATGCAACGTCTAATTTCGTATATTTCCCCAAAACGCGAAAAATTTCATCGTTTTGGGGAAATATAGCCTTTCAAGTCACCCGATTTTCGCTGATAAGGAAGCCAGATTTTCGCGCTAAAGGCGATCGCAGCAGAGCCCTCTACGGTTAGCAAAGAAGAAAGATGAGCTCGCGCTTAGGCGAGTTTCAAAGAAGAGAGGTCCAAGGAGGCCTTCGCTTGGGTATTCTTCCTTTTCTCCAGCATCATGACCATATAGATGGGGAGATAGAGGATCTTCCCTTCGCGCTCAAGGTTGGCATTGGAGAAGACGATGGCCTCATCGATCCCATAGTCTTTGTTCGAAAGCAGGTTGCTGAGGGCGGAATGCTTCTTGTAATCCTTCCCCGACTTCACTTCGATAGGGAGGGGCGAGCCTTTATGCTCGAGGAGGAAATCGACCTCGCCTTGCTTCTTGCTGGAGAAATAGTAGAGATCATGGAAGCCGTGCGCGTTGAGCTCCTGGGCGACGGCGTTCTCGAAGATCGCGCCGAAATTGATGCTCTTCTCCTTTGAAAGGATCTTCAATTGGACATCGGTGTCCATCAAGGCGAAGCAAAGCATGCCGACGTCGCAATGGAAGAGCTTCACGAGCCTGCTGTTGCAGGAGATCTCCAAAGGGCTCCTTGGCTCATCGACGTTGCAGGTTGGGATGGCTACGCCCGCTTTCTTCAGCCACATGAAATCGTCTTCGATGGAGGCGATGCCCCTGCTCTTACCTATCTCCCCGAGGGAGAACCTCTTGTTCTTGCTGTTGAGCTCCTGGCTAAGGAGCTTGTATATCGTCTCCAGATGCACCCTCTGCTCAATAGGCGCGTACTTGGTTATGTCCTTCTTATAGTAATCGTCGATCTTCTCGTGGACGGAGGTCACCTTGGTCAGGTCGTTGCTATCGACGAATTCCTCCACGGCTTCGGGCATCCCTCCGATGAGCAGGTATTTGTAGAAGGCGTCGATGAGGCTCGCATGGATCGTCTCGTCCACCGCCTTCTCTTCCTCAAAGCACGACCTCAGATAGGGAAATAGGCTCTCGCCCAGCCCCGCGGCGCGCAGGAACTCCTCGAAATCCAGAGGGTACATCGTCAGCTCTTCCATGTAGCCGGTCGGCCAAGAAGCGGTGTTCTCGTTCAAGCTCACCCCGAGCAAAGAGCCTGAGAAGATGTAACGGTACTTCCCTTTCTGCACGAGGAATTTCGAAAGGGTGATCAGATCGGCCTTCTTCGCGTATTGGATCTCATCGAAGAAGATGAGCGTCTCCCCTTCGATTAGCTTCCCTTCCCCCAAAGCGGAGATCCTAAAGAGAAGGTCGTCGGCGTTTTTGGCGTTCTCCAGCACCTTGATCCACTCCTTCTTCTCATAAAGGTTGATCTCGATGAAGCTTTTGAAATGGGCTTTCCCGAACTCCCTCACAAGATAGGACTTCCCGACTTGCCTGGCCCCCAAGATCAGCAAAGCATCGTCTTTTTGAAGCCATTCATCGAGCTTTCGTTCCGCTTTCCTTTTGAGCATAGGATCCTCCTTGCAACTTTTTCCACCCTCATATTAGGCGTTTTTGCAACTTTTTCCACCCTTGAAACTGGTCAAAATGCAACTTTTTCCAACTTTTGGTTTTTCATACGAACTACAGCCATTGCATTGGCAGCTTAAAAGTAGACGCGGAGATGATGAGGCTTATTCGCCATAAAAACGGAAGGGGCGCGCTGCGCGTCAAATGAAGGAATTGAAATCGGGCTGGTCTTATTTTCTCAGAAAGTAGACAACCGTCTTCGATTTCTCGCCGCCCTCCCTCTCTATGATCCCTTGCTCCAGCAACGGCTTCACCACCGCTCTCACGAATCCCGAGCGGCTATTGTATGGAGTGCCTTCCTGCAACTCCCTGATCCCTTTTGGACCCTCAGACAATTTCGCCAGCAGGGTTCTCTGCGCATAGGAGAGCCCGGCGGATTCGCTTATTGCAACGGACTCGTTAGGATGAAGCTCCACCCCATCTCATGATCATGTCACATCATGTCACATCATGTCATATCATGTCACATCATGTCACTGAGCCGTGATACGATCACCAAAAAGAGGGATGGACAGCCGGGGCCAGAAAAGCTTCGCAAGGGAAAATATGTCAATTTCCTTAAAATGTTGCGAAGCAAATTGTGCGGAAAATCTTAAATTCTTTGGTTGGCGAGGGAGGATCCTTCCTCAGGGAAGAGAGGAGCTTAAAGGCACATCGTCATATAGACCGGCAAGAAGATGCAGCCGTCTTCCTCTTTGTAGTTTTTGGAGTAGATGACGATCTTCCTGCTGACGTATTGATGGTATTTCCTCGCGAAGGCATCGATGCTCGCGTGCGCTCTGTAATTGGACGACTTCACCTCGATGGGCGCGATCTTGTTCGCCTCGTCCAAAATGAAGTCGATCGAGTATTTGTTTGACGAGCCCTCCGCGTAGAAGCTGTTGTATTTCAGCGCGTGCCCATTGGCCCGGAGCTCTTGGGCGACCACGTTCTCAAAAAGGAAGCCCTCATCCACGGAGAGTTTGTCGAGGATGATTGATTTATAGAGGGTATTATCTAGGTATTTCTTGTCGAAGAACATCTTAGTGATGAGCAGCCCCGTGTCCCCCGAATAGACCTTGACCCCGGTCAAATCGTATCCGAGGCTCAGCGTGGCGTCGATGTTCTTGATCTCATAGGCGACGTTGACGACTTTGCTGGATTCGAGTTCCTCGACGTTGTTCAAACAGGTGTAGAGGCGGGTGCTTTTTGAGAAGGAGGAAGCGGAGATCTCGAAGGAATGGTTCGCGAAGAAGCTCTGGATCCTATCGTAGATGATCAAAGGGGTCACCGAGGAGGATTTCCTCGATATCTTCCCAAGGTCCTCCCGGTAGAGGGCGATGATGTCTTTCTTCACCGCGTCGACTTTCTCGAAGTCCTTGCTTTCGAGATATTCGTTCACGGCCTGGGGCAAACCGCCCACGGCCATGTACATCCGGAAAAGGTAGTTGGCTTTTTTGTGGAGCGGGTCGAGCATGGGGGATCTTTTCAAGAAGCATTCGCGGATGCATTCGCCCATCCCCTCCTCCCCAAGCGCCCAAAGGAATTCCTCAAAGCTCATGGGGCGCATCTCCAGCCTATGCTCCTCGGAAGGGATCAGGATCTTCTTCGAGGTTTTCTTCAAAGTGATGAGGGAGCCGGTCTCGAGGTAGTCGTATCGCCCATCCGCGACGAGCTGCTTGATCATCTGCCTGGCGCGAGGATAACGCTCGACCTCATCGAAGATGATGAGCGAATGCCGCTCGTAAAGCTTCACCCCGGTCAGAAACTGCAGAGCGGAGAAGAACTCCGGATAGCTATTCGTCTTCTCGAAGACGTCCTTCATGTCCTTCGTGAACGAGCCTTTCGTGTCGGCGAAATCGATCTTGATATAGGATTTGTACTCCTTTTCGCCGAATTCCTCCGCGATGGTTGATTTGCCTACGCGCCTCGCTCCTTCTAATAGCAAAGCGGTTTTGCCGTTGGATTCACTCTTCCATTTCAGCAGCTCGGGGTATATCGATCTCTTGAATATCATTCCAGCAGCCCTCCCATTCCAATGCTCATTTTATGTGATTTCAAGGAGGAAACAAGAAAATATGTCAATTTCCTTAAAATGTTTTATAGCAAATTGTGCGGAAAATCTTAAATTCTTCAAAACATAAATGTACGGAAAATCTTAAATTCTTGGGTCGGTGAAGCTCTCAATGATCCGAGGTCTTGCTTCAGAACAGCTAGGCCAACCTCATATATATAAGGAGAAGGAGACAAGAGAAAAGATAGAAACGGATCTTTCGGATCGAAGGAAGCCATTTGCTCGCTGCCCGGTCTTCCCCTTCATTTCTTATCTTTTTAATTTCTTGCAGCGCATTTTTGGGCTTTGCCCATTTTTCGCTTTATCTTTCAAAACCATCCAGCGTCCATCGCCATTCATCGATCTCGCGGAGAAGAGGAACTCCTTGAGCCTAGGGGCGAAGGCAATGGAACGTCTCTCTCATCAATGACCGCTTTTCAGCTTCTACTTGCCGCAAAAGTGGGTTCTGCGTCATTTTCTACTTGCCGCAAAAGTGGGTTCTACGCTGTTTTGCACTTGCCGCAAAAGTGGGTTACGAATAAATAAAGCCCGACAGGATCGGTATTTTATGGATATCGTTTCAAAAGGAAGATTTGCGGCAGGCTTTTTGAGTGGAAAATAAGGCAACAACAGCAGCGCCTTCCTCATTGAAGGGTCGTCTCGAAGTCTAGCCTGCAGGTCCCGGATATGCGACTAGGCGAAGTTCTCATGGGAAAGCATTCACTTCACCGTCCTTAGATTGATCTCCGTGCCCTCTTCGATCATCTTCATGATTTCGTCGTAGACGGAGCGTCTTTTGGCGTAGCGGAAAAGAGAGCTCTCGTCGATGGGGCAGGAGAAGAAGGCGTTGTCGTAGATCTCCGGATACTCGCTTTGGCTGACCAGTTTGGAGATGAGGGGGTCGGCGATCAGGTCCACCAGCAGTTTCTCTAGGCGGGCGCGGTAACGCTCCTTCTTCTCCCTTGGCGATTCGATGACGAGTCTGGATGGTTTTGAAGGCCGAAGACGGTTCGTTCTCTTTGCTTTGCAAATTCCAGCGGAAAGAAAGGGCGGTCCCCGTTCCTTTCTAGGGGTATAATCCACCCATCAAGGAAAAGGAAAGGACCATGGAGAAGAACAGCCACAAGAAGAACAAGTCGATCATCCTTCTAGGCGCTTCTTTCATCACCCTTGGGTGCGTGCTGGCCGGCACGTCTTTGGCATGGTTCTGCCCCCCCCCAGACGAGCGCTAGTTTAAGTGGCATCACAGGCGAAGCCACGGGCTCCTACTTCGAAGAGGGCAACGGCACCTCGGCGAAGCCCTACATCATCGCCACCCCCAAGCAGCTCTATTACTTCAACTGGCTCCAGGACCTAGGCTACTTCAACAAAAAGCAGAAGGACTCCAGCGGCAGCGAGACCTCCTCTTACGAGCAGGTCTATTTCAAGATCGTCCCTAAAGACGGGAGCTCGGCCTTGGACATGGCTAACTACACCCTCCCTCCCGCGGGAACGGAGACCTACCCCTTCATCGGCAACTTCGATGGGAACGGGGTGGCGATCAATAACCTCACGATCAGCAACGCGGAAAGCGAGCTGACCGACGTCCCGAAGCAAGCAAGCATAAGCGATGGATTGCTAGAAGGGGCGAAGATCGTCGGCTTCTTCGGGATCGTCGGGCAATACGAGACCTCCATCGCTTACGACACCTCAATCAACGCGATAGACGACCTCTACTTCGATAACCTCACCGTCGAAAGCGGGGCCAGCAAGACCTTGGCGGGCTTCATCGCGGGGTACGCCAACGGCAAGATAGACAACTGCGGCATCCATTGCGGGCAGTTCTCTTTCGCCAGCGGCTCATCCGGCCTTACCGATGGGGCGTCCATCAGCAAATACGCCATCTTCGGGGATTGCGGGGACAACCTCGTATGGACCAACAAACCGGTAAGCGGAGGCAGCGATACGGGAGGCAATTGGGGCGGAAGCATTGACATGACGACGCTCACAAAAAGGCTCTATTACATGGCTGGTACTGGATATTCCAAAAGCAGCACACTAATTACAAATGAGGAGTTTAATTTCGCAAGCAAAACCGCGCCTGCTTATAGCAAAGGCAAATACAACGTCTACTACAGGTCAAATTCATTGACTGGGCCGAGCATCTGGAACTCAACAGCGGGGACCATTCAATATCTCTACGATGGCACATATTTGCCTTTGAACGTTGATACCGAGACATCTTTCCAGGGCGACGAAGTCGACCCAACTCACGCAGGCGATTCAGACAAGTGGACTGCGACCGATTGGAAAACAACGGAATGGTACAAAAGTCATGAATCCGAATACAGTTTGATCAGCAATACGAACACAGGTTATTTGGTTGGCGGGGGCGTGCCAAAAGACGAATACGGAGGTTTACCCACTGGGGAAAACGCAAAATACATCTATTTGAGGAAAGAGATGTCTTTCAGCTCTAACCTCAATAGCTCAATAACATCCGGTTCAACTTACGACAAAGATAAAGTGACAATCTTCAGCGTCGACACAGTCAGCGGAACCACAACAGAGGAAATAACAGACAGTTCCAAATACATCCGTTATAGCACCGTCAAAGCCAATTTCGACGACGAGATGAACGGCGCCTCATATGCGTACGCGATCCGTTTCACATCAATCAATGTGAACGATTCCACGAATAATTGGAGCGACAAAATCACCGTGAAAATAAATGGGGCCGAAAAACAAAACTACCAGTTTTTGAAGTCGGCGATCAATTTCACCGTGAATAAGCCTGGCTATATCACCGTCATCATCTCTTCTTGGAGAAATATGGGAACCAAGATGTTCGACCTGTTCAAAATCAATAGAAACGCAGACAACAGCATCAGCGAAATCAAACGGATAAGCAAAATCTATGGGGAAGCCAATTCGGGAACTTACTATTACGGCTATTCTCTCGACGACGCAAGCGACTTCACTTACGACGACGCAAGCAAGTGCACGGATAGCAGCCTCCTATTCAACTTTGGAAACACGCATGGGCTGAGCACTAACAGATTTTATTATTTTGAGATACCAGTCAACGCCGGAGATTACGCCATAGGCAAATACAGTTCGACGGAAGGCGACGACACCTCCACCGGCTACCTGAATTACCTGGACATCGGCGCCAACGCAGGCAAAAGCGATACGGGGGACAAAACGGTCAAAGCTACCAACATCGATTTCGTATACGAGGACAGCGCTAATGCCAACGGCCTCGCCAAGATCGACGCGACGGGCTACGTCTCCTCAGGCGTCGTCTTCTCGATAAGCGGCACCCCCACCGACGATGCAAAGCTCCTTTATTTCAAGCGCGATTCCAGCGGAAACGCGCAAGGCACCGACGTAGGGGTAATCTATTACACGGCGTCTGGATACACCATCACCCCCGCAGGGAATGGGGCCTCCACCAACAAAGACCCTTCCTCCAAAGAAGAAGAGGGCGCCTAGTTTAGCGTCAAGCTCGCTTAGCGTAGCATCAGCATCGCTTTGAGCTCAGGGGCGTCCTTTCCTTGCGGCGGAACGCCTGCAGAAAATGGATCCGCCTTCATCAAAGGCAGCGAAGGAAGATGGCTCCATTGATATGGCTAGTTCGTCTTCTTCATCCATCGAAAGCAATTGGGCTCTCAGCCTGTTTTAGGGACGGGGCTATATCGCGGCGAATCTTTTTCTCGGAAAGGTTCTCCTTCTACGAGAGGATGGACGAGTACAACCACGTCGACGTCGAAGTGGATTTCCTGATACGCAGGCAAGGCAAAGTCATCCCAATCGAAGTCAAAAGCGCCTCCAGCCAAAGCATCAGATCCCTGAGGAAGTTCAAGGATAGATTCGGCAAGAAGATAGGGCAGGCCATCGTCCTCCATGAGGGTGAGGTGAAGGAAGAGGATGGGATCCTCTACCTCCCCTACTTCTTCGCCGCGGTTCTCTAGGGCGAGGCGCTTAGCGTCGTCGCTCAAAAGAGGCGACTCCCCATAGGCGCCCAATAAACACCTAGGAAGTCCCAAGGAGGCAATCCTTCTTAGAAAAGAGAACACCTTGGCAAAGAATGCTCGGCCTTCCATGGGCTTTTATCGAAGGTGAGCGGCTGTGCCTAAGCGAAAGGAAGACCCCCGCCTCTTTTCCTGGCGGCTCCGTTGCCATGCCTTGAAAGGCGCTGCGTGGCATGATTGGAATCCCGAAACGATCGATCATCGCCGCTTCGTTAGCCTTTTCTCAGAGGACGGAAGCCATGTAATAAGGAAGATAGACAATCTCGCCATCTCTTTTCAGATCTCCTTCATAAAGCACGTATTGGAGGCCGATCTTGTTCGAGAACTTGGCTTTGAGCTTCGCAAGCGACTTCGTCTTGAAGCTCTTGCTCGATTTCACCTCTATTGGGATGGCTTTCTTGCCCTGGCGGATCAGGAAGTCGATTTCCATCGTCGTCTCATCCCTATCGTTACTCTCGACGTAGAAGATGATCCTGTGCCCGTTGCTCCTCAGGCACTGGGCCACGACGTTCTCGACGAACATCCCCTCGTTCACGTGGAGGGAATCGGAGAGGATGGCCCGATAAAGATCATTGTCCAAAAAGGACCCGTCGCCGAAGCTCAGGTTGATGAGCAGCCCCGTGTCGAGCAGGTAGCATTTGAATCTTCGCTTATCGAGGTTGAGGGTCAAAGCCGGGCTCGGATCGACGCAGTTGCGGGCAACGATGGCGACCATCGCCTCTTCCAGCCATCTCAGAGGCCCTTGGTATTCCCTTATCCTCGCGTTCTTGTCGATGCGGGAGAGGCGGAACACGTTGGCGGAGGAGTCGTGGCGGGAGAGCTCGGAAGGAATGTTGTCGAAGATGTTGCCAATGTAAGATGCGTTCTCCGCGCTCTGCCCTTTGATGTCGTTGCGGTAGAGCTCCAGGATGGCTTTCTTGGCGAAGTCGGCGCGCTCGAAGTCCGCCCCGTCGATGTAAGCAAGGACGGATTGCGGCATGCCCCCGACGCACATGTACTCGCGGAATTTCCGCATGATATCCTTGTTGAGCTTCTCGCCAAGGGGCCTAGTGAGCGAGTAATGCTCTTTGACGATGGGCAGGGTGAATTCATCTCCTTTCGCCCAAAGGAACTCCTCGAAATCCAAGGGGAACATCTCGACGCAGTATTCCTCTGAAGGGATAAGGATCTCGCTTTCCTCGCTTTTCTTGGTGATGGAGGCCAAGGAGCCGGTCTCGATATAGTCGTAGCGCTTGTCCTCAAGCAAGGTCTTCAAAGCTTGCCTGGCCAAGGGGAAGAGCTGGATCTCATCGAGGATAACGAGGGATTCCCTCTCGTAAAGCTTGGTCTTGTATTCCATCTGGAGGATCGCGAAGAGGTAGTCGAGATCCATGAGGCTGTTCACGAAGAGGTCTTTAATGGTTGAGTTGGCCTCTTGGAAGTTTACCTTGATGAAGGAACGGTATTCCTTTTTCCCGAATGTCTCCGCCAAAGTCGTCTTGCCCACGCGCCTCGCTCCCTTAAGAAACAAAACGTAGTCTGGGGCGTATTTCTCTTTCCATTCGATCAGCTTCGCATAAGCCTTCCTTTTTAAGATTGTTTCTTCCATAAATATTCTCCCGAACAAATTTTAAAGACCACGTCGGAAGAAAACAATCTTTTTCACAAAAACACGTGGTTTCTAAGTGCGGTTTTCCACAAAACTACGGCATTCTGAATGGCTGTTTCTCACAAAACTACGGAGAATGGTGCATTAACCTCTTTGGCCTTTACGGCGCAAAAAAGGGGCTCCCTACCGCTCCGCGCCAAAGGAGAAGCGAGGAATGCGCGCTGAGGCGTCAATGGTGGCTTTGGGCAACAGGCCGATTTGTTCAGCGATTCGAAACCGGCCTTAGGCGAGGCGGACCGAAAGGGTCAGGCCCAGCGGCCTCATGACCTTAAGCAGCGTCTCGACATTCGGCTTCACCGCGCAGGATTCGATCCTGGCGATGGAAGAATGGGGCAAGCCGCATACAGAGGCGAGCTCTCTTTGGGAGTAGCCCAGTTCATTCCGCCTGCTTATGATGGCGGTGATGATGTAGGCCAGAGTCTCCATCTCCTCGATGTCTTGCTTCGCGGCCTCATCGCCTGCCTTCGCTTCTTTTTTGAAATCTTCCCATGTCCTCATATTCATTTGCCTCCGTTTCTTTTCAGATGGTCCTCCATCTCCCTCAATGCTTTCTCGATCTCTTTCCTCGGCGTTTTCATCGTCTTCTTCCGAAACATGTGGAGAAGGACGAATGTTCTGTCCTTGAAATAGAAATAGAGAATCCTGTTATCGTCAGGCCTCAGCTCCCAAATATCGCCTTGGATGTGCTTGACCTCTTCATTGGACAAACGTGTCCCGTTTTTCTTCAGCAACTCGATGTAGAAGACGATCTGCTTGAACTGTATTCTGGCGTCTTTGGAGGTTGGGGCGCATTGCTTCAGGCGAAGAAGCTCCTCGTAAAGCTCGGAGTAGCCGCCCTTATCCTCATAGAAAACCACTTTATACAGGGTTTCATCTTCCGGTGGTATGATAGCACCAATGCGTCCAGAATAGAAGGCCTTTTGTTTTCTTATGCCCTCGCGGTACTTATCGAGCTTTTCATCTCCATTCATAGTGGATCCCTCCTCGGTTTGGGTGAAGGGGCAGCGTCCCTCACCCTATATATAAAAGGGAATTGGACGAAAATACCGATTTGGGAAGGGATGTGGATTCGTTTTTAGACGCCCTTTTGTGGATGCTTCTAGGTTCGGTTTCGAGGAGAGCGCCTTTGCGGGCGCATAAAAGCCATCCGCTTTTTTCAGAAGCCAGCACATTCCTCATGGATCCCCCCACGGGGCTCTGGGAAAAAGGATGGTTGATGCCGTTGGCCCAAAAGCAGATGAGGGAAGAAGGGAAATCGCGCCCCGCCGTCAGGCCCAATGGCGTTATCGCCCGTCAAAAAGATCCGCTCTTTCCAAAGCGCTCTTTGGGCTTCCTTCGGTTCTGCCTCCCGCCATCCAAGCCCATTTGGGCCCTACTCCTCCATCGACCTCACGAAGGAGAGGAACTCCTTGAATCTAGGAAGGGCGAAGGCGATCCCTTCGCTCCTCTCTTCGATGAGGCCCTCCTTGGCCAGGACGCTTTTGTAGTTGGAAAGCTGCGACTTGGACATGCCCGTCTTCTCCATGACGCCTTTGTTCGAGTTGTCGTCCAAGGACGCCATGAGGATCGCTTTCTCCCTCGGCGAGAGCTCCTTGTAGATGATCGAATAGGCCCTTTCGTAGATGGTCTCGTCGAACTTGCGCACATTGTCTTCGCTGAGGGAATGCTCCCCGCTGATGAAAAGGATGTCGCCGAGCAATTGGTAGGCGTAGGCGTAGCCTTTGGTGAATTTGGCGAGCTTGGCGCTGCTAGTCTCGTCAAGGTCGAAGATCTTCGCGTAGGAATGGGCGATCGCCATCAGGTTCAGCGGCCTGAGGATGATCTTCGGCGCGCGGCAAAGGAAGGTGACGCTCCTTTGCTGGGTGAAGGAAGAGACGTTCTGATATAGCCCGGTCATGAGGAGGTAGACGTCGTATTTCGCCCTGAGGAAAGCTTGGAATTCATGGACGAATATCCGGATGTTCTGCTTGGGCGAGATCTCGTCGATCGTGATGAGAAGCCGCTCCCCTTTGCTTTTGAGGTGCTCAAGCTCCTTGCTTAGAAGCGAGGATACGCTCTCCAGGGGCCTCTCCCCGCTTAAGGAGAAGCCAAGCCCCTTGAAGGAGAAGTTGAACTCGGCTTTGAGGAAAAGCCTCTTCATCCTCCCCTGGTCGATGATTTTGCTCGCCAATTGCTCCAGCAGGTCCCCTTCCGGATTGAGGTCGACGACGATCCACCCCTGCTGTTCTCGATAATAGTCGCCGATCGTCGTCATCGCGACCGTCTTGCCGCTGCCCCTGGCCCCGGAGATGATGAAGACCTCGTCGTTGGATAGCCCCTCAGACAAGGAGCCGTACACCTCCGAGAGCTCCTCTTTCCTCGAAATGATCTCTTTCGGCTCCTTGCCGAAGGTGACGCTGAATGGGTTCTTGGTTGCCATGGAAGCTGCCTCCACCCAATCACATCATAACTTTTGTGAACTTCCGAAAAGTTTATGAACTTTTGTGAACCTTTGTGAACTCTTGTGAACTTATCGAAACCTTGTGAACCATGGTCCGCCCCATCCTTTCGAAAGCCGAACTCCTTCTTCCCACTCGCCCGCTTCGCCTCCAAGACGCTCAATTCCTCGCTTCTTTCAATGAACCCCATAGTTGTCTGCTTCAAAGCAAACCGCTCACAAGCAGATAAAATTCGAGAGTTTATCTTCCGCAATAGCGTCGCTTCTTTTCGCCGTTCTTAAGGAAAGGAAGGTAAGAACGCCACAGGCATCCTATAAGCCCATAGAAAGCCCCTAGGAGACGATACTCCCTAGAAAAGAGGAACCCCTTGCCAAAAAAGGCGGCCTTCCAGAAGCCTATATCGAACGAGCTTAGCATCGCTTCTCCGCCTCCCCACTTTCTCCGATGCGGGCAGAAAGCAGGAAGCGCTAATCGGAAGCTTTCTCCATGAGCCCCTCGATCTTCCTCAGAAGGCCGTATTCGTTGGACCTCATCTTCAGGTAGTTCCGATAGCTCAATAGGGACTCGCCCCCAAACGAAGCCTCTTTGAGGTAATGGTTGAGCCTCCGCCTCTTCTTCTTGCTCATCCTAACCCATAGTTTGCCTTTTTTCTTTAGGTGATAGGTGAACCCAAGGTAGGTCACCCCTTGCCTGATGGGGAAGATGCAGGTCTTATCCATGTTGAAGGAGAGCTTGAGGGAGGAAAGCTCCTCCTTCATCGCCCCTAGAAGACTTTCCAAAGTGCCCCTGTCTTCGCAGAGGATGATCCCATCGTCCATATAACGGCTGTACCACCTCATCCCGAATCTCTCTTTCACCATGTGGTCCAAGTCGTTGAGGTAATACAAGGCGAAGCATTGGCTCGTCTGGTTCCCTAAAGGCAGCCCCTTGCCCTCCTTTGGGTTGAAGGAGTCGATGACCATGCCCAGGAACGAGAGGGCGTCCCCTTCCGGGAAGATCCTAGACAGCCTCTGCTTCAGCACGGCATGGTCGATCGACTCGAAGTAATGATGGATGTCGAAGCTGAGGACGTAGAAATCCTCGCCATAAAGGGAATAGGCCTGCTGAAGGTAAAAGATGAGCCTCTTCCTCGCGTAGTCGGTCCCTTTGCCCTTCCGGCAGGCCGCGTTGTCAGGGATGAGGACCCCATCCAGCAAAGGGTAGAAGCAATTGTCCACGAAGCAGTTCTGGACCACCCTGTCTCTGTAGCTGGTCGCGTCGACCCTCCTCTTCTTCGGCTCGTAGATATAGAAGGTCTTGTAAGGGGAGACGCGATAGATCCTCTTCCTGAGCTCCTCGCTCAATAGATAGAGCTCTCGCCCCTTGTCGAGGTCGAACCTCTCGACCTCCTCTTTCCTCAGCTTGCCTTTCTTCGTCTTCCTATGCGCCTTATAGAGGTTGGCGAAGCTGAATATCTCATCGTAGTCCATATGCTTCAAAGCCGCAGGTCTCCCCGCGGCCAGTTCGTCGCCTACTGGCGACCGGGGTGGGCGCTCCCTTCGCTTCTACGGGCCTAGCCGCTTGGCTAAGCCAACGCTTGACCGGGATTAAGCCATCCCTTCTGAGACGAAGTCTCGGGCGGACGGCGTTGTTGGAGTTGTCCACGTTGTTGTTGTTGAGGTCGCCGTCGTTGTTCACGTTCCACGCGTTGTTGGAATTGGACGAATTCGGCGAGCGGAGCGGAAACCCCCACCGCTAGACCGCGCAGCGCCGCCCCGAATATCCTAAGCAGCCTCGCTGTAGGCAAGATACCCCAGCAGGTACTTGAGACATTCCCCGGAATAAAGGCAGATTGTCTCCGCCTGGTGCTCGGTGAAGGCCTTCGCCTCCCCTAGCAGAGTCGAGAGGAAGTCGACGCTTCTCACCTTCGCCTCCGCCTTCCTGATCAAGGAGGCCCTCTCCTTCTCCCCCCTTTCGATCGCGTTGGCCTCATATAGGAGCCTCACCACGTCGAGGGAATCACCGATGAGCGGGTTGAGCACCGAGTAACGGAATTTCACCGGAGCCTTCGAGGAGGCCGCCATCACATAGCTCGCGAGCTTCTTCGCCTTCTGGAAGACGAGGAGCTCGCTCTCTTTCTTCTCTTTCCTTTCCCCTAATCTTTGTTTCATGTTTCCTTTCCCGCCGCCCTCTGATGGCGAGGCCATCTTGATTGAGGGCGGCGTTGCTTGATTCTTGATTTCGCTCCGTTTTACTGCGCGACCTTTATGCGAAGGCTCGGGCGGACGGCGAAGCGGGAGTAGGCCACGTCGTCGGCGTAGAGGTAGCCGCCGTAGTTCACGTACCACGCGTCGTAGGAATAGGACGAATACGGCGAGCGGGTCCAATAATAGCCGTTGTATAGATAGGAGGAATCGGTGCTGTACCACGCCCCATTGGCCCTCGCCCAATCCGTCGTCTTGCATTGCCTCGCCGCCGCATTGGCGAAATAGGCGGTGTTGCAGTAATCCTGATAGCTCAGCAGATAGATTTTATCCTCGGTATTGCCGCAGGCGTAGCTGTTCGAGGAGGAGTTAGTCGTGGCGGCCGAGTTGTCCACTTCCGTGGTCTGAATGATGGAATTTCCGAGGGAGAAGGCTTTATTGTAGAAATCGCCGTTCAGCCAAGCTCTGATCTCAGATTGCTCGTAGTTGTTCGCGTAGTAGCCGTTCGAATCCTTTCCCGACCAGTAGGCGTTATAGCGATGGGCGTCCAGAAGCGCGGTCGAGACCAGGGAATATGTCCCGTCGTCGGCGGATGAGAGGATCTTCCACTTTATCGGCTCGCATTTGAACCAGTAGGTCGTGCCTTTGACGATCGTCGTCCCATCGTCGAAGGCATCGTTGGAGTTATAGGGGCTCGCGGATGCCTTCGCGTAGTAGCTGCCATCGAGGTACCACCACCCATTCCCGTCGATGGTATTCAACGCGTCGAGAGAAGCGATGGTCGCCTCGTCGGAAACTCGCGTTTGGGGATAAAGTCCGTAAGTCAAGGTCCCATTCTCGGAATCGATGACTGGATCTGTGCTAAAAGACTCGCGGTGTTTAGCCTCATCCGTCTCGCTCGTGGTCGTGTTGAACCTCGCAACAACGGAGCGGTCGGAGGCAGGCATTGTAAAGGTATAGGGGTTGGCCTCGCTCACGAGTTTCCCATCGATAAACCATCCCTTGAACATATAAGATGCGTTCGGGGTAGCGGTCACCTTGATTTGGTTTCCGGCATACCCAGTACCGGATACGCTGACGAGCCCTTTCCTGACGGCCTCGGACTTTACTGAGAGTTCGTAGAGCCTCGCCTCCCACTTCGCGTAGAAGGTCAGATTCTCATGGCTGCCAGAGGGAATCGCGTTGGACTCGTTCTTCAAACGCGAGTCGCTGAACCAGCCCTTGAAGTAATAACCTTCCCTTGTGGGGTCCTTGAGAGCAATGTCCTCGGACTCATAGGTATAAGAAGCAGGGTTGTCGGGGTCGTTGGTCCCACCGTTGAGGACGTAGGTGATGGAATAGGACACCTTGCGCGTGGTCGCTGACGATGCCCTGCTCTCCAGCCCGAAGGGGACGCTCCCGGAGGTAGCCCTCCTCTGGTAGAAGGAATAGGTCGTGTCGGGGTTCAGTCCCTCGAAGGCACCGGAACTCTGCCATGACACGCCGTCTTTGCTGTACTCGTAGCCCTCGCTCTCGGTCAAAGCAACGCGCCTGGTGCCGACCTCAGCGACCCTTGGACCCTTTTCCAGGGAATAACTCGTCCCACCGCAGGCGGAGCAGGTGGAATAAGAGACGGTCCCCAGCCTCCCGGTGCCGCCGCACTCGGAACATTGGCTCTTAGAGACGCTGCTGTAGCCGGGGCCGCTGACGTAGGTCGTGATCCAGCCGGTGCCATCGCACTCGGAGCAGGAGGTATAATGCGCGATCTGGCCCTCGCCCCCGCACTCGGAGCATTTCGGGAGCCACATCGCCCAGAAGGTAACGTTGAAATCGCCCTTGAAGCTGTCGCCAGGGCTGTAGATGCCGTCCTCGCGGATGCTGTTCCAACCATAGAAGAGGTAACCCTCTCTGGTCGGCTCTTGGTCGGGGATGGCCACGCTCTCCCCCGCTGCTTTCTCGATGCTAGAGGGCGCGCCCTCGCCGCCGTTGGCGTTGAAGTAGACGCGGAACTCGCTGGAGGAGGAATGCTCGGAGTAGGTCGCCCTGTAGGTCGCGTCGCCGCTCACGGAAGTAATTGAGGGGTCCCACCCCTCGAAGCCATAGTAGACGCTCTCCCCGGGCTCTTTCACGGGGTCACCGCCGTAATCGGGGGTCTCACCGTAGGCGACCTCTTCGGTGCGGAGGACCGTGCCGTCGTCGTTCTCCCAGACAATCTGATAGGTGTTGACGGACTCCTTGAACTGGGCGGTGTAAGTAGTTTCGTCCTCGGCCGGGGCCAAGGAGGGGGACCAGCCGTCGAAGGCGTAGGAATGCTCCTCACTGGCTTCTTTCGTCGGCTCATCACCCTCGTAGGAGGGGGTTTCGCCATAGGCGACCGTGGAGGTCCCCAGGGAGGAGCCGTCCCAGTTGAGCCAGGTGATTGTTATCGGGGTGGCGAGGGTTTCATTATCATCATAGGAATAACCGCAAACCTTGCAGATGTGCCTGGTGTAGCCGCCGCTTGCATGGCTCGCCTCGGTCACGGTCACCTCGAAGTCGTGGCCGCCCACGTCCTTCTTAAGACTCTCGTATCCCTTATCCAGGCATGCGTGCCAATGGCTGTCCTCGTCATGGGACCATTGTTGGCTGTATCTATGTTCCAGTTTCACCGTCTCGTCCCCTTGGTAGGAATAGCCGCAGACGCGGCAGGTGTAAACGGTGTAGCCGCCTGCCTTGTAGGAGGGGTCGACGGACTTCTCTTTGAAGGAATGCGCCTCCTTGGAGGAGGTGACGTCATGGCCGCAGGCGGACGGATGCCAATGGCAATTGGAGTCGTGCTCCCAGACGGTGTTGTCGAAGGTGTGCGCGTGGACTTCCGAAGAGGACTCCGAGGATTTCTCAGAAGTGGATTCCGAGGACTTTTCCGAAGAGCTCAAGGAACTTGAGGAGCTCTCGTTTGTTTTTTCAGAGGAGCTGTTTGAAACGGCCTCGCGCGATGACGAGGATGAAGATGGGCCGCCTGAGGCGCTAGACCCGTCAGAGACAGGATTGTTCGCGCACGAGGCGAGGGAGATGGCGCCCAATAAAGCCATTCCCGCAAAGAAGGTAAAACGTTTTTTCATATATCCTCCTTAGATGGGTTTCCTTTCTCAAACAATTTCAAAATATCGACGGTGGCATCAGGAAAGCCTTTCGTATCAAAGAAAAGGCGATCATTATCGAAGACCTTCTTGTATCTGACTATCTCGGCTTTGCGGCTGGAGATCCTTTTGGCGCTCACGAAGTCTTTTGTCGGGCGCTTTTGGTCGTAGCATACCACATAGACATCCTTACCCGAGCAGTACGCCTTGAACAGGGTGCGCATCTCGATGTCATCCTCCGGCAGGGAGTAGCCGATGAATACGATGCGATCGGCGTTTGAAAGCTCCGTCTGGAAGGAAAGCCGAAGCTCTTCCAAATAGGAATTCCTCACTTTGAAGTTCGACTGGACCAGCACGTCGAAATCGTCCCTTCGTATCTCCGTTCCGCAATAAGGGCATTGGTAAACCGGTGATTCATCTAAACCGCGGAGCACCCCGGGGAGAGAAAGGTCGTCGCCCATATAGAAGGAATGCTTCCCGCAATGGGGGCAGCGGAATAGGTTCATCAGACCATGCGGATAGATGGCTTTCACCAGAACGGCCCTGCGCGAAGCGCCCCAATCCTTGCTATTCACCACGTTCGCCACGGGCTCGGTGAAGGGATACCAAAGCCCTTCGCCGCTCCTTGAAGCGCATTCGCAGCCAAAATCGGTGTATATCCTCAGCTGAGGCTCACCGCCCTTCGCGTTCTTTGCGTGCTTGTTCACATCTTTGTGGGCCTCGATGATTGGCATGATCGAGTAGAGATCCCAATTGAGGTTCACGATGGAATAGTCGGCGATGAAGTTCTCTCTGTCGCCGAGCTCCCCAAGTTTCTTGCTCTTCTTTTCTATCTCTATCTCCGCCAAAGCTTTGTAGAAGTTCACCGAAAGCTGGCTCTTGTTGGTTTTCTTTTCTTTCAAGGGGTCCATGGCACGTCCGAAATCATCGAAAAGATAGCCGATGAAATCTTTTTTGGCCTTTTGAAGTTCTAAGGGTGTCAAGCGCAGGTCTTCATAACGGAGATCGGTGTTCAAGGCTATGCTGCTGTCTACGAGATTGTAAACGTCGGCAATTCCGTATCTGCTTGTCCCGAAAAGCCCGGCGACTATCTTTTGGAGACGCTTCAATTCATCGGATTGGCCCTTATATTTCTTAAAGATCGCAATGTGCCCCTTCGTTGTTGGAATCCCAAATGAGGCCGTGGAGCCGGCCCCGAGAATGAAGAGCGTCTTCACGCCGGGCGCATGTTTTCCGTTTTTCTCTTCCTTAGAGGCGGAAGCCGTCTCACAATTTGCTTCATTCATGGTCCAAAACGCCCGAGAAGTCCTGTCTTAAAGGAATCATAGACCCCCCCCGCTTTTGTCAAGTGCCGATGGCATCGAAGGTTTTTGATTTCTCCCTAGTTCAGTCGGACTATTTAAGGACATGCCTGGGCCTAGCCGGGGGAATCCCCCGCCACAACCGAGACCTCCGACTAGAAAAAGATTGCCAGAATCAATCAACAACAGGCAGGCGGAAGAATTCGGAACACCGCATCCCATTCGCCAACGCGAAAAGGATGCGCCCGTCTATTTTTCCTTGGGAAAGACCCGCTGGAGGCGGCCCAATAGACCGCCATCCTCCCGTGCTTCTACCTAGCACGATGATCATGCGAACTCCTTCATTGTTTTCATCGGCCTTGTTGCGATGAAATAGAAGCCTGGCTTTGGAACCGACCCTTCCATTTGTCTATCAAAGAGCCTCTCGCCGATCGAAAGAGTGAGACGTTTCTCAAAATCTGGCCAAGAAATTCCGAAACACCGAAGTTAGAAAAACTGGTTTTATCGGAGAGAATTGGAAGGCCGTTTAGGCAAAAGCCCGAATTCCCCTTTATTAAATAGGCGAAGGCGACGCCTTAGCAAAGGCTAAAGCCCTCAAAACCAAATTCTATGGAATCATCGATTAGATTCGTCTTGCAAGCACAAAACCGTCGACTTCATTCTGGGTTTGGGAGATCGAGGCCCCTTCATTAAAGCCATCGAAAGCAAGGCGGAGAGGAGCGCATACGAAAGCCAAAAAGCATCCAGCGGTCATGGGCGGTCTTGATTGGCGTGCCTCTTTCTGCGTTGAACTTGTTTTCCCCGAGGCTTGGCGAATGCAGCAAACCGAAGCAACGAAGATCCCTAAAAATCCTTTGTTTGGACTTTTGCTCCTCACCTTATGTCACGCTTCTGGACATAAGGTGGACATAAGCTATGATGCGCTCAGGACATAAGGTTGATCCCGATGCCATCGACGCTTTGTTAAAAAAAGAGATTCCGAACCTTTATAAGGAAGAGGGAAAGAAAGCAAGGCGTCAGGTTAACGAAGGTCAAAAGCTTTGGACTTTGGGGGACGGCGTCAACCAGTTCTAGGCATGTGGGTGGCTGGATGTTGGCGGATGTTTTCACGCTCGTATCCTACCCCCCCAGATTTAATTTCATACGAACTCCGCAACTTGTTAGGCGTGGGCAGGCCTTAATTCCAGGTGACGAGCCAGCAGTCTTTCAACAACGTGACAGCCAGACGAACGTTTCTATCCGAATCGCAACAAGGGGCCTCCTTTGCAGCTTGGCGACCGCCTTCAAAAGAACCTGTCGGAATTTCCGACAAGTTGAGCGTTTGCCAAATTACCTATCTTTGCAAATGCTGCATGCGCTCAAAGGCATTCGCTCAAGATGATGGGATGCTGGCGACGATTCCATTCGTTTGACGCTGAAAAGGATCGTAGGACAGTTCAGCACCCTCAAACGGCGAAAGCTGAAATGGGGATTGCGCTTCCTCGCTTTGCCCACCATAATGCTTTTGTCCAGGGGCAGAGGGGCGTTAAAACACTGTCCATCGTAGTCGGGGCAGAGACCTTAAACCTGCTCACGCAGTGGTGGCGCACCTTAAAACGCCTTTTTTTGCGCCATGTGGACCTATCGCCGACGCTTCGAAAAGGCAGTTAACGATACACAAAACGAGAGAGACGGAAAAAGGTTTGAATGGCAGTAGCCATACTGCGGAAAATGCGCATAGTGACGTTTTCAGCAAGTAGAAAAAGTGCGCTTTGTGTAGTTTCTGACTTTATGTAAAGTTGCGTTTTGTGTATTTTCCGCGGATAATGTGACCGAGGCAGGAGGAATTCGCATGAGGTTCGAGAGAAAGATATACGCGAAGTTAAGACGCTGGAAAGAGGAGGCGCAAGGCACGAAGGCGCTTCTGATAGAAGGAGCGAGGCGAATCGGGAAATCGACGATCGCGGAGGCTTTCGCCCAAAGCGAATACGAATCCTATCTGCTCATCGACTTCTCGGTGGCCTCGCAGGAAGTCAAAGGGTACTTCCAGAGATACGTCAACGACCTCGACACCTTGTTCATGCTCCTTTTCGCCTCCTACGGGAAGAGGCTCACGCCCAGGAGGTCGCTAGTCATCTTCGACGAGGTCGAATTCTGCCCCAAGGCGAGGGAGGCGATCAAGACTTTGGTGAAGGATGGGAGATACGATTACCTCGAGACCGGCTCGCTCATCTCCATCCATGAGAACGTGGAGGGCATCCTCATCCCCTCGGAAGAGCGCTCGATCAAGATGCACCCTTTGGATTTCGAGGAATTCCTTTGGGCTTCGGGCGAAAAACCGCTCTCTGAGCTGATCAAGGCGTGCTACGCGCGGAAAGAGGCCTTGCCCAAGGAGCTGCACGAGAAGGCGATGCTGCTCTGGAGGCAATACGTGCTCGTCGGGGGGATGCCCATGAGCGTCGCCGCCTTCTTGGGCAATGGGAAGTCGTTCGCGAAAGCGGACGCGGAGAAGAGGGACGTCCTCGCCCTTTACCGCGCCGACATCATGAAGATCAAGTCGGCGAACCGAGCCAAAGTCCTCGCCCTTTTCGACCAGATCCCCGGCTTCCTCAGCCAGCACGACAGGCAAGTCTCCTTAAGCGAGATCAAGAAGGGGGGCAGATACGAGAATTATGAGGAGGCCTTCTTCTGGCTTGAGGACTCGGCGATCGCGAACGAATGCTATCTCTGCCGCGACCCGAACGTCGGGCTCTCGCTCAACGAGGACCGTTCATCGCTCAAATGCTATCTCTGCGACACGGGCCTTCTGGTGAGCCACGCCTTCGACGAGAACGACGACGAGGGGAAGCGCGTATACGACGAATTGATCCTGGGGGATTTAAGCGTCAACGAGGGGATGTTCTACGAGAACGCCATCGCCCAGACCCTCGTATCCAATGGGTATAAGCTCTATTTCTATTCGCATTACTCCATAGAGAAGCATCGAAACGACATCGAGGTCGATTTCCTCATCTCAAGCGGAGGCAAGGCGAAAAGCGGCATCATCCCCATCGAAGTCAAATCGGGGAAGACATATGCGACGAAATCCCTGGATAGGTTCGTTGAGAAGTTCAAGGATAGGGTCGATGAGGTCCTCGTCATCCACCCGCGCAACCTCACCAGGAAAGAAAATGGCACCTTGTGCATCCCTTCTTACATGGCGTTTTGCTTATAGTCCTCCGGCGTGACTATCATACGAACACAGCTCGTTACGGGTTTTGTCTCTCCAAATTACACGCTAAAA
>CAVAGB010000014.1:0-51746 GCA_963588055.1 Erysipelotrichaceae bacterium | reverse complement strand
CGCTGTCTTGCCGGTCGCCTCTCAAATATAGTCCTACAACAGTCTCAACGTGGGTGGTATGCGGAAACATATCGAAGGGCTGAACGGCTTCGACTTTATAACTCTTATTGAGATAAGCGACGTCCCTGGCGAGAGTTGAAGGGTCGCAGGAAACATAAACGACGCGTTTAGGCTTCAAGGATATCAATGCATTCAGGAAGCGCTCATCCGCTCCTTTGCGGGGCGGATCCATGAAGAGGACGTCCACGCTCTCTTTGCTTTTGGCCATCCTCACCATGAAAGAAGAGGCATCGTCGCAATACATGGAGAAGTTCTTCACGTTGTTCCTTTGGGCGTTCTTGATCCCGTCTTTGACCGCCTGAGGAACGAGTTCCACGGAGAGGACCCTCTTGCAGTATTTGCTCGCGATCAGCCCAATCGTCCCGATGCCGGAATAGGCATCGAAGACCACGTCATCCTTATTGAGCTTCGCCGCCTCCATCGCGTAGGAGTAGAGCTTCTCGGTGATCACGGGGTTGGTTTGATAGAAGGATTTCGCGGAGATGCGGAAAGAAAGACCGCATAAGGAATCCTCGATGAAGCCTTTGCCATATAGGATATGCTCTTTCTCCCCAAGGATGACGTTGGTGACCCTGGGGTTGATGTTCTGGACGACGGTCGTGATCTCAGGGCATTCTTTGGTGAGAGCGCTGACGAAATTGTTCCTGCCAGGGAAGCTATCAACGGCGGTCACCAAGACGACCATGATCTGGTCTTTGTAGTAGGAGGTGCGGATCAAGACGTGGCGGAGCGTCCCTCTTCTTTCGTCTTCCTGATAAGGCTCCACGCGGATTTCCTTGCAGAGTTTCTTGATGGCCTCGAGGATATGGACGGCTCTTTTGTCCTCGATGAAACATTCCTTCACCGGGACGATCACGTGGGTGTTGGATTTGAAGAAGCCGCAGTAGACGTTACCTTTTTTGTCTTTCCCAAAGGGCATCTGGATCTTATTCCTATAATAATAAGGATCATCCATCCCGATGCAGGGATTGGCCTTGATGTCCATATGCCCGACTTTGCGGAACTGCTCCTCGACTTTCTTCGTCTTGAAAGCCAGTTGGGCGGGGTAGGAGAGCTGCTGGAAGGCGCAGCCGCCGCAGGAGTGGCAGATTTTGCAGCGAGGATCAATGCGATCAGGGCTCTTTTTCGTTAAGGAGACGATCTCCCCGAAAGAAGCCCCGGAGCGGCGGTAAGTCACCTCAACCTCGCCTTCTTCGCCAGGGAACATCCCTTCGACGAAGACGACTTCCTTGCCCGACTTGAAAACGCCTTTCCCTTCATAGGAAAGATCGACGCAGACGCCGCTTAAAGTGGAAGTAGGGGCCTTTTTCACGCGGCCGCCTTCTCCTTGGGGGCCGCCATCATCGCGGCGATCGCCTCGATTTCGGCGTTCGTGTCCAAACGGGGGAAGAGCTGATCGCCCTTGACCACGACGTGGTCGGAAAGGAAACCAGGTTTGGAAATGTTGTCGTAAACTCTTTCTTCTTTGCTGCAGCCAAGCGCGTCGAAGATGGCCTCGCTCTTATGGACGAGGACGGGCTTAAGCATCATGCCGGCGCTAAATAACACGTGGGCCAGATGGGCCATCGTGGATTCGAGTTCCTCTTTCTTCGCGGGGTCTTTGGCTAGGGCCCAGGGGGCTTTCTCTTCGATGTATTTGTTGGCTCTGGAGATGAGGTTCATCACCTCGGCGTAAGCCTCGGATACCTTAAGCTCATCGTTAAGCGCCTCATAGGCTTTGATGGTTTTCTCGTTGAGAGAAGAAAGCTCGTGGTCGAGGTCATCGAGATCGCCTTTCCAAGAAGGGATGGTCCCTCCGAAGTATTTGATGATCATCGAGACCGTGCGGTTAAGCAAATTCCCCAGGTTGTTGGCGAGGTCCTGATTGACCCTCATCACGAATTGCTCGGGGGTGAAGGTGCCATCCTGCCCGAAGGGGACTTCGGAAAGCAGGTAATAACGGACCGCGTCTACCCCATAACGCTCAATGAGGGGGTAGGCGGAGATCGCGTTGCCTTTGGATTTGCTCATCTTGCCGTCTTTCATCATCAATAGGCCGTGGACGAAGACGCGGCTGGGCTTCCTTAGGCCAAGCGATTCGAGGAACATCGGCCAATAGATCGTGTGGAAACGCGTGATGTCCGCGCCGACGACGTGGACGATCTCGCAATCGGGGTCCATCCAGAACTTCTGGAAGTTGGAATCATCATCCTGCAGGTAGCCTAGCGCGGTGATGTAGTTAGTGAGCGCGTCTAGCCAGACGTAGACGACATGACCTGGATTCTCCAAGACGGGGACGCCCCAATCGAAGGAAGTGCGCGAAACGCAGAGGTCCTGAAGCCCGGGCTTGATGAAGGTGTTCACCATCTCGTTCTTCTTCGAGACCGGGGTGATGAAGTCGGGGTTCGCCTCATAAGAAGTGAGCAGCTTATCGACGTATTTGGAGCAGCGGAAGAAGTAGGCGGGTTCGTCTTTCTTCTCTACTGGCCTATGGCATTCTGGGCAAAGGTGCTCGGGGCCGACCTGGGTCTCCGTCCAATAGGATTCCTCATGGACGCAGTACCAGCCGGTATAGGAAGAGAGATAAATATCGTCTTGCTTGACCATCCTGGAGAAGATCTTCTGGACGGTCTTCACATGCCTTTCATCCGTCGTGCGGATGAAGTCGTCGTTGCTGATTTCCATCGCCTTCCATAAAGGGAGAAATTTATCGTTGACGATCTCGTCGACGAACTCTTGCGGGGTGACCCCTTTGGCTTTGGCGTTATCCTCGATCTTCTCGCCGTGTTCATCGGTGCCGGTTAGAAAGAAAACCTCGTAACCGCGCATCCTTTTGCCTCTAGCGATAATATCGGCCATGGTGGTGCAATAAGCGTGGCCTAAATGGGGCGAGGCGCTTGGATAATAGATCGGCGTGGTGATGTAGAACTTCTTGGACATAGCTTCCTCCTGAAGCGGAGATGACCGCTTTCCCTGGAAAACGGGCCTATTCTACCATTGTTAAAAGCCTCTTGGGGGGTCTTGCTTCTTCTAAGGAAGAAGAGGGTACTCACTCCTTCTTGAGGAGGTTTTTATACGCTTCTTCTAATTGCTTGCCGATTTCGGGCAGATCCCTGTCTTTGGCGACGCGGTAACCCTCTTCCAAAATCTTCGGATCCTCGCCGTTTTTAAGGAGAGAGGCGATTGTAGAGGCGAACTCGTCGTTGTTCTTGCAGCGGTGCCCGTTCACCCCGTCTTTCACCCAGCCATCGTACACCCCGATGTCGCGCACGACGAGGGGGCAATGCGATGCGAGAGCCTCCAAGACGACGATGCCTTCCGTCTCCTCATAGCTAGGGAAAAAGAGGCAGACCGCGCTTTGATAGGCTCCGCGGATCAGATCGCCTTTGGTGTATCCGGGCATGATCACGTTGTCGGGCTTATGGCGGATGGCCCTAGCGACTTTCTCGTTGGTTAGGATCCTCTGCAGATAGCCAAACCAGAAAAACTTGATGTCTGGAAAGCGCCTAGCAACCTCGAAGAAGTCGATGATGCCCTTCCTTTCAAACGGGAAGCCTACCCCCATGACGAAGGGCTCGTTCTCTTTCAGCCCGAACTTCTCATGGAAAGCTTTCACGGCGTCCGGATTGCTGGCGTAGGAAGGGATATCGATCCCGTTGCTGATCGCGATGACGTTTTTGGCGAAGCCATATCCTTTGATGAGGTTCGCCGCATAAGGGGTCGGGGCGATCACTAGATCCGCCCTGGAATACATGTATTTGAGTTGGTGGTTGTAGATGGGGGCGACGAGTTTCCAGCATTTGAAGGAGTTCCTGAAATCCTCGTAGGTGGAGTGGCCATGGACGATCACGGGGACGCCTTTTTTTCTAGCTATGCGCAACGCTTTATGGGATTTTGCCCAGTAGGTGTTGATGTGAGCGACGTCATAAGAATCTTTCTTATCTGTCGTGGTCTCGATACCAACGTATTTGCAGGCGGCTAACTGATGGGACATCGCCCTGCCGATGCCGCTGGTCTTAATGGTGTCGGCGTCTTGGAAATAGATGAGGACTTTCATATGAGAAAGGATAACACAAGGGGCTAGGCAAAACCTTTGGTTTCATTTGGCGGGCAAAAGAAAACCACCCCTTTCGAGGTGGTCTTGGCTTAGCAATCGAATTACTTGCTCTTCTTGGCGGCTTCGGCAGCAGCGAGCTTCTTGTTGAAGCGGTCGATGCGTCCGTCAGCCTGGACGAAGCGTTGTTTGCCGGTGTAGAAGGGGTGGCAGTTCGAGCAGGTATCGACCTTGATCTCATCAAGGGTCGAGCCGGTCTCGAAGGTCGCGCCGCAAGTCGTGCAGGTGACTTTGCAGTGATGGTACTCCGGGTGGATGTCTTTCTTCATATCCAATACTCCTTTCGCCGTACACCATACTGGTGCACAGAGAGCTAGCGCAGTGCGCGCAAAAAGAAGGATACACACCTTTGACTTTCGGGGCAAGAACGAAAATCGGCTTTTACAGATTCGCCCATCATCCCCTGACGATTAGGTCTTCGAGTTTTTCGAGCAGTACGGGAACGTCATTAACTGCAGCATCATAAACAACGTCTAGTTGAACCCCGCCATAGTCATGAACAATTCGGTTTCTCAATCCGTTCATCTGGCTCCAAGGGATGGTGGGAGATAACTCAGCAAGTGCCTTCGAGATTTTCTTAGAGTTTTCAGACACCTGAATGAATTTAAAGCAAACGGAGCAATTCAAAAGATCATCTGAAACAAAATCCGAGTACGAAACGCCCCGCATATGCCTCTCAACAAATCGCAGGTCGGTAACAACCTTATCTAAGTAATAATCGAACCCTTTAGAGTCATCCATATATTTTGACCCCCTCCTTCATTACATCTCGAAGCAGGGGTTGATTGCCATCCAACTGATTGATCCTTAATAAATCAACCTTTTTATGGAGGGCGTTTCGGAGATCTTCTACTAGGCCATAGAACGCCAAACCGGTCACGCTGGTATCGACCAAAAGGTCGACGTCGCTCTCGCCGGTGGCTTTTCCTTTCGCATAGGAACCAAAAAGATAGCAAAAGTTTACGTCGTAATTTTCGAATACGTTCCCGACCGTTTGTTTGATCTCTTCAACTTTCAAAACGCCATGCTCCTCATCTATGCAATACAAGTTCATTAGCGTTTTTTCTAAATATTCGTACTTAAAAGTCCCTCTTTTTTTCTCATCGTTCTCATAATCCTTATAAGATCTAAGCGATACGCCGAGCATTTTCGCTGCCTCGGGCTGAGTGAGGTTTTTGCTTTTCCGAAGTTCTTTTAATTCCATAGCAAAATGATTATCTCGAATTTTGCACTTTTTTGAAATATAAGAAGTGCATTTTTTGCACTTTTAAAATCGGAAAAAGTGCAACCTCTTAAAGTTCGATCGTCTCGCCAGGCCTGACCAGCATCGCCTTGGAATAAGTGACTTTCATGTCTTGCTTGATGTCGAAGAGCATCCCCGGATGCATGTGGTAGGGAATCAGGTGATCGGGTTTGAGGATATTTGCGCAGCGGGTGGCTTCTTCTGGCCCCATGTTGTAAACCCCGTCGATCGGGAGGAAAGCATAAGAAAGACCCTCTTTACCCAGGCGTTCCATTTCGGGGGTGTAATCAGTGTCGCCAGCGACGTAGATCTTCTTGCCTTCGAGCGTCAGCAAGAATCCGACGCATTCGTTGACGCTGTGGTTCTTGTTGGAGGCGGGCACCGCCTCTATGGTCACCCCGAAGTAATTGAACGTATGGTAGCCAAGTCTATCCAGGGCGTCCTTGGCCCTGATCATGATGGTGCACGGGGTCAAGGGGACGAGGTGGATGGCGTTATGGTCGTAATGCTCGTGGGTGATCAGCACCAGCGAGGCGGGTTTGTCGTAGCCCTCCCCCGCGTAGGGGTCGACGTAGATGAATCTGCCTTCTTTGGTTTCTAGCCGAAGCGAGGCGTGTCCTTGATAAAGAAGCTTTGCCATGCCTAGATGATAGCTTTTTTGGCGAAGAGACCGCAAATGCTTGTTAATTTTGCATTCGGTGCTAGCCTTTCCGTCGTCAAAAAAGGAGCTAATTATGATTTCAAAATCACTCGCTCTTGAAGTGCTTAACGCGGCCCTGGCCACCGGCGGGGACTACGCGGAGCTCTATCTAGAGCAAAGCGATGCGGAAAACATCGTCCTAGAGAACGGGAAAGTCGAATCCTGCGGCACCTCCGAGCTCTTTGGCTGTGGCATCCGCATCCTGCAGAAAACGAACCAAGTCTATGGCTACACCTCCGATCTAAGCAAAGCGAGCCTGCTTAGGCTTGCCTCGTCTTTGGCCTCCTCCTTCAAAGGGGATAGGGTCATCACGGTCAAGAAGATCGCCAAGCAGCGCGTCAAGGTCATCAACCCCGTCAAGGTCCACACCCAAGAGGTCCCGATGGAGGAGAAGATCGCCTTGCTGAAGGAGTGCTACAAGATCACCTCTTCCGTCGATAAGCGCATCGTGCGCGTCACCGACGTATTGGGGTCCACCGTCAAAAAGGTCGAGATCTTCAACGCCGAAGGCGAAGTCGGAAAGCAATTCGAGAACACCGAAGAGAGGGTGCGCTTAGTCATGATGCCCGTCGCCGCAGGAGGTGAGGGGCAAATCGAATCCACCTTCACCGGCCCCGGACGCTACGACGGCTGGGACTGGGTCAAGAACACCCTGGATTATAAAAAAGCAGCGAAGGAAGTCGGCGAGAAGGCCATCATGATGCTTTCGGCGAAGGAGTGCCCAAGCGGAAAGTATACGGTAGTGATCGCTAACGGCTGGGGAGGCGTGGTCTTCCACGAAGCCTGCGGCCATTCTTTGGAAGCCTCAGCCACCGCGAAGAAGCTCTCCGTCTTCAGCGACTCCATCGGCAAGCAGATCGCCTCGCCTCTTGTCACCGCCTATGACGATGGGACGATGAGGAACGAATGGGGGTCGAACAACATCGACTCCGAAGGCATCAAGACCCATAAGAACCTCTTGATCAAAAACGGCATCTGCAAAGGCTTCTTGGTCGATAAGCTGAACGGCAGAAGGCTCAATATGGAGCCTAATGGCTGCTCAAGGAGGCAGAACTACCATTTCGCCCCCACCTCTAGGATGTCCAACACCTACATCGCCCCCGGCAAAGACAAGCCGGAAGACATCATCAAGGACACGAAGCTAGGGATCTACGTCGCTAACTTCGGCGGAGGATCGGTCGAGCCGGCCACGGGCGAATTCAACTTCTCGGCCTCTGAAGCCTACATCATCAGAGACGGCAAGATCTGCGAGCCGGTGAAAGGTTGCACGCTGATCGGCTCAGGAAAAGAGGTCCTTGAGAACATCGACCGCGTCGGGAACGACCTTGGCTTAGGGCAAGGAAACTGCGGCGCAGCAAGCGGCTCGGTCCCCGTCAACGTCGGCCAGCCCACCATCCGCATCAAGGAGATCACCGTCGGAGGAAGAGGAGGAAAACTAGAATGAGATTGGACAAATTCCTGGATTTCGCAAAAGAGAACGGCATCGAGCAATGCCAGATCCAGTTCGGCAAATCGAGCTCGACCTCCATCCAGCTCTTCGAGCATGAGATCGATAGCTACAAAGTCACCTCAAGCCAATGGATCCTCGCCCAGGGGATCTATAACGGCAAGATGGGCTACGGCACGACGGAGAAGCTAGGCAAAGGGACGTTCGAATACTTGGTCGATCAGATCAAGAAAACCGCGACCTTCAGCGAGAAAGAAGACGGGGTGCCTTTGTTCGAAGGCTCGAAGAAGTACAAGAAGTTCAATTGCTTCAGCAAAGAGCTCGAGGAGAAGCCCATCGATGAGAAAATCGCTCTGATCAGAAAGATCGAAGACGATATCTACGCCTACGACAAGCGCATCGAGAAGGTGGAAGGCGTCGGCTATAGCGAAAGGTCTTCCGAAAGCTACTTCTATAACTCCTTCGGCTTGAAGCTCAAGCAGAAGAGCAATCGCTTCTCCATCTTCGGCAGCTGCGTGGCGAAGCAAGGCGAGGAAGTCAAAACCAACTACGACGTCTTCGTCGATCGCGATCTGAGCAAGTTCGATGAGAAGGAATTCGTGAGCAAAATCTGCGACGGAGCGCTGAAGAAATTCGGCGGAGAGCCCTGCGTCTCGGGGAAATACACGACCGTCCTCTGCCAAGACGTCGCCGCGGACCTCACCGACTACTACCTCTACGCGATGGTCGCTGACAATGTTCAGCGCCATTCTTCCTTCCTTGAAGGCAAGCTCGGGCAGAAAGTGGCTTCTAGCAAAGTCTCTATCGCCGAGAAGCCCCTTGAGAAAAACATCTATTTCTCTTCCTTCGATGACGAAGGGGTCGCCTGTCAGAACAAAGACCTCGTCAAAGGAGGCAAGCTCCTCACCTATTTCTATAACCGCGAGACGGCGAAGAAAGACGGCAAGGAGACCACCGGCAACGGCAGTTGGACGGGCGGCAAGATCGGCACGGGTTATGGAAACGTCTTCGTGAAGCCCGGGAAGAAGAGCTTCGATGAACTCATCTCCGACATCAAAGAAGGCGTCTACATCACCGACATCGCTGGGCTTGGGACCGGGATGAACGACAATTCCGGCGACTTCTCCTGCCAGGCCGAAGGCTATTGGATCGAAAATGGCAAGATCGTGAAGCCGCTCAGCCTCATCACCCTATCGGGCAATTTGCTCAAGATGTTCCTTGATTGCGAAGGGTTCGCTAGCGACGTCAAATTGACGCAAGATTCGATCTCCATCGCTTCGATGCGCATCAAAAGCATGTCCATCGGCGGCAAATAACGACGACTCCTACATACGAAATGAAGCGGGCTTCGGCCCGCTTCATTTGTTTTCGTCTTCTTTGCTCTCGTCTTGTTTCTCGTCTTGATGATCGATGAAGTCGGCTTGGATGTCCCAGCCAGGATGCATCTTCTTCAGATAGTAATAAGAATCGTTGAGGAGCTTGTTTTCTCCTTCGAGGATGACCCCCGAGGCTTTCTTGGTGAGTCGTTCGACCTTGTCGAAGGCCCAGCTCACTTCCGAATCACTTTCTTCGACGACACCCGCGACAAGAGCGTAGCAGCGGAGGGCGGGGAGGCTAGATAAGGAAGCGATATACCTCCTGGTGTTGTCGTCCATCCCTTCGTAATAATCCTTAGCTTCTTGCTTCTTTTCCATCAATAGGAGCAAGGCGAGGCGTTGGCAAAGGGCCTCTTGTTTGATGGATTTGCTGACGCTTTTCTCACTTTCGGCGATCTTGGTGAAGATCTGAAGGGCGCCTTCGTTGTCGCCTTTCAAGATAAGGCGATAAGCGGCGAGGTTATTGAGGCTCGCGGTGAAGTCGGAAAGTTCCTCGTAAATCGGAAGGGAGGCAAGGGCCTCCTCTTTGTTTTCGCTGTTCTCAGCGACGAGGATCTGGTTGAAGGCGATGCGGTTGATGGGCTTGGTGAGGAGAAGGAGCATATAGCCATCGGTCAAGGAATCGAGGTGGGCGGGGAAATCGTTGTAAACGAAGATCATGCCTCCGATCGATACAACGACGTAGCAAGCGATGGGGAGCCAAGCGACCGTGGATTTGAGGCAGGCGGCGAGGATCAAAAGGATGATCACCTCAAGCAAGTAGCCAAGCATCGGGAAGAAGACGATGCCGGCAGGAGAGGATTTTTCGACGTCTTTGGGCAGAACCTTGGTCTCGCCGGTCAAACCGTCGAAGCTAGCGAAGGAGAAGCGCTTCTCTTTCTTATCTTTTCTTTTCTTGAAGGTGACGCTGAGGATGCAGACGCTGAGGATCTTATATCCTCCGCTTGCCGCCCCCAGCATATGAAGGAGTTCGAGGCTCGCGCTGTTGAAGATGACCCCAACGAGGACGGAAACGACCACGACCACGATGGCGGTGGGGGTGGCGATATTGTTCTCGCGGATATAAGGGGAGATGACGAGCAACCCGACGAGCAAAGCGATCGCGAACATCGCTAGATAGACAAGAAACGTAGCAAAATCGCTTTTCTTAGTGATTTGATTCATAGACGAAGAAGCCTCCGAATTCAGGAAAGCAGGCTCAGATAGATGTTTTCGATGTCCTGCTCATTCAGCGATTGGGGGTAATGGCCAATCACACGTGTTCCGTTACCGCTAGCTAATTGAACGAGGCTTGGGATGTCGTTTTCGGTGATCCCCACTTCCTTGAAAGAGGTGGGCATGCCGACGGAATGGAAGAACTCTTTCATTGCCGCGACGCCCATTATAGCCGTTTCCAGTTCGCTTTTCGCCTCCAAGTTGAAAAGGCGCTTAGCCATGTAGGCGAACTTGCCGGGAGCTTTATTCAAGACGTAACTTGCCCAGGCGGGGAAAATCAAGGCCACGCCCGCCCCGTGAGGGATATCCGAGCGATACCCGCTTAAAGCGTGCTCGAGAGGATGAACGGTGAAGGGGCAGTGCTTGCCGATGCCGGTATAACCGTTATGGGACAAGGAACTATCTAGCATCAACGCGGCGCGCGCTTCGTAATCACGAGGATCTTTCAAGGCGCGTTTGCCGGCTTCCATGGTGTTCTTCACCAAATCCAAAGCCCACTCATCCGAGAGCTGGAGGGAATCGGATTCCCCGAAGTAACGCTCCAAAGAATGCATCATGATGTCCGAGAAGCCGATCGCCGTTTGATAGGGATCGACGGTGAAGGTGAGCTCGGGGTTCTCAAGCGCAAACAGCGGGCGGATCAGGTCGTTATTGAAGCCGAGCTTGACGCCAGTGGCATCATCGGAGATGACGCAGGAATTGGACATCTCGCTGCCAGCGCTGGCGATCGTGAGGATGACCCCCACGGGGATGGTCTTGGTTGGCTTGGCTTTCTTGAGATTGAAATCGAAGGGGTCGCCATCGTAGTAATAGCCAACGCCCATCGATTTGGCGGCGTCGATCACCGACCCTCCTCCGACCGCCAGAATCAAATCGCAGGGATGCTCGCGAAGGATATTTATCCCCGCAAAAACCGACTCTTTCGTCGGATTTGCGCGGATTTTGCCAATTTCGAAATAGGCGACATCCGCTTTGTTTAGCTGCGCGATGACCCGGTCATAAAGGCCGCTTCTTTTGATGGAGCCTCCTCCGTAGACGAGCAAGACAGAACGGATGCCATATTCCTTAAGCAGCTCGGATAAGCGCTCTTCCGCGTTCCGAGAGAAGATGACCCTGGTGGGGGAGACGAAATCGAAATCGATCATTTGGTTTCCTCTTTCTTCGATAAGGCGAAAACGGAAGGCAGAAGGATGTTGATCGCGTTGTCGATGAATTTATTCATATGGTGGACGAAGCGTTCGGGGGTGAGTTTCTGGTCCTTCAGGTAGTAGCCGAATTCGTCCGCGACGACGCGCGAGAATCTTCTGGCCGCGTTCCTGATGCCTTCTTTCTTAAGCCCGATCTCCCCATTCCCGACCCAAAGGGTGAATAGCTTTGCGTTGATCTTCCCGAAGATGAAATCGTCGGTCAGGTCTTTGGCCGCGGAGTTATAGGTCGAGCGGAGGAAGGAGAAGTTGTTCTTCGCATAGCTCAGGAAGGCCGTTAGAGTCTTCTTCACGTCTTTGGCATTGGTGACCGCGGTCAGATCCTCGTTCAGGAATATCGCGGCGATGAGGTCGTAGATATCCTGGTAATGGTAGTAAAAGGTCTGCCTGTGGCATTTGCATTTCTCGCATAAAGCGGTGACGTTGATGTCTTCAAGGGGCATCGTCTCCATCATGCCCTTGAGCGCGTACTTGAATTTTGCTTCGGTAATCATAACTACTCCTTCTATTCACTCCTCAAACATATGACCGGGTCTTTCTTCGCGGCGATTTGGGATGGGATCAATCCGCTTAGGAACGCTAATAGAATCGAAACGGCGACGAGGAGTAAGGCGTGCAAAGGATTGAGTTTGGCGATCTCACCCAGATTGTTCGACGGGAAAAGATTGTTGAGCACGCTATTAAGCGGCACGCAGGCAATCATGGTGAAAACAATCCCAAGGCAGCCCGCGACGAGCCCGATGAACACGCATTCGGATTCGAATAACCGCCCGATGTCGAGTTTTTTCGCCCCGCAGGATCGCAATATCCCTATCTCTTTCGTCCGTTCGACGACCGAGACGTAGGTGATGATCGCGGTCATGATGGAAGAAACGATCAAAGAAACGGAGGCGAAGATGACCAGGATGATCGATATCAGTTGAACAAGCGTCCCCAGCTGACCCGTGAAGTCGGACATGATGTCAATGTAGTCATTCCGCGAATCGGGATGGGCAGTGTTCCAAGCGTCTAGATATGCCTTTAAGGTTGTCTTGCTCGTGAGGGAGGTAGGGAAGATCAGAATCGAATCGACCAGAGCGTAGGAATTAAGCGAAGCCAAACAGTCGATGATGTTGTTTTCACCGACGCCGTCGAAGAAATCGTTGTTGAAAGAAATGGAGTTGTTTACAACTAGCTCCGCGATCATCGACTGGAAATTCAAAGTCGAGAATTCCGTCCCGTAGTTCTTGCACAAAGACAAGTAGTAAGAGGCTCCGGAGGTGTAGCTGTCCGACACCTTCCCCGCCTTTGCGGTCCGTTTATCCAACAAAACGTAATAGAAAGCGGAATTAAGCTGATCTTTGAAAGTGGAGAGATCGGCGGTCGCATCATCCGTCGTCCCACCGTTTTTTATCGTGGTTATGGCGCTGGCCAAACTGCCGAAGGCTTTCTGAAGCTTGTCTTTGCCGTCGATGCTCCATCTGTCGTTCCCGTTATAGGGGATGAACCAGTTGTTCTGCTGATACTCAGCCAGCTTTTTCGTCACTTCGCTCTGCTGATCGGCGACCATGAGCTTGCTTAATGCCGGCGTATAGGCGAGAGAAGAGGGCATAAGCTGCAGATAGGAGCCTTTCACGGGGCGAAGAATCCCGACGATTTTGCAGGTTATCGGCTTATGCTTCTCATCGTCTTCAAAAACCTCCGAAGCCTTGGGGGCGACGAAAGACTTGCAGGTTTTCTTGTGATTGTCGCCCGAATCGTCTTTCACCTCGGCGGTATAGGTTTTCGTCTCCTCGTCGTAATCGATCTGAACCGAGAGCTTCGAATAGGCGTCCCAGTCGCTTCTTTCGACCACTTGGCTCTCAAGCTCATCCACGGAGGAGAATCCATAATAGGAGGAGTTCGTATAGCACTTGTACTCGGCCCCGAGCATATCGGAGAAGGTGAGGGTGTTGTTGGTATCGCTCAGCGTCGCATCCGATTCATAGAAGCCGAGGGCCTTCATCGTCGAGAAATCGATGCGGTTATAGGAATCGAGGATCAAGGCGAGCTCGTTGGCTTGGGTTGGGAATTTGCCGGCGATCGTATCATAAAGCGAAGCCATGTTGCCCTCATCGCCATACATCTCATGGAGGATCGTCCCAGGCAAAGAAGTCAAAGAGGCGATGGTGTAGGAAGAAGAATTCGCGGTGGTGTATTGGTTTATCTCCCTGACGGTGCCTGAGGGGTCTTTCTTCAGGAAGTGGTAATTGAGACTCTTTCTGTAATACATCACGGACATCGCCGAACCATAGGCGGGGCAATTTTCATCATCCATGATGGCGTCTAGATAAGAGAAGTACTCGCTGGAGAAGTTGTTGTAGGTCGTCTCGGTGAAGGACTTCCTGGAATCGTAGACGTTGACGACCTCCTCATCCGGATATTGCTCAGGGAGTTCATAGTTCTCGTAATGGGTGCGCGTGGTGACAGGGGATAAGGTGATGGGGACCGAGCTCGCCACCGAACGCTCGACGGAATCCACGTAAACGGAGAACCCATTGTTGATGGCAAGGACCAAAGCGACGCCGAGGATCCCGAAAGAACAGGCGAGGGCGGTTAAGGCGGTCCGGGTTTTCTTATGGGCGAGGTTCTCGAAGCATGAAGCGAAAATGGACCCAGTGGAAAGATGGCCCCGTTTCTTGTTCTCAATCTGGGAAGGGGTCTCTATATCCTTATATATAAGAGGGGTGGTGGGGGAGTTAACGGCATCGGAGACGATCTCGCCGTCTTTCATCCTTAGAATCCGATCGGCGTAAGCAAGCGCGAGCTCTTCGTTATGGGTAACCAAAACAACGAGCCTGTCGGAAGAAATTTTCTTCAAGACATCGAGAACGAGTTTGGACGATTGGGAATCAAGCGCGCCGGTAGGCTCATCCGCCAAGATGAAGGAAGGCTCGTTGACGATTGCTCTAGCGATCGCGATTCTCTGAAGCTGGCCTCCGGAAAGCTGAGAAACCTTCTTTTTGGCGGATTCCTCTAAACCAACGACTTTCAAGGCCGCTAAAGCCCTCTCCTTCCTTTCGGAGCGTTTAACCCCGGCGAGTTCTAAAGGCAATTCGACGTTATGGATGACGTTGCGGTAATTGACCAGGTTATAGCTTTGGAAAACGAAGCCGATCTTCGAATTCCGATACACGTCCCAATCCTTTTGCTTGAACTGAGCGCTGTCGACGCCATCGATGATCAATTCGCCAGAGGTCTGGCGGTCCAGCCCAGCCATCAAATTGAGCAAAGTGGTTTTGCCGCAGCCGGAAGGCCCTAGGATAGCAACCATTCCTTTGCTAGGGAAAGAAAGGGAGACGCCCTTCACCGCGAAAAACGATTTGCCATCCAGGCGATACTCCTTGGAAACGCCATCAAGACGGATCAATTCCCCTGTTTTTTTCTCTTTTTCCTCAAGAATTGGTTCCATGGTTTAAATATACCATATAGAGGTAATTTTTGATTTTTTAGACAGAGTAAAGACTATGTAAAATCAATTTTGCGTAGGCGCTCGCGGCCCAGCTTTCCAAAATGTTCGCGTCTGATTATTTCGTCTTTCTTTGCTCTTTGAAAAAGCGAACGAGCAGCGCTGAGCATTCGCTTTCATAGACGCCTTTGTCAATCAAAGGAGGGGTATAGATGTTTTTGCTGTCGAAGACATGGTAAGCAGACACGATTGCGCCCGCTTTCTCATCGATTGCCCCAAAGCAAAGATAACGGATGCGCGATTGAAGAATCGCTCCAGCGCACATCAAACACGGTTCCAACGTCACATATAGGGAGCAATCGTGCATATCCCAACGGCCTAAAGATTTGGCCGCATCTTTCAAGGCGTTTATCTCCGCGTGGGAAGAGATATCCAGATCTTTCTCGCGATGGTTATGCCCTCTCCCGATTATCTCTCCGTTTCTAACGACGATCGCGCCGACGGGGATCTCGCCTTCAGCAAAAGCGAGTTCAGCCTCTTTGACGGCTTCTTCCATAAAGGCGATGTCTTTTTGATCTTGCATGGGTAAATGATAAGAAAACCACCGCACAGGGGCAAACGATTTAAGGCTGCTTGGTTCCCCACCTGACCTGGTTCGTCGCTCATCTCTCGCGATGGCGTCATCATTATATAGTTTTTGATGCCGCGGGCAAGGGAAGGCGGCCCATTGAAAAAGGCCCCGAAGGGCCCTTCTCAAAGAAAGGAATTACTTCTTAATCGGCTTAAGCACTTCAAGCCCGCCCAAGAATTTGCGGAGAGGAAGCGGGACGACGACGGAGCCATCCGCTTGCTGGAATTGCTCAAGAATCGCGGGGAAAACGCGGGAAGTCGCAAGCCCGGAGCCGTTGAGGGTGTGGCAGAACTGAACCTTCCCGTCCGCGTCGCGATAGCGAATCATGCCTCTCCTTGCCTGATAATCACGGGCATTGGAGACCGAGGAGACCTCTTTGTAGATGTGCATGGAAGGAATCCAGACTTCGATATCATAGGTCCTAGCCATCGAGTGGGAGCAATCGCCGGCGGCGAGCTTGTCGACCTGATAGCAGAGGCCAAGCCCTTCGACGAGGCGTTTGGCTTTGTTCACCATCTCTTCGAATGCGGCATCGCTGCCTTCTTTGGTGGTGTATTGGACCATCTCGACTTTATCGAACTGATAACCCCTGATCATGCCTCTTTCTTCGGTGCGGTAGGATCCGGCTTCTTTGCGGTAGCAGGGGGTGTAGGCGAAATATTTCCTCGGAAGGTCATCCAGATTGAGGATCTCGTTGCGGTGGAGGTTGACCAAAGCGGTCTCGGCGGTGGGGAGAAGGAATTTGCGGGGTTCGGTGCCTTCTAGCCAGAAGACATCCTCTTTGAATTTGGGGAATTGCCCAGCGGTGTAGCCGGAATCGTAGTTGAGGATGTGGGGAGGGAGGATCATCTCATAGCCGTCGGCGATGTGGTTCTCCATGAAATAATTGAGTAGCGCCCATTCCAGACGCGCGCCGAGGTTGGTGTAGATCCAAGTTCCGCTGCCGGAGATCTTCGCGGCGCGTTTGTAGTCGATGAGGCCGAGGGATTCGGCGAGCTCGACGTGGTCTTTCGGGGTGAAGCCTTCGAATTTGGGCTCCTCGCCGAAGTGATAGATCGGCTTATTGTTCTCCTTTTCGCCTCCGACGAGGTCATCATCGGGAAGGTTGGGGAGTACTTCGATGAGGGATTTGATCTCCTCTTCGATTTTGGCGAGCTCCTCTTCGTTGGCTTTGCTTGCGGCGCTGAGGGCTTTGACTTTCGCGAAGATCGCCTGGACGTCGCCCCCTTCTTTCTTCACCGCGGGGACGGACTTGGAAAGGCGGTTCTGCTCCATTTTGCTCGCCTCGACTTCCTTAAGGAGAGCAAGGCGCTTCGCGGATAGGTCCTGAATGGGCTTGGGGTCGAAATCCCAGTCCTTCTTTTTCAAGGCGGCCACGACGTAATCGGGCTTCTCGAGTATTAATTTGATGTCGATCATGATTCGATCTCCTTTAATCTTTCAAAATCTCTTCGTAGGCTTCTTTCAGCTCTCTAGCGAAAACGGGCAACGCATGGCTTTCGGCGATTGCGCGCCCCGCCATTATAATCGCCTTATCTTTTTCGAGGTAGAGACGAGAGAGGCCAAGCGAAGCTTCGTTCTCATCTTTGAATAGCAGGCAATTCTCGCCGCTTTTCAAAATGGGGTTGGCTTTTTGGCTGCCTAGGCCCACGACTTCGGCTCCGGCGGCGAAGGCGTCCATCAAAGCCATCTGATCAGGATGCTCGTCGTCTAGAAGCAAGTAGGAAACGCAGTGCATGAGGGCGCTGCGATAGGCATCATCTTCCACAATCGGCTCGAAGATGATGTTAGAAGGCGCGCCTTTCCCGTATTTCTTGTGGGGGAAGGGCAGAAAACCGCTGCGCCTAGAGCCAAAGAAATAGAACTTCATCTTCGGGGTTAGCAAAGCGATCTTCTTAAGCGACTTCAGGATCTTCTCGTCATCGTAAGAGCCGACGCACATGACGAACCTCTCTTCCGGCCTTACCCTGAAGTAACGGGGGAAGATGCTCGCTTCGACCGATTTCGGTGAGAAGCGATCCAAATTGACTCCGACGTCCAAAACCTTGGTTTTGGTCTGGATGCCTTCTTTTTTGACGAGCTCGGCGAGCTCTTCGGTGGGGACTAAAAGCAAATCGGCTTCGCTCATCATCCGCTTCGCTTTGTCGCCGATCCCTTTCCCTTTGAGGAAGCAGGCACGATGATCGTTCTCGCAATAAAAGCAAGAGACGACGGTCTTGATGCCCTTCTTCTTGCAGCGAATGAGCTTTCTGCAATCCAAAGGCGAGAGGAAGTGGGCGATCTTCGTGGAGGAAGAAGGTTCCTCCTCCCAAAGGATGCCGGCAGACTCGCAGGCGCCTTTGAGGGTTTTCCTCAAGCGGGTTCCCTCAAAGGCGTCCACGCCATGAAGATTTGGATAATGGATGCAAACCTTCATTCAGGAATCACTCTTCTTTCAAAGAATCATCCAGGGAATCAGGGGTGACGGGATTGTCGTCGACGAGGGTCTCATCGACGCCTTCATCAGCCTCGTTATCGTCTTCGTTAGAAGGCTCTTCGTGAGGAACGATGGAAATCGAGGCGACTTTCGCGGAGTTTTCAAGGGAGATGATCTTCACGCCTTGGGTGTTCCTGCCGGCGATCTTCACCTCGGAAAGAGGCGTGCGGATGACGATGCCATTGCTAGCGATGACCAAGAGGTCTTCGTCTCCATGGACCGCCCTGACGGCGACGAGGATGCCGTTTTTGGCGGTCATGTTGAGGGTAGTGACGCCTTTGGCGCCGCGGTGGGTGAGGCGGTAGCCATCATAGTGGCGGGTGGTTCCGTCTTCATCGACGATGTCCGTATCGGCGGCGTAGCTGATCTTGCCATAGCCAAGCGAGGTGAGAACGAGGATCTTGTCGCCCTCATCGGAGGTGGTGACCCCGACGACTTCAGAGCCATCGGAGAGATCCATGCCCTTGTTGCCGGTCGCGGTGCGGCCCATCGGTCGGACTTCGTCTTCGTGGAAGGAGACGAGTTTGCCGTTGCTGGAAGCGATGGAAATGATGTCCTTGCCGCTTGTGCGCTTGACGTCGAAGAGGTCGTCCCCTTCGCGCAACCCGACGGCGATCTTGCCGTTTTGATGGATCGAGGCGTATTCCAAAATGGAGGTGCGCTTGATGAGGCCGTTCTTCGAGACGAAGATGAGGAAATCCCCCTCTGGGTAATCGTCGCAAGGGACGATCGAGACGACTTTCTCGTCTTTATCGAGGTTCAGGATATTCTGAGCCGGGGTCCCTTTGCCCGTCCTGCCGGAATCGGGGATCTGATAGCCCCTGATGCGGTAGACCTTGCCGAGGGTGGTAAAGAAGAGGATGTCGGTATGGGTTTTCGTGTGGTACATGAGCCTCACGGTGTCACCGGAAGTCGTCTTCATGCCCGTGATGCCTCTGCCTCCGCGGTGCTGGGCCTCGAAGGTGTCATCGTCCACGCGCTTGATGTAGTTGTTGCGGGTGAGGGTGATGAGGATGTTCTTCTGGGGGATGAGGTCCTCGTTCTCGATGTCGCTGGCTTCGTCGGTGATCTCGGTGCGCCTCTTGTCTCCGAAGCGCCTCTTGACCTCTTCGATCTCGCCGACCATCAGATCGACGATGTTGTCGCGGGAAGAGAGGAGGCGGTTGTACTCGGCGATGTTGGCGACGAGCTCATCGCGTTCGGCGGCGAGCTTGTCTTGCTCCATACCTTGCAAGCGGCGGAGCGTCATGGCGAGGATCGCCGCGCATTGCTTCTCGTCTAATCCGAAAGCCTCGCCTAGGCGCGCGGTGCTTTCCGCGTCGTCTTTGGAGGAGCGGATGATGTGGATGACCTCATCGATGTTGTCGTGGGCCAAGATGAGGCCTTTGACGATGTGGAGGCGGTCTTCGTCGCGCTTAAGGAGGAACTTGGTCCTTCTGGTGAGCACTTCGACCTGGAATTCGACATAGCCATTAAGCAAAGGAACGATACCAAGAACCTTCGGGGCCCCGTCGACGAGGCAGAGGTTGATGACGCCGAAATTGGCCTGCAGTTGGGTGTGCTTGAGGAGGTTGTTGGCGACGACCTCGGGGATCACATCCTTGCGGAGCTCGACCACCACGCGGATGCCTTCCTTGTTGGATTCATCGCGCACATCGGTGATGCCGTCGATCTGTTTGGAACGGACGAGATCGGCGATGTTGGCGATCATGTTGGCTTTGTTGACCTGATAAGGGATCTCGGTGACGATGATGCGCGATTTGCCGTTATCCATCTCCTCGATGTGGTATTTGGAGCGGATGGTGACGGTGCCTACGCCGGTGCGGTAATAATCCAAGATGCCCTTGCGGCCCAAAATGGTTCCTCCGCTAGGGAAGTCAGGGCCTTGCATGTAGCTAGCGAGGATCTCTTCCGGGGTGATTTCGGGATTGCGCGCGACGGCGATGACCGCATCGATGGTCTCGCCGAGGTTATGGGGAGGCATATTGGTGGCCATGCCTACCGCGATGCCCTCGGAACCATTGACGATGAGGTTCGGGAAGCGGCAGGGGAGGACCTCCGGCTCCAGCTCGGTGCCGTCGTAGTTGGCGACGAAATTGACGGTGTCGCAGTCGATGTCGCGGACGAGTTCGAGGGAAAGGCGGTTCATCCTCGCCTCGGTGTAACGCATGGCGGCGGCTTCATCGCCATCGATGTCGCCGAAGTTGCCGTGGCCGTCGACGAGGGGGTAACGCAAGGAGAAATCCTGCGCCAAGCGGACGAGGGCGCCATAGAGGGCGCTGTCGCCGTGGGGGTGATACTTACCCATGACGTCGCCGACGATGCGGGCGCATTTCTTATAGGGTTTGCTCGGCTGCATGCCGGATTCGTTCATGCCGAAGATGATGCGGCGCTGAACGGGTTTGAAGCCATCGCGCACATCGGGGATGGCGCGGGCGATGATGACCGACATCGAGTAATCGAGGAAGGCGGTCTTGACCTCGTTAGCGACGTCGCGGTCGGTGAGCCCGGGGATGATGCCGGAGACGGCGGCTTCGTGGCCGAACATCGCGTCTTCGCTTTGCATGCCTTCCCTAGAGCCGGCGACGAAGGAGGCGGCCTCTTCGCTTAGCTCATCGCTAGTGGGGGTCTCTTCGTCGTTATCGGGGGTCTCTTCCCCGTCGATTATTTTCTTTTCGTCATTTTCCATGTCGTTATCCTCCGATCAGAAGTCAAGGTTCTTGGTGAATTTCGCGTTCGCGACGATGAAATCGCGCCGCGGCTTCACCTCGTCTCCCATGAGGTTGGTGAAAGCCTGCTCGGCTTCGGCGGCGTCGTTGATGGTGATGCGGATCATCTTCCTGGCCTTGGGGTCCATGGTGGTCTCCCAAAGCTGCTGGGCGTCCATCTCGCCGAGACCTTTGTAGCGCTGGAAGGGGTAGCCGGCTTTGAGGCCGAGCTGCTTCTTCAGGATCTCAAGCTGCGCGTCGTTATAAGCGTAATAGGCGGAGCCTTTGTAATCGATCTTGTATAGCGGCGGCTGGGCGATGTAGACATAGCCCCCGTCGATGAGCGGGCGCATGAAGCGGTAGAAGAAGGTGAGGAGAAGGATGCGGATGTGGTCGCCGTCGACGTCGGCATCGGTCATGATGACGATCTTGTGGTAGCGGATCTTGCTGATGTCGAAGTTCTCTCTGACCCCAGCCCCGATGGCGGTGATCATGTTGCCGATCTCGGCGTTGGCCCAGATCCTCTCTTCCCTGGCCTTCTCGACGTTGAGGATCTTACCCCTCAAAGGAAGGATGGCCTGGGTCTCGCGGTCGCGCCCGTTCTTGGCGGAGCCTCCTGCGGAGTTGCCCTCGACGATGTAGAGCTCGCAGATCTGCGGGTCGCGGGAGGAGCAATCGGCGAGTTTGCCGGGGAGAGTGGTGACGTCAAGCGCGGTCTTGCGGACTTTTTCCCTGGCGGCGCGGGCGGCGTTCCTGGCTTTGCGGGCCATCGTGATCTTGGAGATGATGGCTTTGGCTTCGGTCGGGTTCTCATCGAGCCACTGCTTGAGGCCTTCGCCTACGACGGTGGAGACGATCTTGCGGACCTCGGAATTCCCTAGTTTGGTCTTGGTCTGACCTTCGTATTGGGGGTTCGGGTGCTTGACGCAGACGACGCAGGTGAGGCCTTCGCGGCAATCCTCGCCCGCGAAGTTCTCCTCCTCTTCCTTCAAGAGTTTGTTGCGTCTAGCGTAGTCGTTGATGACGCGGCCCACCGCAAGGTTCAATCCCTCGACGTGGGTGCCTCCTTCTTTGGTGGAGATGTTGTTGCAGAAGGAATAGATGCCATCCTGAGAGTAGGAATCGGTCCACTGCAAGGCGGCTTCGGCGTAGATCTCCTCAGCCTCCGAACCCGGGACGAGGATGACCCCTTCCCTGCCGCGGCAATAGATCGGGTCGTGGTTGATCGTGACTTTGTTCTGATTGATATAGGAGACGTATTCGCGGATGCCACCGTTATATTGGAAGACCTCGGTGGTGGGGACCTCTCCTCTAGCGTCGGTCAAAGTGATGCGGATGCCGCCATTGAGGAAAGCCATCTGGCGAAGGTGGTTGCGGATGGTCTCGTAGTTATAGACGACGGTCTCAGTGAAGATGGTCGGATCGGGCTGGAAGGTGACGGTGGTGCCGTGCTCAGAAGAGTCGCCGACTCGCTCAAGGTGCTTCACGGGGTGGCCGCCGTTCTCGAAGCGGATGAAATACTTCCCGCCGTCGCGGCAGACGGTGACGTCCATCCAGACGGAGAGGGCGTTGACGACGGAGGCGCCTACGCCATGAAGGCCGCCGGAGACCTTATATCCGCCTCCCGCGCCGAATTTGCCTCCTGCGTGAAGGACGGTGTAGACCGTCTCTACGCCGGATAGACCGCTTTTGGCGACGATGTCAACAGGCACGCCGCGGCCATCGTCAGCGACGGTGATGGAGTCGCCTTTGTTGATGGTCACTTCGATGTGTTTGCAGTAGCCGGCCAAAGCCTCGTCGATCGAGTTGTCCACGATCTCCCAAACCAGATGGTGGAGACCAGCGGAAGCGGTGGTCGCGATGTACATACCCGGGCGTTTGCGCACCGCCTCAAGGCCTTCGAGGACCTGGATGTTGCTCCCGGTGTATTCGGCGTCGGCTTTCTCTAATTCAGCCTCGTTGTCTACCGATTCTTTGATGTAGGTGAAGCGCTCTTCCTCAGCGACTGAGGGGTTCGCGTTACCTTTTTCTTCTTCTGCCATGCTAATTCCTCCTGGTGGCTTTATGCGAAGCGACATCGATGATCGATGCGCCATCGACTTCTAGGTCGGTCGCGGTCAAGAACACCTGGGAGAAGCCTTTCAATAGCTTCAGAAGGTTGTTCCGGTGGCCGGGGTCGAGTTCGCTGGTGACGTCGTCTAGCACAACGATGGGTTTCTTCCCTTCTTCCTCGACCAGGAAGTAGGGGGCTAGCTTCAAGGCTAGCGCGCAGAGGCGGTTCTCGCCCTGCGAGCCGTAGAGGGCGACGTCCTTCCCTTCGAATTCGAAGCGGAAGTCCTCGCGATGCACGCCGCTCCCGGTGGAGCGGTGGAGGCAATCGGCCTCGTAGGCTTGCTCGTGGGCGTTTCTAGCCCTTTCGAGAAGTCCCTCGCCTTCTTTCACGAACGGGAGGTAAACGAGCCGGCAGGCGGTCGTTAGGCCCCGCAAGGATGAAAGGGTGGTGGGGATGATGGAGTTGAGCTCCTCGCAATAGAGCCGCCTCTTCTCGATGATGGGGGCTTCGACTTCGGAGAGCTGATCGCTCAATACGTCGAGCAGCCTTTTGTCGGGCTGAGGGGCCTTCAGGGCCAGGTTCCTCTCTTTCAACAGGCGGTTTGCCTTGGAGATGAGAGAGAAGTAAGCGTCGTCTTTCTGGCTCAGCGAGGCGTCGATGAAGGAACGCCTTTGGCTTGGTGAGGAGAGGAAGAGCGAGACGTCTTCCGGGCAGAAGGTGATGACGCGCGCGAAGTCTTTGAGCTCGCTAAGCCTTCTGCAAGGCTTGGAGTTGAGGGTGACCCTCTTAATCTGCTTGCCGAGAGTGATCTCGATCTCGCGCCTCCTTCCGCCTTCCTCCAGCTCGGCGTAGACGTCAGCCTCCTCTTGCCCTTTACTGATCAAGAGGCGGTCGTCGCTTGTGCGCCAGGAGCGGGCCAAGGAGAGGTAGCCTATCGCCTCGGCGAGATTGGTCTTCCCGGCCCCGTTAGGTCCAAGGATGAGCGTCAAGCCTTTGCCGAAGTCGATGTCCAGTTCTTCATAGCCCCGCCAGGCACGGAGGCGGAGATGGGTGAGGATCATGCGATGATCTTCACGCGGACGCCGGAAGTAACTATCTCGTCGCCAGGGCGGAGCTTCCTTCCCCTTCTTTGGTCGGGGATTCCGTTCACGAGGACCTCATTCTCCAAGAGATAGCCCTTCGCCTGCCCGCCATTGGAGATGATCGAGGCAAGTTTGAGGAGCTGTCCGAGGGTGATGAATTCGGTCGTGATTCTGATGGTCCGAGTCTTTTCTTCCATAACAAATCCGCGGGAAAGTCCCAGCGAGGATATTTTATTACTATGTAATAAAAAGCGGTAGGCTTTTCTACCGCTTTTCCATTGATTTTCTAATGCCTTTCTTAGGCTCAGTAGGTGCGCATCGGGGTGATCAGCTCAACGACCGAGGGATTTTTGCCATCGCGCACGACGAAGGGCTTCATTTCGCCTTGGAAGCAAAGGGTCACGTCGGCGCTCTTGAGGGCTTTGATGGCGTCGTTGACGAAGAGGGCGTTGAAGCTCACGCGGAGGGATTCTCCGTTATAGCTGTAGGTGGAGATGGACTCCTCCGCGCTGCCGGTGAGGGCATTTTGGCAGGAAACGGTAATTTCCTCTTCCTTCATCGTCAGGGTGACGACGGGGTCGCGGTCGACGGAAAGGACGGAGACGCGGCTCATCGCGGAGAGGAGCTCGTTGGCATTGACCTCAAGGTAATAGTTGAAGGTTTGGGGGATGATGGCTTTGGTGGCGGGGTAATCCCCGGCGATGAGGCGGCTGGAGACGACGGTGGTGCCGAAATGGAAGAGGATTTTGGAGGGGGAGACGCTGACGGAGACCTCCTCTTCGCCCTCGAATAGGTGAGTTATGTCCACCAAGACGCGGGCGGGGGCATTGACGCGGAAAGCGACGTCGGAGTCGATCGGCATCGTCTTCTCCGCTAGGCGCGCCGAATCGGTCGCAACCGCGGAAAGCTCGCCGTCAGCGGCTTCGAGGTTAAGCGCAGTGAGGACCGGGCGGGCCTGCTCTTTGTTGGAAGCGGCGAAGGCGGTGGCTTCGATCAAGGAGGTGAAGTCGGCGCATTTCAGAGTGAAGTTGACTCCATCGGCTTCAAGATCGATGTCGGGGTACTCATCGGCCTTCACGCAGGAAAGCTTGTAGGAGGTCTTGCCGTCGCCGATTTTGGCGATCGCCTCATCGATCACGTCCATCGTGATTTGGTTGCCGCCCATGCGTCTCACGCTTTCAAGGAGAAGATGGGAATTGACCAAAGTAGCGCCTAGCCCTGCGTTGCGGATGATCTCATTGTCTCCGCTGCGATAGGGGACGATGGAGCGGATGGTGATCTCGCTATTGGAGCCGGTGACCTCTAGGCCTCTGTCGCTGAGTTCGAGTTTGAAGTTGCTCAGAGCGGGAATGGGGTTCTTTTGCCCGATGGCGTGGCTGGCCGCGTTCAGGGCCTTGAGGAATTGGTCTTTGGAAACGGTGAATCGCATTTCAATAATTCTCCTGTTTAATTCTTTAACGGATTTTATTTAACAATAATAAGGGCGGTGGATATTGTGGATAACTCGCTTTCGTTGCTAGAAATGAGTTTACCACAGGAGGGCTATGCCTTCATTGCTTTATTTATAAAAATATAAATAACTACGCGCTTTTCAGGCGGCTGATTAACTCATTGACCGCCTTTTTCATGTCGGGATCGTTCTTCAGGGATTTCTCCACTTTGTTCACCCCGTTCATCACAGTCGCGTGGTCTTTCCCTCCGAAAGTCTGGCCGATCTTCGTGAAGGGAGTGTCTAGGAGCGTGCGGATCAGGTACATGGAGATGTGCCTTGCCATCGCGATGCGGCTCGTGCGGAGCTTGCCCGTGATCTGGGCGGGGGGCAACGAATAGTAATCGGCGACGACGGAGATGATTTTCTCCTCGCTCAGCTTCCCGACGTCCTCTTGGGCGGAGATCAAGGAGGAGATGGCTTTTTTGGCCAACGCAAGGTCGATGTGCTTGGTCGGCTCGAGGTTGACCGTGTAGAAAAGCAAGCGGTTCAAGGCGCCTTCGAGGTCGCGAACGCTTGAAGAGAAGCGCGAAGCTAGGAACTCGATCACGTCCGGGTCGAAATCATTCGCGTCCAGGTTGTTCGCGCCGATCTTCATTCTGAGAATGGCTTCCGAGGTCTCCAAATCGGGCTTTTGGATGGGCAGGACCAAGCCGCTGGAGAAGCGGGTCTTCAAACGCTCGTCCATGCCGTCTAATTTGCTGGGATCCTGATCGCTTGTGATGACGATCTGCTTCCCTTGGGTGTAAAGGCTTTGGAAGACGACGAAGAACATCTCCATCGTCTTGGCTTTCCCAATCAGGAACTGGATGTCGTCGATCAATAAGGCGTCGACGTCGTTTCTGAAATATTGGGTCAGGGTCTGGTCTTGCTTGTTGCCGGTGGCGAATTTGATGTACTCGTCCACGAAGTCGGCGGCGGAGATGTAGAGGACCTTCGCCATCGGGCGGAGGGATTTGATCTCGTTGCCTATCGCCTGGAGCAAATGGGTTTTGCCTAAGCCCGATTGGGAATGGAGGAGCAAGGGGTTGTAGAGGTTGCCCGGGTTCCTAGAGATCATCAACGCGGCCTGATAAGCTTCGCGATTGCTCGCACCGGTGACGAAATTGTCGAAGGTGTAGCGGGGGTCTAGTTTGGCTTCTTGGAAGAAAAGAGGCTTCTCGGCGGCTTTTTCCTTATTATTCTGCGAGGTGCCGGTGCTTTGGCTTAGGAAAGTCACCTTGTAATTGGTCGAAGTCTCCGCTTGGACGCATTCCTCAACGAGATTGGCGTAAGAATTCTTAAGCACCATCGCGGCGAGCTCGGAGTTGACGATGATCACCAAAGTGTCGCCTTGGACGGAGTCGATGTAGCTTGTGCCGAAGAAGGTGTCGTAGATGTGATTGTCATTCAAGTTTTTCTTGATGCGTTGCAGCGAGCGGTTCCAGATCGCCGTGAGTTGGGAGATTGATTCGGACATAAGCGGTTTTTCCTGCACAAGATTAAAACATTTTCCACAGCGTATTTCATTAAGAAATATCGCGTTTTTGATTTGTCCACAATTCAAAGGCCGAAAACCTTCGAAATGAGCGGGCGTATGGTTTTCCACAAAATGAAATTGTGGACAAATTGTGGAAAACTTACTTCGATTTTTATCCTTGTGGAAAAAGGGCTTACATTTTGGGTTCTCCACGTCTGATTGGCTGAAAATAATTAAGGCCGTGTCGATTCTTTTTGGTTTTCTTCGCAGTTTGCTACATTTCTTTTCCGAGCCGTTTGTGAATTGAAAATTCATCAAATTCAACGTCCGAACTTCCGAAGAAGGCGCGTTTTGGGGCCTTTTTCACGCGCGTAAGTGCGCGTGCGTTTTTTATTGTTCTCGCGAAAGTCGGTTCGTATAATAGTCACCGCTACCGCTGTAAAGGAGAATTTATCATGGGTAAGAAAACGTATCAGCCTTCCAAGAGGAAGCACATCAACGTCAATGGGTTCCGCGCTCGCATGTCCACCGCGGGCGGACGCCGCGTCTTGGCTCGCCGCCGCGCGAAAGGCCGCGCTCGCCTTTCCGCCTAATCTTTTCGTTATGCCCGCATGAAGAAAGAATATCGCGTCAAAAAACATAGCGAATTCGATCGCATCATCCATGCCGGGCGCAAAACGAAAACCCCGCATTACACCATCTACGTCGAACATATCCCAGACCAAAGCCATGCCCGAGTGGGGCTGGCCGTATCCAAACGCAATGGGAACGCCGTCACCAGGGTCCGCATCAAAAGGCAGGTCCGCGCGATGGTCTCTCGCCACTTCGACGTCTCGCAACGCTTGAACTTGATCATCGTGATCCGCCCCAGTTACAACGCTCTGGAGGCGAAATCCAACGAGGAAGAGCTCGCCAAAGCGCTTGATGAATTAAAGGACAACGCAATTGAATAAGCACAACTCGAAAAAGAAACTGCTGGGGATCGCAGGCGTCGGGCTCGCCGCTCTGCTACTTTCCTCATGCACGCAGAATTTCTGTTCCGACACCGATAAGGCCCAGATGCTTTATCCCTACGAACAGGGCGTTACGGTCTACGTCACGAAAGCCGAATACGAAAAACTAGCGTCCGACGAGTCCACCAAGAGCCTCATCGAAGCCGAAGAGAGCATGAAATACGGGGACACCGCCGTCGCGGGCAAGGCCCTCGAAGGCAATGACGATATCTACAAATACGTCCCCTACACCAAAAGCGAGACCGTCTACACCTATACCGCCAAGAAAGCCGAATCCCTTCTTCAGGGAACGATTCTCTCTAGCGCCGCGAAGAATTATTACGCGCTGCCCTCGATTCAGTTCTGGTCCGCGATCGACGACTACACCTTGAAAGCCGCCATCGTGCAATGGGCTTATGAGAAAAACGACATCAGCGCCGGCTACGCCTCTATCGGGGATTATGAAAACGCTTCGGTCAAAGCTTTGGCCTCGAAACTTAAAATCGCCGCTTCGTCCAGCGACAAAACCGCGAATGAGGCGACCGCCAAAGCGATTTCCGCCGAGAGCGGCGTCTATTACATCAACCCTTACGTCGAATATGACACCGATGGGAGCAACGCGACCGCGATCGATTACGATCATTCGCTCCTCCGCCGCTATGGCTATTTGAAATTCACCGGAATCGACAGTGCCCTCTTCGGCCATTTCGATTCCTGGTGCGCTGCCTTGCAGAAATCTAGCGACGCCGGATTAGGAATCGATGGTTGCCCGACGAGCGTCTTCACCACGCTTTATAAGAACAACGTCCAATCCAAAGCCAGCAGCATCAGCACCTGCATCGCGACCCGCAGCGGAACCTATGGCCACTATGGTCCTAGCCGCGACTGGCAGGTCAACATCGAAGCCAAGGATTGGGGTTACGCTTGGAGCAAGGGCTTCCTTGAGGGCTTGCTCGTCTATCCGATTTCCTGGATGGTCGATACCTTCGCCTTCGGCATGGACGCGAGCCTCTCCGGCTGGAGCCAGCTGCTCGCCCTCGTCTTCGTCACCATCATCGTCCGCCTCTTGCTGATGGCGGCTACCTTCAAGAGCACCCTCGACCAGCAGAAGATGCAGAACCTGCAGCCTCAGCTTGCCAAACTTCAGGAGAAATATCCTAACTCCAACACCAACCAGGCCGAGAAAGCGCGCCTTGGGCAGGAGCAGATGGCCCTTTACCGCCGCAACAAAATCAACCCGCTCAGCCAGTTCTTGGTGCTCATCATCCAGTTCCCGGTATTCATCTGCGTTTGGTCCGGCTTGCAGGGGAGCGCCGCGCTCTCTTCCGGGCAGATCCTCAATCTCCGACTTTCCGATACCATCCGCGAGACCTTGTTCAACGTCTCCGGGACATGGTATGCGAACACTTCCGGCTGGTGGACGGCTTTGATTCTGTTCATCCTCATGGCCGGCGTGCAGATCATGGCGATGCTATTGCCTCGCCTGATCGCGAAAGCGCGTTCCAAAAACGTTTCCAAAATGGGTAAGAACCCAGCGGCGAACAGCGCCAACAAGCAAGGCAGGATCATGATGATCGTCATGTTGATCTTCACCATCTTCATGGGCTTCATGCTTCCGGCCGCGATGGGCATCTATTGGCTCATCGGTGGCTTGATGTCGATGCTTCAGACGCTCATCTCGCAAGTCGTTCTTGCCCGCAAAACAAAGAAAAGAGGATAAACCATGAAAGAATTCACAGCCAAAACCGTCGAGGAGGCAGTCGCTAGCGCCGCTAGCGAGCTCAACCTCGATCCGAAGAAACTCATCTACAAAGTGATTGATGAGAAGAAGGGGCTCTTCAAGAAGAGCGCGACCATCGCGGTCTATGACCAGGATGACGCCGCCACTTACGCTGCCGAATACCTTAAGACCTCGTTGGCCGCCCTCGGCGTCGACGCCACTGCCAGCGCCATCATCGAGGAAGACATCATCAAGGTCTCCGTCGATTCGCCTAGGAACCCGATCCTCATCGGCAGAGGCGGCAGGACCCTCCAATCCCTCAATGAGCTCACTAAGCTAGCCGTCAGCAACAAGTTCCGCCATCGCTATCGCGTCTTGCTCGATGTGGGCAACTACAAAGAGGACAAATACGACAAGGTGACCCGCATCGCCAAAAGGGCCGCCAGGGATGTCCTCGCCTCCCATCAAGACATCCAGCTCGATCCGATGACCCCGGATGAGAGGAGGGTCGTCCATAACGCCCTCTCCGACATGGAACACATCAAAACCGAATCCACCGGCGAAGGTCATGACCGCGCCATCTGGATCCGCTACGTCGACTGAGTCAAGGTGCCCGAAAGGGCGCCTTTTCTTTCTTAGAGGAGAGGCGAACAAGGTATAATCCTTTTTGCCATGAACGAACCGATCATCGCCCTTGCCACGCCCCCACTAAACAGCGCTCTCGCCGTGATTCGCTGCTCTGGCGATGGGGTTTTCACAATCGCGGATTCTTTGTTCGACAAGAAAGTCTCCTCCATCAAAGAAAGAACGATCCTCGTGGGGATGCTTGCAGACGAGGGGAAGGCGATCGACCAAGTCGTTTTGCTCGTCTACCCTGGTAAGAAAACGATGACGGGGGAAGACGTCCTTGAGATCTGCTGCCACGGCTCGATGCTCATCGTCGAGGAGATCGTGCAGGCTTTCCTTTCCAAAGGAGCGAGGTATGCGAGCCGAGGAGAATTCTCTTCCCGCGCCTTCTATAACGGCAAGATGGATCTCATCGAGGCGGAAGCGATCAACGATCTGATAAACGCGACCACCAAAGAAAGCAAAGACCTTGCCCTTCTTTCCTTAAGCGGGGAAACAAGCAAGCTTGTCACCCCTTTGAAAGAAGAGATCGCTTCCTTGCTCGCTTTGCTTGAGGTCAACATCGATTATCCCGAATACACGGACATCGAAGAGGCAAATTCCTTGCTGCTAGAAGCAAAAGCCAAGGAAATCAGGGCTCATCTCGCGTCCTTAATCAGCCAAGGGCAAGAAGGAAGAATCATCCGCGAAGGCATCAAAGTGGCTTTGGTGGGCTCTCCTAACGCTGGGAAATCCAGTTTGCTGAACGCTTTGCTGCAAGAAGACAAAGCCATCGTTTCATCAATCCCCGGGACGACTAGAGACATCGTGGAAGGCGAACTATCCGTGAAAGGGGTGCCCCTTCATCTTCTTGATACGGCCGGCATCAGATCCTCCAGCGATGAGATCGAATCCATTGGGGTGGAGCGATCGAAGAAGGCGATCGATGAGGCGGATCTAATCATCCTCATCGTCGACGCGAGCAAAGGGATGCGAAAAGAAGACGAGGACATCCTTTCCTATGCGAAGGGGAAGAAAACCATCGTCTGCTATAACAAATCCGACCTTATATATAATAAGGATAAGGGACTGTTGTACGTTTCCGCTTTGAAAGGGGAGGTGAATGACCTCAAAGAAGCGATCTTCGCCTCGCTTTCTCTTTCTTCCTCATCCTTCAAAACGCCTTCTTTTTCCAACGCCAGGGAACTGGGTTTGCTCCGTGAGATCGACGCCCATCTTAAAGAGGTGGAGGATGGAGCGAAAGAAGGCCTGGCATCCGATCTCATATCCATCCCTTTGCAAGAGGCATATCACTGTGTACAAAAGCTTCTTGGCATGGATCCCAGCCAAGATTTGGGCGATGAGATATTCTCGCGTTTCTGCGTAGGTAAGTAATATGGCCGTCTATTTTGATTCGCATTGCCATCTGAACGACGACTTGCTCTATAGCGAGCGCGCTGAAGTCATTGAGCGTGCCCTTAACGCTGGGGTGAAGGCTTTGCTTGTGATTGGCTATGATGTTCCTTCCAGCATCCGCGCCTTGGAGATCGCCCATGAATTTCCTTGCTGCTATGCCCTTGTCGGCTATCAGCCGGAGAATCTAGAAGGCGCAAAAGAAAGCGACCTCGATATCTTCCGTGAGCTCGCCAAAGACAAGAAAGTCGTGGGGATAGGCGAAATCGGACTCGACCATCATTGGTACAAAGACCCCAAAGACCACGAAAAACAAAAAGAATGGTTCATCAAGCAGCTCGAGCTCGCCAATGAGCTTGATCTGCCTGTGTCCATACACGCTAGGGAAGCCATCGGGGATACTCTAGAGGTCCTTAAGGCGCATCCCCTTAAAAGAAAAGGCGTCTTGCATTGCTACTCTGGCTCGGTGGAAAGCCTGAAGGAGTTCGCGAAACTGGGGATGTACTTCGGCTTCGATGGGCCGATCACTTACAAGAACGCGGAGGAGCCGCGGCGCTGCGTGGAAGCTTGCCCGCTAGATCGCCTGTTGGTGGAGACGGATTCGCCATATTTGGCCCCGGTTCCTTATCGAGGAAGCAGAAACGAGAGTAAAAACATCCCGATTTTGGTCGAAAAAATGGCTGAAATTCGTAAAATGAGCGTTAAAGAGGTGGCGGAAAGGCTGAATGAGAATTTCACAAGATTGTTCCGCGTGGAACTATGAGTAAAATACCCTATCCCTCCATAATTGTGGTCGAAGGCGCCTCAGATGAGTCGTTCCTGCGCTCTTTTCTGGATGCAGACATCGTCACCACTAATGGTTCAGAGGTTTCACGTGGAACAATTGAGTATCTGAAAGAAGCCTCGAAAACCCGCTCCATCGTGGTCTTGACCGACCCCGATTCACCAGGGAAAAGGATCCGCGACCTGATCGCTGAACACGTTCCGGGCGTCCTCCATGCTTTCGTGAGGAAAGAGAAATCCATCAAGCATCATAAAGTAGGCGTGGCGGAGAGCAGCAAAGACGAAGTCATGCTTGCCCTCTCCCATATCGTTCCCGCAGATCCTCCCGTCAGAGGGAGCCTTACCCAGGTCGATCTTCTTGATTTGGGACTTATGGGCAGCGATGGCGCGAACAAGAAAAGGCTTGAGGTTGAAGCCAAACTCCATCTTGGGCATGGGAACGCGAAGACGTTCCTGAAAAGGGCGAACGCCTTGAATCTGTCGCTGGAAGATATTGAAAGGGCCATGAAATGAAAGACCGAGACGCTTTCTTCGAAGAAGTGAATTCCTATAAGCTCCTCGCCAAAAAAGAGGTGGGGCAGAACTTTTTGATCGATTCCGATGCGGCGGAGAGAATTGTTTCCCTTTTGGATATCCAAAAAGATGACATTGTTTTGGAAATCGGCTGCGGAGCTGGATCTTTGACTTATTTCCTTAGCCAAGTTGCCTTGCAAGGGGATGCGATCGACATCGATGAGGCGATGCTCGCCAAATGCCGCAACGACTTCCTCTCCTCTTCGCTGAACATCCTCCAAGGGAACGCGATGAGATGGGATTATGGTAAATACACAAAAATCGTAGGGAACTTGCCTTACTACATCACTTCAGGCATTTTGGAAAAGGTCCTTTTAGGCGCCTCGGATTGCCGCAAAATGGCTATCATGGTCCAAAAAGAGGCCGCCGATCGCTTGCTCAGCCCAATCGGCAGCAAGGATTATGGCCCTTTGAACATCCTCCTCGCCTTAAGCGGAACCCTGAAAAGGGAATTCAAAGTCCCTCGCTCTTCTTTCTCTCCCTCCCCGCACGTCGACTCCGCCGTCCTTTCTTATGTCTATAAAGACGATCGGGACCTCGCTTTGCTTGGGAAAACTTATTCTTTGGCCTGTTCTTTGTTCCTGCAAAGAAGGAAAACCATCGCGAATAATCTAAAGTCGGTGGTGAAAGACCAAGCGAAAGCCACTAATATTCTCCTTGGCTCGAACATCGATCCCACCAAACGTCCTGAGCAGCTAACCCCCGAAGAATATCTAAACCTCACCAAGGCAACCCTATGATTAGCAAATCGTTCGCGAAGATAAACCTCAGTCTGAAAGTCACCGGCGTAAGAGAAGATGGATACCATCTTTTGGAGATGGTGAATCTTCCCATCACCCTACATGACATCATCATTCTTGAACGCCTCCCGAAGAACGTCGGGACCTACATCGTCTGCGATGACCCAGTCCTATCTTCCTTGAAGCACAACCTCTGCTCAAAAGCCTTCAATTTGATGAAGGAAAAGTACGGATTCTCCGACAATTTCCTCATCAAGATCCATAAAGAGATTCCCTTCGCCGCCGGATTGGGCGGAGGATCGAGCAATGCGGCGACCGTTTTGATGGGCCTTAATAAGATCCTCCGTCTAGGCGCGAGCATCGATGAGCTTTCCGAGATTGGATTAAAAATCGGCGCGGACGTCCCTTTCTTTCTGAGGAACAAGCCGATGGAAGTGACCGGCATCGGGGAAAGCATGAAGGAAATCAAAGTGAAACGGAACTGGCACATCCTTCTTGTGAAGCCTCAGCAAGGCGTCTCCACCGCAGACGTCTATAAAATCTGCGACAATTTCCCAAAAACCTCTGTTAATACCTCTTTGGTCGAAGAAGGTCTCGCGGAATACGATGAAATCAAAATCGCGCGCGGCATCGGGAATGACTTGATGGCCCCCGCAGAAAGCCTGCTTCCTGAGATAGGAGAGGTCTATTCGCTTCTTAGGAAAATGGAATTCCCCATCGTCTCCATGTCTGGTTCTGGCTCTTGCTGTTTCGCCCTCTCTAAGTCGGAGTCCCAATGCAAAGACGCTTTCCGTAAATTGGATAAGATGGGGTATATCGTTCGTTTAGCAAAGATCCTTGAGTGAAAGGGTCTTTTTCATAGGAGAGAGAACTTATGTTGGATTGCACGCCTTGCTATGGACACGATGTCTATATCGACGACGAACTCGTCGGCTACGTCGAACGTTTAGGCGACGGGGACGCCGCGATCACAATCACAGGCAGGAACTTCGCCCGTTTGACTGGCGATGGCATTTTGCTAAGAAACGGCACGAAGATCGGGGAAATCGGCGATGGCGGCGAGATTTATTTCGGCACACGCCAAGTCGGGGAGATCGACGCGCGCAACGATTTGATCTTCTACGGCAACGAACTTTAAGTTTTGAGTCTTGAATAGGTATTTTTCTATACCTTATAAAATCTCGGATTTTTGAAATTTTCCTTCTAAAAGTTACGAAAAATATAAAAAAGCACGATTTCCCCTTTCGAGGAATCGTGCTTTTGCTTGGCTTTAGACCAATTACTTGCTGTGCTTGATCGCAGCCTGAGCCGCGGCAAGGCGGGCAAGCGGGACGCGGAAGGGCGAGCAAGAGACGTAGTCGAGGCCGACAGCATCGTAGAATTCGATGGAGGCAGCATCGCCACCGGTCTCGCCGCAGACGCCGATAAGGAGATCCTTATTGGAGGCGCGGCCACGCTCGACGGCCATCTTCACGAGTTCGCCGACGCCGTCGATGTCGACGGTCTGGAACGGATCGAATTCGTAGATCTTGCGATCGTAGTAATAGGGGAGGAACTGGCCGGAGTCATCACGGGAGAAGCCCATGGTGAGCTGGGTGAGGTCGTTGGTCCCGAAGGAGAAGAACTCAGCCTCTTTGGCAAGTTCGCCAGCGCGGATGCAAGCGCGTGGGATTTCAATCATCATGCCGACGTGGTAGACGAGCTTCTTGCCTTCTTTGGCCATTTCGTCTTCGACGGTGTCGATGACGGTCTTCTTCGCCCAGCGGTACTCTTTGAGTTCGCCGCAGAGAGGAATCATGATCTCGGGCTCGATGTCCTTGCCGACCTTCTTGCTGGCGGCGATGGCGGCCTGGATGATGGCGCGCGCGAGGACGGCGTAGATTTCCGGATAGGCGACGCAGAGACGGACGCCACGGAAGCCCATCATCGGGTTGGCCTGGTGGAGCTGATTGATGCGGTCGCGGACCTTCTGTTCGCTGACGCCGAGCTGCTCCGCGATTTCGGCGATGGTCTTGTCATCGTGGATCTCGGGGAGGAATTCGTGTAGCGGGGGGTCGAGAAGACGAATGTTGACGTGGGTGTCGGGATTCGCTTCATACATCTGGCGGAAGTCATCCGCAAGGAACGGACGGATCTTCTCGAGGGCGGCTTCGCGCTGTTCGGTCGTGTCGGAGAGGATCATCTCACGCATGTGGAGGATACGCTCAGGGGCGAAGAACATACGCTCAGTGCGGCAAAGGCCAATGCCCTCGGCGCCGAAGCGGTTGCCGTTGTTGGCATCAGCGACGGTGTTGGCGTTGACGCGGACTTTGAGGCGGCGATATTTGTCGGCCCAGCCCATAAGGCGGCCGAAGTCACCACCGAGGTCGGCGGGAACCATCTTGATGGCACCTTCGTAAACTAGACCAGTGGAGCCGTTGACGGAGAGGATATCGCCTTCGTGATAAACCTTGTTGCCGACGGTGACGGTCTTGGCTTCTTCGTTGACGACGATCTCGGTCGCGCCAGCGACGCAGCATTTGCCCATGGAGCGAGCGACGACCGCGGCGTGGGAGGTCATGCCGCCACGAGCGGTGAGGATCGCTTCGGAGTTGACCATGCCGATGATGTCCTCAGGAGAGGTTTCGGCGCGGACGAGGACGACTTTCTTGCCGGCGTCGTGCCATTCTTTGCACTCGTCAGCGGTGAAGACGATGGCGCCAGTGCCAGCACCCGGAGAAGCGGGGAGGCCGTGGATGACGGCGTCATGGGCCTTGAGATCAGCGGTGTCGAAGGTCGGGTGGAGCAAGTCGTTTAGTTGCTTCGGCTCGACGCGGAGGACAGCCTCCTTTTCGTCGATCAAGCCTTCATCAACGAGGTCGCAAGCGATCTTGAGAGCGGCGCGCGCGGTGCGCTTGCCGTTACGGGCCTGGAGGAAGAAGAGCCTGCCGCGCTCGACGGTGTACTCCATATCCTGCATATCGTGGAAGTAGTTCTCCATGCGCTTGATGGTCGCGAGGAACTCTTCATAGACTTCGGGCATCCTCTCTTTGAGGGCGTCGATGTGAAGCGGGGTGCGGACGCCAGCGACGACGTCTTCGCCCTGCGCGTTCGGGAGGAATTCGGCGTAGATTTTCTTTTCGCCAGTGCCAGGGTCGCGGGAGAAGGCGACGCCGGTGCCGGAATCCTCACCCATGTTGCCGAAGACCATGGTCTGGACGTTGACGGCGGTGCCCCATTCATAGGGGATGCCGTTCATCTGACGATAGACGTTGGCGCGGGGGTTGTCCCAGCTGCGGAAGACCGCGGCGACGGCCTCTTTGAGCTGAACATAAGGATCGGTCGGGAAGTCTTCGTTGAAGACCTTCTTGTAATAAGCCTTATAGTCTTTGACGAGAGCTTTGAGCTGATCGGTGGTGACTTCGGTGTCGAGCTTGTAGCCGTTGTCGGCCTTGATTTTGTCGAGCATCGCGTCCATTTCGGTGCGCGGATGTCCTTTGGCGATGTTGGTGAACATCAAAATGAAGCGGCGATAGGAATCCCAAGCGAAACGCTCATTGTTGGCGGCTTTCGCGAGCTCATCGACGGTCTTGTCATTAAGGCCGAGGTTGAGGATGGTGTCCATCATGCCAGGCATAGACTGGCGAGCGCCGGAACGAACCGAGACGAGCAAAGGCACGCCGGTGCCTCCGCCGAACGATTTGCCATCGATTTTTTCGACTTCGTGAAGGTGGTTCACGATGTCATCCCACACGAAATCAGGGATCGCTTTCCCAGAATCGTAGTAAAGGGTGCAAGCTTCGGTGGAAATGGTGAAACCAGCGGGGATGTTAACCCCAGCGGCGGTCATTTCAGCAAGCCCGAAACCTTTTCCGCCAAGGATGTCCTTGCCGAGATGGTGCTCGTGGGCTTCCTTGAAGGAGTAGACGTACTTCTTTTCTGCCATGTTGTCCTCCTAAAGACAATTAAGGGCTTTTATAAAGCCCTAGCGGGGGAATAGTAACACTTCCGAAAGGCTAGAGGAACAAATAAAGGACGAAAAACCCGGAAAGTTGGGCAAAAAGAGAAAAACGGACCCTAAAGGGCCCGTTTGAGAGCGTTGTAGAAGGGCTTATTGATGAATTTTGTAAACGGCTTCTTTCCCGTTTTTCTCTTGGAGATACTGCCAAAGGATTTTCATCATCAGGTGATTGAAAACCATCTGGATGTCTTCGGCGATTTGCATGTCGTCGATGGGCGCGTGGAGATGATAATCGGCCAGTTTGAACAGCTTGCCGCCGCTATATCCTGTCACGCCGATGATCTTGGCACCGACTTCTTTTGCGTAGCTGACTGCGTTCACAATGTTTCCGCTATTGCCTGAGCCTGAGATGGCAATCACCACATCGTTTTTGCTGAGGCGCCCCTTCAGCTGATTGAGGAAAACGTTGTTGTAGGAGTCGTCGTTTGCAATTGCGAGCATTATCGGGACGTTGTCGTTCAAGCAAACGAAACGGAACTTCTTATCAAGGTCGTAGCAGACGCCTTTGTTGAAGTCGCAGACCATGTGGCTGGCGGAGGCGGCGCTGCCGCCGTTGCCGAAAGTGTAGACGCTTCCGCCGCGGTCATAGCAATCTAGCAGCGCGTTCATGGTCTCGTTGATTTCGTCGACGTTCAGTTCGCCCAGAACTTTGGCTTCCAGGTCCAGGTAGTCTTTGATTTTGTTTTTGAAGTCCATTGCTCAGTTCTCCTTTGAAAGTATGTAATCGACCGCCTCGTCGATTGTCTTGCAAACATAATCGGGTTTGGCGTCTCCATATTTTGCATAAGGACGCGGATCTCCGCCAAGCAGCAAGATGGTTTTGCAACCCGCGTTGATGCCGGTTTGGACGTCTTGGCAGGTGTCCCCGATGAACCAGGAAGAAGCGAGGTCGATGTTGTATTTTTCCTTCGCCTTAAGAAGCATGCCGATTTTCGGCTTCCTGCAATCACAGTCGATCTTTAGGCTCGGGACCTCCCCGGGGAACCCTTTGTCGGGGTGGTGGGGGCAGAAGAAGATGTCGTCCAAGTAAGCCCCTTCGTTGCCTAATAGATCCTCCATTTTGCAGTGGATCTGATGCAAACCTTCGAAGGTGGTTTCGCCTCTAGCGACAACGGGTTGGTTGGTGACGCAGATCGCAAGATAAGAGGACCCGTTTATGCGCTTGATTGCTTCGGGAGCCTGAGGAATAAGCTTCAACCCAGAGGGGTCGGTGACGAAGTTTCCAAACACATTTATCGTCCCATCCCTATCCAAAAAAATGGCTTTTTGCGGGTTTTTTAAGCATTTTGCGGAGATTATGCCTTTTGAGCAGTCGTTGATTACGGTTTCGTAACGTCCTGGCGTTCCTGCGTCTTTCACATACTCTGAACTGCGGTAGGCGTAAGCACCTTCGCAGGCGATGGTGGGGATAAGAAGGTCCTTCTCAAAGTCCATTTTGACCGGCTCGTCTTCGAAGGCTTCTAGAAGCGTTGGCGACACGCAATAGAGGCCTGCGTTTGTTAGGTTGGCGTAGAAGAAATCTCTCTCTTGGTTTTTGGGAAGGATGTTGATGATTTTCCCGTTCGAATCAGCGACGAGCACATCGGAGTCATAAGGATGGGAATTCGGGTGGGTGAAAGCGGTGATGATGGCGTTTCTTTTCTTGTGGAAGGACATGAATCTTTTCCAGTCCACATCGAGCATTAAATCGCCAAAGCACAATATGAAATCTTCTTTGATGGCCTTTGAAACCAAGGCGAGCGCACCCCCTGATCCAAGAGGCGACTCTTCGACGATGTAGCTTATTTTGCAATCGAAGTTCGACCCGTCTCCGAAGTATTCTTGAACCGCTTTCGACTTGCATGAGACGATCAGGATGAATTCCTTTATCCCGGAAGACATCATCGATTCGATTTGCCATTGCAAAATCGGTTTTTCGCATATTCTCACCATCGGCTTTGGTAAATCGCCGGTGATGGATTTCAGCCTTGTTCCGGCTCCGCCGGCTTGGATAAGGGCAATCATTCTGTGTAGATCATGCTCACGCCGGACTGCTCAAGTTCGAAGGGCATCTCCTTAAGATCGTGCAAAGCGGCGCGGATTTGCGGCCTTTTTTCTTTGTCTGGCACGAAAAAGAGCAGAAATCCGCCCCCTCCGGCGCCTAACAATTTCCCGCCGGTCGCCCCGGCTTCAATCCCTAATTCGTAGTAGTGGTCAATGAACGGGCTTGTGATTCCGCTGGCGAGGCTTCTTTTGATTTCCCAGCCTCTTTTCAGGCATGGGCCGATGGCGTCGACATCGTTGGATTCAAGACTGGCTTTAAGCCCTTTGGTCATCTCGCAAAGGAGGCGAGTGGCGTTGATCTTCTCGTTCGCGGTGGCCAGGTTTTTGGTCTCTTCCCCAAGGATTTTGTTGGCGTCATGGAGCGCCCCGGTGTAGAAGAGCATCAGCGATGATTCAAGATGATCCCTGGATGCTTTGCTCATGATGATCGGCTCTACTTTGACGAAGCCGTCGCGTTCAAATTCATAATAGCGGAGGCCTCCGAAAGCTGCGGCGAATTGGTCTTGTTTGCCGATGGGGTTTCCAAGCTGATTGATTTCAATGTCGCAGGCTTCTTTCGCGATTTTGTAAGCGGAGACGGATTGCGAGTTATAGGTATATAGGGCTTTTAACAACGCGACCGTGAAAGAACTGGATGAACCCAGCCCCGTTCCCGCAGGAATGTCGGCCATGGAGGTAATTTCTAGACCTTTTGTGCCGAAATCACCAAGGACTTGCTTAAAGATCCTATGCTGGATTTGGGAGGCGTCGTTCACGACTTCGGTTTGGGAATATTTGAGGGTTATCGAATCCTTATTAAAGGCTTTGTTTATGGCTATATAGACGTATTTGCGGATCGTGGTCGAAAGCACGCAGCCGGTATATTGCTCATAAAAAGAAGGAATGTCGCTTCCTCCTCCACAGAAGGAAACGCGGAACGGGGCTCTGGAGATAATCATGGTTTGCTCTTTTCAAGGGGTATTGTAGAGTTGGGCGAAAATAGGAGCAACAAAAAAGCGTTCCACTGTCTTTTCTACGAAAAGAAAATGGGGTTATGAGACTTCTCGGGCCAATCAAACCAAGAAAACTTTCACAAAGGCTAAAAATAGCGAAAATGAATCAACCTTCGCGTTGAATGACAAAAACGTGTGCAAATTTACGCTCTAAAAGTCAACGCTTCGATGCGACCTTTTTCCTGCGGGTGTATCATTTGATGCGAAAAAGGAAAGACCATGGACGACAATTCCCCTTTAATTCTTACTCTCGACTTTGGAACGCAGTCGGTTCGCGCATGCATTTTTGATAAAAAAGGAAATCTCCTTGCCGGTGAAAAGGAAAGCTATGAGCCCGCTTACCTTTCCCCAAAGCCAGGTTGGGCCGAACAAGACCCAGATTACTATTTCGAGTGTCTTTCAAAGGCCGCCAAACGACTCAGTGCCGGGCATCCGGAACTTATTTCCCGCATAGCTGGGATTACCCAAACTTGTTTCCGTGATTCAGCCGTTTTGCTTGATGGCAATCTTCGCCCTGTCAGGCCGATGATTCTTTGGCTTGATCAACGTACTGCCAAATGCAAAGAACCGCTTCCTTGGTCTTCCTGCTTTTTGTTTGCGCTTGTTCACAAAACAGAGACCATCCGTTTGAACCAAATCCGCACGGTTGCGAACTGGGTGAAGGAAAACGAGCCGGAGAATTGGGCGAAAACCGATAAATATGTCGCAGTTGCCACCTATTTTTTCTATCGCTTGACCGGTGAGCTGAGGGATTGCCCCTCTGATTTCACGGGCCATTATCCAATCAATTATCCGAAAAAGGCTTGGTATTCAGATCCAATGAATCATTTCCAGGCCCGTATTTTCTCAATTCGTAGGGATCAACTTTGCGAGCTCGTCCCTAGCCAAAGCCAAATTGGGAATTTGACCAAAGAGGCCGCTGCTTTGCTTGGCGTCCCTGCAGGAATCCCCGTTTTCGCCGCAGGGAGCGACAAATCCTGCGAGACCTTAGGGACCGGGGTTGTCGATGGCTCGATGGCTTCTGTTTCTTTCGGAACCGCCTGCACAATCGAGGCTTTGACGCAGAAATACATTTCACCTTTCCCTTTCCTCCCCGCTTATCCCTCCGTTCTTCCTGATTATTACAACCTCGATCTTCAAATCTATCGTGGTTACTGGATGCTCAACTGGTTCTTAAAAGAATTTGGGGCGACCCAAGTTAAGGAAATGATGTCCGACGAACTCACTCCGAACCTTTTCAATGAGCATCTTGAAAGCGTCCCTCCTGGATGCGACGGCTTGATTCTTCAGCCTTATTGGGGTTCCGAACTAGAAAAGCCCGAAGTTCGCGGGACCATCACGGGTTTTTCCGATATGACCACGCGTTTCCATGTCTATCGCGCCATCCTCGAAGGCATCGATTACGAGCTTCGGTGGGGGATGGAACGCTTCCAAAAACTGCTTCATACGGATTTCAAAGAGATCCGCGTTTCTGGCGGCGGCTCCAAATCCGATGAGGTTTGCCAAATCGCCGCGGATATCCTCGGAAAGAAGATCGTCAAGGTTCAGACCAACGAAAGCTCCTCTTTGGGAGCTGCGATTTCGGGGTTCCTATCCATTGGAGAATTCAAAACCGCCAAAGAGGCTGTCGATGAGATGGTCCATCCGGCGAAGGAGTTCCTGCCCAGAGAAAAAGAGAAAGCCATCTATGACAAGCTTTACAAGAACGTTTATCTAAAGCTTTATCCGAAGTTGAAAAACGAGCTGAAATATCTTTACCACTATTCAAAGCGTGATTAAGAAAAAGCCGCATCACAGCGGCTTTTTTAACGTCATTGCCAACAAAGTATCTTTCGATATGGTTTTTCTTAGGTGGGCGTCAGGCGACAATAAGCCAGCCACTAATCCGGTGAACAAATCAAAGAAGGCAAATGTGATTTCTTTGGGGTCGCCTGCAATTACATCCCCATCTGATTGGCCTTCTGCGATGAGCCTTTGGAAGGTCCCTTGGAGATCGAAACGCTCAAGGGTCTCTTTCACGATGGCGCCTTTTGCACCTCCTCGCTCCATTTCCAAAAGAATCTTAGCGATGTAGAGGTTTTGCGGATCTCCGGTCTGAACATTTTCGGCTATTTCAAAGAATTTCTTGAGGCCGTCCACGCCATGATACTGTTTCATATCCGCTGAGGGGAGAAAAGGAGTGGTCGGGCCTAAGACAAAATGGCGGACGGTGGCGTTGTAGGCATCGTCTTTGGAGGAGAAATAACGATAGAAAAGCCCGTGTGACACGCGAGCCCCGTGGCTGATGCTGTCTGTCGTCACGTCGGCGTAGCCTTTTACGGCGAACGTTTTCAGCGCGACGTCCAAAAGACGTTTCTTCCTTTTCTCTTTGACGACTCGGTTTTGTTCAGGCGTTCTTGGCATATGGGTTCCTCTTCGTTTCGTATCGTAAAAAAGGATGGGAAATTGTCAATCCCAAAATGAAAGCCAACTTTAAGGTGGTAAGTTTTCCGGAAAAACGATTTCCGAAAAAGCTCAACCGCATCGAGTCTTTCTTGCATATAAACCAACAATATCAATTATTGAGAATCAAGCATTTTTATGTCCTTTCCGTTTTTCAATTGACGTCCAATTGAAAAGGCATCTCCTTCCTTTTGAGGAGGTGCCATTGTCAAAAAGAAATCCCTCATTTTTATTACCTATGGTAATATCCTTTCGCTATGCGAACTCTCATTCTTTATACCTCCGCAACCGGCGGAACAAAAAAATACGCGGAAGACATCGCCGCGGGCATCAAAGGGGACGTTTTCCCTTTGAAGAAATACAAATGGAAAGACATCGATAGCTATGACACGATCGTTTATGGCGGTTGGGTCATGGGCAACAAAATCCAAGGCATCGACAATTTCTTGGCCCATTTCGACGACATGGAGAAAAAGAACGTCCTTATCTTCGCTTCTGGCATGAGCATCCCTAGCTCCGAAGCCAGGGACAACCTCATTTCGACGAACGTCTTGGACATTTACCACATTCGCTTCTATCAGCTCCGTGGATCTTTTGATTTCGCCAAGTTGCGCTTCCCTTATAGCCTCATGATGAAGGCTTCCCTTCATCAGATGAAAAGCGATCCGAGTCTTGTCTCGCAAAGCGACATGTTGGAATCGCTTAAAGATCGCCCTTTGGAGTTCTATGATGCCCAGGGGATTGATAAAATCCTCTCCGTTTTGCATCGCCTCTCCGCCATAGGGAACGAAAAATGAAACTCGTCGTCGGCCTAGGGAACCCAGGGAAGCAATATGAATTCACCCGCCATAACATGGGTTTTTTAGCCGTCACGAAATTCGCCGAGATGTGCAGGGTGGATTTCGATCACAGCAAATTCAACGGCGTTTTCGCCATCGTGAAAGATCCCGCCTTTCCCGAGACGATCATCATCGGCAAACCCGAGACCTTCATGAATCTCTCTGGCGATTTTGTCCGCCCCCTTATGGAGTACTACAAAATCGAGCCGAAGGATCTTCTTGTGGTTTATGACGACATGGCCTTGCCGCCAGGAAAGCTCCGTTTGCGCCCCTCTGGCAGCAGTGGGTCCCACAACGGTATGAAATCCATCATCAATAACCTTCATACCGAGGGGTTCCCTCGTCTAAGAATTGGCATCGGCGAGCCCCCTCATACCGGGGTCGACTGGGTGCTTGGCAAACCAGAAGGCGAAGACAAAGAGAAAATCGAGGAGGGTATCGAAAACGCTTCAAAGGCCATCCGCGACGCTCTTCAGAAGGGCTTCCCCTATGCGATGAATCATTACAACCAATGAGGGCGACATGGACCGGGAAGAGCTTCTAGATAAAATATACGAATCCGATATAACCTCCCCCCTTCTAAACAAAAAGGGGTCTTTCGTCATAGATGAAACCCTAGGCGTTGGTTTGGTTTTTGCGGGGATTTTTAGAAAAAAACCCGGGAATTACGCGCTTATCTGTTCCAACCAGTACAACGCGCAGAAGCTATATGAGTTCCTTCTGAACTTCATTCCAGAAGACCAGGTTGTCTTCTTCCCCAGCGACGAACTTTTGCGAGCGGAGGCCCTCTCTTCCTCTCGCGAGCTGCTTTCCCAAAGGCTTTACGCCCTTGGGCAATTAAGCCAAGGCGGCAAGAAGGTGCTGATCACTCATCCTTCGGCTTTGCTTCGTTATCTCCCTTCTCCAAAACGCTTCCAAGAGGAGACCATCCATTTCAAAGTCGGAGACTCCTACGACCTCCCTTCTTTGAAAGAGAAGCTCATCAACATTGGCTATCAAGGGACATCGCACGTCGAAAAGAGCTTGCAGTTCGCCTCGCGCGGCGACATTCTGGACATCTTCTCCGTCTCTTATCTCGATCCGATTCGTCTGGAGTTCTTTGGGGACGAAATCGAATCGATCCGTTTCTTCAATCCGCGTTCACAAGAATCCAACAAGAAAGCGGACGAAGCCTTCGTCCTCCCCGCGACCGACCTATTCTTGAGCGAAAAGGAACTAACCTCCTTCGCTGAACGAGGCAACGAGAGGATGAAGAAGGATTGCCTCTTGCTTAAGACTGAAGCCGCGGTTCAGCTGCAGCAAAACTTTCCTCTGGTGCTGGAGAATTTCATCAGCAAGAACTACCGCAACGAGCTTTATCGTTACTATGGGTATGCTCTCAACGCTTCTTTCTCCGTCCTTGATTACTTCGATCCCGATTTGATTTTCGTTGGGAACAAAGAGAACTTCCAAAAAGCGACGAGCCAGCTATATCAAGAATCCACCGATTACCTCGCTGAGAATTTCCTCAAGGGCTCGAATTTGTCTCGGCTTAGCCAGTACATGAGCCTAGACGAGGCGTTCAAAGATAGAAGGAAAGTCGTTTATGGCACCTCTTTCGCTTCCTCTAGCCAGACCGTTGAGTTCCTCGTTCATCCCATCAATGTCCCTTCTAGAAACCTGGCTTATGTGATCCCTTTGATTCAGAACTACCTGAATGGGAACGACGTTCTTTTGATCTCTCTTCCAGATCCTCATCAAAGGGCGACAATCACCTCGTTCTTAGATGACGCGGGGATCCCTTTTGAAGAGGTGGAGGGGCTTTCCCTACCTTCTGAGGCGAAGGTTGGGCTCACCTCTCAAGCTATCGCCGAAGGATTTGAAATCCCGTCTTTGAAGATTGCCTGTCTAACGAGCTCTGAGCTTTTCGGGCATCGTTCGATCAACACGAAATTCACCGCAAGATTCAAAAATAGCCAGGTTTTGCGGAGTTATGAAGACCTTAGGCCAGGCGATTACATCGTCCACGAATACAATGGAATCGGCCAATTCATCGACGTGAAGACCATCGAGGTCGATGGCATCCATCGCGATTTCCTCCACATCGCTTACGCGGGGAACGAGTCTTTGTATGTCCCCCTCGAGCAGTTCCGCCTGGTCAGGAAATACGCGGGGAGAGAAGGCGCCGCACCAAGGCTCAGCCACCTATCTAGCGGGGAATGGAAAAAGCAGAAGGGAAAGATCCAAGAAAGGATCAATAAGCTCGCCGAACGCCTGATTGCTTTGTATGGAGCAAGGGCAAAGCTTCGCGGATATTCCTTCCCGGAAGACGACGACCTCCAAAGGCAATTCGAGAATGAGTTCGCTTATGAATTGACCCAAGATCAGCAAAAGGTAGTGGATGAGATCAAAACCGATATGGAGTCCCCTGAGATCATGGACAGACTCGTCTGCGGCGATGTGGGCTTCGGCAAGACCGAAATCGCTTTCCGCGCCGCGTTCAAAGCCATCGACGCGGGGAAGCAAGTCGCGATGCTCGTGCCTACCACCCTTTTGGCCAGGCAGCATTTCGAGGTAGCGCAGAACCGCTTCGCTTCCTTTGGGATTAGGTTGGCTTTGCTATCGCGCCTAGTGAATCCGTCCGAGCAAAAGAAGACCATCGAAGGGCTTGCCGATGGCAGCGTGGATTTTGTGATCGGCACGCATCGCTTGCTTTCCAAAGCCATCGCCTATAAAGACCTCGGCTTGCTGATCGTCGATGAGGAACAAAGGTTCGGGGTGGAGCAGAAAGAAAAGATAAAAGAGCTCAAAAAAGACGTTGACGTCCTCACTCTTTCCGCCACCCCGATCCCTCGTACCTTACAGATGTCCCTTGTGGGGATAAGACCCATTTCCGAGATCAACACCGCCCCGCCTGGTCGCATGCCCATCCAAACTTATGTCACCCCCTTCAAGGAAGCGGTCGCGGATGAGCTCATTCAGAAAGAGCTCGCTAGAGGCGGGCAGGTTTTCTACGTCCATAACAACGTCGAGACCATCTATAACGTCGCCACCAAAATGGGGAATAGGATCCCTGAAGCTAAAATCGGAGTCGTCCACGGTCAAATGGACCGTCTTGAATCAGAGGACGTCATGACGCGCTTCTACGATGGGGAGATCAACGTTTTGGTATGCACTTCCATCGTGGAAAACGGCATCGACGTGCCTAACGCCAACATGATCATCGTCGAGGACGCGGACCGGTTTGGGCTCGCGCAGCTTTATCAGATCAAAGGACGCGTAGGGAGAGGCAATCGCATCGCTTATGCCTACTTGATGTACAGGCCTTCAAAGAGCATGAACGAGGAAGCCGCCAAACGCCTTAAAGCCATCCAGGAATTCACCGAGCTGGGCAGCGGATACAAAATCGCCCAAAGGGACCTCATGATCCGCGGGGCGGGAGATATCTTAGGGCCTGAGCAAGCAGGCTTCATCGACTCGGTCGGGCTTGATCTCTATCTCAAGATGCTCAACGAAGCGGTGAAGGAGAAAACCAAGGGCATCAAGCCGAAGGAGAGGACCTCCAGGAAGCTTTTCAACATTGATGCTTATATCCCGAAAGACTACGCCAACAACGCGGATAAGATCGAACTCTACCAAGAGTTGGATGACGTGGAAAGCAAAGAAGACTTAGACGAATATGAGGGGAAAATGAAGGACATTTACGGCAAAATCCCCGCAGAAGTGGCTTTATTGGTTCAAAAGAAGCGCATCGACATCATGCTGAATTCGCCTGAATTCGCCTCGCTTGAGGAGAACGAGAAGACGGTCGATCTTTTCCTTTCCGATCTCTTCTCCTCGAAGGATGGGATGGGGTATGAGCTCTTCAACGCGCTAAGCGGCTACCTCGAGATCTTCCGGATGTCCTATCTCCAGAAGAGGCTCCGCCTCATATTGACCAAGCGCGAACATTGGCTCGATGACCTTGAGCACATCATGGCCATCATCCACCAACTCGCCCTCAAACATGGATTGTGTCCCTAATCCCCTTAGGGGATTTGTGATAGGATAAGCCTCGTGAGAATCGACAAGTTTCTGAAAGTGTCCCGCTTGGTCCTCCGCAGGGAAGTGGCCAAGAAACTCTGCGATGATGGAGACGTCCTTCTCAACGGCAAAGCGGCCAAACCCTCCAGCGAGATCAATCCAGGCGATACCTTGGTCCTCTCGCTTGGAAGGAGGAAGGTGACGGTTCGCATCAAAGAGATCCGCCCGTTCGCTTCCAAAGCCGACGCCTCAAGCCTTTACGAAATCATTTCGGATGAATCCATAGGAGGTAGCACCCATGCTTGACTTCAACTTCGACCCCAATGAGAACTACATCGCCGCCGTGAGCTACGGCTCCGATTCCATGGCGATGCTCGACATGCTTCAGCGCGAAGGCATCAAGCCAATCGTCGCGGCCATCGATTACCATAAATTCGATTTCTCGAGCGAGGATATGGCCAAGCTTGGCGATTACTGCAAAGAGAAGGGCCTGATCTTCAGGCTTTTGGATACGAACACCTTGCCTCAGAACGAGCAGCTCCACATCGGGGAGACCTTCCACGATTGGGCCAAGAGGATGCGCTACGACTGGTATAAGAAGCTCTACGACGAATACAACGCCTCAGCGCTTCTGCTCGCCCACGTCCAAGACGACCTGATCGAGTCCTATCTGAAGGCGCTCGACCACAAGAAAAAAGGCAACTCCGTCAGCTACAGCAAGGTCGGAACCCTGAATGGGATGCTTCTTTTCCGCCCGGTCCTCGATTATTCCAAACAGGACCTCCTCGATTACAACCTCGAGCACAACGTCCCCTTCAACCCCGGGACCGAAAGCGCCCTCGATAGCACCACCCGCTCCTCCATCCGCAAAGACAAAGTCTCGAAGATGAACGAGATCGAGCGCGAGAACATCCTTTCCCAGATGAAGAAAGAGGCGGACGAAAAGCTCGGGTTAATCAAATCCGTCGAAACCATAAAAAACGACGACGAGGAAAGCGGCGAATTGGAGATCCGCCCCCTCATCGCTTTGGCCAAAGACGATTTCGCCGCCGCTTTGATCAAATTCGTCCAGAAGGTCCCTTCGCTCACTTTGAAGCCGAAGGACTTCGAAGCCATCCGTGCCTTCTGCCTCGATATGACCACCAATGGCGTCTATCCCCTGAAGAAAGGCTTCTCCCTCGTCAAGGATTACGATGTGCTGACGCTTGAGAAGAACATCAACGTCATCAATTTCAGCTATGTCCTCGAAGCCCCCGGGAAGCTCGATACCAAAGAGTTCTCCCTCGATTTCTCTATGGGCGCGGAAGATAGGGGCATCAAAGCCGAGGATTACCCTTTAACCATCCGCAACGCCATCCAATCCGACGACGTCAAAATTCATGGCTACATCGAGCCTGTTCGTAAGCTCTATTCCCTTTGGAACATGCCGATCGACCTCCGCGAGGCCTGGCCCGTTTTCCTCAACAAAGACGGCAAAATCATCTATGTTCCGCGCTACCGCAGGAACTTCTCGGAGTACCACGTCTCCAAACTGCAGGTAAAAGGCCCAAATATCGGCTGAAAATAAGTCTATTTTCTTGTATTAAAGCGAATTTGCTTTAAATTATTCACGCTCGAAATCAATCGCAGACTTCCTGAGTATCAGGAAGAGAAAGGATACAACCATGAACGATGGAAACGCGCCTCGCAAAAGAAGCATATTCTCCTATTTGCTGCCTTACGTTTTGATCGCCGCGACGATCGGCGTCTTCGTCTATTTGATCGTCTCTCGTCTTTCCTCGCAGACCGAGACTTGGGCCGAATCGGACATCGATACCAACCTCAGTTATGTCGACGTGGATTCGGAAAACGGAAAATACAAAACCTATAGCTACGATGACTATGTGAACTCCACCAAGAAGGTCATAACGGTCAACGTCTCGCAGAATTACCGCGCCGTAACCGTTACTGGCACCTACCTCAACGCCTCTGGCCGCACCGCCTCCTTCTCCTCCCTCATCGGGCAAAGCGAATGGGAAAAGGCCTTTGAGGTCTCTGGATACACCCACGTTTCCTATCAAGAGCTCTTCCGTTCCGTCATCGAGCAGGCGAAGGTCTATTACACCAAGAACGAAAACACCCAGATTCTGAACCAGGTCAAAATGACCACCTCCGATGCTTTCCAGGTCTCTTGGTGGGACACCTGGGGACCGACCCTCATCTCAACCGGAATCGTCCTGATCCTCGGCGTCTTCCTCTTCTGGAGGCTCAATTCCTCCGTCAATGGCGCTAACGGTCAGGTGATGTCCTTCAACAAATCCCCCGCAAGGAGGGCCGATACCTCCAAAGTCCGCTTCGCCGACGTCGCAGGCTGCGACGCGGAGAAGGCCGAGATGGTGGAGCTGGTCGCCTATTTGAAAGACCCCAAGAAATATTCGCAGTTCGGCGCGAGGCTGCCTAAAGGCGTCCTCCTCATCGGCCCGCCTGGCACCGGTAAGACCTTGCTGGCCAAAGCCGTCGCTGGCGAAGCCGGCGTCCCTTTCTATTCCATCTCCGGCTCTGACTTCGTTGAGATGTACGTCGGCGTCGGCGCTGGACGCGTCCGCGACCTCTTCAAGAAGGCCAAGCAGAGCGCCCCTTGCCTCATCTTCATCGACGAAATCGACGCCGTCGGACGCCAAAGAGGCGCTGGCTTAGGCGGAGGAAACGATGAGCGCGAGCAGACTTTGAACCAACTCCTCGTCGAGATGGATGGTTTCGAGGCCAACTCTGGCATTTTGGTCATCGCCGCGACCAACCGCGACGACGTCCTTGATCCGGCTCTTCGCCGCGCTGGGCGTTTCGACCGCACCATCACCGTCTCTCTTCCTGACGCCGCTGGACGCGAAGCGATCCTCAAAGTCCACGCTAGGAACAAGAAGATCAATCCCGCGGTCGACTTCAAGGCTCTTGCTAAGCGCACGGTCGGCTTCTCTGGCGCCGATTTGGACAACGTCCTCAACGAAGCCGCGATCCTCGCGGTCAGGGAGAATAAGCCCGACATCAATATGCCTGAGATCGATGAGGCGATCGATCGCCGCATCTCCGGGCCTGCCAAAAACTCCAAAGGGCTATCCGCCCACGAAAGGGAAGAGGTGGCTTACCACGAAGCCGGCCACGCCGTCATCGGCATCAATCTTCCTTATAGCGACAAGGTGCAAAAGATCACCATCATCCCGCGCGGCAATACCGGCGGACACGTCCTCATGACGCCGGAAGATGATCGTTTCCTGCTCACCAAGAACGAGATGATCGCCCGCATCGTCGGCCTTCTCGGCGGACGCGCTTCCGAAGAGATCTTCTTCGGCGACGTCACCACCGGAGCGAGCAACGACATTCAGGAAGCAACCCGCCTCGCCCGCTCGATGGTCACCGAATACGGCATGTCCGATTTAGGCCCCATCCAATACGAAAGGGATACCGGTTCCGTCTTCCTTGGAAGAGACTATGCCTCCACTCAGAAGAACTTCTCCACTCAAGTGGCCTACGAGATCGACAAAGCGGTCCGCGAGATCATCGAGAACGCCTACAAGAAAGCCCATGACCTCTTGATTGAGCATAAGGACGAAGTGATTTTGATCGCGAAGACCTTGCTCGAGAAAGAGACCATCACCGCGGAGGAAATCGATGGGCTGGTTCATAACAAGCCCGCCGAGGAGAAACCCGTTGAGGCGAAGCCTGCGGACGCCGAACCCGTCGAAAAGGCTGATGCTCCGGCGAAAGATTCGCCTAAAGCCCCGAGCAAACCAAAAGCTGCTAAGCCTAGGAAAAAGCCTGCAGATTCTGAAAGCAAAACGCACGATTGAATATAACAATCTCGTTTGATGCTCCCCTGAAATGGTCAATTTCAGCGAGTTAACGATGCCGATTTTTGATTTTCGTCAAAATTGGCATCGTTAAATTCCTTTTTTGCCCCCTT
>CAVAGB010000013.1:49514-53398 GCA_963588055.1 Erysipelotrichaceae bacterium | reverse complement strand
GATTGCGTTCCGTTTTTGTAGGTGAGCCCCACAAATAAGTCCTCCGTATCATAGCACCCCGTACTCGATCTGGGCGAAGAGCTTCCTCATCCCGTAGCTCATCTGCGAGGTGTCGATGTCGTATTTCATCCTGTCCTCGCCCGGCCTGCCCAGCGACCCCAGCGCGCTGGGGTCGGTGGGCTTGAGGGCCGACGAGGACAGGATCAGGTCCCAGCCGTTGAGCTGGGCCTCCATGGCGAGGGAGAGCTTCCGGACGGTCTCCTTCTTGAAGCGGCCTCCGAGCTTCCCGAACCTCGCCGCGTAGTAATGCGAGTTCATCGCCTCCTGGCAGCAGCCTTTGTAATCCGGGTCGAGCCAGGCCTCGAACATCGCCTTGTTCCTCTTCCACAGCCTGTAGACCTTCAGCGCCTCCTCGCTCAGGCCCGCGAGATCCCCGCTCCTCTCGATCTCCTCGAGCCTCTCGACGACCCCGTCGGCGCCGACGGGGCGGTCCTCCGTCGAGAGGAAGTGGGCTATGTGCCACTTGTCCGGCACGTATGAGGAGGGGAAGCTCAGCCTTTCGCCGAACTTCCTTATGTAGGGGGCGAGGTCGCCGGAGAGGAAGACGGAATCGCCGTCCTTGAGGCGGAAAACGTCCGACAGGGCCGCGTTTATCCTCCCGGCGACGGCCCCCAGCTCCAAGCCCGAGAGGAGCACCCTGTGCTCCAGCTTGTTCCTCTTCCCATGGGAAGAGACGCCGTCGAAGACGGTCGCGGTGATCAGGCGCTGCTTGCGCGCGTTCCCCTCCATCGCTATGTACTTCTCGTCGATCTGGACGTGGACCTTCCCCGCCATCGCCACCGGCCTCGGCTCGGCCTCGACCTCGATGTCGGCCACGATCCTCGCGACGGTCGACTTCGATATTGGGCCGCCGGGGGAGGCCCAGCGCGCCGCCTTCGAGTAGGGCATCTCCCCGGCGGCCTTGAAGACCCTGAGCCTCATCTCGTCGCTCATCCTCGAGCGCGGGCTGAGCCCCACGATCTCGTCGAGCGGGTGGCAGCACCTCTTCGTCGACTCGTCGCGGTAGTAGCGCCTGCGGAAGGTCACGACCCCCAAGGTCGTCACAACGGTCCTCCCGTCGATCCTTATCGGGGTGAAGCGGGGGCCGCCGCCGAATCTCTCGCTCTTCAGGGCGAGCGAAAGGGCCACGTCTGCCCTCTCCAGGCATTTGGCGACCAGATCCGGGGCCGCGGCGGCGGCCTCCCCTATCATCTTGTCCAACGATGTGGACGATTGTGCTAAACTCTTCACGGAAGTTCCTCCTTTATTTCTAGCGACCTAATTGTGGAACTTCCTTTTTCTTAACGCCACCTACATTTGCGGAACGCTATCGAAAAAGAGGCGAGAGTTGCCCGTCCATTCAAGCAGGGCTAAGATATGCCCATCCAAGAAACCCGCTTATGCGGTTTTCTTACGCTCTCCGCGCCCACAAGCAGGAGAAGGCAGGAAGGACGACATTGTATGAATTTGATTTTGCTTTCAGGGGGATCGGGAAAGAGGCTATGGCCGCTTTCCAACGACATCAGGTCCAAGCAATTCATCGAGATCTTCAAAAACGAGGACGGGGAATACGAGTCCATGGTCCAGAGGATGTACCGCTCCATCAAGAAGATAGACCAAGACGCGAAAGTCACCATCGCGACCTCCAAAGCCCAGGTCTCTGAGCTCATCCATCAGCTGGGCGAAGACATCAACGTCTCCGTCGAGCCCAGCAGAAGGGACACTTTCCCCGCCATCGCCTTGGCCGCCGCCTACCTCCATGACGTCATGAACGTCCCAGAGGAGGAGGCCGTGATCATTTGCCCCGTCGACCCTTACGTTGAAGACGATTACTTCGAGGCCCTAAAGAAGTTAAACGAGCTCTCAAGCAACGGGAAGAGCAACCTCACCCTCATGGGTATGGAGCCCACCTACCCCAGCGAGAAATACGGCTACATCCTCCCCAAGTCAGCAGACGAGGTGAGCGAGGTCTCCGAGTTCAAGGAGAAGCCAAGCGAAGAGAAGGCGAAGGAATACATCGCAGAAGGCGCCCTTTGGAACGCGGGCATCTTCGCCTGCAAGGTGGGCTATATCCTCAAAAGAGCCCACGAGCTCATCTCCTTCAAAGATTACGATGACCTCTTCAAGAAATACGACAAAGTCACGAAGACCTCCTTCGATTACGCCATCGTCGAGCACGAAAGCAGCATCCAGGTCATGCGCTTCTCCGGGATGTGGAAGGACCTTGGAACATGGAACACGCTCACCGAGGCGATGGAAGAAGACACGATCGGCAACGTCACCTTAAGCGATACCTGCGAGAACACCAAAGTCGTCAACGCCCTCGACATCCCCGTCCTCTGCATGGGGACGAAGAACCTGATCGTCGCCTCTTCCCCAGAGGGGATCTTAGTCAGCGATCCGAGCGAAAGCTCCTACATGAAGCCGCTTGTCGAGAATTTCGACCCCACCGTGCGCTTCGCTGAGAAAAGCTGGGGCAAATACGAGGTGATCGACGTAGGAAACGATTCCCTCACGATCAAAGTCACTATGAACGCCGGCCACCAGATGTCCTACCACTCCCACAAAAGGAGGACCGAGGTATGGACGGTCGTCTCAGGCGAGGGAGAGGCCATCATCGACGGCAATAACCACCCCGTCCACGCAGGCGACGTCATCACCATCCGTCCGGGCTCGAAGCACACGATCCTCGCCGAAAGCGACATGAAGCTCATCGAGGTTCAAATCGGCAAAGACATCAACGCGAAAGACAAGAAGAAGTTCGAAATCAAGTGAGATCGCCGCCTCAGCCGAGGCGGTTTTCTTTAGCCCTCGAGCTCCTTGAAAAGCTTGAAGGCCTCGTAGATCGTATCGTCCATGTCAAAGTATTTGTATTGGCCTAGCCTGCCGCAGAAATAGACGTCTTTCTCTTTCGCGGCGAGCTCTTTGTATTTGGCGAACAAGGTCGAGTTCCTCTCATCGTTGACCGCGTAGAAAGGCTCGTCCCCTTCCTCGAATTCCTTTGGGTATTCTTTGGTGATGTAGGTGACTGGGGATTCGCGGTAATTGAACCACTTATGCTCGGCGATTCTGGTAAAGGGCACTTCCCTTTCGGTGTAGTTGATAACCGCGTTGCCTTGGTAGTTCTCCATCTCGAGGCGAGAGGTCTCGAAACGGAGGGTGCGGTACTGGAGATGGCCTAGGCGATAGGCGAAGTAGCGGTCCATCTCGCCGGTGTAGATGACCCTTTTGGCGAGTTTCCTATAGTCATCCTTATCATTGAGGTAATCCTCGTTCAGCCTGACCTCTATCCCTTCCAGCATCCTCTCGATGATTGCGGTGTAGCCATCGACGGGGATCCCTTGGTAGCGGTCGTTGAAATAGTTGTTGTTGTAGGAGAACCTCACAGGGAGGCGCTTGATGATGGAGGAAGGGAGGTCTTTGCAGTCTCTGCCCCACTGCTTCTCCGTGTAGCCTTTCACGAGGGTCTCGAAGACGTCCCTGCCAACGAGCGAGATCGCTTGTTCCTCAAGGTTGGACGGGGTTTTGCCCTCCATCTCTTTCTTCTGCTCCTCGATTTTCTCTTTCGCCTCCTCCGGGGTGATGACCCCCCAAAGGGCGTTGAAGGTATTCATGTTGAAGGGCATGTGGTAGAGGCGGCCTTTGTAGCAGGCCAATGGCTCATTGACGAAATTGTTCATCTCCCCAAAGGAGGTGAAGTAATCCCAGACGTCCTTATAAGAGGTATGGAAAATATGGGGGCCGTAGAGATGGACGTCGATGTTGTCCTTCCTCTCGGAACGGATCGCCCCGGCGACTTTGTCTTTCTTGTCGATCACCAAGACGGATAAGCCCTTCTTGTGGGC
>CAVAGB010000013.1:46425-49268 GCA_963588055.1 Erysipelotrichaceae bacterium | reverse complement strand
CACGGAAAAAAACCTAAATGAAATATGGAAAAAAACCTAAATGGATTTTAGAATAGAAGCGAAGTTGGAGGCTGATTTATGTATTATTCCCGCATTGCAGACAAGATGCTCAACCTGAAATTGCGTGCTTTTGGCGCGACGAACATAGTTGGCCCGAAATGGTGCGGAAAAACAGAAATGGCCCTGCAGACGTGCCAAAGCAAGATAATGTTTCAAAAAGACCCGAATAAGGAAGCTTTAATCGAAACCGCGAAAATCACCCCGTCGGTATTGCTAGAAGGCGCAAAACCGCGCTTGATTGACGAATGGCAAGATGCCCCAGAAATGTGGGACGCAGTCAGAGCCTATTGCGATGAGCATCACGAGAAAGGCCAATTCATCCTAACGGGATCTACCTCGAAAAAAGTCGAGACAAAACACTCAGGGACGGGAAGGATCTCGGAACTGAGGATCTATCCAATGAGTCTGTACGAATCGAAAGAGTCCAATGGGTCAGTCTCTTTGATGGATCTTTTCAATGGCACGGATAATTTGGAAAAAGGCTGCAAAACCGACCTAACTTATGAAGATTTAATCTTCGCCGCCTGCCGCGGAGGCTGGCCGGAAAGCGTCCTAATGAGCGACAAGGAAATCCAACTTGAAATCATGAAAGACTATTTCCAACAGATTTACAAAAAAGACATGTTTCAAGTGGATAAAGTGAAAAGAAGCAGCGACACGATGCGCGCTTTGTTAAGAAGCTACGCGCGCAACATATCCACTTTGGCAAAAAAGACAAGTCTCATTGCCGACATCTCATCGACAAGGTCAATAAGTGAAGCAACGCTTGATGACTATATCGACGTGCTCGAGCGTCTTTACATCGTCGAAGATTTGGAAGGATGGTGCCCATCCATCCGTTCCAAAGCCGCAATGCGCAGCGGGCGAAAAAGAGAATTTGTCGACCCTTCCATCGCCGTCGCAGCGCTAGGGGCCTCCCCCGAGTTCTACTCATTTGACCTCAGGTCGTTCGGATTCGTTTTCGAGACGCTTTGCATCAGGGATCTAAGGGTCTATTCATCCCCCCATCGAGGCGAGCTTTCTTATTACAGGGACAAATACGATTTGGAAGTTGACTGCGTCTTGCACCTCGACGATGGGAGATATGCATTGATCGAATTTAACCTCGGAAGTCAGGAAGGGATCGAAGAAGGGGCGGCCCACCTATGCGAAGTTGAATCCCTCATCAAAAAGCACAATGAAAAGAATGAGGATTCACCAATGAGGCTCCCGTCCTTCAAAATGATCATCACCGGGGGCCAATACGGTTGCAAGCGTCCGGATGGGGTCTATGTTGTTCCAATTGGCTGCTTGAAAGACTAATCTGCCGTTTTTTAACGGTCCGTAAATATCAGAGCTTCATGGTTTTTGGCTCTTTTTGTGATCGCTCAGCAAAAATTGGGAAGACCTGCTGTTCGAGTTATCGGCATAGGGCCAAAAGAATTCGTATATTCTTACACTTTTTTTACAGTATTAGTGAACAGAAGTTATAAAAAGTTATAAACAAATCTCAAAGTTATAAAGAGTTATAAATATTGAAAAAAGTTATAAAGAGTTATAAATTAAAACTAGGAGGCACATTATGAAAAACAACCCATTCACAATTACATTTGGCATCGAGCCGAGCGCCCCAATAAAGAGAATCAAGGAAGCCCAAAAAATCATCTCCGACTTTTCTGCCGAGCCCATCACCAATTACGCCTATATCATCACTGGCCCAAGAGGATGCGGCAAAACCGTACTCCTCTCCTCTGTCGCGAACATTCTAGCCAAGGATGATGGCTGGATTGTTGTAGATCCAGGCCCAAAAGACAAAATACTCGAAAACGTTGCCTCGGAAATTTACGAGACCACCATCGCGAAAAGACTATTCCTTAAGGGCGAATTCAGCTTTTCTTTTCAAGGGGTCAGTTTCTCCTTGAAGGGAAAAGAGCCCGCCACAACAGCCAATAGCCTCATCAAGAAAATGATCGGCTACCTCAACAAAAAAGGGAAAAGGGTTCTAATCACTATCGATGAAGTCGATAACAGCAAAGAGATGCGGAATTTCGTGCAGGCCTATGAATCCTTAATAAGACACAACTATCAGGTTTTGCTTCTCATGACCGGTTTGTACGAAAACGTCTCGAAACTTCAGGATGACACCACGCTAACATTCCTTTACCGCGCCCCAAAAATCAGCCTGGAGCCATTAAGCATCGGAGCCATTGCATCATCGTATGAAACCCATTTAGGGGTGGATACGGACAAAGCATTAGAACTTGCCAAATTCACCAACGGCTACGCTTATGCATACCAAGTGCTAGGGCATTTGCTTTACGACAAAGGCGAAAAAGCCATTAGCAAAGAGACAATGAGCGAATTCGATCAATATATGGGTGACTATGTCTATGACAAAGTCTTCTCAGAGCTTAGTTCCAACGAGCAGCATCTTTTGCTGAGTTTCAAAACAAATGATCCTGTCAAAGTCGAAGATCTAAGGGCCGCCAGCGGATTCGATTCACGAGCAATGAGCGTTTATCGCGATCGTCTTCTTAAAAAGGGCCTTCTGCAAAATCCAAAATATGGCTATTTGGAATTCTCTTTCCCGCGCTTCGCGGAATATCTAAGATGCAAGGAATAGTAAAAACGCCGCAAAAGCCATCCAAATATCAAAAACCTGCAAAACCCCGTTTAAAAAAGGAGCGGTTTTCCGCCGCTCCTTTGTTTTGTCTCAATCAGAGTTTATAGGCGTCTAGCCCAGGGGTCGCGTTCCCATCGTAGTCGAAGAGGCATTGGTTCGCCCATTCGTTATGCGTGGGCTT
>CAVAGB010000013.1:0-46247 GCA_963588055.1 Erysipelotrichaceae bacterium | reverse complement strand
TTCTCCTGCTCGAAGAATTTCTCCGAGATCAGGTTGTCCCCATAGTTCCCGTTCATGAGGAAAGGCTCCATGGTGAAGCCGTATCCCGTCTCAACGATCCAAATGGGCTTATGGAACTTCTCTTTGAGGTTATCGACGTTCTTGAAGAACATCGGAAAGGTACCATGCCAATAAGGGTAGTAGCTGAGACCGACGATGTCGAAGTCAACCCCGCGCTTGATGATTTCACGGTAATACTCCTCGTGGAGTGGGACGTCGTAGCTCTTCTCGAGATGGATGATGAGCTTCGACTTGGGGGCGACTTCTCTTGCCGCTTTGATGCCGCTCCTTAGGAAAAGGGCGAGGTTGTCGTAATTGGAACGAAGGCCATCCGCCCCTCGTTCGCCAAGCTGGCCAAGCGGCCAGAGCATGCCGTTAGTGATCTCGTTCCCGATCTGGATATAGGGGGTTTCGATCCCCTCTTTTTGAATCGCGAGCAAGGTCGACTTGGTATAGTCATAGACTTTCGCGGCGACTTCCTCGACGCTTAAGCCCCGCCAGGACTTGGGGATGAATTGTTTCCCCGGGTCGCACCAGAAATCGCTGTAATGGATGTCCAAAAGAATGAAATATCCATCTTTTGCGGCCCTTTTGGCGAGTTTGATCCAAGTGGGGAAGTCGACCGTGCCTCCCCCATAGGGGTTCCCTTTCTCGTCATAAGGATCAATCCACAGGCGGAGGCGCATGCTCTTCACGTCGTTATGCTCGCGCATGAAAGACCAGGGATCGACCTCCTTGCCTTTGTAATAGTAATGAGGGGATTTCGCGTCGACCTCAAGCTGGGTCGATGCATCGATTCCTAGAAACATCAAAGTTCTCCTTTTTTGTAGGGGTGCCAGGTGATCGGCTCATTGTCCTCATTGAAGGAGGTGACGCGGTCCATGATGTGGCCGTACTTGAGCTTGATCATCTGGTTCCAGTCCTTGACTTTGGCTTCGTCGCCATGGAAGCAGCAGCGGATGCAGTAGTATTCGTGCTTCTCCTCGTCATAGAACATGTCGATGTCGATGTCGCGCATGAAGCACTGCGGGCAGCGGTAGTTCAATGCGCCTTTTTTACTTTGAGCCATGAGCTTAGTTCTCCTTTGCTAGTGAATCTCTTCTTGACGCTCAGACGGAACATCGGGGAGAAGGCGATGCCTTCCTCGACCCTACCTGAGTAATCTTTGTCCTCGCTTCCCATCTCCACGATGGTGTTGACCTGGGGGATGATGGCGCGCGCAAGGCTTTCCTTCCTTTCGATGTTCCTCATCTTGTAGGCATAATCGATGGACTCCTTGCCGTTCCCTTCGACTTCGAGGGTGACGCCAGTCATGTCGTCGCTGTACTCGTCGATGCCATAGCACCCGACGAGGTAGTCCTCGATCTCAATGCCCTCTTCGTCTAGGGGCGAGAGGATCTCTCTGGTGGTGACTATCTCCCCCGTGCCTTTCTTGAAGAGGTACTTGGAGCGCATCCTCACGGTGAGGTCAGAGAAGACAACATCGAATTCGTTCGTGGTGAGGAGGATGTCCTCCCCCACTTTCGAATAGGAGGCCAAAGTCCTTTCAAGGGCGAGGTCGACCTCTTCGTTATGGCGTTTCACGACGCAGCTCTTGAGGGTGCCTTGCCCCGCGTAATGGGTGAAGAAGCCCGCGCGGTAATTGGCTTGGATGATATAGGGGTAGGAGCAGTTATAGGCGTTCCCCGTCCCGATGCCCACCGGCAGATCGAGCTTGCCGACATAGGGGTTAAGGCAAATCATCGCCCCGCCTTGGTTGAAGTCAAGGCACGCCCTCATATAGGGGTCGTAATACCAGAAGTACTGCTTGTCAGACCCGTAGAGTACGTCTTTCCATAGAGCCACCTCAGGCTCCATGTAGGAAGGATGCTCTTTGCGGTAATAGTCCGCGTACTCGCTCATGGTCATGTCCACGAGTTTGCCTTCCTTCTTGAGTTTGGCGTAGTAATCAAGGCCATCGCAGTAGGATTTGCGGAGCAATTCGTAAGGCTGTTCCCATCTGCCCGCTTTGTTGAGCCAGCCAGGGCCGACGAACATCATGTTGTAGGAGTGGCCGCTGTTGTATTTGCCCTGCTCGCGGTACATGTCGACGAGGTTGAAGAAATAAGGGAGCTCGTTGTCTTCGTAGATCATCCCGCGGAGGACGTTCTGCGGATGGGTGCCGAAGTTCGACCCGTTCCCGTCGAAGCAGGCCATGAGGTCGCGGGAAAGATGAGGGATCGCGACGATGCCGGAATCATCTTCTTTCGAGTCCGCCGGAAGGCAGCTATTGACCTTGGAGGGGATCCAAGGGGCCCAGGGGCCGCCGTCGATGAAGGTGTACCAGGAATTGTTGGTCGTGTGGTAGCACTTGACTCCTTCCTCCCAGCAGGTCGCGACGGCGCATTTCACCATCGGGTACTTCTTCTTGATGTAGTTGATCGTGTAGGCGTCCATGTAATAGGAGCCCGTGGATTCAGGATAGAAGCCGAACTTCTCATAGAAGAGGCCGAAAACGTCGTCGACGATTCTCTCTTTGTCTTCGTTTGAGAACATCCAGATGCAGAAGTCCTTGGTTTTGTATTTTTTGTAGAACTGCTCGCAGGGAAGGCCGAGGAGAGTGAGGGCGATCTCATCGCCGTACTTCTCATGGTCTCTTTTGGCGAGTTCGACGACCAGGTCGCTGAAAAGCGAGGCGTAGGTCATCTCGATAGTGGTCTTAAGGCCTCTTTTATGTGCCTCATCCTGCTGGAAGATGAAGATCGAGAGAGATTCATCCAGAAGCGCGGTCGAGGTTAGGTCGTCTGATTTGCCGCTTTGGGTGGTCTTCTGGGCGTATTCGGGGGCCATCTCTGGCCTATCGATTAAGGTTAGAACGAATTTGTTTTCCATAGAATCCTTTCTGCTCAATTGGTCTTGACGAAGGACCAGTCGTCGTTGTGTCCCCAGGTCGTGGCGCCGGCGTCGCATTCCATGCCGATTGTGACGGTGCTGTTGTCGGAGGGAACAACGATATCGGAGATGGACCATTCAACGAGACCCTCGCCGTAACCTTTGCAACTACTCTTCATATCCTTTTCTTCTTTCGTTCCAGAACCAATCTGATAGAAGAGGTTGATCTTGTTATATCCGCCGTATTCACCGGACAGATGAGTTAAAACATAAGTGCTCAGTTTATAAGTACCCGCGGGGATGCCGGTCAGTTTCTGACTGAGGGTGAAGGTGAATGCGCTGCTGGCCCACCAATGGAAGTAATGGGTGCCGGTGCGGTTGCCCTCGCTTTTGGTTTCGACCCTGACGCCGTTATTCGAGGCGGTCAATTCCCAAGGAGAAGTTACCTTGTACTCATTCGCATTGCTGCCTTGCAGGGTGTTCTGGTTTTCGAAGGAGTTGTCCTTGACGTAGTTAGTGAAGGCGTTGACGTCGCAAGTCACATCATAACCGTCGATGGTGCCATGGATCGTGTGATGACCCTGCGAAGTGTCTTTAAGGCCCGCGACCTCGGTCGCATTCCAGGTGATCGGCTTGGTCAGCAAGCGATCGAGGTTCGTCTTGATCATGCCCTCTTCGGGAATGGAACTGGTGTCGTCGCTGAGGTTGTAGGTCGCGGTGTAGGCTTTGGTGAGAGGCCCGACTTTTTCTTCGACTTTGCTCTGGGCGCCGCTTTGGATGAGGCTATAAGCTTTGTAGGAAGGAAGCGCCTTGCCCGTGTAATCGAACCAGGCTTGGTTTGCCCAAGAGGAATAGCAGGAGGAATCGGTGTAGCCATCAAGATCGGTTGATGTCTTGTAGTCATAGCCGTTATCGTTATAGAAATAGCCTGACTTGGTGATCCATCCACTGCCTTCCTTAGGAAGCCAGGCGGGCTCCCAATAGAAGATGCCAGTGCCTTTGGAATCAGGCACTTTGGAGAGACAGTCACAGAGTTCGGAGAGCTCGCTGACCTGGGCTTGGGCGGAAGTGAGATAGCCGCCGGCTTCATTCATCTTAGAAGAGAACTGATTGCTGCAATAGCTCGCCCCTTCATCGGTATAGCCCCAGGAGGTCTCCACGATCATGACTTCCTTGCCGTAAGTCTCCGCGCAGTAGTCCATGACCTCTTGGAGGTTCTCCCTGCCGCCATGCCAATAGGGATAGTAGCTGAGTCCGCAGACGTCCCAATCGACTTCCCAGTATTTCAGCCTGTCATAGACTTTGTAGACGCCGCTGGGATTGTGGACGTTAGCCAAGTGGACGATGGTTTTGACGTTCGGGAAGATGGCTTTCGCGGTATCGTGCCCCGCTTTGATCATCTCGGCGAAATACCAGGAAAGGGCGTTCGAGGATCCGGCCATGCCGTTATTGGTCTCGTTCCCGATCTGCACCGCGTCGACGTTGACTCCAGCGTTCTTGAAGGCGTTGAGGGCGTGGGCGGTGAAATCGCCGACGCGCTTATACTGGGTCTTTTCGTTGATCGTCGGGACGCCTTTCCTCATGTACATCCAGGATTTCGGGGCCCATTTCTTGCTGGGGTCGGCCCAGGAATCGCTGTAATGGAAGTCGATGAGGATCTTCATGCCAGCCGCGGCGGCGCGCTTGGCTAGATAGACGTCGGTGGAGATGTCGTTGGTCCCTCCACCATAGCTGGCCCCGTATTTGTCATAAGGATCGACCCAGAGGCGGAAGCGGGCGTAATTGGCCCCGCCTTGCTTCAGAATCTGGAAAAGATCAGCCTCTTTGCCGTCTTCCCCGTAGAAGCGTCCGCCCGCTTTCTCCACTTCATAAAGCGAGGAGCAGTCGACGCCGAAGGCGAAATCGTCAACGAGGTCGTTGGTGGGTTTGTTGGCGTAGACACCTGAGTAATCATAGTTGGCGGAATTGGTCGTCGTCCCTACCGTATAAGGGCTAGAGACATCCTTAACTTCCAAAGCTTTCCCGTCGTCTCTATTGAAGATCTGGTCATCGGGATCTTCGCTGCTGGAAAAGCTCTCTTCCTCTTCCGAGCTTGAGATGACGCTTTCGGTAGAGGAAGACGAGGCACCTTCCCCTTTCGGGGAGCAGCCCGCCAAAGCGAGGGCGGCCAAGGAAAGAGCCAATATCAGTTTCTTGTTCATAAGCATCCTTTCTTATATCTAAGGGGCTTCTCACGATGAGTAAGCCTAAAAAACAAGAGTTAAGGGGCGCGTTTCCGCGCCCCCATAGGTTTTATTTGAAAAGAAGCGAAACGCCATTCTCAGCATCGAAGAACTGCATGACCTTCCCTTCGAAGGTGATGTAGAACTCCTTGCCCGCGACCATCGAATCCCTTTCTTCTTCGGAAAGCTGAATCGTCGGGACGCGGATGACGAGGGCGGTGCCATCGTCAGTCAAGACGTGGAGATGGAGCTCGCTGCCCATCATCTCATTGACTTGGATGGTTACGTGGATCGAGGCGGGGTCGCCTTCTTTGCCGAGGACGATATGCTCAGGGCGGACGCCGAGGGTGACGTTCAAGCCGCCTTCGGGAACCTCCACATTCTGGCTCAGGATATCGGCCCTATCGCCATCGACGGGGAGCTTCCCGCCGAAGGCGGAGGCGTAGAACTTGCCCCCTTCTTTGGTGAGGACGGCCGGGAAGGTGTTCATCTTCGGGGCGCCGATGAACTCGGCGACGAAGAGGTTGGTCGGCTTGTCGAAGACTTCATGCGGCGTGCCGACCTGCTGGATGAAGCCGTCCTTCATGATGACGATCCTATCGCCCAGCGTCATGGCCTCGGTCTGGTCGTGGGTGACGTAGACGAAGGTGGTCTCGATCTTCTTGCGGAGGAGGATGATCTCGGCCCTCATCTGGTTGCGGAGCTTCGCGTCGAGGTTGGAAAGAGGCTCGTCCATGAGGAAGACCTTGCAATCCTTGACCATCGCGCGGCCGATAGCGACGCGCTGACGCTGTCCGCCGGAGAGCGCCTTAGGCTTGCGGGTGAGGTAAGGGGTGATGCCGAGGATCTCCGCGGCGTTGGTGACGCGCCTATAGATCTCGTCTTGGCTCATCTTCGGGCGAATCAAGCGCAGCGGGAAGGCCATGTTCTCGAAGACGGTGAGATGGGGGTAAAGGGCGTAGTTCTGGAAGACCATCGAGATGTGACGGTCCTTGGGCTGGAGGTCATTGACGACTTCGCCATCGATCTCGATGGTGCCCTCGCTTATCTCCTCTAGCCCAGCGATCATGCGGAGGGTCGTCGATTTGCCGCAGCCGGATGGCCCGACGAAGACGACGAATTCCTTATCCGCGATCGTGAGGTTGAAATCATGGACGGCAACGACTCCGCCTTGATAGATCTTTTTAACGTTTGTGAGTTTGACTTCTGCCATTTTGATATCTCCTATCCTTTGACGGCGCCGCCAGTGACGCCTTCAACATAATATTTCTGCAAACACATGAACAAGACCGCGACGGGGACGGCTACGATGACGCCTCCCGCGCAGAAGGCGCCGTAATTCGCATTGAGCGAGGAATCGGTGCCGATCATGTTCTGTAAGCCGACCGCGACGTTATAGCCCGCGGGCTTGTTCGCCGCGATGTATTTGGCGAAGACGAAGTCGGCCCATGGGCCCATGAAAGCCGTGAGCAGCGTATAGATGACGATCGGCTTAGAGAGCGGAAGGATGACTTTGACGAGCACCTGGGCGTTGGTCGCCCCGTCGACCCTCGCCGCTTCGTCTAGGCTCTTCGGAAGAGTGTCGAAGAAGCCCTTCGAGACGTAGTAGCCCATGCCCGAACTAGCGACGTAGACGAGGATGAGGCCAGGGACGGCGCTATTGCCGGTGAGCCCGAGGTCAGCCAAGACGCGGTAGAGGATGATCATCGTGAGCATCCCAGGGAACATCCCGAGGACGAGCATGAAGTTCATCAAGAACTTGCGCCCTTTGAAGCGGAGGCGCGAGAGGGTGTAGCTCATGCAGAGGACGATGATGGTCTGGATGATGGCGGTCACCACTGCCATAATGAGGGTGTTGATGAACCAGCGGACGAACTGGATGTTCGTGCTTTCGGTGAATAGCCTCACGTAGTTGTCGAAGCCCCACTGCTTCGGCCACATCCATCCATGCGGGGCGGTCGTCGAGACTTCGAAGCTGTCGCAGAAGATCCCGAAGAAGGGGAGGAGCCAAATGATGGCCATCGCGACGAGGATGATGTAGATGCCGGTGTTCGAGAGGATCGTCTTGGCGCGTAGGCCCATATGACGTTTCTCGACGGTCACCTTCATGGAACCGTCGTCGCTTACGTGTTGTTTTCTCATTACTGGTAATCCTCCTCGTGTTTGTTAGAAGGCATAAGGTTGTAGACGATGAGCGAGAGGAGCGCGGCGACGACGAAGACCAAGATGCCGACGACGGAAGCCATGTAGTATTTGGATTCCGTGTCCTGGGTGATCTTGAAGAGCCAGGTGATCAGCAAGTCGGTGTAGCCGACGCTTCCTTGGGCGCCGGAGGCGTTCGTGTTCGTCGGTCCGCCGCCCGTGAGCAGGTAGATGACGTTGAAGTTGTTCATGTTTCCTATGAACGATGTGAGCAGGTAAGGCCCGGTGACGAAGAGCATGTAGGGCAAAGTGATCTTGAAGTACTGCTGCCAGACGTTGGCGCCGTCGATTTTGGCGGATTCGTAAAGGTCGGCGGGGATGTTCATCAAGATACCGGTCGCGATGAGCATGAGGTAAGGAATACCAATCCAGATATTGATGAAGATGACGGTGACCCTAGCCCAGGTGGGATCGTCGTAGAAGCTGAAGCCGGTGACGCCGAACCATTCTTTTAGCTTGGCGATGACGATGCCGTTGTTGGCGAACATCCTGGAGACGTAGAGCAAGGAGATGAACTGAGGGATCGCGATGGTAAGGACGAGGATCGTGCGCCAGACTTTCTTGAGGCGGATCCCTTTCTTGTTGATGATCATCGCGACGATCATGCCGAGGAAGTAGTTCGTGAAGGTGGCGAAGAAGGCCCAGATGAGGGTCCAGGCGAGGATCTCTCCGAAGGCGGCGCTATAAGCTTTGTTGCCGGTCCTCCAGTTGAGCAGGGTGTTGAAGTTGTCCCATCCGACCCAGTGGAAAAGGTTGTTCGTGTAGCCGTTATTCGTCGCGCCGTTGTAGTTGGTGAAGGCCACCAAGATCATGAAGACGATCGGCAGGACGGTGAAGACGATGATGCCGGTCACGGGCAAGGCGAGAAGCGTCTTGTGGAACTGATCGTCGATGAGGGAATGCAGGTCCTGCTTGCCGCTTTTGAGTTTCTTGCCGCTAGCGATGATCTCCTGCGCGATGCGGTTCTGCCTGACGTTGAGGCGCCAGGTGTAGATGAAGGCGATGATGAAGAAGATCGTGAGAACGGAGTAGAGGAGGATGCGGAAGGAGTTATCGTGATAAACCGTTCCGTATTCGTCCAGCTCCGGGATGTAGATATTGACCTCAGGCCCTTGCTTTCCCAAAGAAGGCATCATGCTGAGCCAATATCCGCCGCCTTGAGGCAGGCACATATAGACAATAAAAACAGCCTCAAAAATGAAGAAGAGAATGCCTCTTAATACCTGTCCCCTCGCCACTGAGCCAAAGCCCATGATGAGATAAGACAGGCGGGTCTTCCAATCGCCGTTTTTGAAGGTGTTCACAAGATCGACGGTGTCGTTAGCGACAAATAAGCCGAAGCGTTTGAGCTGCTTCCATATCTTGATGCCAAGGTTCTTGAACCATAATGGTATCGCGCAGAAGAAGGCAATGAATTTGTAGCCAAACCGTTGAAGCTTCGTGAGTTGCAGATATTCCAAACCACTGTACTTTTTCATAGTTCGCCTTTCGTCATCACTTTAAATAGAGGAAAAGGGTGGGGTAAAAGTGACTTAAACCCCACCCTATTTTCATTCGGATAGAAGCGGATCAGGCATCGATGAGGGAGACGGTGCCAGAAAGAGTTCCATCGCTACCTTCGGTGGTAACGAGTTTGATCTTCTTGGAGCCGGCTTCCGCAGCGGTAACCTTGTAGTTTTGGCCGTCAACGCCGAAGGCAACGTCCCAAGACTTGCCCTGACGGACCTTGAACTCATCGCCCTCAGCAAGGGTGAAGGCGTCTTTGCTGATCCAAGTGTTAGTCGGCTCTTCGACCATTTCATAATCAGTTGCCCAACCATTGCCGGTGCCATCGATTGAAGCGAACTTTCCGATGACGGTGAAGGCGCGCCTTTCTTCGTCAGTCATGCTGATCAAACGATCAAGATTGGTTTTATATTTGTCCAAAGCTTCCTTGATCGCTTTGGTGTCGTCAGCGTCAGCGCTCTTGATGCTGGAGCCAAGGGTCTTGGTGAGATCCCACCAAGAGCCATGGATCTGGCCCTGAGGGGTCGCGTACTTGTTCTGCTCAGCGAGGGCAGCGAGAGCGGGGTTGGCTTTGAATTCGTCAGAAGCCTGAGCCTTGATGTTGGAGGGGCCCCAGCCGAATTTGGTGAGCCTTTCCATTTCGCCGTCGTAGCCGGTCATGTACTGGACGAGTTTGTTGAGGTTGGCGGCTCTGGTGGTGTCGCTCTGCGGCTTGACGCCCATCAGCTTATAGCCAGAGTAGGAGCCGATGTGATAGGACTTCCCATCGACGGTGAAACTCGGGAGATCGGCAACGCCCATTTTATCGCCGAGGGCCTTCTTGACGTCGTTGTAAGCCCAGGTGCCGGAAACGAGGACGGCAGAGGGGGTCGCGGCGGTAAGGTCGCCAGCGGCGGAGCTGGAGTTGAAGCAGGAGGATTTGACGAGATGCTGCGCGCCCCTAGCGGCGATGACGCCATTGTCGGAGTCGTAGGTGTCGTCATAAGCGGTGAATTTGCCGGCTTCGTTAGCGGTCCAATTCGAGTGGCAGAGCTGCTTGCCATCGGTGTCATAGGACATGAAGAAGCCGCCGAGGTACCAGCCGGAGGTCTCGAATTCCATCGAGAAGTTCTTGCCGGCCTTCTCGCAGTCTTTGACGATGTCTTCGAGGCTATCGATGTGGGACGCGTCGATGACGGAGGTGTCATAGTACATGAAGTAGCCGTTGTCAGCGGTCAGAGGATAGGCGTAGTAATCGCTGCCGGATTTGACCGCGGCGACGCTGTCGGCGGTATTGTTCTCGTCGACGAAGCTCTTAGCGGCGGAGCCGAGTTTGGCGAGGGCGCCGCCCTGGACCAAACGGGCGAACTGGTCTTGCGCGAAGCAATAGATGTCAGCGCCGGCGGAGACGTCGTTGAGCATCTGGGTGGCGGATTCGGCCTCGGTGACGCCGACGACTTCGAAGTCGTAGCTCACGCCGTTCTCGGAAGCCCATTTGTTGGCGAGTTCCTTGAACGAATCGGCGACGCCTTCGGTCTCAGAGACCCAAATCGTGATCTTCTCTTTGTTGGCGGAGCATCCAGCCAAAAGGGACGCGACCGCTGGAGCAGTCAGAAGGGTCAAAAGGATTTTCTTATTGAGTTTCATTAATTTCTCCTTTCAATAATCTAGGTCAAAGCGCTTACATTTTTTCGCGAAGAATAAAGCGCAAACGCCTTTTCCTATAAATCCATGGCACTATTCTCGTGACCTTTGGACCAAAAGTAAAGCGTTTTTTTGAAAGCCCTTTCATTATTTTTGGGCGTTTTGATTTACACATTTTCGTCTTTGTAACAAAAAGAGGCCTAGATAGTTCTAGGCCCTAATTTTGCCGATGGTTACTTGAGAATCACGCTGCTATGCGCGGCAAGCCTTAAGGTGCCCTCGCTCAGCTCCGGGATGCGGTGCATGATGTTGATCTGCTCGAGGATCTCGGTGGCCGGAACGCTGACCTCGACGTTGTAGCTCGCGAAGTTGTGAACCACGATGATCTTCTGCTCGCCATAGGTGAGGGAATAGGCCATGACGCTGAACTCGCTGCTATGGAGGTCATCGCAGAGGTTCTTATAGGAGGCGTGCTTGATCCAGGAGTATTTGTTGCGAAGGTGGATCATCATCTTGTAATGGTTGGTCAGCGAGAAGGATTCCTTCAACTGGTCCTCCGCGCCTTTGCTCACTTGGTCGTTGTTGTTTAGTTCCGGGGCGGAAGGATCGGGGAAAGAGCATTCGCCCATCTTGTTTTTCTCGCTCCAGACCATGGGCAAGCGCCGCCTGACGTCGTTTTGGTCGTCGGGGTTCGTCTTGCGGGTTCCCTTTAAGGCGATCTCCTCGCCGTAGTAGGTGTAGACGTCCCCGGGGAGCAAGGTGTAGAAGGTGCAGGCGGACTTATAGAGGTTCGTATCGGCGAAGTTCTTCGCGATGCGGTCCTGATCGTGGTTGCTTAGGAAATAGGAGGAATATGAGCTCGGGTTCTTTTTCTTTCTGTAGTTCTCGTGCTTCTCGATGAACTCGCTTAGGTTGCTCACTCTGCCATAGCCCTTGATGAAGTTGATGCAGGAGCTGTCACCTCCGCTAGCGACGGAGAAATCGAAGAAGGAGTCGCAGGCGGAAACATAGTAGGAGTCCAAAGCGGAATCGGAGGTCCAGCACTCCCCCACCATATGGAAATCGGGATCGTATTTCTTCGCGGTCTCGGAGAGCCAATTGAGGAAGGCGACGTTCTGGTCGACGTTCAGGTAATAATAGTAAAGCACCGCGTCGAGTCGGAATCCCTTCACTCCATGGCCGATCCAGAATTTGACGATCTTCTCCATCTCCGCGCGCACGCCTTCCGAATCTAGGTTGAAGTCAGGCATGTTCGCATCGAAGCGGGATTCGTAATAGACGCCTTGGTAGATATGGTCGCCGCCCGGGCCGAAGTTGAACCAATCGGCTTTGGAATCCTCGCCCGTCTTGTTCGCTTTGTAATCCGCGAACGATTGGGTGAAGTAGGGATTCTGCAAAGAGCAATGGTTGAGCACCATATCTAGGACGATCTCGATGTTGTATTTCTTAGCTTCGCTCACCAAGGAGTCGAAATCGTCAAGTGTGCCGTAATCGCTGTTGACGTTGAAATAGTCGAGCACGTCGTAGCCATGGTAGCTGCCACTAGGGAAGATGGGCATGAGCCACAAGGATTTGTAGCCCATATCCGCGAGGTATGGGAGCTTGGCTTTGACGCCATTTAGATCCCCGATGCCGTCGCCGTTGGAATCGTAGAAGGAGCGGACGAAGATCTCATAGTTGGCCGAGCCTTCCGCGTTGCTAGAATCGGCGTATTCGTAATCCGTTGCGGGATCCTTCTGAAGCTTGATGGGATCGTCGTCCAAAGGGTCTTTCTCGGCGGAGCATCCCGCAAGAGGGGCCAAGGCGAGGGCCACCAAAGGCAAAAGGAGGGTTCTTTTTCTCATCTTTGTCTCTTCCTTTCGTTGAGTTCGTTTTCTTTTTGTTTGCTTAAGGTTGGATTCTTCGCGAAGAGGAAGGGAAAGAGGAGGAAAGCTAGGCCAAGCACCGCCACGGTGAGCCCGGAATTGACCATCGCCCATTTCAGGGTGATCGGAAAATTGAAGTCATAGATGAGGCCTGGGATGAGGAAGAGGATACCGAAGACGGTCAAGGCGGCCCCTACCGCTAATATAAATATAGATAACGCGCGCACGTAAAGGCTCGGCCCTTCAAATGAACCATAGGAGAGATTCCTCAGGATGTAGCTGCCTCTTTTAAAGGAGTTGAGGGTAACCATGATGAAGAAGCCTAACGCGATCAGGTGGCAGGCCATGAAGATCAGCTCGAAGATGTTGTTGTTCATGCTCTCGTTTTGGAAGATGTCCACGATGCAAATCACCGTCGTGACGATGGCGAAGGCCATCAAAGCGATCCAAGTTGCGAAGAGCAGGCGCAGGAAGCGCGCTTCCTTTTTGGTAACCATGGCTGGAATTGTAGCACAGTTCAAAGAAGGGGTGCCCGAAAGAGAGAAAAGCCGAACATAGCATAAGGAGCATGGCTTCGGCACAGATGCCACGATTGCGCAGGAGCAAAGCAAAAAGGAGTCCTAACAGCATCGGCATAATGAACAGCAAAACTTAAATTCGCTAGCAGGCATTTTCAACATTATTGCAAATGTGAGGGGTCTGTCGATCAACATTTTTGCAAATCCGGCGACATTTTCGTGCGAATCCCATCTAGGACTCCTGGCATTTTCATCGACACCATCGAAGAAATTACTCTTGGAATATCATTTTCGCCATTCGAAAGGAAAATCTGCAGGCAACCTTTCGCTTTGAAGAGGGATTTATTTTATGATGCGACCTTTCCTTAAACCCGCCTTTGCCTCGACTTCGAAGGCATCGCCCCGACAGTTGGCGAATTTGCTCCCATGCAACCATAGGTCTAAAATTCTCCCATAACAGGCAAGGGGAAATATCATGGACAGTCTAGAAAGCATCTTCGGCAGCAAGTTCGAGCTAGATAAACTCGATATCGGGGAATTCGCCAAAATGAAGGTCGGGCCGATGAGGTTCGAGATCTCTTGCTATAACGTCAAAGGCATAGGGAGGCTAGCCATCATGAAAGGCAAGGCGATGCTTGGCTTAATGAAGATGGACGTCGCGATGTTCACCTCCTTCCATAAAGACGTCCCCCTTTTCAACTACGACAGGATCCACGCGCTTAAAAACGACACTCTCTTTTTGGAATGCTACGACACCCTCAAGGAGAAAAGCGATTACCCGTCTCTGCTCGCTTTGAAAGAAAGACTGAAAAACGTCCCCTCTCATCAGACCAAGCCCGCCTGGTACGACCCAATCCGTTTAAGCTGCTCTTTGGTAAAGAAAAGCAAGAAGGACACGCCGCTATTAGATGAGGTCGCGCAAAGCTACATCGAGGAGTTCTGCAACATCGTTTCAAAATCAAAGGACATTGATCCCGCGGAAAAGAAAGCCCTCCAAGCAGCTTACGTCAACGGATTATTGTCCCACGGCGGAGCCTCCACCGACGTCTTCAAAAAGAACATCGGGCAAGAGAAAACCGAAGAGCTCTACCGCAAATACCTATTCGGAATTGATTGAGCGGCGCATTTATTTCTTGTCTTTTTTTGGTCTTTCTTCATGCTTTTAGACAATTATTCAATGGATTTTTTGTCTTTTTTCTTATTTTTTTATACATTTTAGACAAGGAATCGTCTACCATTTGGATAGTGGAGGTCCAGAAATGAACGTCAAAAACCTAATTGGCCGCGAAGAAGAATGCCGCGTTTTAGAAAGGTGCTACAAATCGAGCGAGCCTGAATTTGTCATTGTATACGGCAGGCGCCGAGTCGGAAAAACTTTCCTCATCACCGAGTTTTTTGACGATCGCTTTGCTTTCAGGGTCACTGGGGTCTATAAAAAGCCAAAAGCCATTCAGTTAAACAACTTCACCGAGGAATTGAAGAAAAGATCAGGCAAAGAGTACGAAAGCTTCGAGACTTGGTCTCAGGCTTTTTGGGCGCTACGGGACTATTTGGATTCATTGCCGAAGGATAAAAAGCAAATACTCTTTTTTGACGAAACCCCATGGCTGGACAATCAAAAAAGCGACTTTTTGCCTTCTTTTGATTACTTTTGGAATAATTACGGGAACAGCAAAAACAATCTGATGCTCATCGTTGCCGGATCAGCTTCTGCTTGGATCACCAATAAGCTTATAAAGAATAAAGGAGGCTTCTTCAATCGTCACACCGCAAGGCTCTATCTTCAGCCATTCACTTTAAAAGAGACTAAAGAATATTTGAAGCGCAAGGGCGCGCGTTGGAACAACTATGATATCGCCCAAGCCTATATGGTTACCGGCGGCATCCCCTTCTACCTCAAGCAATTCGATGCAAGCGAAACCATCAGCGAGAACATCGATCGGATTTATTTCAAGAAGAACGGCCCCCTTTGGGATGAGTTTTCCAGGCTCTATGACACCCTCTTTAACGGCGATCAAAAATATCAAGAAATCGTAAAAGCTTTGGCAGAAAAAAAGCGCGGAATGAAAAGAGAGGAAATCTCCAAAAAAACAGGCGCCCCAAAGAATGGCACTTTAACAAAAATGCTGCAAAACCTCATTGATTCAGGTTTCATAACCAAGACCGAATCCCATTCCGACAGAAAAACAACACTCTATGTTTTAACGGACTTTTACACGATTTTTTACTTCGATTTCTTGAAAGAGAACAGTGGCAAAGAAGAGCACTTTTGGAGTGTCACAACAGACTTGCCAAAGCGTAAAGCGTGGCTTGGCTTAACGTTCGAGCTTCTCTGCAAAAACCACATCAATCAGATCAAGAAAAAGCTCGGCATAGAAGGAATAAGCTCTGCCTATTATTCCTGGGAAATGCAAGGGAATGAATTTGAGAAGGGCTGTCAGATTGATTTGGTCATTGACCGCCGAGACAACGTGGCTGACTTATGCGAAATCAAATTTTCAATCAACGAATTTGAGATAGACAAAAATTACGACATGACCCTGCGCAATAAAATCGCCCGCTATGCGGACGAGAACCCAAAAAGTTCGATTCAGCTGATTCTCATAACGACATACGGGTTGAAAAGAAATCAATATGCGAGCATTGTGAACAAGACAATAGCCTTAAACGATCTTTTCCAATAATTCCTGATCCTTTTCTTGCCGCAAAATGAACATAGATTTTGTCTAAACGCTCATGAATTTGGATTTTTAGACAGCATTCATTTTAAACTGACGGGCAGGCATGGCCTCAACCCGTTTTTGCAAAATCTAAAAACAAACCATATTATCAAACGTTTTTATACACGAAAGAACTCGATCTGCCGTATTGATGACGTCAGAAATTGATTTTGTCTAAATCTCAGATTTTTTCCGTTTTTAGACAAAAAACAAAGGATAGGTTATCTTTCCCCGAATTTTCCCGATTTTTGATAGTCTGTTGAAGGCAGCGAATCAGGTTGAACGCCCTAAAAACGTCAGATTTCGTCTCCCCCGCTATTGAAGTGGAAACACCTTGCAATTATAATTTTTAAGTCACTTAATTAATTAAGGATAAGCAAAGGAGGAACTAGCGTGAGCAAAGAAGAACTATACCGCTATTTTTTGCAGCAGCTGACTGACGGCTCTTGCTACATGGTGATTGGCAAAGGCAAGGCCAGTTACAAAATGACAAGAGGCTCTTTCAAGACGAAAGACACCATCAAAGACCGCCACAAGCTCGTCTTCTCTTTCCAAGACGGGAAGCGTTACATCTTCACCGACGGCAAAGTGCAGGCCGAGATCATCGTCGACACGGAGCCCTGGGTCAAATTCCATTTCCACGTCGACCCCGGCTACAACCGCTTCACCCTGCGTTTTAAGACGTTCGAGGATGAGCATATCTACGGCTGCGGCGAGCAATACACGACCGTCGACCTCAAAGGCAAGGACGTGCCCATCTGGGTCAGCGAGCATCAGCAGGTGATGAAGATCGCCAAGAAGCAATTGAGGGAAAGGCTCCATGGCCCCCAGCCGGACCACGAATCCCCTTATAAGGACCACCAGACCTATTGCTCCGCGCCTAGCTTCATGTCCTCTAAAGGCTATGCCTTCTATTGCCATGAAGACACCTATGGGTTCCTCTCCTTCAAGAAGGATGAGCTCCTCATCAAATTCCGTCAGGTGCCCCAGTCGATCTCTCTGTTAGCCAGCGATTCATTGCTAGGCCTCTCCCAAGAGGTCTCCAAACTCGTCGGCTTGCAGCCGAAAGTCCCTTCCTGGGTCAATGACGGAGTCATCCTCGCCGTCCAAGGAGGCAGCGAAGTCCTTCTCAAGAAATACGAGGAAGCGAAACAAAAAGGCCTCAAAGTCGCGGCGATCTGGTGCCAAGACTGGTGCGGCAACCACGTCACGAGCTTCGGCTACCAGGTCTATTGGAACTGGGAGGCCGACGAGAAGCTTTATCCCAATCTCAAAGAGATCATCAAGAAGCTCAATTCCGAAGGAGTCCGCTTCCTCGGCTACATCAACACCTTCCTGAAAGAAGGCGCCCCGATGTATCTCGAAGCCAAAAAGAAAGGCTTCCTCATCCGTCATAAGGACGGCTCCGTCTACCACATCAAATCCACCACCTTCAACGCGGGCATCGTCGATCTGACCAACCCCACCGCCAGGCAGTGGTACGTGGACATCATCAAGAAGAACATGATCGAATACGGCCTCTCCGGCTGGATGGCGGACTTCGGGGAATATCTCCCCACCGACTCCGTCTGCTATGGCGGGGAAAGCGAGAAGCTCCATAACCGCTGGCCGACCATGTGGGCCAAATGCTCCTATGACGCCGTCATGGAAGAGGGCAAGCAAGACGAGGTCTTCTACTTCTCCCGCGCCGCCTATGGCCACACCTTCCAATTCACCAACTCGATGTGGAACGGCGACCAGCACGTCGATTTCTCTGACGAATACGGCCTTGCCAGCGTCATCCCGGCCTGCATCTCTCTTGCTTGCTCCGGCGCCGGGGTCATCCATAGCGACATCGGCGGCTACACCACCATCACGGCCCTTTATCCCATGAAGAGAGACGCCGAGCTATTCAACCGCTGGGCGGAGATGAACGTCTTCTCCCCGATCTACCGCACCCACGAAGGCAATCAGCCCAAGAACAATGTGCAGTATGATGACCCGAACACCTATCCGGAGTTCGTAAAGAACACCGGCCTATTCGTCGCCCTCAAGCCTTACCGCGAGCATCTTTACGAGGAATACTACAAGAACAACACCCCGATGATCGCCCCGCTCTTCTTCTATTTCGATGAGCCTGAGGCCTACGTCAACAAAAGGGAATACATGTTCGGCCCAGACGTCCTTGTCTCCCCCGTCTTGCGTTCAAAAGAAACCAAGCATCATTACTACCTCCCCAAAGGCGAATGGATCCAATTCTTCACCAACAAGGAGGTCGCTTCAGGCGAGGGCGAAATCGATTCGCCCCTCGGCCTTCCCATCGCTTTCTATAAGAAAGACTCAGCTTTTGCGGAGTTATTCAAAAATCTAAACCAAGAAAAAGGAGGAAATTAACAATGAAATATTTTCTTGATTCAGCCAAATTGAACGAGATCGATCTCGCCTACAAGAACTACAAGATCGACGGCGTCACCACCAACCCCAAGCACATCATGAACTCGGGCAAGCCCTTCCTGACCGCGATCAATGACATCGCCAATTGGATCAAAGAGAACCATCTTGAAGGGATGGACAAGTTCCCCGTCTCCGTGGAGATCAACCCCCACCTCGACACCGCCGAGGCGATGATCGAGGAAGCTAAGAAGATCTCCTCCCTCTGCGCCAACTTCGTCATCAAGATCCCCTGCACCACCGAAGGTGTCAAAGCGGCCCATCACCTCGAAGAAGCTGGCATCCGCACGAACGTCACCCTCGTCTTCTCCCCCTCCCAGGCCATCCAAGCCGGGCGCATCGGCGCCAAGTTCGTCTCCCCCTTCGTGGGTTGGAAGGAGAATAGCGGCGAGGACACCTATCCTTATATGTCCCAACTTGTGAACATCTATAAGGAAAAGGGCTACAAGACCGAGATCATCGTCGCCGCGGTGAGGAACGGCAAGCAGATCGCCGATGCCGCCGAGATGGGCGCTGACATCGTCACCGCCGGGCTAGCCGTCTATGAGGACAGCTTCAACCACCCCTTCACCACTTATGGGCTGGGCGTCTTCCAGGATGCCTGGGACCACACGAAAGGAAACTGAGATGAAAGTAGCGTTCATCGGCCTAGGCATCATGGGGATGCCCATGGCCACCAACGTCGCCAAAGCCCATGACCTCATCGGCTACGACGTCATCAAGAAAGAAACCCCCTTCCCCTTCGCCTCTTCCTACAAAGAATGCGCCGACTTCGCCGACGTCATCATCTCAATGGTCCCGAAGAACGAGCACATGCTCTCGCTCTTCTCTGAGCTTAAGCCCCACTTCAGGAAAGGCCAAATCTGGATCGACATGTCCACGATCTCCCCATCCACCAACCAAAAAGTCGCCAAAGAACTTGAAGGCACGGGCGTCGAGATTTTGGATTGCCCCGTCGTTAAGTCTCAGCCTGCCGCGGTCAAAGGAGAACTGGGCATCTACGTCGGCGGCAACAAAGAAGTCTACGAGAAAGTGAAGCCCATCCTTTCCTGCATGGGCAAGAACATCATCTACATGGGCGGCCATGGCGCAGGACTCCAGATGAAGATCCTCCATAACGGACTCGTCGGAGAAATCCAAAACGGGGTCAATGAGATCCTCGGGCTCGCCAAAGCGCTTGGCCTCAGCCAAGAGGAGGTCGTCACCGCGCTAGGCTATGGCGGAGCGCAATGCTTCTATCTCGACACCAAGGCCAAGAACATCATCTCCAACACCTACCCCACCGCCTTCTCCGTGGAGAATATGAACAAAGACGTCCATTTCGCTAGGGAGATGGCCACTGACGCGGGCAAGGAGTGCCCCACCCTCACCCGCATCGTCTCAATCTATGAAGAGGCGATGAAAGAAGGCCTGGCGAAGGAAGACTTCTCCGCCTCCTACAAGATCGTCAACGAGGTCAAATGAAATGAGAAAACCCATCATCGGACTGGTTTGCTTAGTCCGTAAGACATTCGATTACGAAACCGCCTTCAAGCTATATCAAGATAGATGCAAGAAGGTGATGGAAGACACCTCCATCGACTGGGTCTATTACCCCAGCATGGTCATCGAGCCAAACGAAGCCAAAGAGGCCGGCACCTACTTCGTCGAGAAGCACGTCGACGCTTTGGTCGTCGTCTCCGCGACCTTCCATCTCGGCGGGCTCGCCCTCATCCTCCACGACATCGTCAAGAAGCCCTTCCTCCTTCAGGGTTATAACGAGCTTCCTTACGACGGCGGCAAGATCAGGCTCAATGCCGTCTGCGGCGTGAATCTCAACGCCTCGAACCTCTATAAAGGCGGTGTGGACGACTACATCGTCTACGTCGGTGACGACATCGACCACGACTGGGTCAAAGCCATCAAGATGAAGACCGCTTTGGAGAATTCCAACGTCGGCCTCATCGGCTTCCACGCCCAAGGCTTCTACAACGTCGGCGTCGATGAGCTCCATCTTTATAAGGAACTCGGCATCCTCATCAGCCATTACGAATTAAGCGACTTCTTCGGAGGCGAGGCAAGCGAAGAGGAAATCTCCAAAGAGGAGAAGAACCTCCGCGACACTTTCGACTGCAAGAAACTCAACGATTATCAGGTGAAGCAGGTCGCTCGCCTCATCGTGGTCGCTGAGAGGTTCATGAAGGAGAAAGGCCTCGACGTCGTGGCCATCCGCTGCTGGCCCGAGTTCGCCAAAAACTACGGCGTCTCCCCCTGCGCGATGATGTCTGTCCTCCAGTCCAGAGGCATCCTTTTAGCCTGCGAAGGCGACATCGAGGCCGCTTTGAGCATGGTCGCCGTGAAGGCGGCCGGGGAAGAGACCCCCTTCATGGCGGATCTCTCACAAGTCAACTACGAAGAGAACTACGCCCTCCTTTGGCACGATGGCGTCGCCCCTTGCAACCTCTGGGACAAGAGATGCAACCGTTCCCTAGAAACCTACTTCGCAGGAGGCAAAGGAGTGACCGCGGACTTCGTCCTCAAAGAAGGGAAGATGTCCATCCTCCGCATCGACACGGCCAGAGGCAAAACCAGGATCTATTACGAAGAAGGCGAGGCCTTCCCGATGAGTAAAGACCTCTCGGGCACCTACGCCAAAGTCGTTTTCAACCGCCCAATCAACGAGGTCGTCGACACCGTCGCCTATACCGGTGTCGCCCACCACGTCATCATGGGATACGTCCAATACAAGAAAGCCATGACTTATCTAGCCAGGCTCATGAACTGGGAGATCCTTGATGAGAATACGAAGTGTTACTGATCCTCTCTTTGCCAAATATGGCAAGGTCTTAGATCTCGATACCAGCGAAATCGTCTCTAGCCTTCATGGCCACGCGAAGATGCCAGAAAGCGGCAATCTTTATGTGCGCAAAGACGAAGATATGGCCTTTTTGCGGGGAATTTCACAGATCAAAGAGGAAATCTACGGCTTAGGCGACATCGAAGTCGGCTACTGCAACGGTTACAATTCCTTGCTGAACTGCCTCGAATACCACGCTTGCCCCGAGGTCGATGTGGCCGGGGATGACTTGGTCCTCTTGCTCGCGAATCAAGACGACGTCCATGACGGAGTCATCGATTCGAAAGACGTCGAAGCCTTCCTTCTAAAGAAAGGCGAGGCCGTCGTCTTATATCCCTACACCTTCCATTTCTCCCCCTGCAAACTAAGCGAGGAGGGATTCCGTTGCCTCATCGTCCTTGGCGATAAGACCAACATGGACCTAGACAGCGCCCCCAAAGACAAAAGGCTTTGGAAGCTCAACAAATGGCTATTCGCCCATAAGGACACCATTCAAGCCCAAAACGGCGCCTACGTCGGCATCGTCGGAGAAAACATAAGAGTTGATTTCTAAGTGCTCTACGACATCCTTTTCATACTGATCATCTTCATCAGCAACATCATTCAGACCATCACCGGCTTCGCCGGGACGGTTTTGGCGATGCCTCTTTCCTTGAAGCTGGAGGGAGCAGACACCGCCAAGCCCGTCTTGAACCTTGTGGCGATGGTCGTCTGCGTCTATATCGTCCTAACCCATATCAAAGACATCGACTGGAAGCATTTTCTGATCATCCTCCTTTCCGTCGGCGCGGGTTTTGGGACGGGGTTCGCGATCGAGCTCATCCCGATGGACACGAAGATACTGCTTTATATCTACGCCTCCCTCGTCATCGTCATCGCGATCGCCTTTTTCTTCATCGACTTCGAGAAGGTCAATCTGCCGAAATGGCTGATGATCATCTTCCTTTTCCTCGGGGGCATCATGCATAAGCTCTACGTCTCCGGGGGCCCATTCGTGGTGATCTACGCGCTCCACGAGCTCAAGGACAAGAACAAATTCAGGGCAACGTTGTCGCTCCTTTGGATCATCCTGAACTCAATGCTATTCACCACCCACATGGTAAATGGGCTATTCACCGCGCACGTCTGGATCCTCTTCGGCATCGGGGCGGGGGCGACGATCCTCTCCTTGGTGATCGGCTCCTTCATCGCCCCGAAGCTATCGAAGAAGGTGTTCATGAAGATCACCTGCGTGCTCTTGCTAATTTCAGGGGTTACCTTATTCTTATAGAACATGACTTTGACCAAGACGCAGAAGACAATCATCCGGATTCTCTTCGTCGAGAAGAGCTCCACGAGGACCCTCCTCGCCGAGAAGCTTTCGTTGACGAACGCCGCCCTCACCTTGGCTCTTAAGCCCCTCATCAACGAGGGCATGGTAAGCGAAAGCAGGAGCCTAGAAAGCCAGAAAGTCGGGCGAAAAGAGCTGCAAATCTCGCTTAATCCTTCCTATGGGCGCTTTTTGAGCGTTGACATCAGGAAGCACCATTCCTATTTCGATGTGATTGATTTTAGCGGTGCCCTGATCGCCAAAGCCGATGATACCTCTCTTTCATTCGAAGAGCTGCTTAACGCCTCCAAAGGCAAGATCCTAGGCATGGGGGTGACCGTGAGAGGAGAGGCCTCTTTGGATTCCTTCAAGAAGCGTTACCCGGAGTTCGCGAGGACCTTAGACGGCTTGAGCATCCCTTACTACATCTTCAATAACGTCGACTGCCTCGCGAGCATCTATTCCCTTTCGCATCACGAGGATAAGAATTTCCTGCTCGTGAAATACGGCCCTGGTTTAGGCTCTTCGATCTATGCGAATGGAAAGCCATTAGGCTCTTCTTCCGAGCTGGGCCACACCTTCTATCAAGACAAGACCGTCGAGGACACGATTTCCTATTCCTCCATTTTAGGCAAGGAAGTCGAGGAGAAAGAAGGGCTGGCTTTGATCCAAAAAGACAAAGCCAAATTAGACAAGATACTAACCGTCCTCTCCTTCGCCTTATGCAACGCGGATTCCTTGTTATCCCTGCAAAAGGTCATCCTTTCGGGGGCGTTGCTCACTTCTAGCGAGGTTATTGCCTCACTTAAAAAGAAGCTGATCGCTTTGAACCCAGCCTTCGATCTATCCAAGATCTGCGTCTACGATTCCTACGAGGACATCAACGAAAGAAAAGGCGCGCTAGGCGCCTTTAACAAGACTTTCGGGGAATGAGGCTTATTCGCCGATCGTGACCTCGTTGTTCTCAACTTGCTTGGCGAGGAGAGCTTCTTTCTGATCCTGCAAGGCATCGGTCTTCTTTTTGTTGAGGCCGTAAAGGAAGATGAGGACCAACGCAAGGAGGAGGAAGAGCCCCGCGGGGATGGCGGTGGCCATGTAGTACATGGAGTTGAGGGTATCAAGCGTTTGAACTTGTCCGGAGCCCGATTTGTAATTCATGGCGATGAGGGCGACGTTGACGGCGACGGCCGCGACGACCTGGCCCATCTTGCGGAAGAACATGAAGGTGCTGTAGGAGGAGCCGTCGTTGCGAAGGCCCGTCTTGACCTCGACGTCATCGATCGCGTCGGTGGCAAGGGCCCACATCTCAAGGGTGATGATGGAGATGCCGATGCCGCTGATGAGGCAGAAGGGAAGGAAGAGGACCGGTGTGGCGACGATCGCGTCCTTCAAGAAGATGAGGATGATGTTAGGCAAAGCGGCGAGCAAGCCACCGACGGCGCAGATCTCCTTCTTGCCGTATTTCCTGACGAGCTTGCCGGCGAAGAACATGAGCACGACCATCGGACCGTAGGAGCAGGCCTGCGAAGCGAGGTTCATCCAGTTCGCCGAGAAGAGGTCGTTGAAGAGGTAGGTGTAGAAGGACTGCGTGAACATCTGCGCGGCGAGCAACAATAGCCCAACCAAGCAGACGGCGACGAAGTTGCGGTTCTTAAGAAGCGTCTTGGCGATGCGCCAGGTCTCGCCCTTCTTATGCTCGGCGGGTTTGGCGACGACCCTTTCTTTGTTGTTGTGATAGGCAACGAAGAGAAGGACGCAACCGACGATCGCTAGGCAAGAGACTCCGATGATGATCGGAAGATATTGGACCTGGGAAAGCTGTTTGCCGTTCTCTCCCATGACGGCGTTGCCGTTCTCGTCGACGACGCCTTTGGAGTAGAACATCGTGAGGATGAGAATCGGCAAGGAGCCAAGCGCGGCCCCCGCGGAGCGGAAGACGGAGAGTTTGTTCCTCTCTTTGGCGTCGGTGGTGACGACGCTAGCGAGAGAACCATAAGGGATCTGATGGACGGTGTAGATCATGCCGAAGATGATGTAGGTCACGGTAGCATAGACCATGGTACCGACCGCGCCCATCGCGCTAGCCATTCCAGACCATGGCAAGAACATCAAGATGGTCGCGAGGCAAAGCGGGATGGCCACCCACTTCATCCAAGGGCGGTAGCGACCGTCTTTGCCAGGGCGTCTGATGTCGACGATGCGTCCCATGATCGGGTCGTTGATCGCGTCCCAGACGCGGGCGACGATGAACATGATCATGATGAACAGCGGGGTCAATCCAAGGATGTCCGTGTAGTACTTCTGCAGGATCGTCGTGACCGTCGAGAAGCAAAGGCAGCCGGCGAAGTCGCCCAAGGCGTAGCCGATGTAGTCTTTCCCTTGCAACCCGGAAGTTTGTGAGATGTAAGAACGGTCGGTCTTAGTCCCAATGTTTGTTTCTTCTTCCATATCTGAAAAAGCCTTTCGTTTGGATAAGTATAAACGCACTGGAAGCGCTTTCCTAGTAATTTTTTAACTGACTTAAAAAATAATAGGTTATGCCATGCCGAGCAGAGATGGGCGCACATTTTTGCCAAGAATTCCGATTTGCAGATTGTCCATGACAGAAGCGCAAAGCATCGAACTTTTCTGGATTTTTGGAAAATGACGCCTATCAAAAACGAGATTTTCGTCCATCAATATAACGAAAACCTACGCGACAGTCGTTGCTTTTCATGGACGCTGTGCAAATTCGAATTCTTTGCCAAACACCGTTGGCGCAGACGCCTAATAAATGGGCGGTTTCTAAGATTATATAGCCCAAAATTCGGCGATTCTAAGATTGTCTCGTCAGCATCAGAACATTTTTAATATCCATGTAATTTTCCAACTTCAAGTCGCTCTTCTCGCGTGCACGCACGCGAGCCCTTACTATATTGATAATTGATATGAAACCTGTTATAAGTTAGGCGCGTTTTTGCAAGACGATACGAGACGATTCGACCAATTCAATTCCTGGCCATCTTCTTTGTGCCAACTTGCATAAGCAATGGAGAATAATATGCACAGAACCAGACTTAGACGACTGCTGCTATCCGCCATCACCCTGCTTTCGGTGGCATCCTGTACAACTGCGACCCCGGAAGTCGAACGCAAGGTCACCCTCATCAACGCTCAGCGCGATTATGCCAAACTCATCGAGTTCGTCGCGGAGGAATATCCCGACATCAACATCGAGATCGAGCCCTATCGTGGCAGGAACATGTCAGCCTATTGCAAACAACAGCTAGAGACAGGCAGCATGCCCGACATCTATAGCACCACCCAAGCTTGGGACGAAAGCCTTCAGGCCAAGAACCTGCTCGACCTCTCCAATTACCATGTGACGAGCCTCTACAACACCGCCAGGCTCAACGAATACGCAATCGATGGCAAAGTCTATCTCTTGCCCTTCGATTACACAATCACCGGCATCGCCTACAACAAATCCCTTTTCGAAAGGCTCAATCTGACTCTCCCCACGAGCTTCAAGCAACTAAAGGAAGAGACGATCCCCGCCTTGAAGGAAAAAGGGGTCAATACCTCCGTCTGCCTTCTTAATCTCCCTGGTTCCTCTTTCAACTACTTCTTCAACATCGCAGGCACCGTCTACATGAACACGAGGAAAGGCAGGGAATGGAGGAACAGCTTCTCCAACATGGAAAGCGACACCTTCGCCACAGGCAACGAGGACTTCGCCAAATGCGCCTCTTACTTCCAGGAATGGATCGACTGCGGGATGCTGAGCTTCGAAGAGGGCGTCAGCGACTCCCAAAGCGCGGTCGAAGCCAGATTTCAGGAAGGCAACACGGCCTTCATGCTGGGCACCATCCAACGTTTCACTCAAAACAAAGACGGCACGGGTGATGAATACTCTTTGATGCCTTATCTTTCAGAAGATGGGACCAACAACATCTACATCACCTCGCCTGGCCGCCTCTATGGGCTCAATAAGAACCTGGCCAAAAACGAGAACAAGCAGAAGCTGCAGGACGCTTTGCACGTCCTCGAGGTGCTTTCCACGAACAGAGGCTACACCGCGGTCAACGGAAGCAATTCCTCCAACCTCTGCTCCATCAAGGACTTCGTCGCCCCCGCCACTACCGTCTATTACGAAGACGCCATCAAAGACGTCTCAAAAGGCAAAGCGATGGACCTCGTATACACGGGCTGGGACGATTATCTCAAACCCTTCGGGAATGAAGTTTTGGAGGTCATCAAGAAAAGCGAAGGAAAATCCGTGGAAGGCTTCGCGACCTACCTGGACAATTTCAAAAAGAACCTGCAGCAAAACGGCAGGACCTATTACTGCGAGGTCACCGAGGAGCTAGACACCATCCAAGCCGCTCAGCTCACCGGGCAGATCTTCATGAATAAGGTAAGTGATGCCGCCGGGGCTTTGGTCTCCTATAACGTCTATAATCCCGAGATCAGCGCCAATCTAGAGAACAGTTACGGGGCCAATGGCCGCATCTTGAAGGGTAAGATGACCGAAGAATACATCACCATTTGGCTGGCGACAGGCTGGAGCGAGAAGATCCAAACCGTCCATTTCAAAGGTTCCAAGCTCAAAGAGATGGCCAAGCAAGGGACGGATACTCGCAACACGGGCTTCTACTATCCCTATGTCTACATGACCAGGGATGGCAAAGACCTTGAGGACGATAAGGAATACACCTTCATCCTCGTCGGGCATAACCGCTCCGAAAGAGAGACAATGGGCCTTATCGATACGGGCATAGTCGGGCTGGATGCCGCGAAAGAATACCTTTTGAAGCAAGAGACGATCTCGAGCGCCACCCTCGATAACAGCCTCGTCTTATCCACCACCAAATCCGCCTAAACATCATCAAAATGAAGAAAACCAAGCACCCCAATTTGAGAAGGAGGATTCTCCTTTCGTCCTTCGCGGTCGTCGTTTTGGGCGCGCTCGTCGGTTCTTCGATCGCTTTCTACAACTACGTCAACGAACAGCTCTACAAGGAATCCATCGCCCAGCTCGCCGAACTAACCGATCAACTTTTCCAGAAGCTGGAGGTGCAGGTCGATCTGCAATGGGACTATCTGGACAGATTCAAAGACGACATCCAAAAATCCCCTTCCTGGTCGGAGGAAGACATAGCGGAAGCGATGAGCCATCTAGAAAGCGACCTCTCCCCCAAAGGGAAGAGCATCAAATTCCGCGTCCTCGATGAGGATGACTATTTTTACACGAACGAAGGTAAGCAAGGACACTGGCAATGGAGCGAAGACCTTACCGATAAGGAAAAAGACAGCTTCGTCATGACGAACTTTGGAGATCAGGATTACATGGCTTTCGTAGCCAAGCCTAGCGCGAGCATCCTGGTGAACGGGAGAAGCGTCTCGCGCTTCATCTTGCTCCGCACGATGAAAGACATGTCCTCTTTCTTCACCTCCACCGCCTTCAAAAACAACAATCTTGCTTACGTCACCAATCCGCAAGGCCGCGTTCTCTACCGCACCGGCGAACTTGAGGGGATCGATCCCGATGTGACGAACTTGAACAAGTATTTGGAAGAGCAGAACTTCCCCCATGAAAGTTTCGCCTCGCTGAAAGAGAAAACGAACAATGGGGAGAGAGTCTATGCGGACGTCGTCATAGACGGCGAAAGGTTCTTCTTGACACACGACCCCCTCAATCAATACTACTGGGAGATCACTCTCCTAGTCTCCGCCAGCGACGTCGCGACATCCGCGACCTCCATGGTCTCCTCTCTAAGCATCCTTTTCCTCACGATCGGCTTCATCTTTCTCATCTTCATCGGCGTGGGCGTCTTCTTCATCACGAAGCTCAGCCGCGACAAAGCGCTCATCCAGCTCAAAGAGGAAAACCAAGCGGCGTTGGAGCAGACCAACAAAGAGCTGAACGAAGCCAAATTAAAGACGGAGGAGGCTCTAGCCGTCGCGAAGTACGCCACCAACGCCAAGAGTCAGTTCCTCGCCAACATGAGCCACGACATCCGCACGCCGATGAACGCGATCGTGGGCATCTCCAAACTCATGGAGAATGAAATCAACAACCCCGAGAAGCTATCCTATTACGTCAATAAGCTCCACCACTCCAGCGAATACATGCTCGGTCTCATCAACGACATCCTCGACATGAGCAAAATCGAATCCGGCGACGTCCATCTCAATATGGCCCCCGTCAAGATGGCAGAGCAAGTGGGCCAGATTGAATCCATCATCCGCGCCCAAAGCAACGAGAAGAACCAGGAATTCACCGTCATCGCCCATGAGATCAGGCACGAATACCTCATCGGCGACAGCGTCAGGCTCCGCCAGATGTTCATGAACCTGCTTTCCAACGCGGTCAAGTACACCCAGAGCGAAGGCCATATCCTCTTTGAGCTGAAAGAGGTGGAATCGGATAAGGAAGGCTATGCGAAGATCCTCACCTCGGTGGAAGACGATGGATACGGCATGTCCGAAGAATTCCAGAAGAAGATGTTCGAGCCCTTCGCGCGCGAAGTGAACTCGCTCACCAACAAAGTAAGCGGCACTGGCTTAGGCCTCCCCATCACCAAAAACATCATCGAGATGATGGGCGGAACCATCGAGTGCAGGAGCGCCATTGGCAAAGGCTCCCGTTTCGACGTTTGGCTCAATCTCCCGATCGATCAGGATAGCCACGCCTCGAAGGAGATAGCCAAAGTGCTGCTCGTCTCGCAGGAAGAGATGCTCATCACGAACCTCCGTTCCTCGCTTTCAGAAAGGGAGGCCGAGCTCATCGTCGTCCCGAACGAAGAAGAGGCCCTTTCCTATCTTGATAAAAATTCCGTGGATGTCGTCCTCCTTTCGGGCTATCTCAGCAAGAAGGATCTGAAAGCGATCGTGACCAAGCTCAAGGAAAAGCGCAGCCTCTACGTCTTCTGCGTCGATTACGCCTACAAAGAGCGTGTCAGGGACACCCTCATCTCCAGCGGCGTAGACGGCCTCATCGCGAGACCCTTCTTCTATGAGAATCTCCTCATCGCCATGGAAAACGCGAAGAAGAAGAGCCAGGAAGATGAGGAAGCCCATTCCTTCCTCAAAGGCAAGCGCTTCCTCTGCGCCGAAGACAACGAGCTGAACGCCGAGATCTTAGAAGCCCTGCTTGCCATGCAGGGGGCGAGCTGCAAGATCTATTCTAACGGCGAAGAGATCGTAAAAGCCTTCGCTTCCGTAAAGCCGGGCGACTACGACGCGATCCTGATGGACGTTCAGATGCCCGTGATGAATGGCTTAGAAGCCACCAAAGCCATCAGGGAAAGCGAAAACCCACTAGGGAAGAAGATGATCATCATCGCGATGACCGCAAACGCCTTCAATAGCGACGTGAAAGAATGCCTCGACGTTGGGATGGACGCCCATCTATCCAAACCCTTGGACATCGCAGCCTTCGAGCATCTCCTCCAACGTCTGATGGGCTGATGAAAGGAAGAGAAAACCGCCTCCGAGCAGGAAGGCGGTTTTCGTGATGTCTTATTCAATGGCGGTCAAATGGCCCATCACGAAGATGTAGCCTGTGCCGTCTTCCGGCCAAATGGCCATCACCTTCGCGTGATAGGGGAAACGCTTGCCTTCATAGGCAAGCTCGACGTCCATCTCCGTCACGGGGTTCTCCCTGGTGGTCGCCTTCACTCTCTCCGTCAAAGCGTCCCAGTATTCCAAAGGCAAGGCGTTGTTGGGGGATTCCCTTGAGGTGAAGATCACTTTCTTCCCTAGAGCCTCCCCTTCTTTCTTATAGACGAAAATGACCCTATGAAGCAATTTGTCGTATTCGAACTGGATGCCTTCGGCGCAGCTCATGAAGAAATCCTTCTTCATCCTCTCATTGTCCATCATGCGGCGGAGAGCGTTGCCCCGCGGGATGTCGTTGTCGGTGAGCAATTCGTCGGCGACGTGGGCGGCCTCTTCGTGGTAATCGAAGGTATTGCCGGATTCCTTGAGCTCCTTCAGATTTTCTTGGACGTCTTGCAAACAAGAGAGGAGCAAGGGGTTGAAAACGCCGCACTCCCCGCCGAGGATCATTGAGATCGCCTCTTCGTGGGTGAAGGCCCTCTTGTAGCATCTCTCGCTGGTGAGGGCGTCGTAGACGTCAGCCAAAGAAACCACTTGGGCGCAGAGGGGGATATCATCCCCGACTAGGCCATCTGGGTAGCCTTTGCCATCGTATTTCTCATGATGCCAGCGACAGATCGCGCGGGCGGTTTTGACGAATTCGCTGCTTTGGTCAAGGCTCGCGTTAGCGAGGATCTCATCCCCTTCCGTCGTATGGGCCTTCATGATCTCCCATTCCTCGGGGGTGAGTTTGCCGGGCTTGTTGATGATCTCATCCGGCACCTTGATCTTGCCGATGTCGTGCAAAGCGGCGAGGGAGGAGATAAGAGCGATGTCAGACTCCGTCAAAGAGTAACGATCGCTGATCTTGATGAGATTATGGAGCAAGAGCTTCGTGATGGCCTGGACGTTCAAGGTATGGCTGCCAGACTCATGGTTCCTGCTCTCGATGATGTTAGAGAAGATGTTGATCATCGCGTTGTTGATCTGCTCCTTCTCGTAGACCTGCGACCCGAAGAGGTGGATGAGCCTCTTCTGATTGGTGTACATCGCAAGCGTGTTCTCAACTCTGCGTTGGACGATGAGTGTGCGGAAAGGACGTGAGATGTAGTCCACGACCCCCAATTTATAGGCCTGCTCGATGAACTGAGCGCTGTCTTCGGCGGAGATCATGATGACCGGGCACTCATCGATCCAGTGCCTCTCGTTCATGATGCGCAACACCTCGAAGCCATCCATCTGAGGCATGTTGAGGTCGAGGAGAATGAGGTCGATTGGGTCTTTCCCCCTCATCGCATCGATCGCCTCGATGCCGTTGGTGGCGTAAGTGAAATCGTACTTATCGCCGAGCATCTCGGTGAGCATCTCTCGATTGAGGGAGACGTCGTCAGCAATCAGGATTCGGTTTCTTTTCATAGCTTTTCACCTCGTAAAAAGTCGTTTATGCGTTAGCTTTCCCCGCACATTCGCCAAGCACCTTGCAAAGCTCCTTCGCGTCGACGGGCTTGGAAAGATGATAGTTCATGCCGGATTCCAGGGTGCGTTTCCTCTCGTCGTCGAAAGCGTCCGCGGTCATCGCGATGATGGGGATGGCCTTTGCATCGGGCCGAGGCAAAGCGCGGATCGCTTTCGTTGCCTGAAGCCCATCCATGACGGGCATCCTCACGTCCATGAGGATCGCTTGGTAATCGCCTGGAGAAGAGGCTTTGAAAGCGTCCAAAGCCACCTGGCCGTTATTGGCCGAGGAGACGATGCAGCCCTCTTTTTCGAGGATCGTCCTGGCGACGTAGACGTTGAGCTCGTTGTCTTCGACAAGCAAGATGTGCATGCCTTTGATAGAGACGCTTTCCTCATGTTCGGTTGGTTTCGCGCTGATCTCTTCTTTGGGAAGTATCGGAGCGTATAAGGTGACCGTGAATTCGCTCCCCTCGCCGAGTTTGCTCTTCACCGTGATGTCGCCCTCCATCGCCTCGGCGAGACGTTTGGCGATCGATAGCCCAAGCCCCGTGCCCTGCCTCTTATCGGCGTAGGCGGAATGCTCTTGGGCGAAGGGCTCGAAAAGGTGATGGAGGAACTCCTCGCTCATGCCGATCCCGGTGTCGCGGACGGTTCCGACGATTTTAATACGATCTTCGGGGAGAATCTCGGTGGCGATGTTGAACCAGACGTTGCCACCTTCGGGAGTGAATTTCTCGGCGTTTGAAAGCAAATTGAGGAAGATCTGGTTGAAACGGGTCTTGTCGACTAGGATGTCGCAGTGCCTGCCTTGCTTGCCCATATGGAAGTTGATGTTCTTCGCGTCCATCAAGGGCTTGATGACCGTCTCGATGGTCTGGTTGAATTCCTCCCTGGGGAAGCGTTCCTTCTTAAGGATGACCTCTCCGGACTCGATTCGGCTCATGTCTAGGATGTCGTTGATAAGACCGAGGAGGAATTGCCCAGAGACCGCGAGCTTATCCAAATACCCGTGGATCTTCTCCTCGTCTTTCTCCTCTTGGGCGAGGTGGGTGAGGTTGATGATCGCGTTCATCGGAGTGCGGATGTCGTGGCTCATATTGGAGAGGAAGACGGTTTTCACGCGGCTTGCTTCCTCCGCTGCAGCGGTGGCTTCCTGAGCCTTAGCCAAAGCGTTTTGGATCTCATCTTGCCTCTCTTTCTCTAATCTCTGCGCCTCCTGCGAGCCCATGAAGAAGAAGGCAAGCATCGCCACGACCACGGAGCAGAAAGGCATGAAGGGAAAGATGGTGCCCTGAGGGATGACGGCGTTGATGACGGCGCCGAAGAGAGGAACGAGCGAGATGAAGACGGACTGGAGGAAATAAGGCTCTTTCTTCTGATTCTTGCGGATGAAGACGACGATCATGTCGATGATCGGCTCGACGTAATAGAAGTAATTGAAATAAGTGTAGAAGCCAAACCAGCTGCCGCGGTGGTACCCTGCCGCCCCTCCAGTGTCATCGATAGACCAAAGGATGCCGGTGAACGGGTTGATGAGGATCAGAATGATGAGGAAGGCGACCGGAATAAGTTCCAGGTACTCCACCCATTTCGGGTAAGTGCGCCCGACGAAATTACGCACATAAAGGTGCCAAGCGAAAGGGAGTGTGACATAAATGAGATAGAAAACGAAAACGGTCACCCGGAATAGATTGGTCGGGCATTCCGCCCAAAGGCTCGTGGCGACGAAGGCGAGGTCCATGAGGACGTAGAAAGCGGTGGCGCCGATGAGGATGAGGCAGCGCAGGCGGCTCTTCTTGGTTTTGATGAGCGAAAAGGCCCTAACGAAGAGGATGGCCAGCATCGCTAGCATGAAAGCCGAGCTAAGAACGTAGTTTAGGTCATCCATCGATGGTCCTCCTTAATGCGCATGTTAGGCAAGGAAAAGTTTGTGGCATTTCATTTTACAATGAGAAACGCTAGTCTCACAAAGCTTTTTGACGTCAAACCGCTATTTCGCCCCTATTAGGGGCGTTATCAATAAGCGATAGGGAAGCCAAAGAAAGAGAATATTTGGGAGTTCGTGGGCGTTTTGATTATGAATTCATTCGGCAGTGCCGAATCTTTTTTACTTTTCAAAGGAGAATATTTTCTTGTACATCACCAGCACAATTCGATAAAGAAAGGGATGGTATGAAAATCCCCCGAGACGCAAGAACCCGGGGGATTGGCTGACGAAAAGAACGATTGTGTCTTAATCAAGCTCTTTGATGAGCCCCATCACGCGGCGATATTCCTCATCCAAAGACGGCAAAGCCTTCTTGCCTTCCTCGAGCTTGCCGGCGCGCAAGAGTTCAGTCACTTCTGAGGCTTTGACGAAAAGAGACTGCATGCCGAGGTTCACCGCGACGCCCTTGAGGGTGTGCACCGCGCGGAAGGCGGCTTGGGTGTCATTCTTATCAAGCGAGGAGGTGAAATCGGCGAAGCAGGTATCATCCAGGAATTTCTTCACGAAGCGCTTAACGAGGTCCTCGCTTCCCCCAAGGCGGGAAATGACCTCATCCGCATCGGCTCCGACGCTATGGTAGAACTGCGTTAAATCAATCATAGGATCTCCTTGTTTTCCTTTGTTCGGGACAATTATTCTGGAAGATAAGGGAATAAAACTAGTCCGAAGTCACCATTTATCGACAATAAGAAGACAATTCCCTTCAAAAAGCGTTCCAACGACGTCAATTAAACAATTCTGAGCAAGAGTTTGTACACGCAAAACGCCTTCTCCATCTGAAGCCCAGAAAAAGCAAATGGACTTAAGGCACAGACGTTTTTAGGCCTCGCTTTGTCTTCGTTTTCCACAAACCTCCTATTTAAATTTCACTTTTCTTCCTATTTATTTTCCCACAAACTTCCTATTTGTCATTTTGTTTTTGTTTTTACTTGGCTTCTACGGATGAGCCGAAATATTTTGTCGATAAAATCGGCTTGCCCCACGTCAAAAAGGCTTATACAACGAATCGAGCGCCTCAGCCATCTTCTCGATGTCGCAATCGAAGAAGGTATCCATTGGGATGCAAACTTCGTATTTCTTGCAGAATTGCTTTATGAAGTCGCTTGAAGGGCCTTTGGACTTCCTTTTCTTATACTCATCTTCCAAAGCCTGCATCATCTCTTCTTGCAGGCCGTAGCCATGCTTCTCGTCCGTATAGACGATCCCGTACATCTTCCCATAGGAGATATAAATCTCATAAGGGCTCTTCCTTGATGAGAAAATGCTGACCTCGCAAACGGGGTTGTCTTTCTCATCAAAATAAACCTGGTCGATTTCCAGATAGGTGTCTTTGTAGTGACGTTGTTTCTCGCTGAAGTGATCAGTGACTTCTTTCCAAGGCATAGGCAAGCTCCTTCGTTGTTAGAAACAATACCATAAAGTATCTCCAGAAATACGGAATGACCAAAGATGACCAAAAATTAAACAAATGACCAACCATGACCAAAGGTGACCAAAGGATATGATGAATGGCCAAAAGTTATATGTTACAATTGAGGCGGAGGAAAACCATGAGCAATCCATTCAACATCACCTTTGGGGAACTGCCCAAAAGCGTCGTCCCACGGGAAAAGGACTTCGAATCCGTCAGAACCACCTTCAACGACCAAAGCCCTGAATCCAAGGTTTGCGTCATATCCGGTCCGCGTGGAAGCGGCAAAACGGTGCTGCTCACCGCTTTGAGCGAATCGTTTGAGCAAGACGGCTATCTCGTGGTCGATTTGAATCCTTTTATGGACCTGCACGAGCAATTCGCCGCGAAGCTCTATGAGAAAGGCAAGCTCAAAAAGCTCTTCCTTCATCCCGAATTCTCTTTCTCCTTCAAAGGGCTCACCTTCTCTTTGAAGGGCGAAAAAGAGATTTCCAACGTCTCCTCTTTGATAGAAACGATGCTGGAATACCTGAGGAAGAAGGGAAAAAGAGTCCTGATCACGATCGACGACGTCTCCTCAAGCGAGACGGTTAAGGCCTTCGCTTATACCTATCAGCAGTTGATCCGCGCCAAATACCAGGCTTTCCTTCTCGTGAGCGGCCTTTACGAGAACGTCTCGGAGTTAGAAAGGAACCGGAGCCTCACCTTCTTCCTCCGCGCCCCAAAGCTCATGCTGGAGCCGCTAAGCCTTTTTGACATCGTCCATTCTTACAAAAGCCTGCTGAATTTGAGCGAAGATGAGGCAATCAAATACGCCCGACTCACTAAAGGATATGCCTATGGTTATCAGCTCGTCGGATCCCTCGTCTACAAAAAAGGCAGGGAAGCGGATATCCTTGAGGAATACGATAGGATGCTCATCCAAAATTCCTATTCGCTCACTTGGGAGAAGCTGACCGCAAAGGAGAAGGAATTCCTCACGGCCTTAAGCGAGACGTCGTCCCAGAAAGAGCTTTGCGCCTTGCTTGATATGAGCAACGGGAATCTCCAAACCTACAAAAAGAGGCTCTTGGACAGAGGGCTCATCCTGTCGAGGGAGAGGGGTGAGATTGAATTTGCTCTTCCCCGCTTCAAGGAATTCGTTAAACTCGAAAAGCGTTTGAGAGAGGAATGAGAAGGTCGAAGGCGTCTCTAAGCCGCGGACCTGCCAAAACGTCCAAACTCCATAGTTTCCATTTGAAATAAAAGAAGGCGGTTTTGCGCTTTAAATAAAGCAAAAACCCCGCAAAAAGCCAATAAAAAGCCAAGAGTGGCGCAAAGAATCGCCAACCATTCTCTCGAGTCTTCGCTAAAGTTAAAAGACAAGCAAAGCTTCTATAACTAGGTCTTTTTAGTCGTAATCGATGCCGCCAAAGACGTCTCCCACTGTTAATTAAGTTGCTTAAGAAACTATGGGAAAGGCCCTGGGTCTAGGCTATGATTTTGTTTAGCAAAACATCTCATTCGAAAGGATGCGCATATGAGCGAAGAGAATCAAATCAAAACGGTTACCACCCCTACGTCTTTAGGGACGATCAAAGGCGTAGAAGAAGGCAACTGCTATGCCTACTTAGGCATCCCCTACGCGAAGGCGGAACGCTTCGCCTACGCGAAGATAGTCGATGATTTAGGAAAGGAATTCGATGCGACCCATTTTGGCGATGCCTGCATCCAAAAACGCTGCTACTACGCCCATCTCGAAATCCCCGAAAGGATGTTCTATCACAAGGAATTCCGCGAAGGGCTCTCCTTCAACTATTCCGAGGATTGCTTGAACCTCAACATCTACACGCCTAAAGAGAAAGGAACCTACCCCGTCATCGTTTTCATCCACGGCGGGGGCTTCGATAGCGGCGCCAACAGCGAGTCGGGTTTCGACGGCGATGCCTTAGCCAAACTGGGCATCGTCACGGTTTTCATCCAATACCGAGTCGGGGTCTTCGGCTACTTCGCTCACCAAGAGACGAGTAAGGAATTCGGCCACGAGGGAAATTTCGGTTTAGATGACCAAGCAACCGCGCTTAAGTGGGTCAGGAAGCACATCGAGGATTTCAACGGCAATCCTAACAACGTCACCGTCATGGGCCAGAGCGCCGGAGCGATGTCCATCCAAACGATGCTGCTTTCAACTCGGTGCAAAGACCTCTTCGATAAGGCCATCATGATGTCGGGGGCTGGGAAATTCCCATCCATGGGCACCCCAAAACCCGTTGAGGAAAGAAGGGATTATTGGCTTGAGGTCATGAAGGAATGCGGCTGCGCCACCCTTAATGAATTCAAAGCCATCGAACCCAAAAAGATCTTTGATGCCCTGGAGGTCATCAAAGGAAGAAGGAAAGACAATCTAATCTCCACGATGATGATGGTCGACCATTTTTATCTGGAAAAGAGCCAAGAGGAACTGTTCAAAAACAAAGTGGACGTCCCCACGATCGTCGGCTTCACGAACAACGACATGTATACGGCCATCCTCGCCCATATGGCATTGTCTTATGCGAAAAAGAACGCCGCGTACGTTTACTATTTCGACGTCGATGCGAAAGGGGATGGCAACAAAGCTTTCCACTCTTCCGACATCCGCTACGCTTTCGGAACGCTCGATAGCTCTTGGAGGCCATACGACGAGGGCGATAGAAAGGTTTCTGAGGCGCTCATGCGCTACATTGCTAACTTCGCGCGCAGCGCCAACCCGAACGGGGGAGACTTGCCCTTATGGGAGAAGAAAAAAGGTAAGGCCCTCTGTATTCGCACCAACGAAATCAAGATGGGCAAGCCGAATAAGTGGCAGCTATTGAGGAACACTTTCCTAGGTGACCCCAAATGAAATACGACCATAATTTCGTATTAAAAGAGAAAAAGCCCGCAAAAAGGCTATATTTCGCGGATGGAAATTACGTCCAATTAGACTTTTTCAAGCACATCCTCCGCGTAGCGATCTACAAAAGCAAAGAGAAACTCTTCCCGACTTTCTCCATTTGCCCCGGCATCTCTTCCATGCCTCGCCACGGCAGGGATCGCTTATCCATCGAAGGATTGGAGGAAATCCCACAAAGCGGAGACAACGAATTCCGAATCGACGACGTCGTTATCAAAGTCGACCCCCACAACTTCTTCATCCATTACTACAAAGATGGAAAAAAGTTTTTCTCCGACAGGGAGATTCTTGCCTATAACTTCGAAGGCGAGATGGGCGAAGGGAGCTGCCATTACCTTTCCAGGGAGAAAGACGAGCGCATCTACGGCTTGGGGGACAAGACCGGGCCGGTGAACAAGAACCTGCATTCCTTCAAACTGGAGACTTTCGACGCGCTTGGCTTCAACGCGAACCAAAGCGATCCCCTTTATAAGCAAATCCCTTTCTTCATCTGCAAGAACAGCGTCGGATCCTATGGGATCTTCTACGACACCTATGCGAACGGAGAAATCGATTTCGGCAGGGAACACAACAATTACTACGAGCCCTACAAGCACTTCCGCTGCGAGGAAGATGCCTTGATCTACTACGTGATCTTCGGCAGCGTCGAGGAAATCGTCGAACGATTCGCCTATCTGACAGGTAAATCCTTCCTGCCTCCGAAATGGAGTTTCAAATACTGCGGCTCCACTATGGCCTACACCGATTCCGACCACCCCGTCGAAGCATTGCATGGTTTCGTCGATAAGTGCAAAGACTATTCCATCTCTTGCGGCGGCTTCTATCTCTCTAGCGGCTATACCCAAATCGGAGATAAGCGCTGCGTCTTCCATTGGAACAAAGAAAAATTCCCCAACCCAAAAGGACTCGCTGAGGAATTCAGAGAACTCGGCATCCATTTCCTGCCAAACATCAAACCCGCTTTTTTGACCACGCACCCCTTATATCAATATATAAAGGAGCGTGGCTGGTTCCTCCATTATAAAGACGGCTCCCCATATGTCTTCCCTTTCTGGGGAGGGATGGGCAGCTACCTCGATTTCACTAACGACGGGGCCTATGAGTTCTGGACTAAGTGCGTCAAAGAGAACCTCGTCGATTTGGGGTACGATTCCATTTGGAACGACAACAACGAATACGATATCCACGATGAGGATGTATACGCCGATGGATTCGGGCACCCCGTTAAGGCGAAATTGATCCGCCCCCTATTCTCTTTGCTCATGGCAAGCGCCTCTAACGATGCCGTCCCCAACGACAAAAGGCATATGGCGGTCACCCGCTCCGCCTGCGCCGGCTTTCAGCGCATTTGCCAAACTTGGACAGGCGACAACAACACCTCCTTCGAGGATTTCAGAGGAAACCACAAAATGGCGATGACCTCCGCTTTGACGGGTTTCGCCTTCATCGGGCAGGACATCGGAGGCTTCGCTGGCGAGAAGCCAAGCGAAGAGCTTTTCCTCCGGTGGATCGCCTATGGAATCTTCACGCCCAGATTCACTTTGCATTCCTGGAACCCAGACGGTTCCTCCACCATGCCTTGGCTCTATCCACAGCTCAAAGACAAAGTCGCCGCCTTATTCGCTTTGAGGGAGAAACTCCTCCCCTATTTATATAGCGAGGCCATGAACGCTGTGGAAACCTATCATCCAATGATCTACCCAGTATTCATGAAATACCCAGACTACGATGAAGAGGCAGACTGCTTCTTCTGCGGAAACTCAATCCTCGCCTGCCCCATCTTCGATGAAGGGGCGAAGGGGGTGTCTCTATCTTTGCCGGAAGGTAACTGGATCAAGGACGGGAAGCCTTTTTCAGGCGAAGTCGCTTTCCCGAATGAGCCTGGCGATCTGCCAATCTATCTCATCAAAGAAGGAAGCATCATCCCCCTTTTGGAAGAGGGCAAGACCGTTTTCGAGATCTGCCCCATTGCGAAGGGCACCCTTTCCTACCGTTACTATGAAGACGACTCGAGCCTCGGGAATCCCTATCGTCTCATCGAAGCCGTATGCGACGAAAATACGGTCACCATCAAGGGACTCAAAGCCGACGAAGAGTGCCGAATCATTGGATCAAAAGCAAAGACGATCATTAGAAAATAAGCTGTTTTTGCGGCATTATTCAAAAAACCGATGGCTTTTTGCAGTGATTTTATCGTGCTTTCGAAGATAGCGAAAAAGGCGGATCCACTTGGGACCCGCCTTTTGATACGCTTTCACTTGATGAGCGAATTCTTGCACTTCCCCGTGGCGAGGTATTCATCCATGTTTTGGAGCGACACTTCGATCATATCGATCAAAGCGTGCTCCGTGGCAGAGCCAACATGCGGGGTGATGAGGACGCTAGGATAAAGCGAGACGGCGAGAGCGTGTTCAGGATCAGCGATCTTTCCCTCTTCGAACTCATGGTTGAACAGGGCTTTCTCGTTGTCGATGACGTCTAAGCCAAGCCCTGCGATTCTGCCTTCCTTGACCGCTTCAAGGGCGGCCATGTTGTCCATGACCTCGCCCCTAGCGACATTGACTAGAATCGCGTTCTTCTTCATCTTCCCGATCAGCTCTTTGGAGATGAACTTGTCGTTCGACCCCTTCACGTAAGCCATATGGCAAACAACGATGTCGGCTTCCTCAAAGACCTCGTCTGGGGTCTTCTTCATGTCGATGAGACCGTTGCAGGCAGGGGAGAGGAAGACGTCATAGCCGATGACATTCGCTCCCAACCCTTTATAGAGCCCAGCGGTCGTTCGCCCGATCCTGCCGCAGCCGAGGATGCCGACCGTGCAGTCGCGGATCTCTTTGGAGAACATTTTGTCGGTGACCTTGAATTTCCCTTTGGAAGTGAGATCAGCGGTGTATTGGACGTTGCGGAGCAAAGTCAAAGACAAAGTAAGGGCGAGCTCGGATATCGCATTAGGCGAATAGCCAGGGACGAAAGCGGTCTCGATGCCCAGTTCCTTGCAAGCCTTCACATCGACATGGTTATAGCCAGCCGTGCGCGTTAAGTAATACTTAAGGCCACGCGAAGCGAGCTCTTTCATGTGAGCGGCGTCGACGTTGCAGTTGCCCCTGACCATAACGATCGGATATCCATAGGCCAACTCGACGTTGTCGTTATTGAGGTATTCCGGGCGGGTAATGAGCTCATAACCGTATTGTTTGCCGAGCTTCTGGAAATAAGGAAGCTCGTAGGTACGGCAGCCGAAGCAGATGATTTTCTTTTCCATTGTTAATGACTCCTTTAAGCGAGACTAGGGAAGAATCCCGAGGATTCGACGACGACCAAGACGATGACCCAAAGCACAACTCCGATGACGGCGCCGAAAGTGGAAACCAAAGAGATGTGCGAAGCCATTTCCTTCTCCTTGTCGAAGGCAAGGCAATATCCGACGGCGACCGTCGCAGGAGGCACAAGCCAAGTGAAGACGGAGGACTGAACGGTCTCGATGGTGATGAGTTCTGCATAACCGGCCGCTTGGGAGATTGCTTCCACTCCGAAGAGGATGGCAAGGACGATGGCCGGGGCGGCGATGACTTTGATCGCGGTCCAGATCCAGGCGTAACGATCGGTGATGGCGTCTTTGACGTTGCCTTTGCCTAAAGTGCAGCCGATCGCGAAGAGGATGATCGTAGAACTAAGGCCACCTAAGGTATTCGCGGCCTGATAGATCCAAGGAAGAGTGACGTCAAACCTCCAGAAAGCGACGTAGGTCTCGGCTTTGTTCGTGGTGAGCCAATCGGTGCGCACAATCGCCGATCCAGGGATCGCCTGCAGAACCCAGAGAAGGAGGCCGGCGAAGGTCGCAATCAAAATGGGGTTGAGGAAGACTTTCTTCAAGATCGATTTCAAAGTGACGCCGGAAGCATCGGCGGACACTTGGCCTTCGGAAGAATCTCCGTTCTTCTTGAAGGAAACGCCGGATACAACCATATAAGCGTAGCTATAGAGGAATACGCGATAGGCGACGTTCATGATGTTGAAATAGTTGCCCGCGGTCTTGCCGTAGATCGCGGTGACTAGAGGATAGGCGAAGAAGGTCGTGGAGCCGAAAGCAAAGAGCACAGCCAACACTTCCCTCTTCTGCTTGTCTTTGACCCAGAGGAAGATGAGTTTCCCAAGGAAGATGAAGAGGATGTAGAAGACGAATCCCCCGACGAAGTTGACGATTGCCCCAACTCCTTCCGTCACCGTGAATTCCTTCATGAAGGAACAGAAGGCAAGGCAAGGCAAGCAAACGGCCATGACGAACTTCGTCAGGACCTTTCCCGTCTCTGCGGGCAAAAGCTTTTTCTTGGTGAAGAAGAAGCCCAAAAGAATGAAGATAACGGTTTTCGCGATGTTGGTCCAAAGGGTCGTATTGGACATTGCGGTCGCCAGATTATCTCCGATGCCACCTGCTAAAACATTGATCATATAGCAGACTCCTTTCTCGGAAGACTTTCGCTTCCGAGGTGAGACTAGCCATATGAAAACTGCTTTTCAAGTGCCCTGCTTCTTTTTATCGTTTTATCTAATTATCAAAAATCGACAAGGGTTTTGCGGGGTTTTCCACGCGGATGCCCTTATAGCGCCAATCCTTTTAAGAGCTCGGCGATCGCGCTGAAATTCTCCAAGATGTCCAAGACGACGACCGTGTAGAAATAAAGCAAAGTCCCGTATCCAACCACATAGAATCCAGGCAACGTCCAAGAGATCCAGCGATGCTTGATCTCGGCTTTGTAATCGAAGAGCAGGACGATGGGGACGCAGGTGAAAAGCATGTAGCTGCTCCCGACGCAGAATTTGGAGGCGTTGGGAAAGCAGTTGAGGAAGGCGTCGATGATGCAGACGAAGACGATGACGAAGGACATGAAGACCGCGAAGGATCTGCTATTCACGTCCGGCACTTCTTTGTTCTTGCTGAATATCTTCAGATATAGAAGCATCGATAAGGCGATCGCGTATACCGATGGCTTCTTGCTGGGCATGAAATAAAGGTAGAGGAGATCAAGCTGAATCACCCCGAATTTGTTGAGGACCATCAGAATGTAGGAAACGACGAAATAAGCGGCGGGGACGATGACGAAGAAGCGGAAGACCTTGACGTGCTTCTTGGGCGTGAAGAAGAGGAAGAAATAGAAAAGGGCCACCAAAAGGAGGTCGACGAAGACGTTGAGGCTGGTGAATTGATGCAATGTGGTGAGGATGAGCTCTTCGACCAAGGCGACGACATCTGCATCCATGGTGATGCCGCTCATCTGCAAGACGAAGCAAAGATAACTCGTCACGGCGAGCTGCTCGATGAGCATGAAGGAAACCGCGCCAACAGCATAGGCGATGATGTAAAGGAGGATGCGCTTCCGGTTTCTCATCATCCCGGCGATGGTCCCCATCATGATGAGGGGCAAGCCCATCTGCCCAACCGTGCCAAGGGCGCTAGTCAGAGTGCTATTGAGGAAGCCCCCGTTGCCGAAATAGACGGAATAGACCTTGTTGAGGGTGACGAGCTGGCTAAGAACCAAAAGAGCCGCCCCGATGTACTTCACCACCTGGTAGGAAAGCATCGGGCGATAGCTTTTCGTTGGTTCGATCAAGGTCTCCATGGGGGTAAGTATAGTCCTAAAAAAGACGGCTCTCCACCATCTCAATCCATTGCTTTAAAACTAGGAATCGTTCGGATAAACGACCGCCCAATCAATCAAATTCAAAAATCATAAAGAGGCTACGCGGTGCGGCCAAAAGGAGACTGCGCAGCATCTTTGGTCAAACGTTTTTCCTTTTTGAGTGCAGCCTCCATTCTCGATTTTTCTCTCGGAAGCTTCCCATCAGATCTTTGGCTATTATTCACCTACGAAAAGCAAAAGCCGCCAGATTTTGCTCTAACGGCTTTTCATCAATGTTCTGCTGGTTTAGCGGAATTACTGAAATTTAGCTCCTTTGACGATTGGGTCGTTGCTGTCGAAACGGTTCTTCATGAACTCCCCGAAGGCGTATACCAAGTTGGCGTCTTTGCCCGCGAAGGTGTTGCCCCAGTACTCACCATCGAGCTTGCCATCCGCTTTGACGAAGCAGAGGTAGTAATCCTCGTCGCTGTACTTAACCTGGTAGGTCGTGCTGCTTAGGAAGCCGTGATGCGCTTCGATGAAGAATTGGGTCTTATCCTGCGCCTTGCCGAACTTGTCGTAGATATGAGCCTTGACGCTCATATCGTCTTTCAAGTAGCCGCTGCGAGGAAGCCTCAGCTCGCCGTAATATAGGCCATTCGCTTTATCGAAGAGGCTTTGGTTCTCCGCGGAGAATCCGATCTCTTTCAGATATTGGTTGATCGAGTAATCCTTCAAACCATAAGCGTCCACGTAGTTGGTGTAATCGGTGACGACGTCGTTGACCATCTTGTGGTTGGCTTGGTAGGTCATCAGGTAATTCTGGAGGTTCTTCTCCCCTACGTGGAAGAGGTCGGTCCTCCTATACTCGACCCCTTTGAGGAGCTGGGCGTTCTCTGAATCTTGGTGATTGAAGGTGTAGGTCGCCATCTTCGAAGAGTAATGCACTCCGGTGGGGAGGTAGATGATCTCGCCTTTCTGCCTCAAGGCCTCATATTCGTCGAGCCTCTTGAGCTCGGTCTGGAAATAGGCGTTGGCGTTATTGACGGCGGTGACCATGTTGGAGAAGCGGGTGTCGTTGGCGCCTTTGACTCCGACGCTGGCGCCTTCGCTTCTATAGTGGTTATCGAAGATCGCGAGGTTGGCGCTGGTGAGCAACAAGGAATCAAGATAAGCGATGTAGTTCCTTCTGTTCTTGTAGGATTGGGTCGACCATTTGTCGAATTGCCCGTTGGTGAGCTGGTAGTAATGGAAGAGGTCGGTGGTGGGTGCGGAGCTCACCGGGGTGACGATGGTGTTAGCGAAGCGGGTGGTGAAATCGGCGATGTTTGAGCCTTTCGCGGTGAAGTTCTTAAGGGAGGTTTCGTAGTAATCCTTCCTCTGGGCCTCGACGTAATCTCCGTCTTTGCTCGCATCGTTTTCAAGGGTGGCAAGGCTCCAAAGGCCGCCTTTGACCTGGTTCATGATGTCGGTGGAGGCGACTTCGACGTAAGAATAGAGGTTGTCGAGGCTTCTTTCGGCGTTGTGCTTTTCCTCGTTGGCGCTAAGGACGTCGATCTTGGCTTTGATCTCCTTGATCTCGCCGTCGATCTTCTCAAGGTAAGCGATGGAGGGATCTCTGATATCGATGCCGTAGTCTTTCAGGATGTTGGTGACGATGTATTTGGTCCCGGTTGCAAGAGCACCAGAGAGGATGTTGCCTCCAGAAGAGGTGATGTTGCCTAGGATCGAGGGCAAAACGGCCTTCTCAACTCCGGCTGCTGGAGAGATGCCGGAAGCCATCGCAACGTGATTGGCATTTAAAACAATGGAAGCAGGGGCGACATCCGTCGTGTTCGCTTGCGTATTGGCATTGCCATTATTCATGGAGCAAGAAACCGCAAAGAGGGCGCCCATAAGAGGTAATGCGAAGATCTTTTTCATTTTCATAATTCCACCTCCGAGAGTTACTTTTTGTTACCTTTTGTAACTTTCGATGGACATATATTAATGCTTTCTTTTGCTATGTCAAATAGTTTTTGAAACATTTTTTTATTTTTGTATCTTCACCGATTGTCTCTAGAAATGGACACTCAACCCCTTTTGTGTCGTTTGAGATCCCTCCGCCGCCATTTAGCATTCCTCTTGCATGATTAGGATGGAGGCATCATCAATGGAAGGCACGAAAAGGAAACCGGGGTCCATGCCGTTCAGGAAGATGGACATGAGCATCGTTTCGTTTGTTTTGCTTTGCTGGGGGAGCGTCGTTTTCCTTTCCTATATGATCACGGATTTCTGCCATATCGGGGATGAGCGCCTTTCGAAAGAGCTGATCATGACCGCCGAGGCGGCTTTGTTGGTGTTCTTGGTGTTCGTCCCTCAGTTAGTCGGAAAGATCTTCAAGATCGAGGTGCCCATATATCTGGAGATCTCTTATGTTTGCTTCGTCTTCTCCACCTTGCTCTGCGGGGCGATCTTCAATTTCTATGGGAGAATCTTTTGGTGGGATTCGCTCCTTCATTTCCTCAGCGGATTCCCCTTAGGGAGCCTGGCCTACTGCATCGCGAACACCTTCAACCGTTACTCCGAAGAAAGTGAGCGCAAGATAAACCCTTTCTTCCTAGCGATATTCGCCGTCTCCTTCTCAGTGGCCTGCGGGGTTCTTTGGGAGTTCGTCGAATACTCGGTCGACGGTATATGCGGGATGAACATGCAAAGCTACCTCGTGAGCGGATCGATGCTGAGCAAAGGGGAATCCTTAGTCGGCCATGCGGCCATCACCGACACGATAAAGGATCTGTTCCTAGGATTCTGCGGGTCGATTGCCTTATCCACGATTGCAACAATCCAGCTGATCAAAGGCAAAAACGGGCTTGCGTATTCTTATTTCAAAAAGAGACAATGAGCCGGTTTTAGATGGTTTCGAAGATCGGAAAGGATTTTGGCACCGCCAACCATTCATCATCAAGTTTTCAAAAAGCAAGGGTAGCATTTCACAAACGTATGCGCAGAAAAGAAAAAGGCCAGCATCACGTCGGCCTTAGGTTTTCGATGGTGCGGGCAACAGGACTCGAACCTGCACGGAGTTACCCAATAGATCCTAAGGATAAAGCGTCGGGCCGAAAAGGACTGCAAAACCCGCAGTTTTCCTGCAAAAT
>CAVAGB010000012.1:0-61398 GCA_963588055.1 Erysipelotrichaceae bacterium | reverse complement strand
TTTTGTCTCGCTTTCTTTTCCAAGATTCATAGCAATTCCCCCTTTTTGAGAAATTTTATCATATGTCACAATGAATGTCACAATGAATGTCACAATGGAATGTTGCCCAGAACCGTCGGGGAACCGAGTAAAATTCCTTCAAAAGCCGTTGCTGAAGCATTTCTGTGGTTCGACTACGCTACTAACCTGGTCCACCATTTTTAATGACAAGTGGCCGGGGCTGTTGGAGATGTATCTCTATAACGGAACGTTCGGCATAAGGCTAGACGCGAGAGACATTCTCAAACGGTGGTAATATCACAAAGGAGGTTCGAAGGGACTGCCTTTTTTCTCCAAATCGTCGCCATTCAGCTTAGCTTTGCATTTTTCCGATCCCGTTCATCAAGGACAGCAAATTATCGAAGGACGAAACCCCGACCTTTTTAAGGTATATATTCAAATACGTAATGCTTTCCTTTAGAGACTCATCTGCTATTTTCAGGCAATTCCCATCAAACTCTAATCTGTTCGTCGCCAATAGGTACCATAGCGTGATCAGATAGTCGTTTTTGCTGACCAGCAAATTGGCGTCATCCGACCCGTAAAGCACGTAGTTCATGCTGCATCTGTATATTGAGCAGAGGTCCTCAAGGATGTCTATTCTTGGGAATACCTCGCCTTTTTCGTATTTTATGAGCGATTGCTGAGATAAATGCCTGCCGCATTTTTCTCCTGCTTCATTAAGCGTTATACCGGCCTCTTCCCGTTTTTCTTTAAGGCGCAGATTCCAATTTTTGGTCATGAACTAAACCTAACTTCAACAAGAAAAATATAACTAAAGAAATATTTAAAATCAACCCAGAAGCAGTAGAATTATGCTGCGGCGAAAGGAGGCGCTTCATGGAATTCAAATTAGGCGGCGGAAGGCACCTTCAGCCTTACGACCCTGAAAACGGGCAATACACAGACGAAGACCTTGCGAAAATCAAAGAAAAAGACATGGAGAACCTTGTTCTTATCTATATCTTTGGGCTTGATTACGATCATCTCAGCATCCATTTTCCTGATTATAAAATTCACGACAAAGAGTATTGCAAGATGTTCGCTAAATACATAAGGCAATACATTAAGAACATGGATGTCGTGATAGAAGAAAGGAAGATGGGCTATCTGCTAAAGAAGGCTGATTCAGACGACAAAAGCAAATTCTTGCTTGGCCTAGGATACGATCCCGCTGATATAAGAAAACTGATGAGCGATATACGTTGGGGCACGGACTTCACCGTTTCAAAATTTAGAAACATCGGCGAATTTACTTTTAATATAATGGCCAAGACAACGTTAAAAGGGAAAGTCGTTACCACTGGCTGGCAAATAAACAAGGACGGCGCCGTTAGATTTATTACATTGATACCGGGAGGTGACAAAATATGGAAATAAAAATGGGAGATTGCATCATCACGACGGTCGATAAGACCATTGATTGGGGCGACGAAGAGATCTTCGTTCCGAAAGGCACGATCGGCTTAACCTGCGAGGTATATGAGAAAGGCGCAATTTTGGCGGAAGTCGGTGACAACGTTAAGATGCCCTGGATTTGGGGCACGTTTTACGAAGGGGAATATGAGAAGTGGCAGAAAACGAAATGACGAACAATGATCCTTATCTTCATGACTTTTTATGCACCTGGCCCTTCTCTTTCTGGTTTAGTGGCAGCTGTTTCCAAAATGGAAACCACTGAGTTTTCATCTCCTGCCCACTCTTAACCCTGCTAAGATATCCCGGCTTTCGGGAGGACTATCCATGGAAAAGAGAAAATTCAGCAAAACCGGCATCTGTCTTACCGTCTTCGGAATCTTACTCGCGGCAAACCTTGCTACGACTGGGGTGCTTCTTGGAATGCAGATCAACGCCAATTCCATCAGCAGCAGCTTGAAGACAAAATATACCTTGTACATCGGCACCAACGACAAGGACACCTATAAGATGGAGATTCCTTTCGATGAATGCCTGACCAAAGTCACGGCCATCTGCACCAAATACACGGATGGCTGCACGATCTACGAGGCTAACGGTTATTGGAAAGACGAGAAAAGCGCGATCACCGTGGAAAGGACGATCGCCTGCATCCTCGAAGACATCGCCCAGGAAAGCGTCTACAAAATCTGCGACGAGGTCATCGTGGCGTTGAATCAGAATTCCATCCTCATCGAGACCGGCAGCGTCTCAACGACTTTTTATTCTTCTTCCGCCCAATGAGGTTTCAGATCGCCCAAAGGTAAGACAGGGCGGGCAAGCCGAAATAGATGGCTAACGAAGCGACGACGAAGAAATAGAACAGGATGCGCAGCTTTACGGTCCGATAGGCCGTCAAAGAGGCGTTGGATGTTTTGACCGCCCTTCTGGCGGCGATGGATTCGTAACCCATCACGAGCACCATCCCCAAGGTGAAGATGTTCACCATCGTCAGCAACGAGAAGACGTTCCCTGAGGAAGTAAGAGACAGCCCGAGCAAGATGGCTGAGATCGCTGAGAAGAATCCCGTGCCGATCATCGAGATGCTGTCGTCCTTATTAAAGGATTGATTGAAGAAAGCAAGGGTTAGCCAGCAAGCGACCGCGATGATGTTCAAGAAGGAATTCAGGAAGACGGATATGCCGTGCTTATTCGCCCTGACGGTGACCTCGAGCTGGCTCTTGATGATCTGCTCTCCAAAGGTCGAGGAGGAGCGGTCTAAGTCGGTGTCCACGTAGTAGTTCGTGAGGACGTTGAAGTTGGTGATCCCATCTTTCTCTTCGATGAGCTTATAGCCCCCGCTGATATCGAAATAAGTGGAGAGCCCGCTCATGGACGCATCGGGGATGTAACGGATGTAATTGGTGTTCCTGGTGGGTTGGATATAGACATGGAACTGCGCGGAATCCAGGGGGTATCTAGGCGAGTCGAATTTCTTCGTGATCTGGGCGGAAAAATGGAGTTTCTGCGTAAAACGATAGGCTTTTGCGGACTTATCGTAATAAGCGGTGCCTCTATCTTGGTATTCCAAACTGTCCGCGGTGATATGCCCGTTGCCGATGGAGAACTCATCGTTTTTGTCCGTGTAGACGTTGGATGATTTCTCGCCAGGATAGGCGGCGCGTTCAGCGGCGTACAGGGTGGAGATGCTCGTCGGCTCTAGGGAAGAGGAAAGATGGACGGGGTTCCCTAAGCCGTCTTCGAAGTTGAATTGGATGACGTCTGGGATGTTGTCCGCGTAAGGGAGCCAGGAGTCTCCCTCGCTATCAAGCGACCAAGCATCCTGAGCTAAATCCTCATCCGTGTAGAAACCGTCTTCATTGAAGGAGACGCCTTTCTCTTTCTCCCACCACATCTTGTGGTAATCGAGCTGGTCGAAATCGTAGCGGAGGGACATCGTGGCGGTGAAGCAGTTGTCGGAAGTGGAGATGGAGTTGATGCTTTCGACCTGGGCGCCGATATAAACCTCGGAATAATGAGCAACGCCTGGGGTCCCGTTTTGAGGCAAGGAATCCTGAATGGCTTTTTGCGACGCTGACAATTCGTTCCCCGCGCGGTAGCTTTCCAAAGTCTCCGCCCTATTCACCGAGACGGTCGTATAGGAATAGATGAGGAAGGCCAAGAAAGGCAAGGTGGTAATCGCGAGGTTGATCCAAAGCTTCCTTTTCCCTTTCTTATCAAGCAAGGCGTAGTTCCTTTTGATGACGTGGGAATGCTTCTTCTTGCTGAGCTGCTGCTCATATTCGCTTCTTCGTAAAGAGACGATCGTCTCATCGACGCATAAGGCGTCGTCGTGTGGTAACTCCTTGCTCTCGTCGGTCAAGACGTCGACGTTGAGAAAGAAGAAATCCGCGATTTGCTTCAACGTTTCCTCGTTTGGAACGTCTTTTCCTTCCAGAAACGGCGCAAAAACCTCGTCTTTTTGCTCAATGGCTTCCGCTAGAGACAAGCGATGCCTCTTCTTAAGATATTCGTCTAAATGCTTGAGCTTTTCTGAGCAAGTCATTGGTTAAGTCCTTCTTTGGTTCGGTTCAATTATAGAAGGAGGGCATGAACAAAAAACAAAAATGATAGAGGGAGGAAGAGAATGACCGTCAAAGTGTTATCTCTCCGCGATCGTGGCAATCCAAGGGGACTTTGAATGGATGGTCACGTTCTTGAATCCGCTTGCTCCAAAAGCGAGGCCAGTTGCTCAGCGTTATAGAAACGCATCGCGAGCATGATGATCCGCAGGCGTTGGCGATGTGTTTCTTATTCATTTAGAATTCTAGGAGCAAGGCGAATTTGAAATCGGAGAGAGCCTTCACGGCGTGCAGCCCGTTTTTGGCGAAGGCGAAGGAATCGCCCGCTTTGACGTGGTTGTCTTTCCCTTCGTAGGTGATGGTTCCTTCTCCATCGAGGATCAGCAGCAGCGCTTCGCCCGGCGCTTTGTGGGGGCTCAGCTCAGTGCCTTTGCTCATCGCAATCACGGCGAGTTGGGAGGAGCTGTTCTCCATCAAAGTGAGGTTCACGATTTTGCCTTCTTGGTAAGGCAAGGCGTCCTTTAAGGCGAATGCTTTCCCTTTGCTTAGCAGTTCATTCATTTTGGTGTCCTTTCCTAGTAGCCATTCGAGATAGACGAAGCCTTCTTTCGCTTCTTTGCCCAAGAGTTCCTCCGCCTCCGATAGATAGCAATCACCTTGCGGCAGAGGTATCTCTTCGTCTTTCAGCAAAGCCCCGCATCCGCTTAATCCTATATATAAAGAAGGATAGGGATAGCTCTCTTTCGAGATCGAGGTCTTCTTGCCCAAAGAGAAAACACTCTTCCACTCGCTTATCCTCTCTGAAATCGTAAGAGAGGGCAGGGGCGCATTCATTTTCGCGAAGTCGAAGGGCTTTCCTATCTCCATGGCTTTTCCTTTCGCCATATTTTAGCCGAGGCAAGCGACAAGGATGAGAAAGAGAGAAACTTTTCTATGCTTTTGTCCGCGATGGTCTACAATCATCTCGATTAAGGAGACTTGACTAATGCCATGCACCACAATTCTCGTTGGCAAGAAAGCCAGCAATGACGGATCGACGATGATCGCGCGCAACGACGATGGGAACTTCTGCGCGAAGAAACTCGTCGTCGTCGAGCCTCAAAAGCAAGGAAAGACCTACACCTCGAAGATCGGGAAGCTCAAGATCGAGCTGCCCGACAACCCTTTGCGTTACTCGATGCTCCCCAACGTCGTCAAAGACGATGGCGTCTGGCCCGCTTCGGGGGTGAACGGCTTGGGCGTTGGGATGACGGCGACGGAGACGATCACTAGCAACCCCCGCGTGATGGGTGCTGATCCTTATGTGGAACCTAGCAAAGGCAAAGCAGGAGGAATTGGAGAAGAGGACCTCGTCCTTCTCGTCCTCCCTTACATCCATAGCGCTCGCGAAGGCGTTTTGCGCCTAGGCGAATTGCTTGAGAAATACGGCACCTATGAGCCTAACGGCATTGCCTTCAACGATTCCGATGAGATCTGGTGGCTGGAAACCATCGGAGGGCATCATTGGATCGCGCGCAGAGTCCCCGACGACCGCTATGTCGTCATGCCGAATCAGTTCGGCTTGGACAATTTCTCCTTCGAAGACGCCTATGGGGCGAAGAAAGAGAATATGTGCTCCCCCGATTTGAAGGAATTCGTCGAAAAGCATCATCTCGCCTTGGATCAAGGCGGTTCCTTCAACCCGCGCTTGGCCTTCGGCTCGCACGATGATTCCGACCACGTTTACAACACCCCTCGCGCTTGGTTTATGCTTCGTTATTTCAACCCAAGGAGCGCCAAATTCGATGGGCCCGATGCGACCTACACCCCGACTTCCGACGATCTTCCTTGGTCGATGGTCCCGGAGAGGAAAATCACCGTCGAGGACGTCAAATACATCCTCTCTTCCCATTTCCAAGACACGCCTTATGACCCTTATGGCAAAGCCGGCGACCCCTCAATGCATGGCATCTACCGCTCCATCGGGGTGGCCAAGACCTCTTTCATGACCTGCCTCCAGGCGCGCCCGAACCTGCCGAAGGAAATCTCAACGATCGAATGGCTCTGCATGGGCCCGAACCCCTTCAATTCCTTCGTCGCGATCTATCCCAATGTGCCTAGCATCCCTGTCTACTTCTCAGGGACGAGTAGCGTAGTCGATTCTCAAAACTTCTACTGGGCCAACAGGCTCCTTGCCATCATCGCCGACGCCCACTTCGCCGCCACCTCTCTCTTCATCGAACGCTACCAGAAGGCGATGCAGAACTATTGCCGCGCCCACATCGAGGAGACCGACGCAAACTACCTTTCCTCCTCGGAGAAAGAAGAGGTCCTCGTCAAAGCCAATCAGGCGATGGCTAAGAAAGCTCAAAAGGAGACCAACGACGTTCTTTCCATCATCCTCCGCGTCTCTTCCGCCGATATGAAGAACAACTATCACCGCACCGACAACTGATTCGGCGAAAACAGCGAGGGTCTCTCTTTAAGAGAGGCCCTCTTTTTGGTAAATTATTGCTCATGTCATACGCGGATAAAATCTTCAAAGAGAACGCCAAGGATATCTTGGAAAACGGGGTTTGGGACACTGATTATCCCGTCCGCCCGCACTGGGATGATGGCACCCCTGCCCACACCATCAAGAAATTCGGCATCGTGAACACCTATGACCTCCAAAAGGAGCTCCCCATCCTCACGATTCGCAAAACCAACTTCGAAGCGGCTCTCGATGAGATCCTTTGGATTTGGCAAAAGAAGTCGAACAACGTCCACGACCTCCATTCCCACATCTGGGATTCCTGGGCGGATGAGAACGGTTCCATCGGCAAGGCCTACGGCTATCAGCTCGCGAAGAAGTCGATTTACCCGGAAGGGGAATTCGATCAGGTCGACCGCGTGCTCTTCGATCTGAAGAACAACCCCCACTCCCGCCGCATCATGACCAACATCTACAACTTCGACGACCTGCACGAGATGAACCTTTATCCCTGCGCTTATTCAATGACCTTCAATGTGTCCGGCGATACGCTTAACGGCATCCTGAACCAACGCTCGAACGACATGCTCACCGCGAACAACTGGAACGTCCTCCAATACTCTTTGCTGCTAATGATGTTCGCGCAGGTCTCCGGGCTTAAACCAGGCAAGCTGATGCACGTCATCGCCGACGCCCATCTCTACGACAGGCACATCCCTTTGGTGGAGGAAATCCTCGCAAAACCCGAACATCCTGCCCCGAAATTGAAGATAAACCCCAACGTGAAAGACTTCTATGAATTCAAGATCTCCGATTTTGAACTGGAAGGATATGAGTTCGAGAAACTCGGAAAGAAGATCCCCGTCGCCATATGAACAAGCTCATCGAAATCCTCAACTGCGACTCCAAATGGGGCATCGGCAAAAGAAACGGCCTCCTTTTCCATTTGCCGAAGGACATGAAGTTCTTCCGCACCACCACTCTCAACCACGTGGTCGCGATGGGCGAGAATACTCTTCTCTCTTTCCCTGGCGGGAAACCGCTTAAAGGCCGAGAGAGCATCGTGCTCTCGCAGGATGAGAGCCATAACTACGAAGGGGTGATCAACGTCCATTCCTTCGAAGGGTTCCTCTCCGCGATAAAAGAAAAGCTAAACTCAGGGGACGTCTATATCATCGGCGGGGCTTCGATCTACCGTCAATTGCTCCCCTATTGCGACGAGGTCCTGCTGACCAAAGTGGGCGAAGACGGTCAGGCGGAGGTATTCTTCGAGAACCTCGATGAAAAAAAGGAATGGTCGCTTGTTTCCTCTAGCCCAGTGGAAGAGGATAACGGCCATCCCATCAGCTTCTGCGTCTATAAGAACAGTCAGAAGCTGCCGCTTTAATATCCGTAGCGCTTCTTCATGAAGAAGAGGAAGAAGAGCATCGTCAAGGTGGAGACGATCTCGGCGAAGCAAGCCGAGCTCCAGATGCCGTTGACCTGCAGCCAAAGCGGAACAACGAAGACGAAAATGAGCTCCGACGCGCTGCGGCAGAACGAGATGATCGCCGACACCGTGCCATCGTTCAAAGCGGTGAAATAGCTGGACATGAAGATCGTGAATCCGGCGGTCAGATAGACGAAGGAGAAGATACGGTTCGCGGTGATCGCGGTTTCTTTCACATGCTCTGATCCCCCGGAAAGAAGCCCGGACATCGGAACGGCCAAAGCCTCGCCTAAGCCAAACATCACCACCCCTGCGATCGCGATGAGGAGGAAGCTCTTCTTGAGAATGCTGGAGAGCTCTTTTTTGTTGCCTGCCCCATATTGATACCCGACGAAAGGCGCCATCGCGGTCGAATAGCCCATGAATATCGCCATGAAGACGTAAGAAAGGTACATGATGATGCCGTATGCCGCGACCCCATCTTCTCCGATGAAGACGAGCAGCTGGGCGTTGTAGCACATCCCCACGATCGAGGAAGAGACATTCGAGACGAATTCGCTCGACCCATTCCACGCCGCCTGGCCGAGGGCTTTGAAGCTGAAGGATGGTTTGCTTAGGTGCAACGCATTGCTCTTATTGAAGATGAAGTAGAGGAAAGGGAACACCGAGCTGAAGCCCTGCCCGATCAAAGTGGCCGCGGCCGCTCCGGCCACGCCCCATTTGAAGACGCCGATGAACAAGGCGTCTAAAACGATGTTGGTAAGCCCCGCTCCGAGGATGACGAGGAAGCCTAGCTTCGGCTTCTCAATCGTCAGGAAGAAAGCTTGGAAAATGTATTGAAGCATCATCAGCACAATCCCGCCGCATAAGATCCTGCCGTAGAGTATCGCGTCGTTGATCATGGCTTCGCTAGTCGCCTCTTTGCTTAAGGAGGCCATCCAACGGACGAAGGGCTCGACGCAGAAAGCGCTCGCCGTCCCAAAGACCACCCCTAGAATCAAAACGAAGTAGACGAACAAAGAGAAGTACTCGTTCGCCTTCTCCTTATCTTGTTCCCCCAGGGTTTTGGAGACCAACGCGCTACCTCCGGCCCCGAACATGAAGCCCAAAGCCCCGATGATCATGATGAAAGGGAAGACGAGGTTCACCCCGGAGAAGGCTTCCGCCCCCGCGAAATTGGAGACGAAGATCCCATCCACGATGGAATAAAGGGAATTGAAGACCATCATCAAGATGGGCGCGTAAGAAGCCAAGAAAATCTTTTTGAACGTTAGATGTTCGCTTAAGTGAATCGTCATAAGACACCTCAAAATCTTTTTCGCAGGGCAAACCCTGGCATCTTATCCAACGACGGACTTATGTCCATCATCCTCCGATGAGCCGCTAAATTTTAGGCAAATAAGTTTCTTTTGCAACCGCAAAGGTGGAAACGCGCGAAGGAAAGCGGTTGCTTCCGGCGAGCCTATGTTTTCTATAGCGGAAGCATTCCTCTTTTAAGAGAAGCAAAGCCAAAATCACCGCAAATGCTCGGGGAATTTCTCGTCGGGGATGTTTTTGAGCTTCTCGTCTAGATAGCCGATGATGGCTTTTCTGGTGATGATGCCGATGAAGATCCCATTCGCATCTAAAACGGGCACGAAGTTCTGTTTGCCCGCTAAGCCGACGAGATCTTTCATCTGCGCGTCGAAGCGGATCGGCTCCACAGCGCGCTCATGCTTGAGGATGGAGATCGGGGTGGATTCCGCTTCTTTGTAATTCATGTTTGCCTTCAGCTTGATGAAACGGAAAAGGTCGCCCTCGGAGATCGTGCCGACGTATTTGCCGTCCTGGTCTAGGACTGGGACGGAGGTGAGGTCATTGGCAATCATCTTCTCCGCCACCTGACGCAAGGACCAATGATCCTCGGCGTAGCAGACCTGAGATTTGGGAATCATGAAGAATAGGATGTTCATGAACGTATTTTAATTCAAGATGGGCGGATAGAGAAACCGCCTTTGCCCTTTGCTATAATTTCTCGCGATGGATTTCAACGGCTGGGAAAAACTTTCTCTGGTGGACTTCGACGATTATCTGACGACCACTTTTTTCACTTCCGGCTGCAACTTCCGCTGCCCCTTCTGCCATAACAAGAATCTGGTGCTTACGCCAAAGGATAACCCCACGATCCCTTGGGAGACGATGCTTGATTATCTTAGACGAAGAAAGAAGGAATTAGACGCTGTTTGCATCACCGGCGGCGAGCCCACCTTGATGGACGACCTCGTTGAGAAGCTCGTTCAGATTAAGGAACTAGGATACCTCGTGAAGCTAGACACGAACGGGACGAATCCCGATTTGCTGAAGGAGTTATATCGAAGGAAGCTCGTGGATTATTTCGCGATGGACATCAAAAACTCCAAAGAAAAATATGCCGAAACTGCGGGGTTAGAGAAAATAAACCCCGCAAAACTCGAGGATTCCGTTTCCTTCTTAATGAACTCAGGATGCCGTTATGAGTTCCGCACGACGATCATGGAGGAGTTCCATGATGAGGAGAGCTTCGCCGCCATCGGCGAATGGCTCTCTGGCGCTGAACGCTATTTCCTGCAGCGCTACGTCGACTCCGAGAACTGCATCAAGCGCGGCATGCACACGATAAAAAAAGAAGAAGCCGAGCATTACGCTGAGCTTCTTCGTCGCTCCATCAAAAGCGTTGAGCTTCGCGGATACGATTAAGACAGGGACTGCAGATAGCCTTGACACATCGTCGCGGCGATGGCTCCATCATTGGTGGCGGTGATCACTTGGCGGACGTCTTTTTTGCGGCAGTCCCCGCAGGCGTAGACTCCTGGGGTCTTCGTAGCCATCTTCCCGTCAGTCAAAATGAATCCTCTTTCGAGGTCCACGAGATTCGAGAAAGGCTCATTATGCGGCACTTGGCCAATCGCGACGAACAAGCCATCGCTAGAGAGGCTGATCGTCCCTCCGTTTTTCTTGTCTTCGAAGGTGGCGGTAACCTTCTCTCCATCAGACTCGATCTTGATGCAGTTGAGCTCGTGGGTAACAGAGACATTAGGCAAAGCAAGAAGGCGTTTTTGAAGGATCTCATCCGCGAAGAAATGGTCGAATAAGGTGACGACGTGGACCTTGGTGCAAATTGCGGCTAAGGAGATGGCGTATTGGAGGGCCGTGTTGGCGTCGCCGATGAGCAGGACTTCCTTGCCCGTATAGAAAGCGCCGTCGCAGACCGCACAGTAAGAAACTCCTTTGCCCGTGAGCTCTTTCTCACCCGGCACATTGAGGCAGCGATGGCTGCAGCCGGCCGCTATGATGAGGCTACGTGATTTGAAGGTCTCGTAATCCGTCTCGACGGAGAAGTCACCCTCGCCAAGCTTTTCAACTTTCTTCACGTCCCCGAATTCGAAGTTCACCCCCAGATTGGATATCTGAGTGAAAAGATTGTCCGCGAATTCGGACCCGGAGATCGAGGCGATGGAGGGATAGTTCTCAAGCCTAGGGCTTAAGGCGATTTGCCCTCCGATGCCTTCTTTTTCGATGAGGCAGACTTTTTTGCCAGCCCGCAACAAATATAAGCAGGCGCTCATGCCGGAAGGGCCGGCGCCGATGACGATGCTGTCGTAGATCATAATCTAAATTAAGAAGCCCCTGCGCGAGGGGCTTCCTTGCTCCTTAATTGGAAACTTTGTTCGATTCGAGGTATCCCTTGATGAGCGAGGCGTTCTCGTAGAGCTTATAGCCGTCGCCTTCTGGGATGAGAAGCGTCGGGGCTTGCTTGACCCCATAGGCGATCGTGAGGTCCTTGTTGGAAGCGGCGTCCACGTTGTGATAATGGAAGCCGGCTTTATCGAGGATCATCTTCGCCATTTTGCAGTTCGGGCAGGTGGGAGAGGTGAACAACAATGGCTCTTTGACTTCCGGAAGCTCGTCCTTGGGGCATTCGATGGTCGCCTTCTCTTCCGCGTGGTGCGGCTCATCGGGCAGATCGCATTCCTTGCTCACGTCGTAGGTCTTCCTCATCTTGAACTCTTCCGCTTTGCCGGCGTTCCAGTTCTTGACGGGACGGTAGTAGCCGGTGATGCGGGAATAGACCTCGGTCTCCTTGCCGCAATGGGGGCACTTCCACTGCTCGCCGGAGATGTAGCCGTGGTCGGCGCAGACTGAATAAGTCGGGGAGATCGTGTAATAAGGGAGCTTGTAGTTCTCAGCGATCTTCCTGACGAGCCTCATGCAGGACTGCCAGTTCGGAAGGCGCTGCCCAAGGAAGGCATGGAAGACGGTCCCGGAGGTATAGAGGGTCTGGAAACGGTCTTCGATGTCGAGGGCGGCGAAGATGTCTGAGGTATAGCCGACGGGGAGGTGGCTGGAGTTCGTGTAGAAGGGGGTGTCGCCGTCTTTGGAAGCGGTGACGATGTCCGGATAGCGGGCCTTGTCGTGCTTAGCGAGGCGATAGGAGGTGGATTCGGCGGGGGTGGCTTCGAGGTTGAAGAGATCGCCGTATTTCTCCTGATAGTCCGAGAGGCGTTCCCTCATGTGATTGAGGACTTCTTCGGTGAAAGCCTGGGCGCTGGCGTGGGAGAGATCCTCTTTGATCCAGCGCGCGTTGAGGCAGGCTTCGTTCATGCCGACGAGTCCGATCGTGGAGAAATGGTTCTTGAAGGAGCCGAGGTAATGCTTGGTGTAAGGATAGAGCCCAGCATCCAAAAGCTTGGTGATGGTTTGCCTCTTTACACTGAGGGAACGGGCCGAGATGTCCATCAAACGATCGAGTTTTGCATAGAAATCGGCCTTATCGGTCGCCAAATACGCGATGCGGGGCATGTTGATGGTGACTACGCCAATCGAGCCGGTTGATTCGCCGGAGCCGAAGTATCCGCCGCTCTTCTTCCTGAGCTCGCGGAGGTCGAGGCGGAGGCGGCAGCACATTGAGCGGACGTCGCTAGGCTTCATGTCGCTGTTGATGTAGTTGGAGAAATAAGGGGTGCCGTATTTGGCGGTCATCTGGAAGAGGAGCTTGTTGTTCTCGGTCGGAGACCAGTCAAAGTCTTTGGTGATGGAATAGGTCGGGATCGGGTATTGGAAGCCACGTCCGTTGGCGTCGCCTTCGATCATCGTCTCGATGAAGGCGCGGTTGACCATGTCCATCTCCTCTTTGCACTCGCCATAGGTGAAGGGCATTTCCTTGCCTCCGACGATGGCGGGGAGGTTCTTGAGGTCGTCAGGGCAGGTCCAGTCAAGGGTGACGTTGGTGAAAGGGGCCTGGGTGCCCCAACGGGAGGGGGTGTTGACGCCGTAGATGAAGGATTGGACGCACTGCTTAATATCCTTATAAGAAAGATGATCGGCCTTCGCGAAGGGGGCGAGATAGGTGTCGAAGGAAGAGAAAGCCTGCGCGCCGGCCCACTCGTTCTGCATGATGCCGAGGAAGTTGACCATCTGATTGCAGAGGGTCATGAGGTGTTTCGCGGGCGAAGAGGTGATTTTGCCAGGTACACCGCCTAAGCCTTGCTGAATGAGCTGCTTCAAACTCCAGCCGGCGCAATAGCCGGTGAGCATGGAAAGGTCATGGATATGAATGTCGGCGTTGCGGTGGGCGTCAGCGATCTCTTTGTCATAGACTTCCGAAAGCCAGTAGTTCGCGGTGACGGCGCCGGAGTTAGAAAGGATGAGTCCTCCGACGGAATAGGTGACGGTGGAATTCTCCTTTACGCGCCAATCGGCGACGCGGAGGTAGCTGTCGACGACCTTCTTGAAGTCGAGCTCGGTGCTCTTGACCTGGCGGAGCTCCATGTGTTTTTTGCGGTAATCCATGTAGGAACGAGCCACATCGACGTAGCCAGCCTGAACCAAGACGATTTCGACGGAGTCTTGGATGTCTTCGACCCCGATGACTTCGTCCACCACTTTCGCATTGAAATCCGCGGTCACGCGGAGGGCCATAAGCTCGATGATGTCGGGGGTGACATCCTTGTGCTCTGCGCTAAAGGCGCGCGAGATTGCGTTCTCGATTTTCGAGAGATCGAATGGGACGATCGAGTCGTCGCGTTTACGTACTTTCAACATATAGTGGCTCCTTTGGATTCCTAAGGTGGGGGGTAAGAAAAATTCCTCACGGAATTATCCTCATCCGACGACCCTTTTAGGTTTCGCGCCCACCATAATAAAATCGCATATGTAAATTGCAACGGGACTTATTTTCATGGGTTTTCCTTCCCTTTCGAAACACCCCGAAAAACCGATATTTCCTAAACTTCCGTAGGGGACGGAAGAATCGAACCACGATTAGTAGTTTCTTGGGAAAGAAAAAACGAGTCTGTGGAAAAAAGAAAAACAAGAAAATGTGACAGTGTCTAATAAAACCACAATTATTCACATACCTGCTGTGGAAAACTTCTCTAATGTTTTGATGAAAATCCCAAAAACAGTCGGTGGGTTGGTGCTTTTTCGAAGGTGAAAGAAGTTTTCAAACGCTTGACGAAAAATCGTTTATTGCTTGGTTGGAAAATGGCGTTTTATGTCTCTCTTCCCCTTAGGGGAAATTGCCGTTGAACGGGAAAGGAAGTAGTCCTATAGTATTGCCGTCATTTTTGGAGGTCTTCGAAAGGAAAACTATGACTAAAGAAGAAAAGAAAGCTAAGCATAAGTCTTACAACGAGAAAGGCAAGGGGCTCTGGAGCGAGTTCAAGGCCTTCATCAACAAAGGGAACGCCTTGATGCTCGCCGTCGGCGTCGTCATCGGCGGAGCCTTCAGCGCGATCACCACCGCATTCGTCAACATCTTGCTCAGTGTCTGCACCTGGGCCGTCCCTGGCGGCTTGAAGGGCCTAGTCACCGTCCTCCCCGCGCTTAGCGTGAACCAGGCCGGCGTTGAAGGGATCGGACAGGAGTTCACCGATCTCACCGAAGCGACCATCGCTTACGCGAAATCCCAGAACGCCGTCATCACCGTCGATTCCGATTCGTTCGTCCAATGGCAAACCGCTTTGAAGAGCCTCTATACCCTCCATGGCGGCAAATGGATCTACAACACCGCCGCCATCATCGATTGGGGCAGCCTCATCAATGCCGTTATCTCCTTCTTCATCATCGCCTTGGTCCTCTTCATCATCGTCAAGGTCTACAACACCATCGTGGCCAAGAAGAAAGAACTTGATGCCAGGCTTGAGGAAGAATATTACCAGAAGCATCCCGAAGAGAGACCGGCTCCCGTCGTTCCCGAAGCTCCGAAACCGACTTCCGAAGAGCTTCTCACCCAGATCCTCGCCGAGCTTAAGAAGCAGAACGGCACCGCTGATTCCGCAAAGAAGTAACAGCGATTAGACCTCCAACAAAAGCGGGCTTCCCAGCTCGCTTTTTTCTTGCCCTTGAATGGGGTAAACTACCACCGATATGGCAAGGTTCTACACATTTGAAGGCATTGAGAACTTCCGCGATCTCGGCGGATACGAATGCGACTATGGGGAAACCCAGTTCGGGGTGATCTACCGTTCCGCCACTTTGAAAGACGCCACGAAGAAGGATGTCGACAAGATTGTTTCTCTTGGCATAAAGACCATCTTGGACATCCGTGAGAAGAAAGCCCGGGATGAGCAAGTCGGGCTGGTGGAGAAAGACCCCCGCTTCAAAATTGTTGCTTTCGACATCAACGGAGAGGGCCGCATTCCAAAGGATTACGAAGACGGGATAGACAGCTACATCGAGATGCTGGACGATCCCCTTTCGGTCAGAAATTTCCTAAGAGCGATCCTCCACGAGGATAAGCCTTTGCTCTTCCATTGCAACGCCGGAAAGGACAGAACTGGGGTTTTTGCGGGGTTATTGCTTGCTTTAGCGGGCGTAGACTTCCGTTATATCAACGCGGATTACATGGCTTCTTACCCTTTGCTGGAGCAAGCCACCATCAAAGTCCTCAACGAAACTCCGACCCTTCTTCCGGATGTTTGTCTAACTCCGAACATCTTCTATCTCCGCGATTTCCAAAAGAAATTCAAGGAACGCTTCTTCTCTTTGGAGAACTATCTTGAAGGGGTTGGGCTGAACGAAGATGAGATCAACGGGCTCAAGAATGTTCTTGGGAAACAAGAGAAGAGCTGCGGAGCCGTCGTGTTCAAAGGGGGAAAGGTCCTCGTTGAGCATATGGCGATGGGGCATTACTCCTTGCCGAAAGGGCATGTTGAGGATTGCGATGAAGGCGATGAGAGAAAAACCGCCTCGCGCGAGATCAAAGAAGAGCTCGGCTTGGATGTTGAATTCATTCCTGGCTTCCGTGTTGCGACCGACTACGCCCCGTTCCCTGGAAAGTTCAAACGCGTTGTTTGGCTCGCCGCCTATGCCAAAGAGGGGGAGATCATCACTCAAAAAGAGGAAGTGCAAGACGCCTATTGGCTTTCCCCTGCCGACGCCGTCCGCGTTCTGACCCACCAAGATGACCGCGACGTGGTCACGAAAGCCTCTTATTTCGAAGCGGGCCCCAATATAAAAGAGGTTAAAGATTAGCCTCACGGGTATAGAATCCTCTCATTCGCAGAAAAGCCTTATGGACAAAAAAACACGCGATTCAAATATCTGGCTGGAACTGCTCCGCTTCGCCATCATCGGAGGCTATGCCACGATCCTTGATATGGCTGTCGAAGGGTGGTTCACCTCCGCCGTTTCTTCTAGGACCGCTGGAACCGGTCATGTCGCGGCCTTTTTCTGGATGTTCCTTATTTCCCTCGCCGGCTTTATTCTCTCCACCCCCGCCAACTGGTCCCTTTCCTCCGTTTGGGGTTTCCGGAACGTCGATCAAACGTCCGAGAAGAAAGCCAAGTCCTTCAAAGGCTTGCTTACCTTTACTTTCTGGAGCTTCGTCGCGTTGGTCCTAGGCTCATTCATCCAATTCATTGGCTACATGACCTGCATCGAATGGTCCGGCTGGAACATCGATATTCTTGGCGGATTCTCTTTTGAGAAGATGTTCGGCGAGAACGGCTCCTTGCTTTGCTTCTGGGCCTGGCTGGTGGTCTTCGTCATCCGCACGATTGTGACGCTGACTTTCAATTACGTATCGCGAAAATTATTTATCTACAAGGCTCCAAAAGAAGCGAAAACCCCGCAAAACCCGAATAACTAATCGACGTATTCGGTTTTCACTTCATTGAATTTTGCGGCGTTTTCTGGCGTCGGATCGTAATAATGGGAGGCCATGTCCAAAATGACGCTTTCAGGCACCCATTTGTCTTTTCTTCTTTGCTTGTTTCGAACCAAGCAGGTGTTGTAATCGTGGAGCTTAAGAAGCACGAGCGAATAGAAATCGAATTCGGGGAGCTCGGAGAGGAAATAGAGGCGGCGCTCATCGGTGAGCATCGTCGTATCGAGGATGACTGATATGTCTTTCTTCTCTTTAACCAAAGCGTGAATGCGCTTCACCATCTCGACGTAGACGTGGATCATCTTCCCATCGGCTGGGAATTTGTCGTATCCGCCGCAAAGGTCCTTCCTGACTTCGTCAGCCGCCACAATGACCACTTTTTCGTCTGGATGGGTGGAGCAATAGTTCTTGGACCAGGTGGATTTACCAATGCCCGCCGGGCCGCATACGAATATCAATTTGCGCATATCCGGATGGATTATAGACTTGTCTAAAAGACAAGAAAACAGAGGTCTCACAAGAAGTTAATTCAGCTTATTTTCCTGTTCCTATCTTTGGGGTTGGTTGTTAGAATACTTCGTATGAACACGAACAAAAAACCGTCAAAAGCCATGGAGGATTTTCTCGAAGCCCTGCTGATGCTTGAGGAAGAGGGGAAGCCTTTGGAGACGACTTTGGTCGCGGAGAAGCTGGAGATCTCCAAGCCTGCTGTCCACCAGATGGGGCATGAGCTGATTGACCGCGGCTATATCACAAGGAAAGACTATGGGGATATGACTTTGCTCCCCGCCGGCAGGGAAATTGCCAAAGCCACGCTCCACCGCCATCACGTGTTGGAGGGCTATCTTCTTCATATCGGCGTTTCCAAAGAGACGGCTGAGCACGATTGTTGCCTTATGGAGCACGTCGTCTCCGATGAGACCTTCAAGGCGATGGAAAGAGTCTTGCTCAACGAGAAATAAGAGTCATCATTCAGCCTTCCGCGTCCAACGTGGGAGGTTTTTTCTTTACCTTTTATAGAATGGAAAAGAGTAAAAAATAATTTTTGCTCCCAAAAAAAGTTCGATACTGTCGACATTGGTAAAATTAGTAGAACAAAAAACTTGATTTTACTCCTTAGACTTTCATAATTGTGATCCGTATTAAGGCCAAACAAGGAGGCTTTATGAGGAAGTATACAAAAGATGACATTCTGAGAATGGCAAAAGAAGAAGGCGTTTCCTACGTCCGCCTTCAGTTCACCGACATTTTGGGCACGATCAAGGCGGTCGAGATCTCCGTGGTCCAGCTCGAAGACGCTTTGGACAACAAAATCATCTTTGACGGTTCGTCAATCGAAGGCTTCGTCCGCATCAAGGAAGCGGACATGGTGCTCCATCCGGATTACGATACCTGGATGATCCTCGATTTCGAGGATTGCACCCACGGCAAGGTTGCCCGTCTGATCTGCGATGTCTATACCTCTTATGGAAAGCCTTTCGCCGGCGATCCGCGTTACATCCTGAAAAAACAGGTCAAGAAGATGAACGACATGGGCTTTGCTAACCTTGATGTTGGTTTCGAGCCCGAATTCTTCCTGTTTAAAATTGGTTCCGATGGGAAACCGACCATGGATCCCGTCGACAATGGCTCTTATTTCGATCTGTCCCCGATGGACGGCGCCGAATACGTGAGGCGCGACATCGCCTTGGCGCTTGAGAAGCTCGGCTTTGAGATTCAAACCGCCCATCATGAGGTGGCTCCTGGCCAAGAGGAGATCAATTTCCGCTTCGACCACGTCGTCGAAGCCTGCGATCATGTCCAGACTTTCAAGCAGGTCGTCAAATTCATCGCCAGGAAGAACGGCTATCTTGCTACCTTCATGCCCAAGCCGATTTTCGGAATCAACGGATCGGGCATGCATACGAACTGCTCTCTCAGTGACAAAGATGGGGCGAACCTCTTTTATGATCCCGATGACTCGATGAAGCTTTCCTTGCTTTGCCGCAAATGGATCAGCGGCATCATCACCCACGCAAGAGGATTTGCGGCGGTCACCAACCCCACCGTGAACTCTTATAAGCGTCTTGTTCCGGGCTATGAGGCTCCTTGCTACGTCTGCTGGAGTGACGCCAACCGCTCCGCGATGATTCGCATCCCCGCCAGCAGAGGAAAAGGGACGAGAACCGAGCTCCGCAATGTCGACGGCACGGCGAACCCCTATTTGGCATTGTCGGTAATCTTGGCCTCAGGCTTAGATGGCATCGCCAACATCAAAGACGAGGATCTGGTCCGCCCGGTCTACGACAACATCTTCGCTTTGACCCGCGAGCAAAGGGAAGCCCAAGGCATCCCCAATCTTCCCGAGAATTTGAAAGACGCTCTGAAAGCGTTAGAAGCCGATCCGCTTATGAGAGATACACTCGGGGATCATACTTTCGATAAATATGTCGAGGCCAAATCCATAGAATGGGATCGCTTCCGCACTCTGATTACCTCTTGGGAAATCGAAAGCTACATCGATAAGTGATTCTTGTATCAAAAAGGCGAGGCCCTCGGTAAAATTGCCTTGCTATGAGAATCGCCGTCATCGGGGCTTCGGGCGCAGGCCTTCCCTTCGCTGCCTTATTGTTGCAAAAGCATCCTGACTGGGACGTCCATCTTTTCGATGCGAATAGCAAAGTAGGAAAGAAACTTTTGGCCACAGGCAACGGCCATTGCAATTTGCTGAATGCCTCCGCGACGCCCGATGACTATAACAACCCTTCTTTCGTTTCCACGGCCTTTGAACGTTTTCCTTATCCGAAGCTAAAGGGGATCCTTTTGGGCTTAGGCGTCCCTCTTTTGGAGATGGGCGATCTGATATACCCGAAAAGTTTCACTTCTTCTGGCTATGTCGACGTCCTTACTTCCTATATCAAGAACAAAGGTGGGCATACCCATCTTGAAACGAAGATCCTGGATTACCAAAAAAGAGAAAATAAGTGGGTTTTGCAGGGTTTTGAATCGGAAAAACCCTTCGATAAGCTTGTTTTTTGTTCTGGCGGAAAGAGTGGAAGGAACCTCGGATCGGACGGGAATCTGTTCTCCGTTTTCGCAAAGCACGGCTATGAATTGACCCCTTTTAAGCCGGCGCTTTGCCCTGTCAAAACAGTCGAGTCTACTTCTTCCCTTAATGGCATTCGCCATGCAGCGAGGATATCTTTGCTTAGTGGCGATCAAGAGCTCTATTCCGAATCCGGGGAGTTGCTTTTCAAGAAGGACGGGCTTTCCGGCATCGCCGTTTTCAACGTCCAAAGGAAGCTGGCGCATGAAGGGGGCGATGCTATCGCAATCGATCTTTTTCCAGACCAGTCCCGTGGGCAGCTTTCCGATGAGCTGTTTTCCCTTGCGGATGCCAATCCTGATTTTGCTCCCGCCTTCATTCCAATTCCCCTCTTTGACTACTGCAAGAACGCGGCAAAAGTAAAAGACCTAAAAAGCAAAGGGGACGTGGATGCGCTTTGCCGCGTTTTGAAGCATTTGGTTTTCAATGTTTCCGCCTTCTACGATTACCCTGATTCCCAGGTTACGATCGGAGGCATCTCATTAAATGAGATTTCCGATAAAAATTACGAATCCAAGCGCGAAAGCAATGTATACTTCTTGGGCGAAGTTCTTGATGTTGATGGACCCTGCGGAGGGTACAATCTCGAATGGTGCCTTGTCAGCGCGCTGAACCTAGTGGAATCCTTATGAAGTACATCGTTGAAAGAGTGATCGTCGATAAAGACGATTCGGAAAGAGAGATCCGCGCCAAGATAGCGAAGCGGCTTTCCGTCACACCCGAAAGCTTCCGCTACGAAATCGTGCGGAGGAATCTGGACATCGTCGAAGGCGAAGCCGTCTATTACCTGAAGGTCATCGTCGACACCAATTCGTTCATCCGCGATACCCGCATCGTTTTCTTCGGGCCTTCTGAATCGCTCATCATCCAGCCAAGCCGCTCACACCAGCATCCTTTGATTGTGGGCGCTGGCTTAGCTGGGCTTTTCGCCGCCTATGTTTTGGCGAAAGCAGGCATGCGCCCAGTCGTAATAGAACAAGGCTCCGACTTCCTTAGCCGCGATGACGCCATCGCGCATTTCGAATCTGGCGACCCTAATGGTTCCTCTTCTTACGGGGTTGGGCTTGGCGGTTTCTCTGGGTGGTGCGGAGGCGTTTCCTTCTCCAACCATTTGGACAGCTTCGCCCAATTCGCTTTGGATACTTTCCTTGAATTCGGCGCTTCTAAGAACCTCAGTCTCGATGGAACCTCCTACATCTCTTCCGGCGAGATGAGGCAAATCGTCCAAAGGATTGTCAAAGAGATCCAGGATTTGGGCGGAGAGATTCATCTGAACACCAAAATGACCGCAATTCTTAGCTCTTTTGGGAAAGTCAAAGGCGTTCAAGCCACAAAATCCGATGGGCGGAAGGTTATTTTCAAGAGCAAATACGTGATTCTGGCGACTGGCCTTATCAACGCTTCCACTCTTGCTTTGTTCAATAAAGCGAAAGTCAAAACAGAAGCCAAGCCGTTCTATCTTGGTCTCCTTGCTGAGGTTCCTTCCAAGGATGCGAATGCAGCGGTCTTTGGGAATGACCCGGCGCATTTGCTGCCGCCTTTCTATTTCACGAAGGATCTTAAGACCTCCTCTGGCAGAAAAGCGAAGATCTGCTATCTCTATCCTAGCGGCCGCGTGTTCAACGATGGGGTCAATTCTTCAGAGATTTTGTTGCGCTCGGCTTTCCCGAATTCGAACACGGACAACTACGTCGCCTCCATATTGGTCAGGATCGAGCCTAGCGACTTCGAGCATTTCGGGGACTCGGGCGTCTTCGCCTTCCTCAAGAATCTCTATGGCTCGCTTTATCACCCCTCTTCCCCGCTTTATGCGCCTTGCGAGACTTTGAAGGACTTCGTAAGCGACGCTGATCCAATGAAACTTGGGAAAGGGAAAACCTCCTATTACCCAGGCGTCTATTTGCAGAATCTCGCATCCACGTCCCCTGCCTTTTTGGAAAATGACCTCGTGGAAGCCGCTTCCTATTTCGCGAATAATTTCCCAGGCATCAAGTCCAGTGACGCGATTGTCCTTGGCTTCACAGACGGGAGGACCTCTCCTTTCCGCGTCGTCGCCGACGAGGAGTGCAACACCTCACTCAAAGGCCTTATGTCCGCCCTGCCTTCCACCCATAAAGAGGAATCGATTTTGGACGAGGCAAAACGCGGAATCGTCTGCGCTTTCAGTTTACTGAACCAAGAATAAAAAACGCTCGTTGACTATCGAGACTAGATAGACTTTAATATTCACGCTGTTCTTTGCCCGTAGGGCATAGAATACGGAGTTAAGAGGTCGTAAAATGAGATATTCTTCCACCACTCGCATCCTGAATCTTGTGTTCTTCGCAATCCTTTTCGCCGGGTTTGGCGCCCTTGGAATTTGGGCTGGCATCCTCGTCGCCCCGTTCATGATCAGCCAGGTCGGCCCCATCGATTTGCCGTCCTTCAGCGTCGGCCTCGCTTGGGAGCTTGGCGCTCTTGGCATCGCCGGGATGATCCTTGCCGGGATTGGCCTTGTCCATTCGATTCTCAGCATGATGCACGCGAACGATGATTCCTCTGTCCGCAGCGCCCTCTCTTGCTATGTCGGACTTGGCTTCCTCGTTGCCATCTTCCTCTTCCTCAACGGCACTTGGCTCTATCGTCTGACCACTACTAATTTCGACTATAGCGATCTTGGCTTCGCAATCGCTTTCTTCTGCGTCCTCGCCGTCATCATCGCCATCGCCATCAGCGTTCCCTTCGTCAAGATGCATGGGGACGACGTCAACCAGAATCCTCAAATGTCTTTGATTGCGAAGATCTTCTTCTCCATCAATGCCGGCATCGCCATCCCTGGCGTCCTTTCGATCTTCTTCTCCATGAACGATCCCAAGAAAGACCTCTTCATGGCGAAGCTCATCGTCGTTTCGTTGGTTCCTCTTGCCGCTGCTCTCCTTTCTCTCATCGCCCTGCTTGGCTACAACCGCGGGCAGAAGAACGGCACCGTCAGCAAAGCCAATGGGTATCTATTCGAAGGCTCCTTGCTCCTTGATGGCCTCGGCTTCCTCGCCGCTGGCTGCTTCTCTTACCTCGCCGCTGAAGAAAAAGGCGGGTATCAGAGATATTCCATCGTCGCCTCCGAATGGGGAAGGGCCGATGTCAATTACCTTGATTTCTCCGTGATGTCTTGGATCCTCGGCGGACTGCTAATCCTCTTCGTCTTCGGCCTTGTCATCTCTTCCTTCCGCCCCGTCAAAACCCAAAATCCCGAGGCTTGAGGAAGCCCTTTAGGACACAATGAAAAAGCTGGGCGCGGCCCAGCTTTTGTTTTACTTCGTGCGGCTTGTGCTGCCGGTCTCGTCAACGACGAAGACCTCATCATATAGGCTCAGCGCCTCTTTGCTTGGCTCTTCGTATTCTTCGCGGAGGGATTTCATCGCGAACTCTGGGACCACTCTTCCTGGGAAACGCCCCAGGTTCCTTTTCTGGCAGACTTCGTAAGGGACGTCGAATCTCACAAGGATCAGCTTATCGTAAAGAGGAGCTGCTTCCATCGCGTAGTAGATGCGGTATTTGTTGGAGAGGTTTGTGGAGTCGCCGATGACGGTGATGTTCTCTTCTTGGGCGTAATCGATTATCTGGCGGCGGTACTCGATCCAGACGTTCTTGTCGTTGCTCACGTCGGAAGGATCCCCGTTCAGCTGCTCGCGGATGTCATCGCTTGAGACGATGACCACGTTGTCATGCTCTTTTTGATATAGATGCGCCCAGGTTGATTTGCCTGAGCCAGGCAGCGCGGAGAGAAGGATGAACGTTCGCATAGGGCTATCTTATAGGGTAACAATCCGTTTTTCCATATTTTCCTTTGGAATGAAAAAGAGATAATAGAAGCCATGAAATCCCTCTCCGGACTTTATCGCATCGGCCCCGGTCCAAGCTCGAGCCACACGATAGGCCCTCACCTCGCCGCGCTGAGTTTTTCAAAGCGCACCGCCGCCCTTCACGCCGACTCCTATAAAGCGATCTTCTATGGATCTTTGGCCTACACCGCGGTGGGGCATGGCTCTGATCGCGCGGTGATCTCCGCCTTCTCTCCTTTGCTTTGCGAGGTGGTCTTGGATAAGGAAACGAAAGTGAATCATCCTCTGACGATGACTTTCTTCGCGCTCAAAGGCGGCGCGGTCCTCGACCAAGCCACTTACCTTTCTCTTGGGGGAGGCGAAGTGCATAGCGATGAGGATAACGAGATCAATGAAACCGACGTCTATCCGTTCGTGAATTTTGAAGAGATCAAAGCCTATTTGAAATCCAATAACCTTGCAGATCTCAAGGATTTTTGCCTTCGTTTTGAGAAACCAAGCATTGATGAGTATCTCCTAAAATGCGTGAAAAAGATGTTCTCCTGCATCGAAAACGGTTTGAATCAAAATGGCAAAATCCCCGCAAATTCCAATCCAAAGCTCCAACTTAACAGGGTTTCTGGAGACATCTTCAACGCCGCCTCGGATATGAATCACGAGGATGGAAGGAATACCTTGCTGATGACTTCTTACGCTTACGCCGTCGCCGAGAGCAACGCCTGCGGAGAAGAAGTCGTCACCTCTCCCACCTGCGGGGCAAGCGGAGTTTTGCCCGCGGTGCTTTATTTTGAGCATAAGCAAAGGAGGGTCCCTTTAACGAAGATAAGGGACGCCCTTTACGTTGGAGGGCTATTCGGGAACATCGTGAAGCAGAATTCCTCCATCGCCGGTTCCGTCGGAGGCTGCCAGGCAGAGATCGGAACGGCCAGTTCCATGGCCGCGGCCGCGCTTTGCTACCTTCATGGCCTCAGCCTTTATCAGATCGAGTATGCCGCCGAATGTGCGATGGAGCATTTCCTTGGTTTGAGCTGTGACCCAGTGGATGGGTATGTGATGATCCCCTGCATCGAAAGAAACGGCATCGGGGCCGGACGCGCCTACACCTCATACCTCTATGCCAAATCAATCGCCCCCATTAGGACGAATCAGGTCCATTTTGACGACGTTGTAAAAGCGATGAAACTGACCGGCGACTCTTTGAACAAAGAATACAAAGAAACAGGCCTCGGTGGCTTAGCCAAAGTCCTTTCCCCGAAAAGTTGTTGATGCGTGCATGTGAGCCCTATTTTTGATAGAATTAGCCCGTATGGAACGCGTGATTCAGATTAAGAACAAGAAATTCGTTGTGCAAAGCGTTCGCGCGACTCATCCTGATCACGAATCTTTGGTTTGCACTTGGAGCGGCCGCACTTATCTCGTCAGGGTCTTCTCCGTCGTGGAGGAATTCGACAAAGCCATGGCCGACTACAAAGTGCTGAAGCACGCTGGCATCAACATGGCTAAGATCTGCTTCCATGACGACGTCAATCACACCATCGCCTTCGATTACTTCCCCGAAGAGGACTGCCTGAAGGTTCTCTCCAAAGGTCCGATGAGCGATCTTCATTTCGAAGCCCTGCTCTCCTTATATCGTTTCGCCCGCTTCTCCAAAGTCGCTTTGGATTGGGCTCCTCAGAACTTCATGCTCCGTGGCTCATTGATGTTCTATCTCCCCACCAAGTGGGAGAAGCTCACCGATGACAACCACCTCGAGAAAGAAGGAATCCGCCTTTGGTTCCTTGGGAAAGAAGGGCGAGAATTGCTTGAAAGAAAAGGCTATAACACCGCAAATCTCCCCTCTTTATCCGAATTAGAGGTCAACAAAGCCGTCACCCTCGCCACCGTTAGGTATTGGTGAACAGGCGCACGAAGGAGGCTCAGGCCTCTTTTTTTGTTTGCCTCCCTTCGTCCTTAAGAGTAGTATCCGTTTGCAAAAGCTGTTACCTCGGAACCCAGCTTTAAAAAATCAGGAGGTCAATTATGACCGATACACATCGCTTGATCCGCTCCCTGGTGGAGAATGGCTTGATCGCCGCCCTCTACTTCGTGATGAGCGCCTTCATACCAGGCATCTCCTTCCAGATGTTCAATTTCCGCTTCGGGGAAATCCTCGTCTTGCTTTGCTTTTGGCGGCCTGATTTCGGAGTGGGCTTAAGCGTAGGATGCCTCCTCGCCAATTTCTATGGGGCGGCGACCGGCCAAACGGCTTTCATCGATATGCTCATGGGGACGTCGGGGACGATCCTCTCCGTCTTATGCGTCGCCTTCGCCTCTCCTCGCCTTCTACTCGCGACCATCTATCCCCCCATCTTCAACGGGATCCTCGTTGGCTTGATGCTTTATTACTTCTACGATTTAGGCTCAATCGCCTTATGGGTGGAGATGGGGTGGGTGGCTTTAGGAGAGCTGAGCGTGATCCTACTAGGCTATCTATTGTGGATGGTCCTCAAAAAAGGCTCGTGGTTCTTCCGTTTTCTTCAGCCTACCCGCCACGCGGAGACCAAGTGGTAGGATTGCCCTTTCTCCTCGTTGAGTCTAAGATTTCCCTGCTATGCAGGGCTTCTATCTAGAAATCAAACACGTCGACCCCAATTCCGGGGCGAGGTATGGGATCCTCCATACTTGGCATGGAGACGTGGAAGTCCCGATGTTCATGCCCGTCGGCACCAATGCGACCGTAAAGACCCTTTCGCCTGAGCAAGTCTCCGCTTGCGGCTCAGGGGTCATTTTGGCCAACACCTATCATCTCCATCTCCGCCCGGGAGAAGAAATCGTCAAGAAAGCTGGCGGCTTGCATGATTTTATGAATTACCACGGCCCCATCCTCACCGATTCGGGCGGCTTCCAGGTTTTCTCTTTGGCTTCGCGTCGGAAGATAACCGAAGAAGGGGTCACCTTCCAAAACGAGGTGAACGGGAACAAGGAATTCTTCTCTCCCGAAGAGGCGATCCGCATCGAGGAGGCTTTGGGTGCCGACATCATCATGTCCTTCGATGAATGCATCCCCTACCCCGCGAGCAAGGATTACGTTTCTCGTTCCACCGAAAGGACCCTTCGTTGGGCTAAGCGAGGCTTAGAAGCCCATAAAAGGCAGGATCAGGCGCTTTTCGGCATCGTGCAGGGAGGCGAATTCCAAGATCTCCGCTACCACGCCGCGCAGGAACTCGCCAAAATGGATTTCCAAGGCTATTCCATCGGAGGCACCTCCATCGGGGAGCCAAAAGACGTCTGCTTCCGCATGATGAAGGACGCCGTCCGCTATCTGCCTGAGGACAAGCCGCGTTACCTGATGGGCGTCGGTTCGATCGATTACATCCTCGAAGGAATAGGAAATGGCATCGACATGTTCGACTGCGTCCTCCCCACCCGTCTTGCGCGCCATGGGGCGCTGATGACGAGCAGGGGCAGAGTCAACATCCAGCGCGCCGAATACAAAGAGGACTTCACCCCCCTTGATCCGGACTGCGACTGCTATACCTGCACCCATTACACGAAAGCCTATCTTCACCACCTCTACAAGGCCGGGGAGGATTTCGGGAAGACGCTCAACTCGATTCACAACATCCGCTTCCTCATCCGCCTTGTCGAAGGGGCGAGGAAAGCGATTCAAGAGGACCGCTTCAACGAATACAAGGAAGCGGTCTACGCTGCTTACGGAGACAAAAGGGGATTCTGATGGACATCAATCTTTTCGATTACGATCTGCCCAAGGAGCTGATCGCCCAAAGCCCGCTGCCCGATAGGGACAGCTGCAAGCTGATGGTCGTGGATAGGCATGAAAAGACCATTGAGCATAAGCATTTCTATGACATCCTCGACTACCTTAAGCCCGGAGACGTTTTGGTGAGGAACAACACCAAGGTCCTCCCCGCCAGGCTGATCGGGGTCAAAGTCGAGACGAAAGGCAAAGTCGAAGTCCTTTTGCTCCACCCCGTCGAGAAGCAGGAGGATACCTGGGAATGCCTCGTCGGCAACGCCCACAGCGTCCGCGTCGGCTCCCATTGCTCTTTCGGCGATGGGATGCTCACCTGCGTCTGCGTGAAGGTCCTCCCCGAAGGGCTCCGCCACATGAAGTTCTCTTACGAAGGCATCTTCCTCGAGGTCTTGGACAAGCTCGGATTGATGCCCTTGCCCCCTTACATCAAGAAGCAATGCGAGAACAACGATGACTACCAGACCGTCTACGCGAAGGTCCCTGGCTCCGCCGCCGCCCCTACCGCGGGCTTCCACTTCACCGAGGAGCTTTTCGAGAAGATCAAAGCCAAAGGGATCGAGGTGGTCGACGTCACCTTGAATATCGGCTTAGGCACCTTCCGCCCAGTCGAGGTGAGCGACACCAAAGACCACCACATGCACGTTGAGAGCTACCACATGAGCAAAGAGGCCTCCGATAGCCTCAACAAAGCCAAAAGCGAAGGGCGGCGCATCATCGCGATCGGCACCACCTCCGTCCGCACCTTGGAATCCGTCTACGCAAAATTCGGCAAGTTCGCCGAGGATTCCTCTTCCACCGGGATCTTCATCTCACCTGGCTACGCATACAAAGCCGTCGACGCCTTGATCACGAACTTCCACCTCCCCAAATCCACCTTGGTGATGCTCGTCAGCGCCTTCATGGGCAGGGAATGGACCCTGCATTGCTATGAGGAAGCCGTCAAAGACAGATACCGTTTCTTCAGCTTCGGGGACGCGATGTTCATCTACGGGGACTACGACTACAGCCACGGCAATGAGTGAGAACTACTATCTGACCTCCCTCCAGGAAATCGCCTCTCTCCCTAAAGGAAGAAAGCCCACTTTCCTTTTCCACGTCTGCTGCGGCCCCTGCGCCTGCTTCCCCCTTCTTTTCCTCGCGCCTCACTTCGACATCACGATCTATTACGGCAATTCGAACATCTTCCCCGAAAGCGAATTTCTCCGTCGCCGCGCGGAATTAGAGAAACTACTGGCTTTCTATAAACGCGACTATGGCTTCAACATCAAGCTCATCGAGCCCCCTTATGACCACGAGGAATATATGAAGGAGCTGCGCCCGCGCTCACGCGATCAAGAAGGCGGGGAACGCTGCCATCTTTGCTACAAAAAACGCATGGAAGAGGCCTATGACTACGCCGAGAGCCATGGCTTCGATTACTTCGCCACCGTGATGTCCATCTCCCGCCAAAAGGACTCGGAAGTAATGAACCGGATCGGCAAGGAGCTCGAGAAAATCCATTCCCACACGAAGTATTTCTACTCCGATTTCAAGAAGGCCAACGGCCAGCTTTTCGGGGTCAAACTGAGGGATCATTACGGCCTCTACAACCAGCTCTACTGCGGCTGCGAGTATTCCCTAGCAGAAGGTAAGGCGCGCCTAGCCAAGGAGGGGAAAGACCCTGAATCCATCCTCCCAGATACCCAAAAATCCGAATCGAAAAATAACTAAAGTTTGTGCATCGTGCACAAAAATTGGACCCTCTGAGAAAAACTTTCGATGAGGCCTTTTCTTTTTTCGACCCCCTTTTGAAGAAAAACGAAAAAGTAAGCAACTAGGCTCAAATTTTGCGAAAAAGTTCTTGCACGCGCTTTCCCACGCGCGTAGAGTTACACACGCTGGCGCTTGCGATGAAACGCGAGGTTGCTGACACACCCACAGGCGTTGTCATGATGGGGTGGTCAGGGAATTCGCGTGGAACGAACGTCAGAAGCCTGAAAAACACATCACAAAGGAGGAACATTCATGGCGAAAGAAAAAGCGATCCGCATTCGCTTAATGGCCTATGATCACAAGATTCTCGACGATTCTGTTGAGAAGATCGTCGACGTGGCCAAGAAAACCGGCGCGTCCGTCAAGGGACCTATCCCCTTGCCGACCGAGAAGCAGGTCTACACCGTTCTCCGCGCAACCTTCAAGTACAAGGATGCCCGTGAGCAGTTCGAGATCCGCACCCACAAGAGGCTGCTTTATGTCAGCAACCCCACCAAAGAGACCATCGACCACCTCAAGAGACTCAATCTCCCCAGCGGCGTCGATATCGACATCAAGTTATAAGGAGGACCCAAATCATGAAATCCCTCATCGGAAGAAAAATGGGCATGACGCAGGTCTTCGCCGCCGACGGAACCATGTATCCGGTCACCGTCATCGAAGTATTGCCTAACGTCATCGTCGACAAGCGCACCATCGAGAAGAACGGCTACGAGGCCGTCCAAGTCGGTTACGAAGACAAGCCCGAGAAGCGCGTCAGCAAACCCCTCAAGGGCATCTACAAGAAAGCCGGCGTCGCCACCAAAGAGCATCTCTATGAGCTGAAGGGCGACGAGATCTACAGCAAGAACATCGGCGAGAGCATCGACGCTTCGATCTTCTCCGCTGGCGAAGTCTGCGACGTCATCGGCCACAACAAAGGCCATGGCTACAGCGGCACCATCAAGAAGTACCATCACCACATCGGCCCGAAAGGCCACGGCTCCGGCTATCACCGCCAGATCGGCTCCCTCGCCAACAACGGACGCGACAACAACCGCGTCATCCCTGGGAAGAAGATGTCCGGCCATTGGGGACCAGAGCAGTGCACCGTGCAGAACGTCACCATCATCGAGAGCAACCCGGAGAAGGGCTACATCCTCGTCAAAGGCGGCGTCCCCGGACCCAAGAAAGCCATCGTCATGCTTCGCACCCCCGTCAAGGTGCAGTTCCGCAAACCGGTCGTCAAACCGATCGCGATCATCAATGAAGAGAAGAAAGGAGAATAACAATGGCCGCTAAGAAAATCAGCCTCCCCGTCATCTCGCTTAAAGGCGAAGACAAGGGAACCATTGAGGTCTCCAGCGAAATCTTCGGCATTAAAGAGGAGAACCCCCAGGTCGTCCACGACGCCGTCGTGACCTACCTCTCCAACCTCCGCCAAGCCACCGCTAAGACCAAGAAACGCCATGAGGTCCATGGCACCGCCAAGAAGCCTTGGAGACAAAAAGGAACCGGCCGCGCCCGCGCGGGTGACGTCAAGTCCCCGATCTGGGTCGGCGGAGGAACCGTCTTCGGACCCGATGGCAATCAGAACTACAAGCGTTCGCAGAACAAGAAGGCCCACAAGCTCGCCCTCCGCACCGTCTGGAGCGAGAAGGTGAAGAAAGGCCTCATCGTCGTGGACGACTACGCCGTAGAGAAGATCTCCACCAAGGAGTTCACCAAGAGCCTCTCCGCCATCAAGGCGAGCGGCAAGACCCTCATCGTCGTCGAGGGTGGCGAGGAGAATCTCATCCTCTCCGCCAGGAACATCGACAACGTCGGGCTCACCGAAGTCTGCAACGTCTCCGTCTACGACTTGCTCAACTTCGACACCGTTGTCATCAGCAAAGACAACATCAAAAAGATTGAGGAGGCTTTGAAGTAATATGGCCGACGCAAAGAAAACCGCGACCTTCAGCAAGCCGACTGCTCACGATTACACCGTGATCATCGCTCCGCTCATCACCGAGAAGACCATGGCGCTCATGCAGAATGAGAACAAGGTCACGATGAAGGTCCTCAAATCCGCCAACAAGACCGATATCAAGAACGCCTTCGAGCGCATCTTCCAGGTCAAAGTCGTTGGCATCAACGTCGTCAACCAGCATCCGAAGACCACCACCCGCGGCGGTCGCTACCAAGGCAAGATCCAGGGCTTCAAGAAAGCCGTGCTCACCCTTGCCGAAGGCAATGCTGTTGACCTCTTCAAAGAGTAAGGAATCACCCTCTTATATATCCTTATATATAAGTAAAGCATCCAATATAGGAGAAAAAGGAAATGGCAATCAGAACCTACCGTCCTACGACAAAGTCGCGTCGCGCTATGACGAACTCGACTTTCGAGGAAATCACCAAATCGACTCCTGAAAAATCGCTGCTCGAGCCCAAGAAGAACACGGGCGGGCGCAACAATCAGGGGAAGATCACCTGCCGCCACATCGGCGGAGGCAACAAGAACCGCTACCGCATCATCGACTTCCGCAGAAGGAAGGACGACATCCCGGCGATTGTGAAGGCGATCGAATACGATCCCAACCGCAACGCCCTCATCGCCCTCATCTACTACGTCGATGGCGCCAAAGCCTACATCATCCAGCCGCAGGGGCTCCACGTCGGAGACAAGATCGTCTCCGGGGAAGCCACCGACATCAAAACCGGCAACTGCTGCGACCTCAAGAACATCCCCGAAGGTACTCTCGTCCACAACGTCGAGCTCCAGCCCGGGAAAGGCGGCCAGATGTGCCGCGCCGCCGGGACGAGCGCTCAGGTGCTCGGCTCCGAAGGCAAATACGTCATGCTCCGCCTCGCCTCTGGCGAAGTGAGGAAGGTCCTCGGCGCCTGCCGCGCGACCATCGGGGTCGTCGGCAATGAAGACTTCAACCTCATCAACCTCGGCAAAGCCGGCAAGAACCGTTGGAAGAACATCCGCCCGACCGTCCGCGGCTCGGCGATGAACCCGAATGACCACCCCCACGGCGGTGGTGAAGGTAAGTGCCCTGTCGGACGCGACGCTCCTCGTACCCCCTGGGGCAAGAGAGCCCAAGGCGTCAAGACCCGCCACATCAAGAAGAATTCCACTCGCCTCATCGTCAGGAGAGCTGGTAAGTAAGCAAAGGAGAAGTAGAACAACATGTCTCGTTCCAGCAAAAAAGGACCGTTCGTTGATGCCTACCTTATGAAAAAGGTCGAGGCGCTTCAGAAGTCCGGCAAAAAAGAGATCATCAAAACCTGGTCCCGCCGCTCGACGATCTACCCCGCCTTCGTCGAACAAACCTTCGCCGTCTACAACGGCCACGAACACATCACCGTCTATGTCACTGAGGACATGGTCGGCCATAAGCTAGGCGAATTCGCCCCGACCCGCACCTTCGCGGGCCACCACGGCAACAACGTGGGCGATCAAGCCGCCAAGAAATAAGGAGAAAGATCATGGCAGAAGAAAAGAAAACCGTGAAGAAGGCTCCCGCCAAGAAAGCCGCCCCTAAGAAAGAGGCCGCTCCGAAGAAGGAAGCCGCTCCGAAGAAAGCTGCGAAAGAAGTCAAGGAAGTCAAAGAAGAGGCCAAGGTCGAGGCTAAACCCGCCAAGGCCAAGAAAGCAGTCAAAGAAGAAGTGAAGGTCGAGGAAAAGCCCGCCGTCACCGAAGCCCGCTGCTTCGTCCGCGACATCCGCGTCACCCCGCGCAAGGTGCGCCTAGTGATCAACCTCGTCCGCGGCAAATCCGTCTCCGAGGCCCTCGGCATCCTCGCCAGGACCAACAAAGCCGCTTCGCTCCCGGTCGCCAAGGCGATCAAATCCGCCGCCGCCAACGCGGTCAACAACTTCCACATGGACGCGAATAGCTTGTACATCTCGGAAATTCAGGTCTCGGATGGCCTCCGCATCAAGCGGTTCATCCCCAGAGCCAAGGGCAGCGCTTCCCCGATCGTCAAGCGCAATGCGAACCTCCGCGTCAGCGTGAAGGCTCGCTAAGTTAGGAGGACCAAATCAAACTATGGGACAAAAAGTTAACGCCGTCGGTCTCCGCGTGGGGATCAACCGCGATTGGAACTCGAAATGGTTCGCCAACAAGAAGCAGTATGGCACCAACCTCGCTGAGGACCTCGCCATCCGCAAATACCTCGAGAAGGAGCTCGCCAAGTCGATGCTCTCCCGCATCGAGATCGGCCGCGTCAATTCCGACAAAGGCACGAAAGTCACCGTCTCCATCTACGTCGCTCGTCCGGGCGATGTCCTCGGACAGGATGGGGAGAACATCAAGAGGCTCAAAGGCGATCTCTGCCAGATCGTGAAGAAGCCCAATGAGCTCGAACTCCTCGTCGTGGAGATCAAGAACCCCGACCTCGACGCCACCCTCATGGCGAAATGGATCGCGAGCGAACTCGAAAACCGCGCGGCCTTCCGCTCCACCATGAAGAAGGCTCTTCAGAGGATGAGGAAAGCCGGTGCCAAAGGCTGCAGGACGCTCTGCTCCGGCCGCCTTGGCGGAGCTGAGATCGCCCGCGAAGAAGGCTACAAGGAAGGTGTCATCCCCTTGACCACCCTCCGCGCCGACATCGACTTCGCTTCCGTGAGTGCCCACACCACCTACGGCTGCATCGGCATCAAGGTCTGGATCTGCCGCTCCCTCAACAAGGTCGGCACCGAGACCGTCAACGAACCCGCCCCCGAATCCGCTCGCATGAACAGGTTCGACAGGAGGCCGGGACAGCGCCCTGGCAACAACCACGCCCCGCGCGCCAACAACGCTAGCGACAAAGGAGGAGAAGACAATGCTGCAACCAAAACGCGTTAAGTACCGTCGTCCCCATCGCTTGAGCTATGAGGGCAAAGCCAAAGCCGGCACCAGCGTCGACTTCGGCGAATACGGCCTCGTGGCGCTTGAAGGGAACTACATCAACAACCACCAAATCGAGGCTGCCCGTATCGTTCTCGCCCGCTACACCGACCGCGCCGGCAAGGTCTGGATCCGCATCTATCCCCACCTCGCCCGCACCAAGAAGCCCGCTGAGGTCCGTATGGGATCTGGCAAAGGCTCGCCCGAAGGATGGGCGGCAGTCGTCGAGAAGGGAAGAGTCATCTTCGAGATCGGCGGCATCGATCCGAAAGTCGCCCAGGAGGCCCTTCGCCTCGCTGGCTACAAACTTCCGGTGAAGACCAAAGTCATCAAGAGGACGAAAGCCCTCTCGCAGGCTGAGCTGCTCAAGATGGAAGCGACCCACGAATCCTCCCTCGAGGAAATCGAGAAGGAAGATGCCGAGGAGCACGTCACCGTCTCCGACACCGGCAACGAAACCCCAGCTCCCGAAGCGGCAGCTGAGGCCAAATAAGGAGGCTTAAGAGATGGATATCAAAGACATCCGCGCCCTAACCGGCGAGGAGCTCAACGATAAGATCTACGAGCTCAAGAGCCAGATGTTCGAGCTCCGCCGCAAGAAAGCGGTCGGCAACCTCGAGCATGGCGAAGTCATCAGGGGTCTGCGCAAAGACCTCGCCAAAATGGAAACCGTGAAGCGCGAAAGAGAGCTTCACATCGGAAAGTAAGGAGGAACTTGACATGGAAAGAAATCATCGCACCGCCATCCAAGGCGTCGTCACTTCCGTGAAGATGAACAAGACGATCATCGTCACCGTCTCCACCGAGAAAAACGATCCCGTCTATGCCAAGAGGGTCGGCTATTCGAAAAAATACGCCGTCCACGATGAGAACAACTCCGCCAAAGAAGGCGACGTCGTTACCATCATGGCCTGCCGCCCGCTCTCGAAGACGAAGCACTTCCGCCTCGTCTCCATCGATGAGCACGCCGTCACTGCCGAAACCATCGAGGAGGCGGAAGCCAACCTCGAAGCGAAGGACGGCAGCGCCGAAATCAAAGCTGAGGAGGAGAAGTAATGGTCCAGCAGGAAACTAACCTCGTGGTCGCCGACAACTCCGGCGCCCGCAGCGTCAGGGTCTTCCGTCAGTACGGCGGAAGCCACAAAAAGACCTCGACCCTCGGGGACATCGTCCTCTGCGCCGTCAAGGAAGCCATCCCTAACGGCAAGGTCAAGAAAAGCGACGTCGTCAAAGGAGTCATCGTCCGCGTGAAGCATCCCGTCCTCCGCGCCGATGGCTCGACCATCAGCTTCGACGACAATGCCGTGGTCATCGTCGACAACGACGGCAACCCCGTCGGCACCCGCGTCTTCGGGCCGGTTGCCAGGGAACTCCGCGACAAAGGCTACATGAAGATCATCTCGCTCGCCGTCGAGGTGCTATAAGGAGAACATCATGAAGATTAAAAAAGGTGATACCGTAATCGTCATCTCCGGCGCCGACAAAGGAAAGCAAGGGATTGTCCAAAGGGCCTATCCGAAGCTCAACAAAGTCGTCGTGGAGGGCGTCAACGTCCACAAGAAACACTGCAAGCCCACTCAGCAGTCTCCTGAGGGGAGCATCAAAGAGATCTACGTGCCGATCGATGTCTGCAAAGTCGCCATCGTCGACCCGAAGACCAAGAAGCCGACCCGCATCCACATGGGTGTTGAGAAAGGCAAGAAGGTACGCCTGGCCAAGTCAGGCGCGAACCTCGATAAGTAAGGGAGGAAGCTAAAATGGCAGAAACCAAGAAAAAAGCCGTCAAAGCGGCCCCTAAGAAAGTCGAAGAGACCAAATCCGTCAAATCGATCAACCGTCTCCAGAAGAAGTACAAAGAGGAGATCGTCCCCGCTCTAGTCAAAGAGTTCGGCTACACCTCCGTCATGCAGGCTCCGAAGATGGAGAAGATCGTCATCAACATGGGCGTCGGGGATGCCACGCAGAACAGTAAAGCCCTCGACGACGCCGTCGCCGATCTCACCTTGATCGCCGGCCAGAAGCCGGTCGTTACGAAAGCCAAGAAGTCCATCGCGACCTTCAAGGTCCGTGAGGGACAAGCCATCGGTTGCAAAGTCACCCTCCGCGGTCAGCGCATGTACGAGTTCCTCGATAAGCTCGTCTCCATCGCTCTCCCCCGCGTCCGCGACTTCAGAGGCATCAACAAGAACGCCTTCGACGGCCACGGCAACTACACCCTCGGCGTCAAAGAGCAGTTGATCTTCCCGGAGATCGATTACGACAAAGTCGCGAAGGTCCGCGGCATGGACATCGTCATGGTGACCACCGCTCATAGCGACAAAGAGGCTGCCTCTCTCCTAGAGAAGCTTGGCATGCCCTTCAAAAAGTGAGAAAGGATTGACCCATGGCTAAGAAAAGCTTGATTGAAAAATCCAAACGGACCCCGAAGTTCGCCGTCCGCGAATACACCCGCTGCAAGCGCTGCGGACGTCCCCACGGCGTCATCCGCCGCTTCGGCCTCTGCCGCATCTGCCTCAGGGAAATGGCCCACAAGGGCGAGATCCCCGGCATGAAGAAAGCCTCTTGGTGAGGAAGAAAGGAGAAAGAACATGAACGCAGATCCTATCGCAGATATGCTCACTCGCATCCGCAACGCCAACGCGCTCCGCTACGAGGAAGTTTCCATGCCCTCCTCCAAAGCCAAGGAAGGCATCGCCTCGATTCTCAAGAATCAGGGCTTCATCACGAGCTACGCCGTTGATGAGAAGGATGGCAAGAAGACCCTTACCATCACCCTCAAATACTCCTCCACCGGAGAGAGGGTCATCACCAACCTCAAGCGCATCTCGAAACCCGGCCTCCGCGTCTACGCCGAAGCCGACAAGATCCCGAGCGTCCTCAAGGGCCTCGGCATCGCCATCGTGAGCACCGACAAAGGCTTGCTCACCGATGCGCAAGCTAGGAAAGCCGGCGTCGGCGGAGAGATTCTCTGCTACGTCTGGTAATCAACTGGAAAGGAAGAAATTATGTCACGAATCGGATTGAAACCCGTTGTTCTTCCAGAGGGCGTCAGCGTTGCTAACAATGATGGCGTCGTCACCGTCAAAGGACCCAAAGGCGAATTAAGTGTGGCTTATCCAAGCTGCATCAGCGTCGAGGTGAAGGACGGAAAAGAACTCCTCGTTCATCGCACCGACGATGAAAGAAAGAGCGTTGCCATGCACGGGACCACCCGCGCCAACATCGCTAACGCCGTCAAAGGCGTCCACGAAGGCTTCACGAAGGAGCTAGAGATCTCCGGCATCGGCTACCGCTGCGAGATGAAGGGCAACAACCTCGTCCTGCACGTCGGCTTCTCCCATGACGTCACGATCGCCCCGCTTGAAGGCGTGAAGATCGCCGCCAAGGACGAAACCCACATCAGCGTCACCGGCATCGACAAGCAGAAAGTCGGCCAAACCGCCGCTCTCATCCATGATACCAAGCGTCCTGAGCCCTATGGAGGCAAAGGCATCAAGTACAAGGGTGAGGTCATCGTCCGCAAGGAAGGCAAGCGCGCGGCTGCGACTGGCAAGAAGTAAGGAGACTATTGATCATGATCGAAAAAGAATCCAGAACCAAGGTTCGCATCCGCAAGCATGCCCGCGTCCGCGCGAAAGTCAAAGGCACCGCCGAGAAGCCGCGCCTCTGCGTCTTCCGCTCGAACAAGCACATCGAAGCCCAAATCATCGACGACACCAAGGGAACGACCCTCGTCGCTTCCTCCTCCGTCGCCTTGAAGCTCGCTAACGGCTCCAACAAGGAAGCCGCCGCCAAAGTCGGCGCCGACCTTGCTAAGAAAGCCGTTGCCAAAGGCATCAAGAAAGTCGCATTCGACCGCGCCGGCTATCTCTATCATGGCCGTGTGGCCGCCCTCGCCGACGCCGCCCGTGAAGGTGGCCTCGACTTCTAAGGAGAACACTTCAAATGGCTGAAGAAGAAAAACAAGAAAACGTGACTGCTGAGGGCGAAACCTCTGAGAACAAGTCCGTTCGCCAACCTCGCGGCTTCGAGCCGCATGGCTCCGCCAGCGCCCCGCGCCCTGGCGATCGCAAAGCCGGCGACCACAAAGGCCGTCCCTCCGAGAGGAGAGGCGGAAGAGGCGGTTTCCACGGTGGCGCACGCCGCCCAGAGGATGACTACCTCGAAAGGGTCGTCGCCATCAACCGCATTTCCAAGACCGTCCAAGGCGGCAAGCACATGCGCTTCTCCGCTCTCGTCGTCATCGGCGACGGCAAAGGGAAATATTCCTTCGCCACCGCCAAATCCGGCGAAGTCCCCGACGCGATCAAAAAGGCTTTGACCAAAGCCAGGAAGAAACTCTTCTCGATCGACCTCAAGAAAGGCACCGTCGCCCATGACACCATCGGCGTCTACGGCGCCACCAAGGTCGTCATCAAACCCGCTCCGGCCGGCACTGGTATCGTCGCTGGCGGCGCGGTGCGCGCGATCCTCGAACTCGCCGGCGCGAAGAACGTGGTCTCCAAAGTCTACGGCTCCCGCACCTCCGTCAACGTCATCCGCGCGACCCACGATGCGCTCAGCAAGCTCAAGAGCTATGACCGCGTCATGGTTCTCCGCGGCCTCAAGACCGAAGACCAGATCAAGGCCTACCACGCCGCCGAGAGAGCCAAAAACGCTCCGGTTAAGAGCGAAGTGAAAGGAGATAAGTAATCATGTCTTCTCTATCGACACTCAAAAACGTTGACGGCGCCGTCACCAAGTCCTTCCGCAAGGGCCGTGGCGTCGGCTCTGGCAACGGCAAGACCGCCGGCAAAGGCACCAAGGGCCAGGGGGCCCATGGCCACACCAAGAAGAACGGCTTCGAAGGTGGACAGACCCCGATCGCCCGCCGTCTCCCGAAGTTCGGCGCTAGAAAGACCCATCGCGGCGTCAAGACGGTCTACACCACCGTCTCTCTTGACACCCTCGAGAAGTACTTCAAAGCGGGCGAGACCGTGACTCTCGATCTCCTCCTTGAAAAAGGGCTCGTGAAGAAGGAAAACGATGGGCTCAAAATCCTTGGGAATGGTAAACTTTCCAAGAAGCTAGTCGTCGAAGCCAAAGCCTTCTCCGCCTCCGCTAAGGAAGCCATCGAAAAGGCTGGCGGCGAAGCCAAGGTAATCAAGTAATGAAAAAGTTCGTCTCGATCTTCAAAAACAAAGAAATCGTCGGCCGCATTTTCTTCACGGTCATGATTCTCTTCGTCATCCGGATCGGGGCGGCTATCACGGTTCCTGGCGTCGCCGTCGGCGAACAGCTAAGCAACGCCATGAACTCGGGCAACGCCGTCGCAATGATGGATTTGCTCGGGGGCGGGGCCTTATCGAACTTCTCGGTATTCGCCCTAGGGGTTTCGCCTTACATCACCGCCCAGATCATCGTCGAGTTGCTCTCCAAAGACGTCCTCCCGGCCCTCACTGACCTCTCCAAACAAGGCCAATACGGGCGCAAGAAGATCGAGATGGCCACGCGCTATCTCTCCCTTCTCCTCGGGGCGGTCCAAGGATACGGCATCATCATGACGCTGAAGAACAATTCCTATCTATCCCTCACGATGGATGATAGCTTCTGGACCTACGCCTACATCGTCACCGTCCTCCTCGCGGGCAGCTTGCTCGAGATGTGGCTCGGCGACCAAATCACCGAGAAAGGCCTAGGGAACGGCATCTCCGTCATCATCTTCGCTGGCTGCGTCCGCTCGCTGCCGACTCAGATCTCGACCGCTTGGTCGAAGTGGGTCAGCGCGAACATCGGCCATGCCTCGAATGACATCATCCAAGGCGTGTTCACCTTCGCCTTGTACATCCTCGCCTACGTGGCGATCGTCGCCGGAGTCGTCTTCTTCGAACTCGCCCGGCGCAAGATCCCGGTCCAATCCGCCGGCAAGGGCGGGGCCACTCCTTCCATGGCGCGCGCTTCCTTCTTGCCCATCAAGGTCAACTCGGCCGGGGTCATCCCCATCATCTTCGCCTCTTCGATCATGATGGCCCCCTCAGTCATCGCCAGCTTCATCTCAAGCGATGCGGCGAACGCGCAATGGCTGCAGATCTTCAACTACTCGGTCATGTATGAGATGCCCGGCATCAACGGGGACACCTGGAAGATGCCTTGGGGCCTGCTCATCTATCTCGTCCTCGTCATCGCCTTCACCTTCTTCTACGCGCAGATGCAGATCGATCCGGAAACGCTCGCGGACAACTTCCAAAAGAACGGTTCCTATATCCCTGGCATCCGCCCTGGCAAGGAGACGGAGCGCTATGTCGGGAAGGTGCTCAACAGAGTCACCTTCATCGGCGCCTTCGCCCTCGCGGCGATCGCGGCCATCCCGCTCGCCCTCACTCTGTCTGGGGTCTTCGGCAACGACACCTCCCTCGCCATCGGGGGAACCGGCATGATCATCATCGTCGGCGTCGCCATCGAGATCAACTCGCAGATCGACGGCTTGCTCGCGGGCAAGAGCTTCGAAGAAGTCCAAGGAGGAATCTGACATGCTTAACATCATTCTCATGGGCCCCCCGGGCGCTGGCAAAGGCACCCAGGCGACCAAGATCGAAGACGCCTTCCATCTTCCTCACATCTCCACCGGCGACATGTTCCGCGAGGCCATCTCGCAGGGCACCGAGCTAGGCAAAAAGGCGAAAGCCATCATCGAGTCCGGCGGTCTTGTCCCCGATGAGATCACCATCGGCCTCGTCAAGGAGCGCCTTGCCAAAGATGACTGCGCGAAAGGCTATCTGCTTGATGGCTTCCCTCGCACCATCGCTCAGGCCGAGGCCCTCACCAAGATGGGGCCCGAGATCAATAGGAGCGTCACCCTCGTCGTTGACATATCCGTCCCCGACGATGAGCTCACCAAGCGCATCGCGGGTAGAAGGGTCTGCCCAAGCTGCGGGGCTTCCTACAACGTCCACTTCCTCCCTCCGAAAGTCGAAGGCAAGTGCGATCGTTGCGGAGGAGACCTGATCCAGAGGAAAGACGATAACGAAGCTAGCTTCGCAATCCGCCTCTCCAACTACCACAATCAGACCGCGCCGCTCATCGAGTACTACAAGAAGCAAGGCGTATACCACGGCTTCAAAGGCACCTCGACTCCTGAAGAGCTCTTCGCCTCGATCAACGCTCTTCTGGAGGCTAACGCGTGATCATCATCAAATCCCCACGGGAAATCGCCCTCATGAAAGAGGCCGGAAGGATCGTGGGACTGATCTGGGAGAAAATCCCTGAACTAATCAAACCCGGCGTCTCGACCTTGGAGATCAACTCCGAGGTTGAGCGCCTCATCGAAGAGAACGGGGCGAAGGCCGCGGAGAAAGGCTACTATGGCTATCCCGCCTCCGTCTGCATCTCCGTCAATGAGGAGATCCTCCATGGGATACCCTCATCTAGACGTCTCCTCAGAGATGGGGACATCGTCACCCTCGACCTCGTCGTGGAGAAGGCCGGCTACATGGCCGACTCCGCCCGCACCTACTGCGTGGGCATCTGCGGGGAGAGGCAAAAACACATGGTTGCAATCGCGAAGCAATGCTTCGATAATGCAATGTCCCTGGTGAAACCAGGGGCGCATCTGGGCGATATCTGCCACATGATCGGCGAAACCGCGAAGGCCAATGGCTGCAGCGTGCCGCGCGATTACACAGGGCATGGCATCGGAACCCATATGCATGAAGACCCTTACATTCCTTGTTACGGCACCGCCGGGACTGGGCCCATCTTGCGCGAAGGCATGACCCTCGCCGTTGAGCCGATGATCCTAGAAGGGAGACCAGAGGTAAGGGTGCTCAAAGATGGCTGGACGGTAGTGTCCAAAGACGGAAAGCTCACCAGCCATTACGAGAATACGATCGCAGTCACCAAGGATGGCTACGAGATCCTTACCCTCAGCGATAAGGAAAAGGCCGGCAGAAAGGAGGAAAACCTTTGAGTAAACAAGACTGCATTGAGGTTGAGGCTACTGTATTGGAATGCCTCCCCAACGCCAACTTCAAGGTGAAGTTAGCCAACAACGGAGCCGTGGTTCAAGCCTGCGTTTCGGGAAAAATTCGGATGCACTACATCCGCATTCTCCCCGGCGATAAAGTCACGGTCCAGTTCTCACCTTACGATCTAACACGCGGGCGAATTACCTTCCGGTACCGCAACTGATATCGGGAAAAATGACTGAAGGAGCAAAGAAATGAAAGTCAGGCCGTCTGTAAAGCCGATCTGTGACAAGTGCAAAGTCATTCGGCGCCATGGCAAAGTCATGGTCATCTGCTCCAACCCCAAGCACAAACAGCGTCAGGGTTGAGCAAAAGAAAGGAAAGCTAAGCAAATATGGCACGTATTGCTGGGGTTGATATCCCGAACCAAAAGCGCATCGTGATCTCCCTTACCTACATCTACGGTATCGGACCCACCACCGCCAACAAAATCTGCGCCGATGCCGGCGTCAGCGTCGACATCCGCACCAAAGACCTCACCGATGAGCAATTGACCGCTCTCCGCGCTGAGGTCGCCAAGTACCGCACCGAAGGCGATCTCCGCCGCGAAGTCGCGCTCAACATCAAGCGCCTCACCGAAATCGGCTGCTATCGTGGCATCCGCCACAAACGCGGACTCCCTTGCCGCGGACAGCGTACCCGCACCAATGCCCGTACCCGCAAAGGCAAGAGGAAGACCATCGCCAACAAGAAGGAAGCTACCCGCTAAGGAGGTTAAGGAAAAATGGCTACTGCAAAAGGCAAATCCACGACCGCCCGCAAGAAGAAGATCAAACGCTCCTTCACCAAAGGCGTCGCGCACATCCATTCCACGTTCAACAACACCATCGTCACCATCACCGATCCCCAAGGGAACGTCATCTCTTGGAGCTCCGCTGGCGCCCTTGGCTACAAAGGCGCCAAGAAGGGCACGCCCTTCGCGGCCCAAGTCGCCGCTGAAGCGGCCGGCAAAACCGCTTATGACCAGGGCCTCCGTCAGCTCGACGTCGAGGTCAAAGGCCCGGGCGCAGGCCGCGAGTCCGCGGTTCGCGCTCTTGCTACCCTTGGCTTCCAAGTGCTCTCCATCGAAGACAACACTCCGATCCCGCACAACGGCTGCCGCCCCCCGAAGCGTCCCCGCGGCTAGTCCGCTTGAATGCATCGCTACGCAACTGAACCATTCAGGAGGAATCTATAGAAATGGCCAATGCCAAAAATAACGAGGAGCTTCGTCTCCCCAATCCGTTCGAACCCATCGGGATCAACCCTGAAATCAATGACGAGGACGAGCACTACTGCAAACTCGTCATCAAGCCGCTTGAAAGAGGCTTCGGCATCACCCTTGGCAACGCGCTCCGCCGCGTCTTGCTTAGCGCCCTCCCCGGCGCGAGCGTCTGCGCCGTCGAGATCGAGGATAACGACGTCAAGGTCCGCCACGAATTCACCGCCCTAGACGGCGTTGAAGAGGACGTGACCGCCATCATCCTCAACCTCAAGGACCTCGTCCTCAAGATCGATGATGATTCCGACGACATCAAACGCATCACCGTCGACAAGAAGGGGCCTGGCGTCCTTAAAGCCGGCGACCTCGAGCTCCCTGAGCTAGTCGAAGTCTGCAACCCCGATCTAGAAATCGCCCACCTCAATGAGAAGGGCCATCTCCGCATGACGATCTACGCCGCCAATGGCCGCGGATACGTCACCTCGGAGCAAAACAAGATCGAGCGCAAGCTCGACGCGATCGGCTTAATCGCCACCGACTCGAACTACAGCCCCGTCACCAAAGTCGCCTATAACGTGGATCCAACCCGCGTCGGGCACGACTCCAAATTCGACCAGCTGACCCTTGAAGTCACCACCAACGGCTCCACCAAGCCCACCGATGCCGTGGCTCTTGCCGCCCAGCTTCTCATCTCCCACTTCACCCTCTTCACCACCCTCGACGAGAAAGTCGCCGGAGTGAAGGTTGTGAAGGAAGAATCCAGAGGCGAGGACAACAAGTATCAGAGCATGCTCATCGAAGAGCTCGATCTCAGCGTCAGAAGCAACAACTGCCTCAAGCGCGCTGGCATCACCACCGTCATGGAACTCACCCAGAAGAGCGAGGATGAGATGATGAAGGTTCGCAACCTCGGCAAGAAATCGCTCAAAGAAGTCAAGGATAAGCTCGCCGCCATCGGCCTGCACTTCCGCGACTATGTAGGAGAATAAAAAATGGCTGCACAAGGAAGAAAGAACGTCCACGGCAAAGCCGGCGTTCGCTTCAAGACGGGCTACACCGCCTCGAAGAACAAAATGATGCTCCGCAACGTCGTCACCTCCCTCGTCAACAACGAGGAAGTCAAAGTGACCTCGGGCGTCGTCAAAGAGCTCAAGACCCTCGCCGATCACCTCGTGACCCTCGCGAAGAAGAACACCCTCCACACCCGTCGTCAGGCGGCTTCCGTCCTCATGGACGAGGCCTCCCTCAAGAAACTCTTCTCCGAACTTGGCCCTCGCTTCGCTAACCGCAATGGCGGCTACACGAAAGCCTTCAAGCTCGGCGCAAGAAAAGGCGACAACGCGGAAGTGTGCCTCGTCACCTGGTCCGATAGGAAGTAATCCCGCTTTCCAACTAAGCCCCTTCGGGGGCTTTTTCAGTTGGGAAGGGTTTTCCTCAGGGATTGGATTTGTATGGTAGAATGTCCTTAGAAAGGGCGCGACGCATGAGTTTCTATCTCAATCAAGACAATTACGGCTTCGCTTCGGATAAAAGGTATCCTCTTTACGTGGATAAATCCCTCCTCATCAAAGAGACGAACGCCTGTTTCGGCATCGATCAGATGAAATTCATGTGCGTCACTCGTCCTCGGAGATTCGGCAAAACGATGGCGCTCAAAATGCTGAACGCCTACTATTCGAAAGGCTGCGATTCCAAAAGCCTTTTCGAGGATATGAAGATCGCGGATGATCCTTCTTTCTTATCCAACTTAAATAAACATAACGTCCTTTGGGTCGATATGGCTGGCATCTACACGGACATCAACGATAAATCCAGTTTCATCGATGAGGTGAAGCGCGAATTGATTTGCGCGTTAGATGAAGCCTATCCAGGCATCCTGAGCGAAAACGAAAACACGCTGAGAAAAGCAATCGTGAAGGTCACTGAGAAAACGGGCGAGAGGTTCGTTTTCCTCATCGATGAATGGGATGTGATCTACCGCGAAGAGGACGGCAATCGCAAACTTTGCGATGACTACACCGAGTTTCTCCGTTCCCTTTTTAAATCCAGCGACGCCTCCAGATGCTTCGATCTGGTCTACATGACCGGCATTCTCCCCATCAGGAGATACAATACCCAGTCGGCCCTCAATATGTTCAAGGAATACAACATGCTGAGCCCTGGCCGCCTCGCCCCGTTCTTCGGCTTCACCGAAGGCGAGGTGAAATCGCTCTGCCAAACGCACAGCATGGATTTCTCCGAGATAAAGAGCTGGTACGACGGATACAAACTCAAAGGCGTCGAGATCTACAACCCGAAATCCGTCGCGGAGGCAGTCGATGAGAGAAAATGCGGCGACTACTGGGTTGCCACCTCCGCCACTGAGGCGGTGGCCAACTACATGAACTTCGATGGGGGCGTCCTCAAAGGAACGATCGCATCCCTTCTCGCCGGGGAGAGCGTCCCCGTGAATGTGGGGCTTTTCGGCAACGACCTGTCCAAAGTGAATTCCCCTGACGCCGCCCTGACCGTCCTCATCCACCTCGGCTACCTCGGATTCCTCCCCAGCGACGAATTGAACGGGACGGGGCTTTGCTTCATCCCGAATCGCGAGATCAGCCAGGAGTTCGCCCGCGCCGCGCAGGAGCTCGATTGGAGCGATGTCTATTCGCCCTTGCTGAAATCCAAGGAGCTCTACGAAAGGACCATCCAAGGCGACTGCGCCTTCATAAACGAGACGCTCGACGAGAACCACAAAGACCTCGCAAACCATTTCAACAAGAACGACGAGAATCTCCTCTCACTCATCGTCCAGATCTCCTACACCTACGCAAAAAGGCTCCATCCCGTCGACAAGGAGGCGCTCTCCTATCGCGGCAGGGCCGACATCGTCCTTTATCCCGGCCCCAAAGGCTCCTTCCCTTGGATCATCGAGCTCAAGGTCGATAAGAGCCCAGAGGAAGCCATCGCCCAGATCAAGGGGAGGTGCTATTCCGAGTGCCTCCGCGGATACAAAGGAAAGGTGCTCCTCTTGGGAATCAATTACTCCACCAAAGAGGGGAAGCATTCCTCCAAGGTCGAGTGGATTGAGATTTGAGCATTGTCAGCTAGCGTCTCCAGCGGAGGCGCTTTTCAAATTTTCATGTTGCAAAGCGTGTCCATGAGTCAATAATGTTGACGCTTTTCTTAAGGAGGCAAATCTATGAAAACCGCATCGAAAACCATGTATACCATCGGGATGGTCTACGCGATCGTCTTCCTTTCCGTCGGGGCGATCGTTTTGCTGATCGGAGGCATCTTGCTGGGTCTTGGTGCGTCTATGGTCGATGATCCTGAGGCGAAGGCCGCTTACGTGATCGCTGGCACGGTGATGCTCAGCATCGGCGCCTATTTCGCCGTTGGGCAGATCGTCGAGATCGTGATGGATAACCTCGGCAGAAACGGCGGCAGAGGGATCCAGATCGCGAACATCGTCCTTGGCATCGTCTTCTCCAATCTCTTCACCCTTCTTGGCGGGGCCTTCGGACTAGCTTCTGACGACATCGTGAACGCCTAAGGCAACAAATACTCAGTTATAATTTAAAAGACGCCTAGAAGAAAAGGCGTCTTTTAAATATATGGTAAAAATAGAATGGTGTTTTGGATTTTTATAATCCCAGCATGAGCATTTCTAGAGGGGCGAGAAACAAAGGCGCAGGAGAGAAAAGGCCCGCGATAACGCTTCTTGTTTCCTTGTTTATCGTCCTTCTTCTTTTCCTGCTGTGCCTGTGCCTAGGGAGCTCAGGGATGTCTTTTGGCGAGTCTTTTTTAGCCATATTCGGGCAAGGAAGTGAAAGCGCGATTCGCATCGTCACGCGCATCCGCCTGCCTGAGGCCCTCGCGGCTTTGATCGCCGGGGCTGGGCTAGCCTTAGCGGGCCTCATCATGCAGACGACTTTAGGGAACATCATGGCTTCTCCTGGGACTCTTGGGGTATCCAATGCCGCGGTGTTCGGGGCGAACGTCGCGATAGTGATCTTCGCGGGGGGCTATATCTCCACGGGGAAGAACGCGGAGAGTCTCATCACTTCCGCCCATCCTTTGGCGACTTCCTCCTTTGCCTTCCTCTTCTCTTTCCTTTCGATTTTCCTGATCCTTGGCTTATGCAGGATAAGGCGCTTCTCCCCTTCTTCGGTGGTGCTCTCTGGCGTCGCCATCGGCGCGGTTTGGAGCGCTGGCACGACCATTCTTCAGTTCTATGCGACCGACGTGGGGCTTAGCGCGGCGGTCATCTGGAGCTTCGGGGATTTAGGAAGGGCCACTTTCCTTAGCGATGCGGTGATGGGCGGGGTGGTTTTAGCTTCCTCCGTTTTCTTCTTCCTGCTTCGTTACCGTTACAACGCCTTGCTTAGGGGCGAGGCATTCTCCACTAGCGTGGGTATCAACATCAACCTTCTGAGGTTCTTATCTCTTCTTGTCTCTTCTCTTATAACCGCGGTGTGCGTCTCTTATCTAGGCATCATCGGCTTCGTGGGGATCATCTGCCCCCATATCGCGAGGAAACTCCTCGGGGAGAACCATTCCTTTCTGATCCCGGGATCCTTATTGGCGGGTGCGATACTTCTACTCGGCGCGAATATCTTCGCTAAAGTCGTTGCGCCGGGGAACTCTTTGCCAATCGGGGCGGTCACTTCATTATTGGGCGCGCCTTTCTTCCTTTATCTGATATTCGCTTCCAGGAGGAAAGAGACATGCTGAAGGTGAATCATCTTTCTTCTTCCTATTCGAAGAAGGGGAGGCTCGTCTTGGATGATGTCTCCTTGGAGTTAGGCGAAGGGGAGATCGGGGTCTTGCTTGGGAGCAATGGGGCGGGCAAATCGACCCTGTTCCAATCGATTTTAGGCACCTTGAAGCCTAGAAGCGGAGAGATAGAGATCGATGGCGTCTCTAAGGGGAACACGAAAAGGAAGGAATGGGCGAGGCGAATCGCCTATGTCCCTCAAAGGATCCCTTCCTCTGGCTTAAGCGTTTTGGAGACCGTCTTGCTAGGGAGGCTCCCTTATTTCTCTTTGTCTCCTAGCAAAGAGGATCTAAAGCATAGCGAGGAGGTCATCGAAGAGCTTGGCCTTGCCTCTTTGAAGGACAAGCCCACGGATGAGCTGAGCGGAGGGGAGCTGCAGAAAGTCGCGCTTGCCTGCGCGCTCAACCAGGACCCTAGCTTATTGCTATTAGACGAGCCGACGAGCAACCTCGACATCCGAAACAGCGTGCTTTTGCAGGGTTTATGCAAAAACCTCGCAAAAACCCATCAAATTTCCATTCTGATCGCCACGCATGACCTCAATTCCGCGCTTGATCTAGGAGACCGTTTCTATTTCTTGAAGGAAGGGAAGCTCATCGGGCAAGGCGGGGAAGAGGCTTTCTCCGAGGAGAACGTCTTCCTGACCTTCGGGGTGCATGTAAGCATCTCCGCTTCAGGCGGGGACAAGCATATCCATTTCCATTTGGACGAGGAGAGTGAACATGAATAAAAAGAATCTGATGTTGTTGCCTTTGGTCTCGCTTGCTTTGCTTTCTTCTTGCAATAGCGCCTCTAGCGGCGAAGAGGAGACCTATGTGATCGACTCGGTCGCGAGGAAGGTCGCGGTGAAGAAAGGCACGTACAAGAAAATCGTCTGCATAGGGGCGGGGGCGCTGCGGCTTTATAGCTACGTTGGCGACGTCTCTTTGCTCGCCGGGGTGGAAGATATCGACAATGAATCCCTGGATAGCCGCCCGAAGATGTTCGACGGGGTGGCTAGGCCTTATTTCATCGCTTATCAGAAAGAGTTTGCGAAGCTCACTTCTTGCGGTGTTGGAGGGCCCAACGCCCAAAGCGCCGAGGCGGAGAAGATCCTCTCTTGCTCCCCTGACCTCATCCTTTCCGAATACGAGGACGCGGATAAGGCCAATGCCCTGCAGGAGATGGTCGGCGTGCCTGTATTGACCCTCGGCTATGGCTCAAAAGGCGTGTTTGATGATAAGGTGAAAGACAGCCTCACCCTTTTAGGCGAGGTGCTGGGGAAAGAAGAGAAGGCCTCGAAGCTGATTTCCTATATTGCTTCCGAGAAGGAAGAAATATCCAAACGCACGGAGAACGTCAAAGAGGAAGATAAGCCAAGCGTCTACATCTGCGGGCTAGGAAACTGGGGCACGAGCAACCATTTGATGACCGCGCAGAACTACGAGCCCTTCAACGTCGCCCACATCAAGAATGCGGTGAGCGACCTCAAGAACGACGGCATCCAGAAAATAGATACGGAGAAATTCGCCTCTGTTGGAGCCAAAGCGGACAAGATCGTCATCGACGCATCGGCGATCAAGAACATCAAGCCTTTGTACGAGGAGAACAAAGAACTCTTTGAAAGCACGAAGGCCTGGCAAAGCGGCGAGGTGTATTTGGAGATGGCCTACAACGCCTATTACACGAATCTCGAGATCGCTTTATCCAACACCTGGTACTGTGCGAAAGTGGCTTATCCTTCTTTGTTTGATGACATTGATATGGCCTCTAAGACAAACGAAATCACGAATGCTTTCCTGGGGAAATCTCTTTACACGGAGATCGCCGGCTATGCCAATTCCTTCGGGGGATACCAAAAGATCGACGTCAAGGAGTTCTTCGAATGAATCACGTGAAAGAGTTTTTCGACATGATCGCCCCTAGTTGGGACGCGAATCAGCCGGATAAAGAAAAAACCATAAAGGGATTGCTCGACAAGGTCGGCATTAAGAAAGGAGACCGCGTTTTGGATCTCGCCTGCGGGACCGGGACGATAACCGGTTTGCTGCACGACATCTCTATGGCGAACGTCTATGGGCTGGATTTATCATCCAAGATGATCGAGATCGCCAAAGCCAAATACAAAGACAAGCCCTGGGCCCATTTCGAGGAAGGTGACTTCCTGACTTGGGGCAGCGACGAGAAATTTGATGTGATTGTCCTTTATAACGCCTATCCCCACTTCAGCGATCCATCCTTCCTTAGCGAGTGCTTTGCGAAGCACCTGAATGCTGGAGGCAGGTTCGCGATCATCCATTCCTTAGGCAGGAAAGAGCTCGATATGCATCACGCGAACGTGCCTAGCGAGGTATCTAGGAGCTTGTCTTCGCCTGAAGAGGAAGCAAAAAGCTTCGAAAAAGAGTTTGCCATCTTCCTTAAAGAAGAGGGCGAGCATTATTACTTGTTGGCAGGAGCCAAATTAGGCAGCTAAAAGCAAAGAGAGGGGCTCTTTGAGAATATGGGCCATCTTCTCCGGGCCATTCTCTTCTGGGCTCTGCATGAATTCCAGAAGAGCGGAGGAAAGCAACTCGCTGGCGAGTTTGCCGCCCGTTTTGCCTTTGCCTTGCATCAAGAAGGATTTGCACCAAGGCAATAAGGAGAGATGGAGATAGGTTGCGTTCTCTTCCAAGGCGACGATCCCCTGCCATAGTTCAAGATCGTTCTTCGCGCGGAAGAAGAGCAAGGCGAGATGATTCTCTAAATCGAGGTCGCCGCGGATTTTGACAGTCAGGAACAGCTTGGCGAGCAGTCCCTGCAGAACGTCGTTCTTCGCCTTGAAGTGGGCGTAGAAGCCAGTGGGGCTGATCCCCGCGGCCTTGATGATGTCGCGCACATTGACCTTGTAGAAGGGCTCTTGCGCCAAACAGGCGGAGAAACCCCGGTAGATCTTCAGAATGGTTTTGGACGAACGCTTATCCATATTTGATATTGTACCTTAGCTTTCATTTTCGTGTTAGCGAGATATTTTCAACGCCTTACGCGCGCGAGCGCGCATCATATCTTCTTTAATGATATGGGCTACAAAGTCTTGCCTTTTTCCTTTTCCTCTTTCAAGATTCCCCCATGAAGAAATCCTGGATCGCCTCTATGATCGTCTACCCCGTCCTTGGGGCGGGCATATTCTGCCTCGTCTTCTTTATCAAGGGGAACTATCAGCTCGTGGGCTACATCGACCCCCTCTTTTTCGCGGGCGCCTGCGTGTTGGGGTTAGGATTGCTCACGGTTTTAGGCCATTTCGGCGCCTTCGATTTCCTGGTGTATGGCTTTCGTTCCATCTTCAAGCACATGAATATCAACTATTCCAACGCGATGGACGAATATCCCGATTATTATTCCTATATGGAAGGAAAAAAGGAGAAGAGGAAAGGCAAATTCCCCTTCATCTGGCCTTGGATCGTGGTCTCCGTGGGACTGCTCACGGCTAGCTTCATCATCCGCGGAATCGTCTTCAATTGACGCGTCTTTTGCAAATCGATGAAAATTTTGCAAATTTCTTCTTGCAATTTTTTCTAGCGGTCTTTTACTTCCTTCATCTCAAAAAGGAGGAATTTTATGAGAAAACGCATTATTGCACCCGCAGTAGCCTTAGCCTCCATCGCAATGGCTTTGGTCTCCTGCTCCCCAGTCGAAGAAAAGTGTGTCCCTGAAAGCAAAGAGGACACCAGCACCGTCGTCTCTGACTCCCGCCCCGTCGCGAGCGGCGCCCAGCAGTACGTCGACGCTTCCTATACCGAGAGACGTAAGATCCTCGGCGAGCTCGAGAAGTACGCGATCGACAACTCGATCGCCGGCCTTCCGCTTTACAGCGATTCCGGCTATCAGCTCTTCAACCCCCGCGTCGTCAAGGGCACCAACACCTACGTCACGGGCTATGGCTTCTCCACGCTCCGCGACGGCTACCTCAACGGCAACCTCGCCGGCGAGACCGACGAGAAGTACCAGAGCTACTATCACACCTGGAACAGCTCCGACCCCGGCACCCTGAACGCCTGGAACAACAGCGGATCCGTCGTCCCCGACCTGCTCTCCTACTGCAGCGCCTCGCTCTTCGGCACCAAGCTCAACGGCGACAAAACCGCCTATGAGTGGGAAGGCGTCCTTGCGAAGGAGACCTTCGGCACCCCGATCGGCGATGACGGGAAGCCCCAAGCCACCGCGGCGACCGCGGGGGAGCTCCACAACACCTGGAGATGGCACATCCGCACCGGCGAATCCGGAAGGGTCAAATACCACACCAACTCGACCAAGGCCGACCGCTCCAAATACGACGGCGTCTACCTCACCAAAGAGGACTACCTCACCCCGTTCATGATGCTCCTCAACGGCGCCAACGGCCTCTACCGCGGCACCGAACTCGCCGAGCAGACCGGCAAAGGCGCCATCGCTGGCGCTGCGAGCTATTACGCTCAGACCGCCTCTGGCGAGAAGGGCGTCCTCGACGCGGAGACCTTCATGAAGAACGTCGGCGTCTCCGTCGGAACCGACGAGGAAGGCGACTATCTGCAGATCACCTACTCCATCCCGGTCAACCGCTTCTACGCGATGTACAGCATCAGCGACAACCTCTATCAGCCGCTCCCCGCGGCCTTCGTGAATGAGGTCGGCGTCGACAACATCAACGGCTACAACAGCGACAAGAGCTACTCCCCCGTCGACAACACCCTCTCCGTGGGCCCCTACACCCTCGAGAGCTGGGAGACCGACAAGCTCATCACCTTCAAGAAGAACAGCGACTGGTATCAGTCCGTCGACGATCCCAACGTCTACCGCATCGGCGGCATCCACATGGACATCCTTACCGGCTACACCACCGACAAGAACATCGCCTTCAACCAGTTCATCAACTCGAACAACCTCGACGCCGTCGGCGTACCCTCCGACTTCTTGAAGACTTATTCCACCGATAAGCGCGCGGTCCAAATCCCCGGCAGCTCGACCTGGAAGCTCAACATCAACTCCTGCACCGAGGAGCTTTGGGAAGAGCTCTTCGGCGAGAATGGCTCCGTCACCCACACCGAGAAATCGAACTATTGGGAAGTCAAGCCCTGGATGTCCAACGACAACTTCATCCGCGGCCTCTTCTACTCGATCGACCGCGAGAACTTCGCCAAGGAGCAAGGCGGCACCCCGAGCATCGACTTCTTCGGCGACGCCTACATGTCCAACCCCGAGGAAGGCGAGGTCTACAACAAGACCGCTGAGCACAAAGCCGCCCTCAAGGACTTCTGGGGCGACACCGTCGACACCTATGGCTACAGCTCCTCTTTGGCTCAAGCCGCCTTCGAGGAAGCCATCAGAGAGATGGCCGCCGACTGCACCATCACCAAGAGCACCGAGGAGATCGCCATCGACCTCTTCTGGATGTACGAGAACCAGATCGCTGGCGAGGGCAACCTCATCGCCGGCTATATGAAGGACGCCTTCGACGCCGCCGCCGAGAAGCTTGGCTACAAAGTCAGGCTCAACGTGAGGCAGGCCGCCGGCGGAGCCACCTGGAGCGACGTCTACTACGACCACCTCCTCGTCGGCCAGTTCGACCTCGGCTTCGGCTCGATCAGCGGCAACTCGCTCGATCCTCTCAACTTCCTTGAGATCCTCAAATCCTCTAACTCCAGCGGCTTCACCCTCAACTGGGGCTCCGACACCACCGAAGTCAAAGCCGGCGACGACGCGCTCGTCTACGACGGCAAGCGCTGGTCCTTCGACACCCTCTGGGGCGCCGCCGACAGCGGCATCGTCCTCGACAGCACCGGCCACGAGATCGCCCCTGTCGCGGTGACCGTCTCCTCCATCAAGCAGACCGCCGACACGGTCTCCGTTGAGGGCCACATCGAGGTCCTCAGCACCGATGGCTTGGTCATCGAGCTGGCGGACATCTACGGCACCACCAACGGCAAGTACACCGACTACTTCGAGGCTTACCCCGACGGAACGAGCTACTGCGCGGCTGACACCGAAGACGCCTCTTGCGTCTCCGACGTCACCTGGAAAGAGAACGGCGACTTCTCCTTCACCCTCAGCGGCACCCTCGCGAAGAACATCCTCGATGTCGGCGGGCTCGTCGCCTTCGGTGTTGACTACGACATCTACATCGGCGGCGTCTACGGCGGTCTCAAGAGCGCGACGACTTCCTTCGTGCTCCCTGAGTGATCGTCATTCGTCCTCATCGTTAGCTAAGCAGCATCGGGGGCAACCCCGGTGCTGCTTCTTTGTCGAAAGCTTGGGCGGATTGTTTTCGATAAAGATGTGGTTGGCAAATTCTGAATTTGCTATATTATTCGCCCGGAAAGGGGTTTTATGTTTCGTTACTCAGTACAGCGTATCTTGCTTGCCGTGCTTACAACGGCCATCATTCTGAGTCTGACGTTCTTCTTGGTGAAGTTGCAGCCGTTCCCCGCGACGGTAGGCAATAACGCCGCTCAGATCACTTATTACACAAAACAGGTCAATCTCGGCTACGCCGTGGAGTATTCCACCGCCCAAACCGGGTTGGGGGAATGCCTATTTTGGGGCACGGATTCCGCAGGCGTCCTGCATTATTTCTACCAGAGGCCGATTTTCGACCAATACATTGCTTGGGTGAGGGGCATCTTCACCGGCAACTGGGGCATTTCGAACTCCATCGAGCCTAACGTCGACTCCATGGTCGTCATCCTCGGCAGCTCTTGGACCAATTCGCGCCTTCTGACCACGGTCAAAGTCAATATCTGGCCCGTAATCATCTCCGTCCCTCTTGGCCTTGCGTTGGGCATTTGGGCGGCTTTGAAGAAAAACAAACTGACCGATCACATCATCTCCACCTTGGTCATGGTCTTCATCTCGGTCCCCTCTTTCATCACCATCAACATCTTGCTTTATCTTTTCTCCTACACCTGGGGCGTCTTGCCTAGCCAGTGGCCTTCCGCCACCGCGCCCCTTAACACGAGGGTGTTAGGCTACTTCATCCCGACGATGGCCCTCTCCTTCGGCTCCATCTGCGGATATTGCCGCTTCACTCGCGCTGAGCTCACCGAAGTCATGAGCAGCGATTATCTTTTGCTTGCGCGCACGAAGGGCCTTACCAAATCCCAAGCCATCACCCGCCACGCGCTCAGAAACGCGATGGTGCCCATTTTGCCCTCGATCCTCTCTGAGATCATCGGCCTCCTCGGCGGCTCGATGATCCTTGAGTCGCTTTACGGTATCCCGGGCGTCGGCAGGCTCTACATCACCGCGATCAACGCCAATGACTACAACGTTTTGATGACCGATATGTCTCTCTACACCTTGATCGGCCTCATCTCCGGCGTCTTCCTCGATCTCTCTTACGGATTCATCGATCCGCGCATTCGCATGGGGGCTAAGAAGTAACATGGACAGCAACAAGACCTTTACTTATCGTGACTCCAAGAATCAGGAGCACACCATCAGCTTCGCCCAAGGCGATTTCGAGTTGGCCCAATACGACAAGAAGCTCAGCGACGTCAAAATGAAGAGCAAGCCCACCACCTTCTTCAAGGACGCTTTCCGCCGCTTCGCTAAAAACAAATCCTCCGTCGCTGGAGCCGTCATCCTCGGCACGATTCTCTTGCTTACGATCTTCGTGCCTGTGTTTGACACCAACTCGCTGGATACCACCGATCCTAACCTCAGCTATCAGACCAAGCTCGCCCCGCGCCTTTTCGATGCGGGCAGCGGATTCTGGGACGGCACCTCCGAATTCAAAGACATCGCGATCAACTGCGATTGGGATGCCTATGAGAAAGATGGGACCGTTTCGGGCTATCCCGTCTCGAGTTCCAATTCCTCATTTGCTAATGACGCCATCGTCGGCGACATCGCCTACACCTTCCACCAAGGGGAGATGGACGATCTGACCACCTCCTATGCCCATGGCGGCTACATCCGCATCACTTCGGTCGCCGGCGACAGCAAGGACGCTTTCTTCCAAAGCCCCATCATCACCTTCTCGCCGCAGTCTTACAACTACACCATCAGCGTCGAGACCTCCGATCTCCCTGAGGATTTCGTCTATGGCGATCAAGGAACTTACCGCATCTCCTTCACCTACTCGACCGATGGAGGCGTGAACTATCAGAACCTCGATTTGGCCACGGGCCTCAATAAGGGGTGCAAATACTCCTGGAATATGAACGAAGGCCTAGAGGGACTCTTCGATGGAGATGTAATGGGACGCCTTGTGATCACTCTTTCTAAAGGCGCGACCAACCAAAACGTTTTGCTCAAGAATGCCGTGTTCTCGGTTTCTGATGGTGCCCTTCCGGCAACGGATGAGGAGAAGGCCAAACTAGAGGCCGTCTCCGCCATCGACCCCAGCGCGACTTTGATCCGCGGCAACGATGAGAGCCCCTTCACCACCAACGCGAGCATGAACGTCTATCACGCCGATTACGTGACCGGCGATTTCCGCTACGACACCTACAAAGCCGTCTACAGCGATACCTACATGAACAATATCGCTTCCTCCAAGGTTGAGACCTACGAATCAAACGGCTGGATGAAGTTCGATTCCTCTTTGAGCGCGTTCCTCAAGAAGGCGCTTAGCAGCGAGGGCGTAACCGACGCGGAGAAAGCCACCTTCCTCGCGGGGGTTTCCCTTACCGATGAAGGCATCGAGCACTGCCCGCTTCGCATCGATGCGGAGCATCCGCTTGAGTGCAAAGTGGTTGGCGCGGGCAAGGTCAAAACCGTCGTCTTCGCCGGCACCGTCTCCAGGTACCGTCTATATGGTTATACTTCTGTCCCCCGTTTCATCTTCGGCACGGATAGCCAAGGAAGAGACATGTTCAAGCTCGTCTTCAATGGCCTCCGCTACTCCATTATCCTTGGCGTTGTGACCAGCATCATCAACCTGGCCTTCGGCCTTGTTTGGGGCGCGGTCTCCGGCTACTTCGGCGGCTGGGTCGATATATTCATGGAACGCTTCTGCGAGATCCTCGGCGGCGTGCCTTGGGTTGTCGTCATGACCTTGATCCTCATCAATAAGCCTGATGGCACCCCGACGATCGTCATGGTCGGCATCGCTCTCTGCACCACAGGATGGCTAGGGACGGCATCGCTCACCCGAACGCAGTTCTACCGCTTCAAGGACCGAGAGTACATCCTCGCGGCCCGCACCTTGGGCGCAAGCGACAAGAGGCTCATCTTCCGCCACATCTTGCCTAACGCCATCGGCACCTTGATCACCTCCTCGGTCCTCATGATCCCCTCGGTCATCTTCTCGGAAGCCTCCTTGTCTTACCTAGGCCTAGTCAACGGCATGCAGGGTTTCGGCACGACTTTGTCCGACAACCAGATCTACATGACGACCTATCCTTATTTGATTCTGTTCCCGAGCGTCGTCATGGCCCTCATCATGGTGTCGTTCAACCTCTTCGGCAACGGCCTCCGCGATGCGTTCAACCCGTCTTTGAAAGGAGGAGAGTGATATGGCTGTCAATCTATCCGAACAAGATCGCCTTCTGATCGAGAAATCCGAAGGCGAGAACAAAGAGAAAGCCCTTGAGGTCAAAAACCTCATCATCTCCTTCCGCACCGATAACGGCAAAGTCCAGGCCGTCCGCGGCGTCTCCTTCGACCTCTACAAAGGGGAGACCCTTTGCATCGTCGGTGAGTCGGGCTCTGGCAAATCGGTCACCTCGAAGGCCGTCATGGGCATCCTTTCGCCCAACGCGATCGTCGAGGGCGGATCGATCATGTACCAAGGCATCGACCTCACCAAAGCCAGCGAAGCCGAATACCAAAGGATCCGCGGCAAGAAGATCGGGATGATCTTCCAAGACCCCCTTTCCTCTTTGAACCCCATCGTCAAGATCGGCAAGCAGATCACCGAGACGATGCTCATCAACGCGAACATGCTCAAGCGTTACTACAACGACCTCATCGCGCCTGAGCTCACCGCTTTCATGAACGCGAAATCCTATCGCGACAACAAGATCGATGAGGCGCATAACCGCGCCTCCCTCCCTCTTAACGGCTACGAGGACAAAATGTCCGCCTTCGCCGAGAGGAAGGACGAGGCTAGGAAGAAGCTCAAAGAGGCCAAGAAGAACGGCTCCGATGCCTCTTCCATCCTTGCTGAGCTCTCCGCCATCAAAGCGGAAGAGAAAGCCTACAAGAAGCAAAACGACGACTATATGGCCGGAGAGAAGGCCAAGGCGAAGGAAATTATCGCCGCGGCGAAGGCGGAATACGCCTCCGTCGCCCCTGACCTCAAAGCCAAACTCTCCGCTTCCAAGAAAGAGGCCAAGGCGAAGACCGCCTCCCATAAAGCCGAGCTTCAGAAAGACCTCAACGAGAAGCTCGCCGCCATCAAAACCAAGCGCGATGCTTTGTCTTTGAGCCAAGAGCAAAAAGACAGGGTCGCCGTCCTTAAGAAAGAGGCGAGGAAGATCCGCGTCCTCCGCACCGCCGAGTCCATCCTTTTCTACGTCATCCCCAAGAAGCACATGGGCGCCCTTGCGAAGATGGAGGAAGAGCTTAAGCCCATCCAGGGCGAGCTTGATTCCATCCTCAAGGACTACATCGCTTTGGATAAGGAAGAGAAGGAGGTCCGCGACGACTATCAGTCCAAGGTGAGGATCACCAAGGCCATGGCCAAGGAGAAAGCCCTCAAGGTCATGTCCGAAGTCGGCATCCCTCAGCCTGAGAAGCGCTTCAAGCAGTATCCCTTCCAGTTCTCTGGCGGCATGAGGCAGCGCATCGTCATCGCGATCGCCCTCATCTCTGAGCCCGACATCCTCATCTGCGACGAGCCCACCACCGCCCTCGACGTCACCATCCAAGCCCAGATCCTCGAGCTCATCAACCGCTTGAAGGATGCCCACCATATGTCCGTCATCTTCATCACCCACGACCTCGGCGTCGTCGCCAACATGGCGGATAGGGTCGCGGTCATGTACGCGGGCAAGATCTGCGAGTACGGCACGGATAAAGAGGTCTTCTTCGATCCGCGCCACCCCTACACCTGGGCTCTTCTTGCTTCGATTCCTGACATCGATAGCAAAGAGAAGCTCGAGGCCATCCCCGGCACCCCGCCGGATATGATCTACCCCCCTGAAGGCGATGCTTTCGCCTTGAGGAACCGCTTCGCGATCGGCGTCGATTTCAAATATGAGCCGCCTTTCTTCCAAGTCTCCCCCACCCATTTCGTGGCCAGCTGGCTTGAGCATGAAGACGCTCCGAAAGTCACCCCGCCGAAGATCGTCTGCGAGCGTATCCGCCACGCATTAGAAGAAGAGGAGGCGAAGTTATCCCATGAAGAAAAGTAAATCTCCACAGCAAATCGACTCGAATGACGTCGCCGACTCCATCGTCTCGACCGAGCAGATCGACAAAGACAACCTCAATCTCGCCCATTCCGAGGAGAAGGACAACGTCCTCTCTTCGGCCAAGCAAGAAGAGGCTTTCGAGAAGACCCAAGACCATCTCTCCGGCGAAGAAGAGACTCTCGATGAGATGAAGTCCCGCTACGAGAAAGACGAAGAGGTCAAAAAAGGCAGGAAAGCCGCCGCGAAGAAGCTTTACGATGAGGCCAATGCGATCTACCTAGACGCGCAGAACGCCTTAAAGGAAGCTATCGCCGCGAAGAAGAGCGAGGAAGAGCTCGCTCCGCTCCGCAAGGCGGAGGCAGAGGCCAAAAAAGACCTCGATAGCGCCAACCTCGCCGTCCACCTCGCCAAGATCTCCTACAAGCCCGAGCTCGTTGAGAGCAAGACCTTGCTTGCGGTCCGCCATTTGAGGATGTTCTTCAAGCTTGGCACCTGGCCCAACACCGTCAAGCTCAAAGCCGTCCACGACGTCTCCTTCGACATCAAGGAAGGCGAGACCTTCGGCATCGTTGGCGAATCAGGCTGCGGCAAGTCCACGACCGGGCGCTGCATCATCCACCTTTACGACATCACCAGCGGCTCCATCTATTTCGAAGGCTACCGCATCGGGGCTGGCGATAGGTGGAACAAGAAGGAGATCAAATACTCCAAGATCCACCTCGCCGAGAAGATCAAAGCCATCAAAGACGACGAGGCCGCGAAGCTCCCTTCGCTTTCTCCTGCTGAGCAAGAGAAGCTCAAGGCGGACAACGCCGCCAAGATCGCGGCTTTGGAAGAGCGCAACAAAGTCGTCCTCGCCCGTCAGAGAGAGAAGATCAAGGCGATCCATTACGACAACAATCACGCCCCGAGGGCCCTGCTCAACCAAATCCAGATGATCTTCCAAGATCCTGTTGATTCGCTCGATCCTCGTATGACCGTCGAAGACATCATCCAGGAAGGCTTGCAGATCCAAGGGCACCATAACCGCGACGAGAACCATCTGAAGACCGTCGAGATCCTCAAGAAGGTCGGCCTCGTCCCTGAGCACGCTTCCCGTTATCCGCATGAATTCTCCGGCGGACAAAGGCAGCGCATCGGCATCGCCCGCGCCCTCGTGATGAATCCGAAGCTCCTCATCTGCGACGAGCCCATCTCGGCGCTAGACGTCTCCATCCGCGCTCAGATCATCAACCTTCTGAACGACCTTAAGGAGGAGATGGGCCTGACGATGATCTTCATCGCCCACGACCTCTCCACCGTCAAGTACTTCTGCAACCGCATCGCGGTCATGTACTTCGGGAACATGGTCGAGCTCGCCTCTTCCGATGAGCTCTTCAAGCATCCTCTCCATCCTTATACCAAATCGCTTCTCTCGGCGATCCCTCAGCCCAACCCCTTCTCCGAGAAGAGGAGGACGAGGCTCGTCTATCATCCTGAGCAAGTCCATGACTACTCCAAATCGAAGCCGACTTTCCGCGAGATAGTCCCCGGCCACTTCGTTCTCTGCAACGACGAGGAAGAGGCTAAATACAAAGAGGAAGTCGCGAAAATCGATTCCGGCGAGATCGTCATCAAAGGCGGTCAGGAGATCGACAAATCCAAATAAGCGAAAGAGGCGCTCCGGCGCCTCTTTTTGATGCGCGCGCCTGTCTGCGCATTTGCCAAATGAATTCAATATATCGGTAATGTGATACTTACTAGGTTCTTTTCTTTATACTTCCCTTATATGAAAGGAGCCTTTTCAATGGCCAATAGATTCATCCTCAACGAAACCGCCTACCACGGCTTCGGCGCGATCAACAACATCG
>CAVAGB010000011.1:22816-64465 GCA_963588055.1 Erysipelotrichaceae bacterium | reverse complement strand
CGTGGCATTGCGTCAATCCGACGGAGAGGCCGACGACCAGCGCGATTATCGCCGCGCCGCTGCAGGCGAGGACGATGATCCTGTTGCGCTTGACGCCCATGAACTCGCCGGTCTTCTGCTTGACGACCTTGGCTTTGTCCTTGGCTTTGTCCTTCAGGACTTTGGCTTTGCCCTTTAAGGCATTAAGCTTCCCCCCCCTCTCTTTCTCGGGGGCTTCGCTTCCGTTTTCGACGGGCTTCTCCTCGGCCCCTTCAGGGGCTTCGGGCTCGTTTACTTCGGGCTTCTTGTTTTCGTTTTCTTCCATATGAATGAAACTCCTTGCCGGAAAGGATACCAAATTCCATGGCCGTTTGGCAAATGCGGCGAGGACAGGATGGCCATGGGCTCCTTACGAGCAAAAAACGCGGAAAGTATCGGCAATGACGGGGTTTCCATCTCTCATTCGCCAATCCAACCCGGAGAAAAAGAAAAGGGGCCGCGCCCCTTTGCCATGGAGAAGAGGGCCTCAGTCCTTCTTCTCCGCGAAGAAATCCCTTTTGTTGAAGCCCGCGAAGAGGAAGCGATGGAAGGCCCTCCTGTTGGTGAGCCAGACGACGTTGTAGCCGTTCTTCTGGTTCTTGATCATCCTGGGGACGACGTAGTCGACGATGGTCTCGGGGTAATCGCCGAGGATGTTGTAGACCTTCTTGGTCTTCTCGCTGAGCTCGACTTTGGTCTTGTCGCCGTTGGCGTGCGTGATGAAGTCGGTGATCATGATGCCCGGGGTGAGGAGGCACACCTTGACCTTGCCTTCGGTGAGGTCGTCTGATTCCCTTTCTAAGGACTTCGTGAAGTAGGTGACGGCGCGCTTGGCGGTCCCATACATCGTAAGCCCCGTCATCACCGCGTCGTTTGAGCCGTAGCCCTCGACGTTGTAAATCTGGCCATAGCCCTGCTCCTTCATCCCCTTGAAGGCCACTTTCGAGCCGTAGATCGTTCCTTTGAGGTCGACGTTCAATATGAAATCGATCTCCTTGGGCTCGAATTCGTAGACGCCTTTGTTGGGGGAGTTGACCCCGGCGTTGTTGATCCAGACGTCGACGCCTCCGAATTCGTTTTTGGCGAAGTCCCAAAGTTTCTCTACGTCCTCGCAGTCGGTGACGTCGCAGAGGGCGCTGACGACTTTGCTTTCGGGATTGACCTTTTCCAAAGCCTCCACCGCTTTCTTGAGGTTGTCCTCGTTGACGTCGGAGAGGACGACGTTGAAGCCGTTCTCCTTGAATTTCTTGGCGAGCTGGAAGCCGAAGCCCCTCGCTGAGCCGGTGATGACGATCGTTTTCATTCGCTTTGCCTTCTTTCCTTCAAAGTATATGCCTAATCCCCCAAGTCGTTCGGGATCCTTTTGATGACCTTCGCGGGCACCCCTACGGCCAAGGAATCGTCTGGGATGTCCTTGTTCACCACCGCGCCTGCCCCGATGACGACGTTGTTTCCTATCTTGACCCCGGGGAGGATGGTGACGTTGCCGCCCACCCAGACGTCGTTTCCTATGGTGATGGGCTTGGCATAAGCGAGGTGCTTCCTTCTTTCCTTTGGGCTTAAAGGGTGGCCGGCGGCGCTGATGAGGACGTTGGGCCCCAGCATCACGTGATTCCCTATATGGACCTTGGCGGCGTCCAAAATGGTCACGTTGTAATTGGCGAGGAAATCATCGCCCACGGAGATGTTCTTCCCGTTGTCGCAGTAGAAGCCCGGGCCGATGTAGACGTTCTCCCCGACGCCCCCGAAGTATCTCTTTATCAGACGGGCCTGCTCATCGACGTCGGCCCCTTCTTCCTGCAGTCTCTTAAGCGCGAGGCAAAAGGCCACCGCCCCAGCCTTCCTTTCGCAGACGCCCCTATCCCAGAAATCGTATAAGAGCCCCGCGTCAAGCTTCTCGCTTTCGCTTAGGGTCCCCTTCTTTTCGTCTTCCATAATCTCTATATAAGGATCTCGATAGATCCCCTCCGCCTTGATTATAGATGCAAGGTGAAAAGAGGGCCTAAGGCATTTAGTAAATCGTAAATGACCAATTCGTAATTTACAAAGATCTGGAGGTTGTCGTCATGAATTTCGTCGGAAGGAAAGAAGAACAGAAAACCCATAGATGCCATCCTGGGAAGGAGCGGCTATCAAGGATGTTTGATATACGGGAGTCGTCGCCAAAAGGAAAGACGGCTACTGCTTCTACGAGTGCAAGTTCATCTCCTCCCCCATCGACGACAAACTCGTTAAAGAGGAGATGGAGCAGGTCAAGCGCGCCAGGCTCAAGCCCGTCCACTGCGGCTTCTTCTCCAGAAGCGGATACGACCTCAAAGAGTCCTACCCATATTCCTTCTACACGCTCGAAGACCTCTACAGATAAAACCTCATATGCGTTGGAAATAGGTCAAAATCCGAAAGCCCCCCCCTTGCTTTATTTCGCCTCGGGGATAAATTGATGAGCACATCAAATTCCGATATTGAGAACCATGGTAAGCAAAGAGCAAGTCAAAGACCCCAAGTGGCGCATCCTGATGGCCGCCATCGAGCTTTTCGTGGACAAAGGCTTCAAGGAGACGACGATCTCCGACATCGCCGAGGCCGCTGAGGTCACCCCGTCCCAGTTCAAGGTGCGCTTTCGCACCAAAGACGGCGTCCTCTACGAGCTCATCGACTTCATGTTCGACAGCCAATTCGCCTTGGCCAGGAGCAATCCCAACGACGACCCCGTCTTCGTCTACGCCTTGGAAACCGCCATACAGCTATCGATCGCCGAGAAGCACGAGCACATCAGGGAGCTCTACCTCGAGGCCTATAGCGCCCCGCGCTCCCTGGAGTTCATAAGGCAGAGGACCGCCAAAGAGCTCTGCCGCGCCTTCAAAGCCTGCAACCCCTCCTACGAGGAGATCGACTTCTACGAATGCGAGATCGGCACCTCCGGGCTCATGAAGGCCTACATGGGCCATCCCTGCTCCATGCACTTCCCCCTCAAGACCAAGGTGGAGAGGTTCCTCCAGATGGCTTTGAAGGCCTATAACGTCCCCGAATCAAAAAGGGAAAGCGTCATCGCCTCGATCGCCTCGATCGACCTCGATGCCCTCTCCGCGAAGGTGCTCGGAAAGCTCTTCGATTCTTTGGAAAGCACCTTCCATTGCAGGTTCACGAGCTATCATCCAAGCGAGCCGGCAGGTCACGCGGCGTAATCCAAATAAAGCGGCTTCATTACGTTGCTATATATTGCGAAGAAGGGTCACTTGCCCTTCTTTTTGCTTTGCTCTTTCTCCCTGGCTTTGAACTCCGCCCCCATGGAGAGAACATACCGTCTGTCTTCTTCCTTCATCGCCTTGAAGGGGAAGAGGAATTCGTTTCCCTTTCCGTCTTTCATCGCCGCGTAGCCTCGCCCCGCCTTGATGTCGTTGAAGACGCCTTCGATAACGATGGCTTCCCCCTTCTTTTTCGCCTCCAGGGTGAAGGCATAGAGCCCCTCCTCTTTCTTGGCGATCTTGAAAGCCATCTCCCCTTCATAGCCGGGGTTGATGCCCTCTAGCAGCGCCGAGGCGGGGCTAACAAGCGTCAAGAAGAACCCCACCCCCATCAGGATGAAGGAATAGCCCATCTCCTGGCCGTGGGAGGCTTTCGCCTCATGGCAGATGAGGAAGAGGATGAGGCCCGCGGCGAATAGCCCAAGCCCCACGAAGGCGAGGAAAAGGAAGGCCTTGAGCTTGAGCAGCAGCTTATCCGCGGCCTTCCCTTTGTAATCGACGGGGAAAGAGATGAATCTGGTTTCTTCTTCCATCTTCGGAAAAGCCCATCTCGCGATGGGCCGCCCTTTCCCTCTTTATTCCTCGTCACCGCTATTTTTGCTGATCGCGGGGAATTCGAGGTACTCGCTGAGATCAGGCAAAGAGAAGTTAGCCTTGTCGCCGAAGCTGGTGAGCAAGGTGCCGGAGAACTGGAGGCTGCTATCGAGGTTGAACTTGTATTCGTTAGGATCCTCCGCGTCGGAGAACTTCCCGCTCAAATCGACCATCCCATCGGGATGGGCTTCCTTGATCTTGGAGGAATCCAGATCGAAGTTGACGTCGTAAGAGACTTGGCTGAGCCCCGCGTCGGTGAAGAAAGCCTCCACGCGGAAGGTCTTGGGCTCGGCGTAGGTGAAGAACTTGTCCACCGCTTCCTTGACCTCGCTTGAAGTGGGCATGGAGGAGCTGGTGTCGAGGGTCAAGGAGAAGGTCGCGAAGCCCGCGCTCATCGCGGCGCTCAGCACCGTCTTGTCCTTGCTTTCGAAGGCGATGCGCTTGGTGCCGTCGTCTTTGGTCACGAAGGAGAAGGCGGCTTTGCCGTTAGGATCTTCATAAGCACCCTCGATGAAGGAAGAGAGGGAGAAATACTCCGATAAGGTGTCGCCTTCTTTGACGAATGGCATCTTCTCGGTGATCTTGCCCTTGTTCTCCTCGCTTAAGGTCCATTTGCCTTTGTATTTCTGCCCAGTGAGCGAACCCCCGCCGGTAAGGCGATAGGTGCTGTCTCCGGAGATCTCCCTGATCAGGGTCTGCGCGAGCAGCCCGATCGTCGAGTTGGTGTCCTCACCCTTATTCTCGCCCGAGGCGTTGAAATAAAGGGCGTTGCCGTCGAAATAGGATTTGGCCTTGACGGGGGAAAGGGTCAGATAGCTTTTGAGCGAGGAAGGGATCTTCGTCGAATCCGTGTCGAGTTTCAGGCTGCCCCCTTGCAGGAGGAGCTCGGCCTTCAGATCGGATGCGGAGCTCGCCTTCACCCCGGAGACGCCCGCCTCGAAGGTCAGCCCGGAGCCCGTCAGATGGTAATAAGTGCCGTTGAGGTTCTTGACCCCGAGGGCGAGCTTCATGCCGTTCGAGGTCGTTTTGGCGTAGTAGGAGCCGCTTGAATAGGAGGCGTCGTAGGCGCTTTTGAAGCTCGCGATGTAGGCCTTGCCTTCATCGGTGGCCTCTCCCCCGGCGCAGGAGGCGAGGAGGAGGATGGAGCATAATGCAAAATGGATTTTCTTCATAGGCCTATTATGGGCTGCCCTCAGCGATTTTCCACAGGCGAATTGAGATATTGCATCAAGATCCCCCCGGCTACGCCGACGTTGAGGGAATCGATGCCGGAGATGGGGATGTAGGCGAGGGCGGAGCACTCCCTTTTCAAGGTCTCCGACATCCCCTGCCCCTCATTGCCCAAAGCCAAGCAGACCTTCTTAGGGACGTCCATCCCCTTGAAGGGCTTCCCTCCTTCCAAAGAGCTGCCGAGGAGGAAGTACCCATCTTCTTTCAGGAGCTTTACGGCCTCTTCTTCTCTTAGCCCCTCTTGGAGCCTCAGCCTGAAGATCGCCCCTTGGCTGGAGGCGATGGCTTTGCTGTTATAGAAGGAGGCACTGCCTTCGATCGAGAGGACCCTCCTAAAGGAGAAGGCAAGCGCCGTCCTTAAGATCGTCCCGACGTTCCCCGGGTCTTGGACTCTATCCAAAAGCAATGCCTTCTCGGAGGAAATCGCTTGGTTATCCATTTTCCTGCATACTCCGATGATGGGCTCGGGATTCTTGGACACGGAGAGCTTATCGATGATCTCTTTGCTGGTGAGGACCGTCCTCACGCCTTCTAGATGGGGATCGTTCAGGCAAAGGACTTCGACGAGGCAATCCGCCTCGAAGGCCATCTCGACGAGGTGGTAGCCCTCGACGAGGAAAAGCGAGGGATCGCTCTTCCTAAGATTCGCTAGCTCCTTGATATGGGGGTTGGCTTTGGAAAGGATGGTCTCACTCATAGATGTTCTTCCTCAGTTTGTCGTGGAGGGCTTTGTAGTCGGGGCAGTATTCGTAAACGATCTTGTAGAACTCCTTGCCGTGGTTCCACTCATAATGGTGGGCGAGCTCATGCACCACCACCGCGTCGATGATGGGGAGGGAGAAATGGATGAGGGATAAGGACAGGGTGATCGAATGGGTTTTCTTGCTGTTGACCCCGTAACGGGTCTTCATCCTCCTCGCCCTCACTTTGTAAGGCTCCCTGATGCCCATGAGGCCCTCGTAATATGCGACCCTCTCCTCGAAGACGGGCAGAGCCTTCTTCTTTAGGTACTTATCCAACGCGCCAGAATCAAAATCGCCCACGTATTGCCTCTTCCCCAGGTAATAGAGGTTGCCGTTCTCGTAAGGGGGCATCGTCAAGATTCGGCGTTTCAATAGCTTGGGGAGGCAGTCTGAGGCCGCTTTTTCGATCGAGCCAAGGGTCGTGAAATAAGGCGCGGAGACGAGAAGGGTCTCCCCTTTTTCGTCAAGGCAGACGCGGATGTTCCTCATCCCCTTCTTCCTGGTAAGCGATATCGCGTATCTCTTGTCTAGATATGTCACATTGAGCTCTTTCTTCTGCACGGGAGAAGTATAGCAAGGAATCCCGCGGCCCGAGGAAACATTAGCGAGGCTCAGCCTTCCAAATCCGTTCTGAGTTCAGTCAGGGTAGCGTAGGTCTTCGCCTTAGGGTTGCGAGATATCCGCCTCGCCTCCTCCATGGCGAGCATAATACCCTCGTTGAATGGCTCAGAAGGGAGCTCGCTTAGAACGGTGCGTTCGCCTAATGAAGCAGCCGCTTCCTCTGTCTGTCTTTTCTTCGTTTGAATTGTCAACTTTACTTCCTCCGTACTTACTTTTCTTAAAGCTAATCTTATCTCTTGATCGGACAGCCTTCAACCTTCAGAAAACGAAATCCCGCAAGGTAAGTATCGAAATTCGATATTCCCTCTTGCGCGCGTCTCTTCTTTTCGCATAGAATTCAGCCAATACACGCAAGCCCTTATTAAGGGTTCCTGTATACATAAAGCCGCCGCCTCGAGTAAGCCCCCATCCCCGCTATCCTGGATAGAGACTTCGCCCAAAAGAAAGAGATCCCAGGAGGAACCACCCATGATCAACCACCCCGAGCTGCTGTCCGCCCTCGCTTCCGACTATCTGAACGTATACGTCCTCGACGTGGATAAGGACGAGGCGGTCACCTACAAGCTGAAAGGCTACGTGGTAAAAGGCATCAAGGACAACAAGGAGGGCTTCTCCTACACGAGGTTCCTCCTCGAATACATCAACACCCGCGTCTATCCCGACGACAGGCCGGGGCTCACCAACGCCCTTTCCTTGAGCACCATCAAGGCCACCTTCGCCGACGGCCGGGAGAAGATCGAGGTCAAATACCGCGTCCTCGAAGCCAAGCAGATCCATTATTACTCCGTCGTCTACATCCGCTTGAACGAGGTCGGCGCGCCCTTGCGCCTGCTCGTCGCCTTCCGCAACGTCGACGAGATCATCTCGCTTGAGCGGAGCAAGAGGCACGAGGGGCTTTACAGCGCCTACGAGGCGCTAAGCGACCTCTACCTCTGCATGTACCGCATCAACGTCCAGACCGAGGAATTCAAGGTCATCAAGGACAACGAGATGGCGAACAAGTTCGTCCATTCAAAGCACTGGAGCGACAATTTCCTGGAGGTCTTAAGCGCCCTGACCACCCCCGATACCAAGAATGACATGGGCGATTTCCTCAACATGTCCACCCTGGAGGAAAGGCTGAAAGGCAAGAAGAGGATCAGCCACTACTTCGTGAGCAACCCCTCCAAGCTGCGCTTCCGCCTCTCCTTCATCAGGGAGGATGAGGATGAGGAAGGGAGGCTGCTCCACGTCCTTTACGCGGTGGAGATGCTCGAGAAAGACGTCTACCAAAGCGCCTTCGACATCTTCGCCAAGGAATTCAACAACGTCTTCCGCATCGACCTCTCCTCAGGCAACGCCGCGATCCTCAAATCCGATCGGACCGCGAGCAAGGAATTCAGCTCCGACAAGCCTTTCATCTTCCCTTGGGACGAGAAGCTGAGCGATTACGTCGAGGAGAAGGTGCCGGAAGGGGAAAAAGAGGCGCTGCTAGAGAAAGTCTCCCTGAAAGGCATCAAAGCCGGGCTAGAAGGCAAAGGGGAATTCGGGGGCAGCTACCACGTCAAGAGCGGGGAAGACCTCATCAATTACCATTTCGACCTCTTCTCCACCCCTGAGCCGGGCATAGCCATCGCCTGCTACCGCAACGTCGATTCCTTCTTCAAAGAGCATTTGGAGCAGGAGAAGCAAGAGAGGGAGAAGGAGAAGGAGAGGAGGAAGGAGCTCAATGAGCAGCTCGCGATCTTCAATAGCCTCTCCAGGGGCTTCCGCAACATCTACCTCGCCAATTTAAACGACGGCACCGCGAAGATACTGAAGCTAGACAGCGACTACAAAATGGAGGAGCTGGAAAAGCTGCGCAAGATGGCCTTCCCCTTCGAGCCCACTTTGCGCCGTTGGGCCGAGGAAAGGGTCCATCCGGACGACTTAGAGTACGTCCTCTCCTCCTTAAGCCTCGCTAACCTCCGCAAGGTCTTCGCTAAGCAAGAGGAATTCACCGGGACCTATCGAAGCTATGAGAAGGGCGTGCTGCACCACTACCAGTGGAACGTCTCCCGCGCCGATGACTCCGGCACCGTCATCTGCGGCTTTCAGATGATCGACGAGATGATCGAGGAGCACCTGAAGCAAGAGAAGGAAAGGGCCGAGAAAGAGGCCCTCATCAGGAAGGAGCAGGACGAGAAGAACGAGCTCATCCAGGCGATCGCCACCCTCTACACGACCATCTTCAACGTCTGGATCCCCTCTCACCGCTACGAGGTCCTCACCAGCGTCTCCTTGATGGGCCAGGTCGCCAAGAAGGAAGGGGTCTTCGACGAGGCCAAAGAAAGCATCCTGAAGGCCTTCATCGCCGAGGACATGAAGAAGGAGATGAGCGAGTTCCTCAACCTCGACGACCTAAGCCAGAGGCTAGAGAAGACCAACACCGTCATCTTGGAGTACCGCGACCCCAAGGGCAAATGGTTCGAGGGGCGCTTCATCGTCAAGAAGAGGGATGATGAAGGCAAGGCGATCGAAGCCCTTTACGTCGCGCGCGAGGTGACCGCCGAGAAGGAGCAGGAGATGCGCCAGGAAGCCGCCTTGAGGGACGCCCTCCTTTTGGCTCAGCACGCCTCCAGGGCCAAGACCACCTTCCTCAACAGCATGTCTCACGACATCCGCACCCCGATGAACGCGATCATCGGCTTCACCGCGCTGGCGGAGACCCATCTAGACAACAAAGAGGCCGTAAGCGAGTACCTGGGCAAGATCCACACCTCCAGCGCGCACCTCCTCTCGCTCATCAACGAGATCCTCGACATGAGCCGCATCGAGTCGGGCGTGGTCAAGCTCGACGAGGCCCCGGTCCATCTCCCCGACGTCCTCCACGACCTGCGCACGATGATCCAAGGGCAGGTGAGCGCCAAATCCCAGCATCTATACGTCGACACCATGGACGTCGTCCACGAGGACGTCTACACCGATAAGCTGCGCCTCAACCAGGTGCTGCTCAACATCGTCGGGAACGCCATCAAATACACCGGCGTCGGCGGGGACGTCTTCATCAAGGTCGCCGAGCGCCCGAGCAGCGCGAAGGGGAGGGCCGAGTTCGAGTTCAGCGTCAAAGACAACGGCATCGGCATGTCCCCCGAATTCAAGGAGAGGGTCTTCGAGGCCTTCGCCAGGGAGAGATCGAGCACCGTCAGCGGCATCCAGGGCACAGGCTTAGGGATGTCGATCACCAAGAACATCGTCGACCTCATGGGAGGCGAGATAAAGGTCGAAAGCGAGCTTGGCAAAGGCAGCGAGTTCACCGTCAAGGTGAGCTTCCGCCTCGCCGAGGCCCAAACCAGCCGCGAGCCCATCGAAGAGCTCATCGGGGCGAGGGCTTTGGTCGTCGACGACGACGTCTTCGCCTGCCAGAGCGTCGCCAAATTGCTGCGCGACATCAAGATGAGGCCGGATTGGGCCACTAGCGGCAGGGAGGCCATCGCAAGGGCTAAGGAGGCCAGCGAGATCAAGGACGAGTTCAAGGTCTACATCGTCGACTATTTGATGCCCGACCTCAACGGCATCGCCACCATCAGGGAGATCAGGAAGGTCATCGGGGAAGAGCCCCTCATGATCATCCTCACCGCCTATGATTGGAGCGAGGTCGAGGAGGAGGCGAAGGAAGCGGGCGTCACCGCCTTCGTCAGCAAGCCCATCTTCCTCTCCGAGCTCCGCGCCGTCTTAAGCAAAGAGGAAACAAAAGCAGAAGAAGAAGAAGAAGAAACGGAACTGCACTGCGAAGGGAAGCGGGTGCTCTTAGTCGAGGACAACGACCTCAACAGGGAGATCGCGACTTCGCTGCTAGTCGAGATGGGCTTCGAGGTCGACCTCGCCAAAGACGGCATCGAGGCGATCAACGCAATCGCCAGAGCCGAAGAAGGGCGCTACTCCCTCATCTTCATGGACATCCAGATGCCGAGGATGGACGGCTACACCGCCACCAGGGAGATACGGACCTTCAAGAACAACGCTAAGGCCAACATCCCCATCTTCGCCATGACCGCCAACGCCTTCGAGGAAGACAAGCAGAAGGCCTTCGAAGCCGGCATGAACGGCCACATCGCCAAGCCCATCGACGCCAAGGCGATCGAGAAAGCCATCGCCCCCTTCCTGGCCAAATAGGCGACGTCCCCTCAAGATGCCCTCTCCCCTATTCTTCAGACGGTAAGAAGAGCCACCGATAAGGAGTTCCCTTCATGATAAGCCAAAGCGAAATGATCACCGCGTTAGCGGATGATTACCAAAACGTCTTCGTACTCGAGCCCGAGAAGGACGCCTGCTTCTTCATCAAGCAATACGGCAAGATGGAGGACCTTTCTAACGGTCAGATAAAGGAATTCCCCTATCTCTCTAGGCTAGCATCCTACGCGGATAGAAGGGTCGTGAAAGAAGACAGGAAGGCGTTCCTCGAGATGTTCGGGAACCCTAACCTCATAGCCAAGCTAAAGGAAGGAGAGAAGCTCGAGTTCAGCTACCGCGCCAACATCGACGGGAAGCTCGAGCACTACACCGGGCTATACATCCGCGTCTCCAATCCTGGCGAGCCGTTGCGGGTGGTCGCGGGATTCCGCAACGTCGACGACATCGTCTACGCCGAGAGCAGGAAGCTCAGCGAAGGGGCCCTCAGGGCCTATTCGGCGATGGGCGACATCTACCTCTGCATGTACCGCGTCGACCTGAAGAGCGATCTATACGACACGATCAAAGCCTCCCCGAGGGTCGCCCAGCAGACCCCCTCGAAGTATTTCTCGGGGAACGTAGGGAGCGTCGTCGAGAACCTCGTCGTCGAGGAAAGCAAGCCCGAGGCCGCCCTTTTCCTCGACGTGAAGACCCTGCCTAAGAGGATGAAAGGCAAGAACCACCTCTCCATCCACTTCAACTCCCGCTTCGCCGGCAGCGTCCGCCTCCACTTCATCAAGGAGGATGAGGACGAGAAGGGGAACCTCCACCACGTCCTCTTCGCCGTCGAGATCGCCGACGAGACCAAATACCAATCCGTCTTCGACGTCCTCGCAAGCGAGTACCAGAACGTCTTCTACTTCAACGTGGACACCGGCAAAGGCAGGGTCATGAAGAGCACCTCGATGCTGGAGGAGGCCGCCAAAGGCAGGGACTTCGACTATGAGAGCCTCTTCGAGAGCTACCTCGCCCTCTTCGTCCCGGAGGAGGAATGGGACGGGATCAGGGCGAAGGCCTCCCTGCCTTCGCTTCGCCGCGCCATGGCTAGCCAAGACAGCCTTCAAGGCGGCTTCCAAGCCAAAGTCGAAGGCAAACTCCACTCCTACACCTACGATTACCGCAAGATGAAGGAACAAGGCTACCTCGTCTGCGGCTTCCGCTGCGTCGACCAGATCATCGAGGAGCATCAGAAGGAGGAAAGGAAGAAGAAAGAGAGGGAAGAGGCCTTCCAGAAGAGGCTCGACGAGAGCTATGCGAAGCTCTCCGAGAAGGAAGACATCCTCAAAGCCAGCAAGATGGGCACCTGGCGCATCACTTTGCTCGAAGGCAAGAAGCCGACCATGGTGGCAGACGACCTCATGAAGGACCTCCTCGGCATCAAAGGCAAGGAACTCACCCCCGAAGAGATTTATGACGCCTGGTACGACAACATCACCCTCGAGGCGCTCCCCAGCGTCCTTAGCTCCGTCGCCAAGATGGAGACGGAGGGCTACGACGAGAACACCTACCTCTGGAAGCACCCGATCCTGGGCCTAAGGTACGTCCGCTGCGGCGGCACGGCCTACCAGGTCAAAGGGGGCTACGTCCTCCGCGGCTACCATTACGACGTCGACGAGACGATGCGCGAAGCGAAGGAGAAAGAAGAGAAGCTGAAGAAGGCGACCGCCTCGGACAAGAAGAGGGAGCAGGTCATCGCGGCCATCGCGAAGATCTACACCACGATCTTCCTCGCCGACTGCTCCACCCACCGCTTCGAGATCGTAAGCACCGTCCCGATGCTAAGGAAAGCGCTCAAAGGCATCAGGGATTTCGACGAGGCCGCGCGCATCGCCTTCCCCACGATCATCGCCGAGGACTGCGTGAAGGACATGGCTTCTTTCGTCGATCTACCCACCCTCCCCTCTAGGCTAAGCGCCACGGGGACCATCGCCACCGAGTTCCGCGATCCCGCCGGGAGCTGGTTCGAAGCCCGCTTCATCGCCAAAAGCTTCGCTGAGGACGGCACTTTGGAAGAGGCGCTATTCGTCAGCAGGAACATCAGCAAGGAGAAGGAGGCCGAGCTCGCCCAAGAGGAGGCGCTACGGGACGCCCTCGCCTTGGCCCGCCACGCCTCAAGGGCAAAAACAACCTTCCTCAACAACATGAGCCACGACATCCGCACCCCGATGAACGCCATCATCGGCTTCACCGCGCTCGCCGAGACCCATTTAGGGAGCCAAGAATTGGTGAAGGATTACCTAGGCAAGATCCACACTTCCTCCACCCATCTGCTTTCTTTGATCAACGAGATCCTCGACATGAGCAGGATCGAATCCGGCACGGTTAAGCTTGAGGAGAACCACGTCCATCTGCCCGACGTCCTCCACGACCTCCGCACGATGATCCAAGGGCAGGTGTCCGCCAAATCGCAGAACCTCTACATCGACACCCTCGACCTCGTCCACGAGGACATCGTCACCGACAAGCTGCGCCTGAACCAGGTGCTGCTGAACATCGTGGGGAACGCGATCAAATACACCGGGATAGGAGGCAACATCTTCATCCGCGTCAGCGAGCTCCCCTGCAAGAAGGAAGGCATGGCCACCTATCGCTTCTCCGTCAAAGACAACGGGATAGGCATGTCAGCCGAATTCAAGGCGACCGTCTTCGAGGCCTTCTCCAGGGAGCATAGCTCCACCGTCAGCGGAGTCCAAGGCACGGGCTTAGGGATGTCGATCACCAAGAACATCGTCGACCTCATGGGAGGCGAGATCGAGGTGGAGAGCGAGCAAGGCAAGGGCAGCGAATTCGTGGTGACCGTGGATTTCCTCTTGAGCGAAGGGGCGATCGATTACGCGCCCATCCCGACTTTGGAAGGCGCGCGGGCTTTGGTGGTGGACGATGACATCTACACCTGCCAGAGCGTCAGCAAGATGCTCCGCGACATCTCGATGAGGCCGGATTGGTCCACCAGCGGCAAAGAGGCCATCGTCCGCGCCAAGGAAGCCAGCGAGCTCCAAGACGAATACAAAGTCTACATCATCGACTACCTCATGCCCGACATGAACGGGATAGAGACCGTCCGCCAGATCAGGAAGGTCATCGGGGAGGAGATCCCCATCATCATCCTCTCCGCCTACGATTGGAGCGACGTCGAGGAGGAGGCTAGGCAAGCCGGAGTCACCGCCTTCATCGCCAAGCCCATCTTCCTCTCCGAGCTCCGCTCCATCCTTTCTTCGCCGGCGAAGAAGCAGGAGGAGAAAACGGAGGAGCGCCCCGATTTCTCCGGCAAGAGGGTGCTTTTAGTCGAAGACAATGACCTCAACAGGGAGATCGCCACTGAGCTCCTCAAGGAGATGGGGCTAGAAGTCGAATGCGCCTGCGACGGCATAGAGGCCGTCAACGCCATCGATCGCGCCGAGGAAGGGAGGTTCGACCTCGTCCTCATGGACATCCAGATGCCCAGGATGGACGGCTACACCGCCACCAGGGAGATCCGCACCCTCCCCAGCAACTCCAAAGCCAACGTCCCCATCGTCGCCATGACCGCCAACGCCTTCGAGGAGGACCGTCAGAAAGCCTTCGAGGCGGGCATGAACGGCCACATCGCCAAACCCATCGACCTCAAGGCGATCGCGGCCACCCTCAAAGCGATCTTCGCTAAGTGAGCAATCAGCCATCCCCCGCGGATGGCTTTTTCCTTCATTTGCCCCCTTGATTAAAAACAGAAGGCGATTAAAGTTCTCCAAGCGGCGAAGAAGAGGAAGAGTAACTCCCCCATCTCCCCTAGCGAGCCCCCGACGGTGGAAGGGGGGCGGAGAGAAGGAAGCGAACATGGCCTCGGAGCTGAAGGGTGAAATCAAGTAGCCCTTTCCGGGATTGCCCGTTACAGCAAGAGGGTCTAGCAGGACCCATGAAGGCTTAGGCGGCGACGCCTAGGCGAAGCAAGGTGGTACCACGGGAATCCTCCCGTCCTCGCGCATCGATTGGGGACGGGATTTTATTTTTCCAAGAAAGAAACATGGCCTTGCTTGAAATCAGGAACCTAAGCAAACGATACGGGGAGAAGAAGGTCCTAGACGGGGTCTCCTTAAGCATAGAGAAAGGCGACATATACGGGATCCTCGGCCTCAGCGGAGCGGGCAAAAGCACGCTTGTGAGGTGCATAAATTCCCTGGAAAGCTTCGATGAGGGCGAGATCTATTACGAAGGCAAGCTCATCGTCTCGCCCTCTTCCCCCTTGAAAAGAGGGGAGAGAAGGAACTTCGGGATGATCTTCCAATCCTTCAACCTGCTCCAGCAGAAGAGCGTGCTGAACAACGTCTTGCTCGGACTCAAGATAAACAAGATAAGGAAAGAGGAGCGAATGCCTAGGGCGATCGACGCCTTGAGGAAGGTCGGGCTGGAGGATAAGCTCAAAAGCTATCCCAGCGAGCTCTCCGGAGGGCAGTGCCAAAGGGTCGCTATCGCGCGCGTCTTGGCCCTGAATCCAAGCGTCTTGCTAAGCGATGAGGCCACCTCGGCCTTAGACCCCGAGACCACTTCCTCCCTTCTGGAGCTATTGAAATCCCTCAACCGGGACTACGGGCTGACCATCCTCATGATCTCCCATCAGATGAACGTCATCGAGAGCATCTGCAACAAGGTGGCGATCATCGACAAATCCAAGATCGTCGAGACCGGCGAGATGAGCGAGGTCTTCCTCAATCCGAGGTGCGACATCACCAAGAAGCTCATCTACTCCAACAAGCTCTCCACGAGCTTGGACGAGCATAAGATGATCCGCATCCTCTTCGACGGGAACGTCGATGAGCCCCTCATCAGCCGCATCGTCGCCGACTGCCAGATCCTCGTCTCCATCGTCTACGCGGACACCAAGCTCGTCGGCAACAAGGTATACGGCCAGACGATCATCAAAGCCCCCCACGAGGCGAAGGACTGCGAGAAGCTAAAACGCTACTTGAGCCTCAAGCAAGTGAAGTTCGAGGAGGTCGAAGATGAATATTGATTTCCTGAAGATCACCTTGGAGACCCTGGGCATGACCCTCATCTCCACCGCTCTGGCCTATCTCGTCGGATTGCCTCTAGGCATCGTGCTTAAGGTCACGGGCAAAAACGGCCTGCATCCGAACAAAGGGGTGAACGCGGCGCTCGGGGTGATCGTGAACTTCCTCCGCTCCGTCCCCTGCCTCATCCTCACCGTGATCTTGCTGCCGCTCAACCGCGCCCTCCTAGGCCGCGGGACGGGGCAATGGTACACGATGATCATCCCCCTCTTCTTCTCCACCTTCGCCTACGTCGCTAGATCCGTCGAGCAATCGCTCCAAGACGTGGACAACGGGGAGATAGAGGCGGTGAGATCCCTCGGCGCCTCCTCCTTCCAGATCATCCGCTACGTGCTGCTAGGCGAGGCGAGGGCGTCGCTGCTTCTTGGCTTCACGATCACCCTGGTGAACGTGCTCGGCTACACCTCCTTCGCCTACAACATCGGCGCGGGGGGCCTGATATCCGAGATATGGGGCTACTACACCCACCACACCAGCGACTTCCTCTCCTCCTGGGCCTTCTGGGTGATGATCGTCATCGTCGTCTCCCTCGTCGAGATCGTCCAAGAACTTGGGCTGTTCCTCGCGAAAAAAGTCGACAAAAGAAAGAAACTCAAATGAAAAAAGGACAAACAACCATGAAAAAGACAACCCCATTCCTCTTGCTAGCCACCCTCTTCCTCTCCGGGTGCAACGGGAGCGACGGTTCGAAGACCATCACCGTCGCCGCAAGCGAGATCCCCCACGCCGAGATCCTCAATGAGGCCGTGAAGCCCCTATTGGAGGAGAAAGGCTACAAGCTGGAGGTCACCATCCTCGATTGGACCCTCCAAAACGACGGTGTCTATAACGGCGACTACGACGCCAATTACTTCCAGCACCGCCCCTACTTGCAGCAATACGATTCGGGCAGCACGGCCTACAGCGAATCCTATTCCTACACAAAGGTCTTCCCGGTAGCGAGCGTCCACTTCGAGCCGCTCCGCATCTATCCGGGCAGGAAAAGCGCCTCCGAATTCGCCTCTTCCAAAGCCACCTCCACCTACGAGATCTGCAACGACGTGAGCAACGAGATCAGGGCCCTCGACCTCCTCGTCTCCGCCGGGGTCATATCTGGCTACGAGACCGATAAGGACGGCAATCCCACCAATCTCCCAAGCAACATCACCCCCATCGCCGAGGAGCTGCTCGTTGCTTCCATCAAAGACTACGATTACGCGGTCTTGCCCACCAACACCGCCCTCACCGGGAAATTAAGCGGAGACAGCTCCCTCCCGATGGAAAGCGATTCGGTGAAGGACCTCAGGGCCAACGTCCTCGCCGCGAACGTCTTTAAATACAAAGGCGACTCTATATATAAGGATAAGATCGACGTCCTCGCCGATTGCCTCCTCTCCTCCAGCGTCGCTTCTTACATCCAAGCCAAATACAGCGGGGTCATCGCCTCCGCGCAGAAAGACCTGAGGAAATAAGCCAGAACCCGTCTAAGCATTTTGCCTAGGCGGGTTTTCTTCCCTTTGGTGCTTCTCCCTTTCCATTTACTTTTTTTGCATATATATGCATTTTTTGTTAATGGGTTCGCCAATGGGCCTGCCGCCGCCATCCTTCCTCCCCCCTTCTTTTTACGGAAACCGGCGAAACCCTCCGTGTTTTCCTCTTTTCCTTCCTTCTTGCCCTCGGAGAGGGTAAACTAGCCGCGTTATGGACAAGATCCTGATTTCCGCCTGCCTGCTAGGCGAGCATTGCCGCTACGACGGCAAAGAAGAGAAGAACCCCCTCGTGGACGAGCTCAACAAATACTTCGACCTCGTGCCTTTCTGCCCTGAGGTGGAGGGAGGGCTCCCCACCCCCAGGATCCCCAGCGAGATCAAAAGCGGAAGGGTCTACAACAAGAAGGGTGAGAACGTCACCAAGCAATTCAACCTCGGCGCGGAGAAGGCCCTGCAGCTTTGCCGTTTCCTGAACATCCACATCTGCATCCTCAAGGACAAGTCCCCTTCCTGCGGGGTCTACGAGATCTACGACGGCACCTTCTCAGGCAAGCTCAAGAAAGGGCAAGGCGTCACCGCCGCCCTCCTTTCTTCACTCGACTACTGGGTGATGTCGGAAGAGGACATCCCCGAGCTCATCGAGAAGCAAAAGAAGAGAAGGGAGATCGTCGAGGAGAGGACCGCATCCATCATCGCAAAAGAAAACGGGGAAGCCCCAGCCGAAGATGCGTCCTCCTATGAGCGTCCCTCCTATCGTTCCCATTACAGGAAAGACGGCGAGGATGGGAACTACAGGAAGCCCAGGGGCGAAAGGCCTTACGGCGAGAAGAGAGGCTATGGCGATAGGAAACCCTATGGAGAGCGCAAGTCCTACGGCGATAAGCCTTACCGCAAAAGCTTCCATCGCGACGAAGAGAACCCCTCCGATCGCCCATATAAGAAGAGCTACCACCATGACGGGGACCGCCCTTACAAAAAGGATTACCATCATGACGGGGAACGCCCCTATAAGAAGAGCTATGGGGACCATAAGCCATACGGGGAACGCAAGTCCTACGGGGACAAACCCTACGGGGAAAGGAAATCCTACGGCGATAGGAAACCCTATGGTGAAAAGCGCCCCTACTCCTCAAAAAAGCCTTATGGCGAAAGGAAGAGCTACGGGGAAGGGAAATCATACGGCGATAGGAAGTCCTACGGCGAGAAGCGTTCCTACGGAGACAAGAAACCTTACTCAAAAGGAGGCTTCAAGAAGTCCTACGGAGGCTCCTCCGGGTATAAGAAATCCTATTCGTCCAAGAAGAACTACAAGAAAGAGACGGACGATTGAGGGTCAGATCCCCTCATCGCCCGTTTTTTCTTCTTCCGGCTCGAAGTCCTTCTTTTTGAGGATCGCGCTGAGTCCGTAACCCAGCAAGCAGACGGCCACGCCCAATAAGCCATCTTCGCCAAGCGCCAGGGTATCGCCCTCCTTTAGGGCCCTCACCGCGCCGAGGACGATCAAGCCTATCCCAAGCACTATCGAGAGCAGCTTCAGGGTCTTCGCCATCTTTTCGTTTTCATCCATGGAACATCACCTCCACCACTATATAAAGGCGAATTAGCCGTTTTTCCCAATCTTGCGCCAAAATCCTTGGTTTTCGGCCAAGTGTTGGAAAAATGCAATATTTGAGCCTTATGGTGTTGGAAAAATGCAATTTTCAAGGCTTTTTATGTTGGAAAAATGCAAAGCAGGCATTAACATACTCCCAGAGAAACCCTTTATGCTCAAAAGAAAGATCACAGAAGACATCGAGAAATGGTTTGCTGAGAGCACAACCGCCCTTTTGATAGATGGGGCGAGGCAGGTCGGAAAGACGACCGCCATAGACGCCTTCCTTGAGAAAAGCGCCCGGCATCACGTGAAGCTCAACCTATACGAGGACAAAGCCGCCAGGCTTGCTTTCGACACCGCAAGTGACACCGAGAGCCTCCTCCTTAGGATAAAAGCGCTCACGCGCGACGACCTCGAAGACGGAACGATAATCTTCATCGACGAGATCCAGGAGCCAGTAGACGCGATCACTCCGATAAAGTTCCTGGTCCAGAAAACGGGATACCGCTTCATCTTCTCGGGTTCCCTCCTCGGGGTGAAGATGAAGGAGATCGCCTCCATCCCCGCCGGTTTCATGAGCGTATTGCGCATGCACCCGATGGATTTCGAGGAATTCCTTTGGGCGAATGGAGTCAGGAAAAGCATCATCACCTATCTGAAGGAATGCTTCGATGGAAGGAAAGCGGTCGACAAGATCATCCACTCTCAGATGCTGGAGCTTTACAACGTCTATCTCTCCGTCGGGGGGATGCCGAAAGCGGTCTCCTCCTTCGTCTCGACGAAGAATCTAGGGAAAGTCAACATGGCCCTCGACGACATCGACGAGGCCTATCGCGCGGACATCGCCAAATACAAGGAAAGCGAAAAGCTCCAAATCGATGAGATCTACGACTTGATTCCCAGCGAACTCAACGCCCAAAACAAGCGCTTCATCCTGAAAAGCCTGAACAAAAAGGCGCGCTTCTATCAATACGAGACCTCCTTCGCCTGGCTGAAGAACAGCGGCGTCGGGCTTTTCGTCCACAACGTAGACAACCCTGCCTATCCCTTGCTGGCATCGAAGGAAAGGACGCTTTTCAAGCTCTTTCTCTGCGACGTGGGGTTGCTTTCCTATAAGATCTACAACGGCGACCAAGCCGCGGCGCTGCTCGATGAGGGCGGAGAGCTCAATCATGGGGCTTTGTTCGAAGCCGCCCTCGCCCAGGAGCTGACCGCCCACGGGTTCGATCTTTATTACAACAACGACAAGAAAAGGGGCGAGATCGATTTCCTCATCGAGAAAGAGAGGAAAGTCATCCCGATTGAAGTCAAAAGCGGCAAGGACTACAGAAGGCACGCCGCGCTTTCCTCGTTGCTTTCAAACGATGCCTTCGGATACGAGTTCGGCTACGTTTTCTCCAAAGGGAACGTCGAGGTCAAAGGAAAGGCCGTCTATATGCCCATATATATGGCGATGTTCCTAGAGAGAAAGAAGAACTTCTCCGAGCGCATCATCCAGTTGGACATCTCCAGCCTCATCTGAAAAACCCCCGCCTGAGCGGGGGTCAGCCATCAAAATGGATCAGTAGATCCGCTTTTCGCTGTAGGGATCGAAGATGTGGGCCTTCTCGTTCTTGAAGGCGACCTTCATGGAGTCGCCTATCTTGATCTCGTGGGTCAAGGGGATCTTCGCGACGAGGTCGATGCCCCCGAAGTCGGTGTGGACGTAGTACTCGTGGCCGAGCAGCTCCGCCACCGCGACGCGGATGTCGTAGCCTTCGCCCTCGCTTTCCTCAATATCCTCAGGGCGCAGCCCGAAGATGATCTCATGGCTGCCGGAGAGGGCGAATTCGTCCTTCTGGATGCGCTCTTTCAGCTTGGCGATCTCCTCGTCGATGGCGGCGATCGGGTCCACCGCTTTCTTGCTGAAGCGGCCTAACTTAGGCGCTTTCGCGCTCGCTTTCTTCTCCTCAAGGGAGGCGATCTCCGCTTTGTTCAGCTCGATTTCCTTTTTATAGAAGGCATCGTGGGCCTTCTCGAAGGATTCCCCTAAGCCAATCTTCTGCCCGCCGAGGAGGGTGATCGTCCCTTTCTCGTAAGAGGCTTTCATCACGTTCATGGCCGGAGAGCCAATGAAAGTCGCGACGAAGAGGTTCGCGGGCTCGTTGTAGATCTCAATCGGGGAGCCGACCTGCTGTATGCGGCCGAGCTTCATGACCACGATGCGGCTGGCCATGGTCATGGCCTCGGTCTGGTCGTGGGTGACGTAGATCGTGGTCGCGTTGAGGGCCTCGTGGAGCTTGATGATCTCCGAGCGCATCTGGACGCGGAGCTTGGCGTCGAGGTTGGAGAGCGGCTCGTCCATGAGGAAGACCTTCGCGTTGCGCACGATGGCTCTCCCTAGGGCTACCCTCTGCCTCTGCCCGCCGGAGAGGGCTTTGGGCTTGCGGTCTAGGTATTCGGTGATCTGAAGGATGTTGGCGGCTTCCTTGACCCTCTTGTCGATCTCGGCTTTCGGGAGGTGCCTTATCTTGAGCCCGAAGGCCATGTTGTCGTAGACGGTCATGTGCGGATAAAGGGCGTAGCTTTGGAAGACCATGGCGATGTCCCTGTCCTTCGGCGTGCGGTCGTTGGAGTATTCCCCGTCGATGTAGAGCTCGCCGGAGGTGATGTCCTCGAGGCCGGCGACCATGCGCAGGGTCGTCGATTTGCCGCAGCCGCTTGGGCCAACGAAGACGATGAATTCGTGGCGCTTGATGTCAAGGTTGAAATCGAAGACGGCCTGGACGTTGTTGTCGTAGACTTTGTCGATGTGGCGCAAAGAGACGTAGGCGTCGGAATGGTCGTCCTCAGGGGCGGCCTCTTCCTTGGGCTCGCCTTGCGCTGGCCTATCTTCTGCGGGAGAAGGAATTCCTTCGACGTCGGCTTTCATCGCCTCCGTTTCCTCAGCCACCATCGATTCTTCCACGGGCATATCGGCTGGGGCTTCGGCTTTGTCTGCAGGAGCCTTTTTGGAAGAAGCGGGCTTCTCAATGGGCTTGTTCTCTTTCTTCGCCTGTTCCTCTGGCTTAGCGGCTTTCTTGGCATGGCTCGCTTTTTTCTTGGCGGGCTCGACGATTTTTACTTCTGGCATGATGGGCTTCCTCCGTGCGTTTTCAAAATCATACAGCGACTTTCCTTTATTATCTAGTGCACTGTGCACAAATCGTTAATTAGCATTAGATGAAAATGAAAAAGTTATTTTTTTATTCTTTCTTTGCTTGTCTTTTTTACTTAAATTTTACAGGCCTTTGAAAAGCGAGCTTATTTGCTCGAGCGCATAGAAGACGTCGGATAAGGACAGGAAATCCTCCCTTTTGAAAACATAGGTCCTTTGCATCTGGGAGAAGTCCTTTTTGAATTCGGCAGAACTTTTCAGGCGCTTGAAGACGGTGAAATCGCTCACCATCGTCTCGCGCGCTATTCCTCCTTTCCGCGAGAGGGACTCCTCCCTTTCAAAGGCGAGAATCTCACCAAGGCGCTCCCGATTCTCGAGAAAACCGCGAATCTTCTTCTCATTGAGGAGAACGGAGAGATCGTAGACATGTTTCGCCACATCGAAATAATCGCCCGCAGGAAATAGAATTCCGCGGCGAAGACCTTGTCGAGGAATATCCTTTCCAAAGAAATCGTCGGAAGCTCGAATGGGGAGACATCGTAAGCTTCCGTCAATGCCTTTTTCTCGGAGGGGGAGGAGATTTCGAACAGATACGGGGCGATGCTCAGCCGCTCATGCGGCTTGCTGATCGTGAAGCTCGTCCCCTCCACCTTCACCTTCCCGAATCTTTGCAGCGCGTCGGGGAGCAAATTCGTCACCGGCTCGTAGCAATAGACGCATGTGACGCTCCCCTTTCGGCTGTCCTTCTCAAGGCATGGGCCGAGACCATGGAATTTCAAGACGGCTCCTTCCAAACGCTTTTTGGCCTGGCTGGGGTTGGGGCAATCGGAGACGTCGACGGTCAGATCGATGTCCTCCGAGAAGCGCCTGATGGACCTTAACGCTTTGTAAAAGGGCCGTGCCGCCTTTGAAATAAGCATGCGCTTCATCTGCCATCTTAGAGAGCTCTTCAAGGAGCAGGCAAACATAGTAATCCTTCTCCAATATGTCCGCGCGGCAGCCCGTGCGGGAGCTGAGCTCGCGCAAGAGCTGCCTGAAGGAAGGGCGATCCTCGTGCAGCTTCACGTCAGCCCTCTCGCCAAAGAGGCGAGCCCCCGGTAGATTTTGATGTCGTCATAGAAAGAAGCGTAGGAGAGCAAACGCGGAAAGGAAAGCTCATATTCCTTCAGGAGCCTTTCGAGGATGGGTCCTTGATCTTCGACGTCGATATGGACGTTCTCCTTATTCTCCAGCAGATCGAGGAACTGCAGGTAATGGCAATTCTCCTTGGTTACCGCGGTTACGGGCTTCGTCAGATAAGCGCCATACCGCTTATCGATTTTCGTCCGATTCGTCTTCATCGTCGCGACGTAAAGATAGGTCGGCATCTGGGTGGTGAGGCCTATGCGGTTCATCAAGGATGGGCCTCTTTCGTAGCCGACGATCTCCTCGCCTTCGAAGATGTAATCCTTCTGGAACAAAGCGGCCAGATCGATCCCGGTTTTCCCAAACGGGGTCTCCGCCCTCTTGTAGTAAATGCCTTTCTGATATCTCGCGAAATCGTCGTTGCCTTTCTCGTATCTCTGCAAAGCGACGTTGAAGCAAGCCCTCTTGACCTCGGGCAGCTTCGAAAGGATGTAATCGTAGATGTCATCCGTGGTCAAAGGCTTCTCAAGAGGCGCCTTCTCCACGTATTCGTCAATGCACTCGGTCAGGGTCATAAGCAATTTCCAATGTTATTTTCTATTTATGTTTTTCTATTTTTTCCGCATAGATAATAACATCTCAGAGGAGCAATAGCAATATGTCGGTCAAGGACGAGGAATGGGAAAAAATCGACTATGTTCTCTTAGAGAGGCGAGAACTTCTTCGGATTTCAGCCAATCGGCAGAATAAGGCCCCTAAAACAACCTTGTCGTTGGATGACAAAAGTCAAAAAAGAAACCCCCATCGAAGGTTAATGGGCTTAGCGAATCACCACTTGTTGAAGACCTTCTCCGCGAAGCCGGGCAATTTGGAGAAAGAGACCCTTTTGCCATCTAGGAGGATCGAGCCGCTGAAAAGCCCGAAGACCTGGTTTTGGTTTGAACGGATCAAAAGGACGTTGGTATCGCTATGGCGGTTGTAGACGGGATGGAAGTGGAGCTCGAAGGAATCGTCGGGGAAGAAGAAGTCCCAGTCCTTCATGAATTCGTCGGTCCCCCCTTTGGAGATGGGGATGTCGAACCTGACCCTGCCTAGCTTATAGGGTTTGTCGTCGTAGAAGAAGACGTTCTCGCTGGCTTTGGAGGTGTCCCCGAAGCCATATCCTAGATTCCATCCGATGAGGTGGCCGTCTTGCTCAGCGGAGAGGGAGCTCCAATACCAGGTGTTCTTGTAGGTCCATACGCCCCTTCCCCAATCCAAGACCCCATAGGAAGAGGAATTGAAGTCGAGCATCCTCCCACCGATCTTCGCATAGCCATGGGCCTTGAGGTTGTTGATCTTCTGGTTGTAATAGAAATGGGCCTTCTTCTTGAAGGGGGTCGCGATCACGAGGCTCCCCTCGTTGCTTTCCTCCAAGGCGATGTCGCAATGGAAGTCGTTGCCTTTCTTATCGACGTCTTTGACGAAGGCGAGGAGCCTCCTCTTTCCTTTCCCATCGTTCTCGAAGAGGAAGGAATAGCCTTTCTTTTCATCCTCGACCTTCACGTTCCCTTCCTTCGAGGTCTCTGGGAGGAGGATTTTGTCTCCTGGAAAGGCGAGCATGATGGATTTGGTGATGTCAGAAGGATGGGCGAAATCCAGGATCGATACGGAGACCAGCCCCATGTAGGAATTGTTCGCCACCGTAAGGGCCACCCCGTAAGAGGCGTTGCCGACGTAGTAGTAATCCCATTCCTTGAGCCGGCATCTCCCGCCTTTGACGGATGACCTACTGTAATCCTTGACCAAGGAATAGGCGTATCCGGCCTCATTTAGGTCGCCCTTCTCGTCCAGAAGGGGTCCTGCTTTCAATAGATTCTGCTCTGGCATGGCAAGATTATAAACCGAGGGGAAGGCTTTGCCCTAAGCAAACTAGCGAGAAGGGAATCGGGTTCTTCTGGAAATGGGCAGCCCAAGTCAGCGGGCCTCAAAAAAAGAAAGCCTCAGCTAAGTTGACTGCCGAGGCCGTGTCTTCGAACGGGATTTCTTTATAAGGTGTTACCCTCGCACCATATCTTTGCAAGGCAACCAAGGGCCGCCTCGCCATCAAAGCATATGTCGGAAACCCGGCTTCGCCAAGCCCGAATTCGGACTCGATAACATTCAAAGCCGATTTGCGTCCTTTTGCCTTTCCCAAACCCAAGCCGCCTTCGGAATCATTGGAAATATCGCAATTCGCCAGCGACCCAGCTTGACCTAGAAGACCCTGCAGAGAGACGGCTTATGTTGGTAGAAATGTAAAGACGAGCGCCAAATAGAAATCGGCAATCAATTCAGGCCAGTCTAGAAAGGCTAGGCTCACTTATCGATCGAGGCGATCTTGGGATCGGCCATGATGAGGGAGATCGCGCTTTGGATGGTGGTCTCCTTCGACTCGTGGCCGTATTTGTCGACGTCGGAGGCGTCCCTGACCTCGTGGGTCAGACAGCTCGGTCCGCCGATGCAGCCGCCGGGGCAGGCCATGCCTTCGATGAAGTTGCCTTCCAGCTTCCCGGCTTTGTATTTGGTGAGGGCCATCTTGCATTGATCTAGGCCGCTTACCATGACCGGCTTCGCCTCGAATGAGCTCCCCTGCTCCTTGAGGGCCTCCTCGACCGCGTCGCTAAGCCCGCCGCTTCTAGCGAAGATCCTGCCGAAATAGGAGGCGTTGTCGAGCGGCTTTCCTTCCAAGGTGGATAGATCGATGCCCCTGGCGTCGATGAGCGCCTGCAGCTCCTCGAAGGTGATGACGCAGTCGACGTAGGGTTTGACCTCTTCCCTCTCCCTTTCCATCTTCTTGGCGATGCAGGGGCCGACGAAGACTGTCTTGCAGGCGGGGTCGCTTTGCTTGAGGTATTTGCTGATCGCCGCCATCGGGGAGAGGTTCTTGCTGATCTTGCCTTTCAGCTCAGGGAAGGAGGTCTCCACGTAGCGCACGAAGGCCGGGCAGCAGCTGGAGGTGCAATCGCCCTCTTCGCTTAGGTCTTTCGCCTCGTTCATCGCGACCAGATCCGCCCCCAAAGCGGCCTCGATGACGTCGCTGAAGCCGAGTTCCTTTATCCCGGCGACGACCTGGGGGAGGGTCGCGTAATGGAACTGGCTGCTGATCGAGGGGGCGACGATCATGTAGGCCTTGTAGTTCTTGCCGTTCTCGCTGCCTTTGACGATGTCGATGCAATCGCAGATGAAGCTCTTGTCCATGATGGCGCCGAAGGGGCAGGCGTAGGAGCACTGGCCGCAGCGCGTGCATTTGCTCTCGTCTATCGAGGTGATGCCATCCTCCCTCTGCTTGATCGCGTTGATCTTGCAGGCGGCCTCGCATGGCCTCCTGAGGTTGATGATCGCGCCGAACTGGCAGGATTTGGCGCACATGCCGCAGTTGACGCACTTGCTCTTGTCGATGCTCGCCCTATGGTCGGGGCCGAAGGAGATCGCGTTGAGCCGGCAGGCCTGGGCGCAGCGATGGGCGAGGCAGCCCCTGCACATGTCGGTGACCTTCATCCCCCCGAAGGGGCATTGGTCGCAGGCGGCCTCGATGACCTCGAGCAGATTGGGGTTCTTCTTGTCTCCCCCCATGGCGATCTTGACTCTGTCCCTGGCGATCGCCCTTTCCTTGTAGACGCAGCAGCGCATGGTGGCTTTGGGGCCTGGGGAAATCAAAACGGGGATGCCCTCCTTCTTCTCTTGCAGGGTCCCATCCCAGTAGTCCGCGGCGACTTCCTTGAGGACGCGGTATTTCAGCTGTTGAACCAGCGTATCGAATTTCAGAGGTTTTCCCATTTTCTGCACTCCTTAGAAATAGCTTACTTTCACGTTTTTGCCCATCTTCTTCAGTTCGAGGGCGAGGTTGTCGATGATCTGCATCTTCATCTTGAAGGTGATCTTGCCGTTCTCCTCCTGGTGGGCGCTATTGACCGCGCAGCCGACGTAGAAGGTGATGTCGGTGGCCTCCTGGAAGAGGGTTTCGGCGAGCAGGCTCGCCCCATCCTTCCGGTAGCTCCAGGTGAAATAGGCGAGGTTGTCGGCTTGGTAGTCTTTGGCGAGGGTCACCACTTTGTTGAGGGTTATCACCCCTTCGGTGGCTAAGTCCACCCCATCGATCTCGCAATAAGGCGGGATGTCGGGGTCAAGCGATTCCAGGTCCCCCCTCACCTCGCTGCCTAGATAGGCGCTCGCGAGTTTGCAGGTCGTGCCCCCGCAGACGATGTGCTTGCCGGGGAGGGCGAAGAAGCTCTCGAGGGTGCTCCTATCGTCTTCCTTGCTCGCCGGGGGGCCGACTAGGAGATTGACCCTCTTCCTCTCCCTTCTCCTCACGGAGAGGCAGGTGGTGTCGTCCCCCGGGCGCTTATTATAGAGGAGCGAGCAATGGTCGACGAGCAAAGTCGCCAGGTTCTTCGCGGAGAGCTCGGGGCAGGAGAGCGCGCCGAGATAAGAGGCTATCTCCTCCCTCCCCCAGCCGAAGTTGAGGCTCTCCCCCACTCCCGCGTACATGGCGCCATCGCTAAACATCGAGAGGCTGTCGTCCACGTCGAAATAAAGCTTCGCCTTCTTGATGAGTTTGCCGCCTATCTCCTTCGTCTCGTATACGGGTTCCTCGATCCTCCCCTTCCTTAGGAAGACGGGGTCGGGGTTGTCGAAATTGTAGAGGGTGGCGGTGAAATCCTTCTCGATCTTGAGGACGGTGAAAGTCGAATAGGCGACGTTTCCCCTGTCCCTAGCGCAGGGCAAGGTCTTCGCTAGAGCCTCCACGCCCGCCTCGATGCTCATGCCCCCTTCGATCATCTTCGAAAGCAAGGTCGAGGTGAGGGTGCTCAAAATGGAGGCCTCCACCCCCGAGCCTAGGCCGTCGGCCAAAACGAGGGTCAAGTCCCCGTTTTGCCCGGACACCGCTTGGACGTGGTCGCCGCATAGCTCCTCCCCTTTGTGGTTGATGGAGAGGTAGCCGTACTCTATCTCGCTTCTTTGATCACTTGGGCTCATTCTCGCCTTTCCCTTTGCGGTCCTGGAGGGTGTCGCTGAGCTTGCTTAAAGCGATCTTGGTGGCCGCGGCGGACTCGCCCAGAAGCTGGGCGATCTGCTGGACCGCCTCCATGTTCTTGTCGATGACTAGGCTAGTGACCCTTTCGCATTCCTCGGCGTCCTTGATGTGGCGGGCCTTCCTGAGCTCATGGTCGGTCACGTCCCTTATCGAGCCGATGATGATGTGGTACTTCTCGTCGTAATGGATGGTGACCTCGCCTATCTTCCCGTTGCTCAGGCTCATCTTCTTAAGCCTGGTGTTCACCCCGGAGAGGGAGAGGAAGAAAGGCTCTGGATCGAGGTAAGAGGCGATGGATTGGCCTAGCAGGGCGCTTGGGGCGCCCACCCCCAGGATGGAAGCCATCGAGGGGTTGCTCAGTTGTATCGTCCCGTCTTCGTTGAGGACCAAAATCCCATTAGGCGAATACTCGACGATGTCGCTGCCGAAGCTGGTGGCCTTCTCCATGAGGTAAGGGAGGCACATCTCTAGCGAGGCCTTGCCCCTGATGACGGCGATGGCCTTCTCACGGCAACTCGCGTAACCGCAGGAAGAGCAGTTGAGCTCGTCTTTTTTGGAGACCTTGCCTATTTTCTTTAATACTTCCGCGATCTCCTCTTCGCTCACCTCTCCCTCCTTGATGGAGAGATCGGCGAAGCTCTTGTCCAAAGAAGAGCTTAGCGGGGCAACGTCGAAATCCTCTTCGCCGGCGCTGTGGCGGAGGGCGATGAGGCTGGAGAGGGGGTGCTCCTGATGCTTCGCATGGGCCGGGCCATTCAAACAGGAGCCGGGGCAAGAGGACATCTCGATGAAGGCGTGATGGATCTTGCCTTGCCTGAGGTCTTCCAAAGCGGCGATGCAGGAGGCCATGCCGGAGAGGGAGAGATAATCTATCCCCTCCTTCTTCCTCATCGTCTTAAGGACCCCTCCTTCGCTAGGGAAGAGGCGGCAGGCGCTTCTTTCCTCTTTCTTTCCTTCCTTCGCCTCAGGGACTACGCCCTTCTCCTTGAAGAGGGAATCAAGCTCAAGGAAAGTCAGCGCGCAGTCGACGCTTCCGGGGTATCTATCCGCCTCGTCCTTTTTGGCGATGCAGGGGCCGAGGAAGATGACCTTGGCGCCAGGATGCCTCTGTTTCAGGGAAAGGGCGTGCGCCTGCATGGGGGAAATGGTCTTAGCCAAATAAGGCAGGCACTCGGGGTAGTGCTTCTCGATGAGGAGATTGATCGAATGGCAGCAGGTGGAGACGACGACGTCTTGCCCTTTCTCCAGCAGCGACTCGTATTCGTTCTTGACGAGGGTCGCCCCGATGGCGGTCTCCTCGGCGTCGACGAAACCAAGCTGCAATAGCGCCTGCTTAAGCGAAGGGAAGCTGACCCCAGGGAAAGAAGCCAAAAAGCTCGGCGCGACCGAGGCGATCGCCTTGCCGCTAGAGAGAAGGGACTTCGCCAAGGAAGCATCGTCCCTGATGGCCTTGCAACGCTGCGGGCAGACCTCGAAGCACTTCCCGCAGAGGATGCATTCGCTTGGGATGATCTCCGCCTGCCCGTCTTTGAAGCTGATCGATTTGACGGGGCAATTCCGGATGCATTTGTAGCAGCTGCGGCAGTCGTTCTCCTTGCTTTTGAGCACGTCGTTCATCGCTTTTCCTCCTCCAGAAAACGCCCCTCATGGCGTAGAGGGGCGGGTTGGTCTTAGCCTAGCAGGGGCAATACCTCTTCCTCGAGGAAGGAGGGCACCTTCTCCGGCGTGAGCCCGGGGATGATCTTCTCGCCGATTTTGACGCTCACCCCGTCGTGCCCGCACTGGCCGAGGCAGAAGGCGGCTTTCAGCCATACCCTCTCCCCCAAGCCGCGGGAAGCGATCTCCTTTTTGAAGGCCTCGATCACGTCGCGGGAGCCCTTGAGGTGGCAAGAGCTTCCCACGCAGACTGCAAGTTCGATGTGTTCCATTAGTTCCCTTTGTAGGCGTCCTTCATGATCTTGACCATGTCTTCGACCATGGGCTCGCGGGGATTGCACGGGGTGCATTGATCCTCATATGCGAGATACGCCAGCTCCTCTAGGTGCTCATTATAGAACTTTTCATCAGGCACTATGGAGGCGAAATTCATGTCGATGCCGATCTCCTTCCCCAGGTCCATGACGGCCTTTGAAAGGTTCGCGGTCCCTTCTTCGGGGGTGTCGGCCTTGATGCCGAGGACACGGCAGATGTCCTGGTACTTCTTGTCGCACTGATATTCCTCGTACTTCGGCCACAAGGCGAGCTTGGTGGGCTGGGTGCCGTTGTATCTGATGACGTGGGGCAAGAGGATAGCGCAGGTCTGGCCGTGGATCGAGTGGAACTCCCCTCCCATCTTGTGGGCGAGGGCGTGGCAGAGGCCCAGGAAGCTGTTGGCGAAGGCCATGCCGGCGATCGTGGCGGCGTTATGCATCTTCTCCCTGGCCTTGAGGTCGTTCTTCCCATCTTTGACCGCCCTTGGGAGGTAGGTGAAGACGAGTTTGATGGCCTCTAGGCAGAGCCCGTCGGTGAAGTCGCTTGCCATGACCGAGGTATAGGCCTCGATGGCGTGGGTCAAGACGTCCATGCCGGTGTAGGCGGTGCTTCTAGGCGGGATGTTGGTGGTGAATTCGGGGTCGACGATCGCGATGGAGGGGGTCAAGGAGTAGTCCGTGAGAGGATACTTCTTGAGGTTGGCCTTGTCGCTGATGACGGCGAAGGGGGAGACCTCGCTGCCGGTGCCTGAGGTGGTCGGGATGCAGATGAGCTTGCTCTTGCGCCCTAGTTCGGGGTACTTGAAGGCCCTCTTGCGGATGTCCATGAACTTCTGCTTCAGATCGTTGAAGTCGACTTCGGGGTGCTCGTAGAAGATCCACATGCCCTTGGCGGCGTCGATGGCCGAGCCTCCGCCCAAAGCGATGATGGTGTCGGGCTGGAACTCCTTCATGAGCTCCACGCCCTTATTGACCGTGGAGATGTCTGGATCCGGCTCGACCTCGTCGAAGAGCTGATAGGTGACCGGGTTCCTCCTGAGGGCGAGCTGGTCGGTGATCTTCTTAAGGAAGCCTAGCTGCACCATCGAGTGGTCGGTGACGATGAAGACCTTGTTGAGGTCCTTTGCGGATTTCAGGTATTGGATCGAATTGCGCTCGAAATAGATCTTCTGCGGGACTTTGAACCACTGCATGGTGTTCCTCCTCTTGCCGACTTTCTTGATGTTGAGCAGATTGATGGCGCTCACGTTCCCCGAGACCGAATTGTGGCCGTAGGAGCCGCAACCCAAGGTCAAGGAGGGAAGGAAGCTATTGTAGACGTTGCCGATGCCTCCGAAGGTCGAGGGCGAGTTCCAGACGATGCGGATCGCCTTCACCTTGTCTCCGAATGCGTCGGACATGCTCTGCTCTTTGCAGTGGATGGCGGCGCTGTGGCCGAGCCCTCCGAACTCGAGCATCTGCTCGCATTTCTCGAAGCCTTCCTTATAATCGGCGACCTTATAGACCGCCAAAACGGGCGAGAGCTTCTCTCTGGAAAGAGGCTCCTCTGGGCCGACGGAGGAGGTTTCCACGGCGATGATCTGGCAGCCTTCCGGAATCTCGAAGCCGGAGTTTTTGGCGATGTTGGAAGCGCTCATGCCCGCGACCGCGGGGTTGAGCTTGGCGTTGTCCACGCCCTCCTCGCCTTTGGAGACCCCGAACATGAATTTCTCCATCTTCCTCGCCTCTTTCTCCGAGGCGAAGTAGACGCGGTATTTCTGAAGGAGCGATTTGACCTGCTCATAGACGGGCTCATCGACGAAGACCGCCGACTCCGAGGCGCAGATCATGCCGTTGTCGAAGGCTTTTGAGAGCACGACGTCGTTGACGGTCTGCTCAAGATCGGCGGAGCGGTCGATGTAGCAAGGGACGTTCCCGGCCCCGACGCCGAGCGCCGGCTTCCCGCAGCTATAGGCGGCTTTGACCATCGCGTTGCCCCCAGTTGCTAAGATCGTGGCGACGCCGGGGTGGTTCATGAGGGCGCTGGTGGCTTCCATGCTGCCGTGCTCGATCCACTGGATGCAGTTCTCGGGAGCCCCCGCCCCCACCGCCGCGTCCCTCATCACGATCGCGGCTTCCTTCGAGCAGTTGAATCCGCCCGGGTGGAAGCTGAAGATGATGGGGTTCCTGGTCTTGATGGAGATAAGGCACTTGAAGATGACCGTTGAGGTGGGGTTGGTGACCGGGGTGATGCCCGCGACCACGCCGACTGGCTCGGCGATCTCGGTGATGCCGGTGACGGGGTCGTCGCTGATGATGCCGACGGTTTTGGTGTGGCGCATGTTGTTGACGACGTACTCGCAGGCGAAGAGGTTCTTCGTGGCCTTGTCCTCGAATACGCCCCTATGGGTTTCTTCGATGGCTAGGCGCGCCAGGCGGCCATGGTGATCGAGCCCGGCGACGGACATCTTCGCGACGATGTAGTCGATCTTCTCCTGGTCGAAAGAGGCGAATTCGTCTAGGGCCTTGAGGCCTTTTGAGACGAGCTCATCCACTTCTTTCTCCGCGGCTTCTTTTTTTGCCGCGAGCTCCTCTGGGGTGAGGGGCTTCTTCTTGGTTTCTGCCATGTTCATTTATCCTCCTTGGAAAGTTCCACGTTCAGGCGGTGGCTTAGCACCGCCAAAGACGAGGCGAGGTTCACGTTCTCCACGACCACGCCTTCCTTTATGTCTAATTGCACGGGGGCGAAGTTCCAGATGGCCCTTACCCCGCTATCCATCGCTAGATCCGCCACCCCTTGGGCGTAGGCCGCCGGGACGGTGAGGATCGCGATGTTGGCTTTGAGGGTCCCGATGAGCTCGGGGAGCCGCTCGACGTCGAAGATCATCTTGCCCCCGACGGTCTTGCCGATGAGGGAGGGATCGCTATCAAAGCCGGCGATGATCTCGAGCCCCATCTCCTTGAAGGCGGGGAAGTTGAGCAAAGCCCCTCCTAAATGGCCCACGCCGATTAAGACGGCGCTCGCCGCCTCGTGGTAGCCAAGGAAGCTCTCGAGGTCCTCGACCAATTGCTTGACGCTTCTGCCCTTCTTCGGGCGCCCGGCCTCAAGCGAGACCGCCTGGAGGTCTTTGCGGACCTGCTCCTCGCTGTAGCCGAGTTTGGCTGCGATCTTCGGCGAGGAGACGAATTCGGTCCCTTCGTTCAGCAGCTCGCGGAAGTACTTCAGGTAGATCGGGTATCTGCCCAGTTGGTTGTTGGAGAATTTGTTGGCCATGCTCTAGCTCCTTTCGCTAATGCTTTACCGAAAGCGAGTTTAGAGGGTTTCCATAATGAATGCAATGAAAAAGTAAAACTTTACCGACTTACTTTTTTACATTTCTTTCATTTTTGTTTTTATCCCAACATTGCCGAACTTTTTCGAAACAAGCGTCACTTCTCTATGTAAGCGGTTTCATAGATTTCAGAAAGATTGGATTGCTTTCGATGATATCTATTCAATTTGGAGGAGACCGTTCTTTAGGGGCTTATAACCTCTTTATAAATAAGGAATGCCAGAACCCCCTACCCGATCGTTTCAAACCTGCTCCGAAGGTGAAAATCAGTCCCGAAAAGAGCGAGGATTTTCTGCCTTAATTCCAAGAACCTTGTTTAAAAAGTCGAAATTCCGATGCCATCGGCATTTTGTTCAAAAGATGCTGCGGATTCGACATGTTTTGGGGGTTAAAGATGCTGCGGATTCGACATATTTTGGCCAAAAAGATGTTGCGGATTTGCATCCTGACCCCTAAAATCGAAGCCATGGAACGCATCTTCAAAAGGAAGGCCTACCAGCAGCTCCTCGAATGGAAGGAGAACTGGGCGAGCCAATACGCGATCATGGTCGAGGGAGCGAGGCGAGTGGGCAAAAGCACCCTCGTCGAGGAATTCGCGAAAGAGAACTACGCCTCCTACATCAAGGTCGATTTCTCCGACACCACGCCCGATTTGGACAAGATATTCGAGGACTTGAGCCATCTCGATTTGTTCTTTCTTAGGCTGCAAAGCTACATGGGCGTGGACCTCGTGGAGAGGAAATCCTGCATCATCTTCGACGAGATCGAGTACGCCCCGAAGGTGAGGCAGGCCATCAAGCGCCTGGTGAAGGATGGGCGCTACGACTACATCGAGACCGGTTCCCTCATCAGCATCAAGAAGAATACCGAAGGCATCCTTCTCCCATCCGAGGAGATGAAGATGCAGGTATACCCCCTCGATTACGAGGAATTCTGCTGGGCCACAGGGGCCGCTTATTCCAACCTCGAGAAGCTCCTTTCGCTCAACTCCCCCATCGGAGAGGCCACCAACCGCAAGTTGATGGGCGATTTCCGCCTCTATATGGCGATAGGGGGCATGCCTCAGGCGATTGAGGCCTATCTCAACAAAAGGTCCTTTCAGCAGATCGACCGCGTCAAAAGGGAGATCATTTCCCTTTACGAGGACGATTTCAGAAAGATCGAACCAAGCGGATCCCTTTCATTGATCTACGAGGCCATCCCCGCCCAGCTCTTCGCGAAGAAAAGCCGCTTCTTCATCAGCAAGGCGCTCGGGAGGAGGGTCGGCGCGAAGAAGGAGGAGATGCTTTCTAAGCTCGAAAGCTCGAAGACCGTCCTCGTCTGCCATAGCGTCGCCGACCCCAGCCTTTCCCTTTCCTCTTCCGCAGACCCCGAGGACTACAAGCTTTACCTTTCCGACACCGGGCTGCTCGTGAGCCTCCTCTTCAAGGACAAGAGCCTGGTCGGGGAAGGGATATACAGCAAACTGCTGAGCAGCAAGTTGGAGGCCAACCTCGGCTTCCTTTACGAGAACGCCTTGGCCCAGGAGATCGCTTCCAGCGGCAGGGACCTCTACTTCCACCACTGGTGCGAGGAGGGCAAAAGCCATCCCCGCGAGATCGATTTCCTTCTCACCGACGGGGCGAAGATCATCCCCATCGAAGTCAAATCCTCCGACGCCAAAAACCACGTCTCCATCGGCGAGTTCTCTACCAAATACAGCAGAAAGGTCTCGAGGCGCGTGCTTTTCTCGCAAGGCGATCTCTCACATGATGGGATGCTTGAGCTCAAGCCGATCTACCTTGCGAACGCCTTCCTCAAAAACCTCAAATAAGAGGTGAAGGTCTTAAAAGGCGCCCTAAGCATCTGAAATATGGGCGTAGAGTCAGAGATTTTTCTTCTTTTTGCCGTTGTAGGCGAAGAAGAAAGTGGCGCCTCCGACGAGCAAGAGGGAACCAACGATCGCAACGAGGTTGTTCCTCCAGTCGGATGCGGAGGCATGGCTCACTAAGCCCGCGGTGCTCCTAACGTCTTTATGGGTCTCCCAATAGGAATAGACCTCATAGGCGTCTTTGTAGGCGGAGGCCGTCTTGAAGGTGTTCTGGGTGGCTTCGCTCAGTTTGGAGAGGGCCTCGCTCGCCTCGCTGTATTTGCTCGCGCAGGTCGCGCTCCCCTCTTCCTTCTTGGATTGCTCGGTTATGTAGGTGGAGATGAAGTCGCGCAGATCCTCGTTCTCATAAGCCCCGAAGGAAGAGCCGAGGAGGAATCTAGATTCGGTCGTTTTGGCAACGTATTTGTAAAAGACCCCGCTAAGGTTATAGGAAGCGCCTTCCTCGAAATCCCCATACATCGCGCCAAGCGCGGGCAGGTCATTCTTGGCGATGTAGGCGACGAATTCGCTCGTGGCGGACGCGCTGTCTGCGAATTTGAACTTGACGCTGATCTGCCCGGAAGCGCTGCTGATTGCTTTGCTTTCAAGGCAAACGGCTTTGGTTGCCTTCACAAGGCGTGAGGTATTCACGCTGACGAGGCCATCGTTATTTAGCTCGAGGGCCGCCACTTCTTCTTTCGCGACATCGTCGGACTCTACCGAAGCAGGAACGATTTCGACCTGTCCGTTGTCGATTTTGATCTTACCCGTGACCTTGATTCCATCTCCAACCGCGAAAGAGGACAGCGATTTGCCCGTCGTGGAGATCAGCAAGGCTGCGTCGCCCGATTGGATGTAGGCAGAAGACCCGTCGAAAGCCGTTATGGTCCCTTTCGTAGTCACCGTGGTGCCAGAGGCAAGGGAGTTCGCGAAAGTCGTCCCATCGTTGGTGAGAAGATCGGAAATAGAAACCTCATACGCATCATCAATGGTGAAACTGATGGTTCCAGATTTGGTGGCGTCCACGGCAGATGTGGCTGTGATGGTGATGGTTGCGTTGGAATTGCCGACTATTCTAAGCAAGCCACCATCGTCCACAATCGCCGCATCGTCGCTGGATGACCAGGTGATCTCTTGCGAGGCCCCTTCAGGCAGAACCGAGGCGTTGAGCTGATAGGATTTCCCGATTTCCAGGACATCGCCGTCATTGAAGGCGGAGCTAGTGACGGAGACGCTGCTTACGGTGGAGGAAACGCGAATGGTGCCGGTGCAGGAAGCAATGATGGCGTCGCCGCTTTTCGCGGTTACTGTATAGGTTGTCGTGCCCTCGGTCGCCCCCGTGATAATCAAAGAATCGTTGCTCTCCGAAATAGAGGCCGTCGCAACATCGTTGTTTTCAGTATTGGCGGAGATTGAAACGCCTTCAGGGAGATTGGAACTCTTCAGCGGAAGGTTCACTGAGGAGCCCGCCCCAATGGAGACATTTGATTCGCCGTCGACCGAGATGGAAGGGGCGACTTCTTTCTTCGCGAAGACGATGTCGTCGATTATCAAACGATAGTTCGTGTTGGCGCTTGTGGGGAAACCGCTGACGACCATAACCCTCAACCTGAAATCAGAAACGCTCGAGTTCAATTCGTAATCGAGGGTTCCGCTCTCGGAAGCGCTTTTGGTAATGACCGATCCGAGTTCCGTCCAGGATTCGCCGTCGCTTGAATAATCGACCCTGAAGCTTATGTTTTTCTTATCGGAAGCGTATTTGAATTGGACGGCGTCCACGGAATCCGAAAGGACCGTCGTGTTCATCAGATAGCCGCTGACATTGTCGCTATAGAGTTTCATGTGGGCGGAATTGTTGCCGGTTATTTTTCCGGTAGTAGAAACGCAGCCGTTGCCGATTGTCCATGCCAAACCGTCAGCGTTATCGGCGGCGACGTTCGTGGTGACGTTCTTGTAACTGCTGCTAGCAGTCGCACTTTCGAACCCCGTTCTATAGATTTCTTTGTAGGTGCCTTCGCCGATCTTTATGCTGTCGCCCACCGCCGCCTTCGCGAGGATGAGGCCATTATCGACGAACCCTGATGCGACCCCCCCGAGCAGACAGGTGGAGCCTAGGCAAGCCGTGAGGGCGGCGAGGGAGAGGATGAGCGATCTTTTCTTCATGATGTCTATCTCCGTTTCATTGGAAGGGGCTTAGGGGAGGAAGAGGAAAAGAGGGAGTGACCCCTCCTGCTTTTCATCGATTTCCCTTAAGCGAGGATTTTTCCACGCCCGCCATTCTACCCTAGGGTTGCCTTTAGGCAACGAGGGAAGTTCATTCTCCTAACCCCTCTGCCCATTTTCTTTCGCGGGGATGCGCATTTCGTTCTCTATGAAAGCGGTTACTCCTAAAAGAAAGATGAATAAATTCGACGCGTTCAGGAACATGTTAACTTCCAAGATGAGGTATATGTCCATCGTGGATGAGGGGGATATACAAGAGGAGAGAAAATACGACGAGGAGACGATCGAAATGGTTAGTTTCGTCTTCAGGGACAAAATGCCGCCCGTCCTCAAAGGATGGGCGCTTGATTTCTTCAAAGATGTCTACCGGCCTCGCCTTAAGTTCGCTCTCGCTGAGGCGTTGGAAGCAATAAGCGGCATTTATGAGGCAATGGGTAAAAAGTAGCGCCTACACGAAAGAATCCCCTCCGGCTAAGCGGAGGGGAGGCTATCGTTTTTGATGGCTTTAATAGGGATCAGAGGCCGAAATCGGGAAGCATGACGACGGTGCTATTGAAGTCGAAGTAAAGCGTCGTCTGGCGGTAGGTTATGGTCACGGTTTCGTCGTCTTTATCTTTCTCGGTCCAGGTAGTGATAGTGACCATTTTGCAAGAGAGAAGTTCCCCGTTCACGATGACCATCGAACACTCGCAGGAATGATCGTCAAAAGCTTCACGCCAAACGTAAGTGTTCTCCTCCGTCTCCGATTTCTCGAAGGACTTGGAGGTGAAGAGGCTGCAAAAGTCATCGCGTTTCTCACGGTAAGCATCGCGATACTCCTCACCCTTGCTCCAAGTCGTAACCCCATCCGTTGTGCTTTGGGAATAGCAGTACCACTGCCACTTCCCCTCGTTCCCCTCAAGAACGTAATAGAGGTCGTTGAGACTCTCGTCCGATCCTTTTACGGCATTCAATGTGGCTTTCGTCTCGTCGCTGGAGGCGATGGTGAATTCTCCGTCCCCAACTTTCCGTTCGGTCTTGGTCTCGCAGGTGAAAGAGTATTCATATTCATTAAGGAACGTCTTCGCGTCCTTGAGGTTTAGCTCATCGTCGACCTTCTGGCCGCAGATTGTGCAGACGTCGTCTTCGTCTGGCTGGTGGACGTGGCGTGAACAGCAATAGGGGCATTCAGTTGAATCACCGAAATCATGCTCGCAGGCCTCGCCGCAATATGCGCAGACGTATTCGCCATCGTTGTTGCGCTCGTAGGTGCATCGGGAATCGACCGCCCAGATCGTCGTCTCCTCGCCGTCGCAGATATAGACGGGGCGATGCCAATGCCCTACTTTCGAGGGCTCGTATTTTCCTGCGAAATCATAGGTCTTGAAACCGCTTGGGATATCCACTTCCGTCGTCCCGAAGTCATAGAAGAAGGCGAAATCGTAAAGGCAGGAAGAGGAAGTCGGGTAGTCAGGGGCGAAGTTCCAGGTGACGAGGTCGATTTTGCCGTCTTGGAATTTGACGACGAACTTGGCGGTTTCCTCGTATCCTTCGTTTTCATCGCTTTCCGTGACGGTGACGAGATAATAGCCACCGTCTTTCCATTCGGCATCCGAGAATTTGGCTTTCTTGAGGGTTTCAAGCAACGAGGCTTCGCCTTTGCTGCCGAAATAATCGTCTCTGTCCAAGCAACCATCGTCCTCAACTTTGGCGGCGATCTCCTCGCCACTTTCGTAATAGGTCAGGAAGTCGTAGACCTTTTCCCCTTCATAGGAGCGGAGGTAACTGGAAGCGCTGGAATACCCACTATCCAAACGCTCGGCGTTGACGTAGTTCCCGTCGAATTTCAACTTGTCGGTCCCCCATTCGCTTTCCCTGACGCGGTACATCGTGAGGTTTGAAGTGTCCAAGTCGCTTAAAGCGGATTCAAATTGCGTCTCCGTAACCTTTTCGCTAGCGTCCGTGGAAACGTTGAGGTAATGGCAGGCTGGGCAGTAATCGCCGAAGTCCTCGAAGTCATGCTCCTCCTTCGTCGCGTTCTCCGCGGTGCTGGCGTGGGAACAAGTCATCTCCTCCCAGTGGTACTCGGCATCGTAGGTATAGATCCCGGAGTATTCGTGCTTCGTGTAGCCGCAGGCGGAACAGACACAGTCTACGAAATTATGGGACTCCCTCGTGTCTTCAACGGGGTGCCCGCAGCCGTATTTCTTGCAGTGATAGTATTCGTCGTAAGAATGGTATTCGCCGTCGCCTTGCGTGTGCTCATGATGGTAGCCACAAATTTGGCAATCGTAATTGTTGTCGTACGTGTGCTTGCATTCGTAGCCGCAGACGGTGCATTTGCCGCTCTCGCCGCTAAAGGCATGCCGGGCATAATCGAAGCCGTCCGTGTACCAGCCACTAACCAAATCTCTCTCCTTGCCCTTGTGCTCGCAGGTGAGGGGGTGCCAATGGCTATACGAATCGCTCTCCCAAGCGCTGGAGAAAGTGTGCGTATGGAGGTTGTTTTTGAAGGAAAAGTCGATAGAAGATGTGCCGATTTGATCGGCCACAACATGGCCTCCGCTCGCATCGTATTCGATGGAGACGAGCTTCTCTTCGTCGACTTTGATCTCGACGTTCGTTAAGTTCGCCTGCACGGTGGTGTGGTCGATATCGTAACTGAAATTCAGCGTGGAGATCACGAAGGCGCCTTTCTCTTTGTCGTAGCTCACCTTATCTAAGGCTTCGGCGAGGGGGGTGGAAATGTCCGTCCACATGGACTCCAGCAAATAGGAGCGGTAATCCTCGCCTTCCTGCAGGCCTTCGATCTCCGAGGCCATGACTACGATGCTTTTCTCCCAAAAGTTCAGCTTCTCGTTATAGATGTAGCCGATGTATCTGTCACTGAGGAATTCGACGACGTATTCATAGGTTTGGCCGCCGTATTTTTGGACCTCTCTCGCGCCGCGCTCAGTCACGACCGTCTTTACCTCGCTGCTTCCGTTTATGGTGACGGTCATCGTGCTGTTTTGATAGACGCTGGAAAGGATCTTTTTCAATAGATCCTCGTCATGGAGGTAATCGATCGTCTTCTCTTCCTTCTTCTGGCAGAGAGAGCAATGGCGTTCCTTCTTCTGCGTTCCCGCATCGGACATGCCTTCATATGCCCAATCGGTGAAGGTGTGGGCGGCTTTGTCCTTTATCTCCTCGGCATGGCCGCAGGTGGAGGCGTGCCAGTGGTCGGTGGAGTCGCTGCTCCAGGCATCGCTATATGTATGTTCATGGGGCGCTTCCGAACTCTGCTCGCTGGAGGAAGAACCCGCGGAGCTCTGCCCCTCAGAGGAGTGGGCGTCGGAGCTTCGGGCTTCGGAAGAGGGCGAAGCGGATGTGCTGTCTGAGCTAGGCGAGGCTTCGCTTGTTGAAGACGGGGCGGGCGCTTCCGAGGAAGAGCTAGGAACGGTCTCCTCGACGCTCGAGCTCGGGAGGCTCTCGCTGCTCTCTAAGGAAGAGGATGAGGAATCGACTCGGCAGGATGCCAAAAGTGGCAGCAAGGCGAGTAGGGATGCCAGGCGCTTGTATCGCATAAGTGTACCCTCCTTCAGGGAGGCGCCTGGCTTATCGAGCAGGTTCCCGCCTCTACTATGAGAGGCTCGGCCTATCGGCCTTCGCCCCGCCTTGCCCGGCGCCCATGTTTTTGATTACCTCTTAATGATACAAACGCCCCCCGAACGCAATGAAAAGATGCGCAAAAGATAGCAGATCGTTCAATGGCGGAAAATTCCGATGGGCGGCTGCTTATTTGGATTCGCGTATCATCGTTTGATAAAGCGAAACGACGCGACCACCCCACTGCTTCCGCGGCTAATCAAGTTCTCTTAAAGCAAAGAGGTCAGCACGTCGCAATGGGCGACGACGCGGTAATTGGCGTCTTTTGTCACATTGGCTCTGGCGTCGTAATACCCTTTGATGCGGTAATTGGCGTCCTTCAGGGTCTTGTCGCCGTTGTCTTTGACCTCGACGTAGCCGATGATGCGGTAATTCTTGTCCTTCAAAGTGATCTTGTTGACCATAGGGGCCTCCTTGGATGGTTCTCTTCGCCTAAAGGGTCGCCTTTCCTTGGGCGGATGTCAAGGCGGTTTGCGGTTTCTGGAAGGGGGTCTTCCATCGCTGGCGCCGCCGATGGGAAACGGGCCGCAAAATTGGGTTAAGGAGGCTCCGCCTTGGCCCTCATGGCCTATCAACTCATATAAAACGCAAAGTATTTTTTC
>CAVAGB010000011.1:6589-22773 GCA_963588055.1 Erysipelotrichaceae bacterium | reverse complement strand
CCAATAAAACGCAAAGTATTTGCCTAGCCAGTCTTTGCTTGCAATCTTTGAATCAGAACGAAAAAGCAAGCCGGATCGAACCCGCCAATTCGAATACCCACAATAGCTTTTGAGTGCAAAGGAACCGTTTCTGCCTTAGAATATGTCCGTTGTCAAAAGCTATACAAAGGAGGGAATTCATGTCCAACGCAAGAGCTTTCTATAACGGCAAAATCTTCACCTCGAACAAGGCGATGCCCTGGGCGAGCGCCGTCGTGACTGAAGGGAAGAAGATCGTCTACGTCGGAAACGACGAAGGCGCGAAGCCCTACATCGAGAAAGGGGCGGAGCCTAACGACCTAAAGGGCAAGCTCATGACCCCGGGCCTCATCGACGGCCACATCCACGCCTTGATGTCCACCCTGATCAACGCGGTCATCGCCATCCCTTGGGAAGCCGACCTCAAAGCGATGCAATCCATCGTCAAGGGCTACATAGAAAAGCACCCCGACCTCCCCGCCTATTTAGGCATGGGATGGCTCGACCTCGCCTTCGGGCCGGATGGGCCGAGGAAGGAATGGCTCGACGAGGTCTGCCCCGACAAGCCGATCCTCCTTTTCGCCGCCAGCGGCCACTCCGGCTGGTGCAACAGCAAAGCCTTGGAGCTCGCTGGGATCGATAAGGATTTCAAAGATCCCAACCCCGCAAGCGGCCAGCGCTTCTTCCGCGACGAGGAAGGCAACCCCACCGGCTACGTCCAGGAGCTCACTTGCCTCAACATCGTCCTCACCGCCTACGATTACGTCCCTAGCTCCCTCATCTACGAGCAGGCGGTCAAACTGGGGCGGCTTTGCTCCTCTTTGGGCCTCACCTCCCTCGTCGACTGCGGCAACTACAACTTCTTCGAGAGCATCATGAACGACGCGACGATGAAGGAAATAGAAGACGATGCCTGCCCGGTCAGGCTCGACGCCTGCGGGGTCATCGCCACCAGCGGCACCATTCAAAGCGCATACGAGGAGGCCGCGCGGCTGCATAAGCTCTATGACGGCGAGAAATTCCGCGTCACCTTCTTCAAGATCGTCAACGACGGCACCGTCGACAGCTTCAGCGCCGCCATGCCCAACGCCTACCCCAACGGCAACTTCATCAAGCCGACCTACAGCGCCGAGGAACTCGCCCATTACGGCGAGCTCTGCGCAAAGGAAGGCCTCGACATCAACGTCCACGCGATCGGCTCGAGCACCGTCCACGCGGTGCTAGAAGCCGCGAGGATGCTCAGGGAAAAGGGCTATAAGGACCTCCGCATCGCCTGCTCCCACAGCTCTTACGTGTTCCCAAACGACATCCCCCTCTTCAAGAAGTACGACGTCACCGCGAACACCACGGCGAAATGGTTCTTCGAGATGCCCGAGCAATACATCGATTTGGTCGCGAAGATAAGCGAAGGCAAATCCTACCCCGCCCATTCGATCATCGCCTCCGGCGGCAGGCTCTCGCTCTCCAGCGACTACCCCACCGACCCCAACGCATTGAATCCCATGCTCAACGCCGAGGTCGCCCTCACGCGCCAAGCCCCTGGCCAAAAGGATTCTTTGGTCCATCAGGAAGAGGATAGGATCAGCATGGAGGACGTCATCACCGCCTACACCATCAACAACGCCTACACCATGAGGATGGAGGACCGCTTAGGCTCCTTGGAGGTCGGCAAATACGCCGACATGGTCATCTTCGAGGACAACCTCTTCGAGATCGACCCCTACTCTCTCCACGACGCGAAGGTCGCCGAGACCATCATGGACGGCGTGACGAGATATAAAAGAAAGTAAATAAGCCAATCCTTTCTTAAGCCGGCGTGGTGGTTTCAATCGCTTAGGATCCACCCGCCGGTTTTCTTTGATCCAACTTTTTCTATGAGCCCCGCTTCTTCAAGCGACTTCATCTCCCTAATCACCGTGTAACGCGAGACCCCCAAAGAAGAGGCGATTTCGCTTTGCCTAACCCTTGGGTTCGCCTTCACCATGTCGAGGATTGCCTCTTCGCGCGTCTCTTCTTTCTTCCCTCTCCCAGGGAGGATGCCCTTCACCTTCCTGAAAGGAATGGTCACTTTGATGAAATTGCTGCTGAAAGAGAAGATAGAGGGGTCATAGGACTTCAGGATGCGAAGGATCCCCGTCCCCATGTGCTCAACGAAGCCAAGGTCCTTGAAGACCCTCATAAGCGCTGGGTTCTTAGGGGACATGTAGCCCCCGAGGAACTCCCTTTCCTCTATGCCGCGGGGAAGCCCCCCGCTGGAGATGATCTCCACGCGGTCGGAGAAAACGCGGAAGGTGGGGGGATTCTCATAGCTGTAGTCGTTATGGACGATGGCGTTTACCAGAGCCTCCCTCATCGCCACCGGATCGAAGAGCCTCTCCTCTTTCCTCGCCCCAGAGGTTATCTTCGCGAACACCCTGTTCCTGCCCTCCACGTAATCGAGGACGTCGTGGGCGGTCTTGACGAGCGATTGGTTCGAAAGGGAGCGGATTTCCTTGACCTCCCCCACATCTTCTCCCAGGAAGAGGCCCACGTTGAAGACGAGGGCGTTCTGATCGGAGAGGAGGTAGGCAAGGTAATTGAAGCCCTCTCCCTCAAGGAGGAAGGAAAGCTGCTTGTAGGTGTTTTCAAGGAATTCGAAGCCCGCGGAATCGTAATAGATCCTGAGCTGTCTGAAAGTCAGATCCTGCCTAGGGGAGGGGATATTCGTCAAAGAGGTCCGCGCCCTTTTCGAATAAAGGTCGAAGATCTGCTTCTCATTGAGGCTCAAACAGGAGTTGGCAACCCTGACATACGCTCCTTCCGGGCACATGCCGAATTTCCTGATGTAATAAGGCTTCTGATTGCCGGAGGCGATGACGAGGTGGAGGACGTCGAGGCCGTCTCTGTTTTCGGGAATCGCCTCGAATAGATAGATGGCGGAGGGCGAGACGTTGTTCTTGATGCGATCTTTGACGGCGAGCTGCGTCGCATCGATGTCCTCAACCCCGCAGGGGGTGCCATCGTCGCCCACGCCGATGTAAAGATGCCCTCCGTTCGCGTTGAGGAAAGAGACGACTTCCTTCTCAAGTTTGTCGTTCAATTCGCGTTTGAATTCTACATTCGATCCCTCAACCATGAAATTAGGGTTCCCCATCACGTAGATTCTAAGGCCTGCAACATTATTTGCAACAATATCCGTTGCCTTCTTCACGGCTTCTTTTCTTCTTTTGTGGCGTTCCATGATCCATCTCCTTTTCTATTTCCTATGCCTTAATTCTGACGGGTTCCACGCGAACGGAAGAAAGACTTGAAACTCATATTTTCTTTCGTTGCGGTCTTTTCTTTTCTCATTTTAGGACAAGAAACGTCAAATCTGGCCATCGCTGCATCCGCGCCTTCTCGTCCTACTTGGTCCTCTCTTTCAGAAGGTTTTGGGATCCACTACCCGATAATTTTATTGTTGCAGATTCGATCTAAGTTCTTTTGATGCTTTTCAAGGGTTCATCGGTTTTCGTAAGGCCGAATAATCGAAACGAAAAACAGTCACTTTGTATTTGGAAAAACAAGACATAATCCACCACTTTCGCTATAATCTAAACTGAACCGCTCAAAGGAAGGATATTTAGCATGGGAAACAAGATCTACTTCGCTTTGAGCGATGTGCATGGCTTTGCATCGGAGATGGAGGAAGCCCTGGAGCAAGCGGGCTTCGACCTAAATAACGAGGACCACGTTCTGATCGTCTTGGGCGATGTCTTCGATAGAGGCAAAGAGGCCCTTGAAGTCTACCGCTACCTCTCTAACGTCCCCGCTTCGCGTCTAATTCTCATCAAAGGGAACCATGAAAGCCTTTATCTGGATTTGCTTAAGAAAGGGCATCCGGAAGACTACGACTTCTCCAACGGCACCGTAGGCACCTTCTGCCAAATCGCGAACGAAAGCATCGAGCCCATAGAGATTTTCGCCGAGCTCGCCTCCTTCCTAGGGGAGGATGGCCTCAGCCCTTCAAAGAAGGAAGTTTGGGCGAGAACGAAAAGGAAAGTCAGGGCAAGCGAGATCACCGCGTGGCTGAAAAGCCCGCAATGGAGGGATTATTTCGAACTCGGTCCCTATCTATTCGTCCATAGTTTCATCCCCTTGAAGATCAAAAAGGAATACGAAGCCTTCTACGGCAAAGACTACGTTTCGGAAGTCCCCTCCTCTTGCTTGGAGCCCTTCCCCAGCTGGCGAAGCAAGGCCAGCAAGAAAGACTGGGTCCAGGCGAGCTGGGGCTGCCCTTACGAGCGCTTCGCCTCCGGGCTCTTCGACAAGGAGCTCAAAAAGGGAAAGGTCCTCGTCTGCGGGCATTGGCACACCTCCGACTTCTTCTATCGCCTCAAAGGAATAAGGACCTTTCAGTCGGGCATCTATTACAGCAGGCATCTGATCGCGCTGGATGGCGGCGTGCAATACGGGGCGGGCGGAAAGCTCGTCCACGACCAGAACGTCCTCGTGATCAAAGACGGGGTCTGCTACGACAGGAAAGGCAATCCTCTAAGCGAGCCGAGTGGGTTGATCTGAAAATCAGGAAGCGAATTTAGGGCTGTTTATCAGCCGATGCATCTTCTTGATCGGCTCGATCGCCTCTTTATCCAGCACATCCTCCATATAACGCCTTTCCAGCTCGGAAAGGCCGCTTTTGCTGTAGAAAGCCTCGGCGATCGCCCCGGCCATCGAGGCGATGGTGTCGCTGTCCCCTCCTATGCAGACGGCTTTTAGAATCGCGTCTTCCAAGCTCTCGCTTTGCAAGAAGCAATAGATCGCCTGCGGGCAGCTGTTCTCGCAGAAGACGTCGAAGGCGTAGTTCCTCACGAGGTCCTCGTAATCGAGCCTGCGGATGAGCGGGTAGTAATTGAGCTCGACGTAATCCCTGATCTGCTCCTTGCTGAAGGAATTCCTGGCGAGGTAGACGCAGGCGGCGATGGCCTCCGCCCCCTTGATGGAGTCCGGATGGTTGTGGGTGATCTCGCTGACGATGAGGGAAAGTTCCTTCACTTCGGGCAAAGATGAGCAGAGCCAGCCGAGGGAAGAAACCCTCATCGCCGAGCCGTTGGCGCACGAATTGTAAGGGGCCATCTCCTCATAAGGGAGGCTCGCCCATTTCTGGAAAGAGGCGCCGAACCCGGCGTAAGGATGGGCGAGCACGGCTTTCTTGAATTCCTCCTTGAGTTCCCTCTGGATGGCTTCTTTGAAGGAGGCGGTTAGATCGAAGGGATAATGCCTCATGAGGACTTTCGCAACCGCCAGGGTCAGATAGGAGTCGTCGGTCATCTTATTGCCTTCGCCGAAAAGCTTGATGTCCTCTTTTTTCGGCTTCGCGCCTGCGTTGAACTCATAAGGCGAGCCGATCATGTCGCCTATAATCGCACCGAGCATAAAGATGACCTCCTGAACGGGGTCGGATTAACCGAATCCCTACCTATTTACCGAAATCATAAGAGATTCTCGGTGCTTTTGCAATTTAACGCCAGAGGGGATCGACCCCTTACTCCTTATTCCGGAGTCCGTTGATTTCCTTTTCCAAAGCCTCAATCTCCTCGAGCATCTCTTCGAAGGTCGGATAGCGGCCGAAGATCATGTTCCTCATATGGAAGTAATCGCTTTTCAACTCGGGGAACCTGAAGCTCGGTGGCATCAATCTCAGGGCATCGGTTAAAGCCAAATCATAATTAGCCCATTTCCTGGGATAGAATTTCATTTTGAAATCCACGACCTGTCGCAGCAGGCCGAAGTTGTTTAGCGCGCTTTGTTTGTATGGCGATTTGGCTAAGCAGCAGAGATAGTATTAATGGCGCGAATAGCGAAGCGGCATGCGAAGGTTTTCGGGGCGGTTCGCTTCTTGGTGGAGGATCGTCGCTTTCTCCCAGAATGTCCTTTCCGGGGAAACCGTCCTAACAAAAGTGCTTTTCTGTTCGAAAATTGCCGGGTAAACCGCCCCGGCATAAGGAGAAATGGCAATTTCCGCGGAGGGAGACCAATCGGCCAAAGCGCCAATTTCCAAACGTATGACCTGCAGGATGCCATCATCGGCGAAAGCCCTCGGATAAGCGAAGCATATTGTTTGGGGATCGCCTTCGCGGATGAAGAAACTTTCTTTGGGGCAGTCGATGCCTTCGAAGTCCCTTTGAAGAGCCGGCAGCAATTGCTCCGATAGGAAAACCCCGGCCCTCAGATTCGCCTCCTTATTGAAAAGGTCCTGCTTGGTGTTCGAACGTTCAATCCACGGCTCTTTGAGCCCATAGCCTAGGACGCGCCAATCCAAAATGAGGTCGATGTCTTCCGAAAAGCGCTCGATGAGCCCGAAGCACTTCGACAAACTCGTTCCCCCTTTGAAGGTGAAACGGCCCTTCCACTCGCTGCGATGGAAAAGATAATCCAGCATCAGGCAGACCCAAAAATCCTTTTCGACGACCGCTTCATGCATCCCGAGCTTCGCAGCGGAGTTCCTGAACAATACCCTAAGTTCATCCCCCTTAAGCCTCGCTACCTCCCACATAGGCATTCACCGTCCTTCCTCGCATATGCGCTCCACGACGTCTTTCACCCAAACCCTGACGTGGTTCGTTTCGCGGAGCAGCGCCTCCTTCTCCTCTTGGGAAAGAAGATGGCGGATGCTCTCCAATTGGGAATCGTCAAGCCGACCCTTGCCGATGGCCTCAATCGCCTGAACGACCGTCGCGCTCTTCTTTGATAAAGAGGCAATCTCCCGGGTGCTGCAATGCTTGAATTTGACGCTCAGCCCGCTGAGTTTGAATTCACGGTATGGACCATCGCTGACAAACGACCAATTGCCCACGACCTGATTGGAAAGTCCGAGCTCATTCAAGGCTGCGTCGTCGCAAGGGGCGATGGTCCAGTTGAACTTCCTCGCCACGGCGCTTGCGAATTCCTTCGGCGAGGGGGCTTCGTATTCTTTGAGTAACGGGCTATACTCAGGATAGTAATAGATACCGTCCATAACTTTCCTGATTTTGCCCGAGCCGGATAAACGGAGCAAAGCCTTTCTGACGGCATGATAATTCCCCAAATCCAAAAAATCGGCGACGACGTAGATTTTGTCGCGCGGACCCGTTTCGATCCGCTGGAGAATAAGGCTGCTAACGCTGTTCTTTTTCATAGATGTCCGTCGCATTTATTGTATATTTTTTGAGACATTTGGCAAGACCATTCTGAACTTGGCAAACGAAACCGCTAGCCCTTTCCACCGTTTCAGGCTCCTCGTTCCGAATGGAGACTCCCAAAAGTCTTGTTTTGAACCCGTTATAAACGAAAGCCGACCCCCCGTAAGAAGGGCCGGCCGCAAAACGCCTCTATTAAAGTCCAAGCAATTTCGTCAGCTTCGCGTCGAAGTTGTGGAACGACTTCAGCTTGGCTTTGTTGTTGCTGGGGTCATCCTTCTCGACGAAGTAGTAATAATCCAGATCCGCTTTGAGGGTGTTGACCCCTTTCAGGATCTCATCGAGCCTCTCCTTGAAGTCGCTTTCCTTGAGGGTCTTCTTGAGCCTTTCGATGTAGACGATCTGGATGGCGAGGTACATCGCCCCCTTCTCGGGGCTAAGCTTCCTGAATTGCTTTTTGACCTTCTCCTCGTTGTATAGCTTCATCCCCGCGTAGGTCGCCCCGACGAGGGCGGAGGCGAAGAGGAGGGATTCGGCGGTGAGGACGCTGGCGCCGAGTTTGATGTCGGCGAAGCCCATCGCGGCGAGCGAAGAGGCGGAGATCGCCCCTCCGGCGGCGAAGATGGTCGGGACGAGCAAGGCCCCCGAGGCGGCGGCGAGGGCCACGCCGAAGAAGGCGGCCTTCTGGACGCTGCTAAGCGATTTCGGGGAGACGTCGCGGTAGGCGTCTTTCAGGGCGAGGTAGATCCCCTTCATCTCCTTGGGGTTCCCATAGAGGAAGGAAGAGACCGCCTCCATCCCCTCGTCCCCGTACTCGTAAGGGTATTCCTCATCGAGGAGGACGGTGATCGCGAAGGTCAGCTTGCTCGCCCCATAGGGGTCTTCCGCGAAAAGCTTCACGAGGAGTTCCTTGGCCTCCTCTTCGCTTGGGCATTTCTCGTTCTTTGAGGCGAAGCTGGCGAGATTGCCTTCGATGGCCTCGCTCTTCTGAGGGTACCCTTTGATCTTGGTCCTCGCCTCTTTCAAGGCGTTGCTCGCCTTCTGCTTGAAGGTGAGTTTCTCCCCTTCTTCCTTCTTCTCCTTCTCCATTTTGGCAAGGAGGGTCTCCTCATCTTTATGGAGCCTCAGGCTCTGGCAGTAAAGGAAGAGATCGTGCTCTTCGAAAAGCGGCTTCAGTTCGTTCATTTTGCTATCTCCTTTTTGATGCGCTCCTTCAGCGCGGCTAGATCGATTTTGTCTTTGTTCTCCCTAAGCAAGGCGAAGATCTCGCGCAAAGCGGGGTCTTCCTCGACCTTCTGGAAGTAGGCGCGGCAATAGGCGATGACCTCTTGCCTTGACGTGCCTGGCTTCTCAAGCAGATCGAAAAGGGCGATGAAGCTGTAGGGAAGCTCGTCGAGGGCCCCAAGGTCGTAGGCGTCCATGTACTTATACAGGGTCGGGCGCGATTTGCCTGTGAGGTTCGAGAGCTCGGTGATCGAGAAATTTGCTTTCATCCGGTTTCCTCCTGGCAACAGGATAGGCCAGATGAAAAATGTTGTAAATATTTTTTTACACTTTTTTACATTATATCCAGCTTGTCTTATTCAAATGGTTTCCTCTAGCAAAGTCTTCACATCTTGCCCAGAATGGCAGATTCTGGCGACGATGACGCGCCTTTCCGTCTTGATGACGACATAGAAAATCAGAAAATTCCCAGCGAAGGCCCGATGAAGGGCTTCGCCCATGTAGGAAAGGCCCTCAACGAGCGAGAACCTCTCAGGCATGAAGCAAAGGGATTTCGTCACATCGACGATCTTTTTCACGGTCCGCAAGGCATAACCAGGCTCATTGAGGTCGAAGGCGATGTAACCATGGATCCGTCCGATATCTTTGAGGGCGTAGGAAGAATATGCGACGGAATAGCCTTCGTTCATATTCCGAACTCCCATTTCAGAATCGCGTCGACTTCCTCCTGGGTGTAGGTCCGTCCTTCCTCAACGTCTTTGAAGCCTTTCGCGAGTTCCTTCTCCAAATCGTCTTTTGACATCCCTCCGACGCAAGTGGGCTTTCCACCGAGATAGAGGTTCATCGGAAGCCCATTGCTCCTTGCGATCTGAGCGTAAAGCATCGAGATCGCCGAAGAGGCGCTCAATCCGAGCTGCTTCAGCACAGCCTCCGCTTTTTCCTTCAATTCCGCGTCGATGCGCGCGTAGACGACTGCAGTTTTGGCCATATGCGACTCTCCTTGTTTCCAAGGGTAGTCTCTCCCTTCCTGCAAGCATTTGCAAGCATTTGCTTGCACTTCATTCATTTCATTCATCCTTCTTTTCCCTTTCTTCCTCGATGCCTGCGATGAGCCTCCTCGCGCAGGAGGAGACGAGCTCGAGGTTCTTTCTGAATTTGGCGATGTCCCCGCTGGCCCATCCGGCGATGTAGGAGAAATTGAATTCCTCCGTCTCTAGGCCGAGATGGGCGCAGACGATGCAGGCGATCGACTCCGCCTCCACCTCCTTTATCTCCCTTCTCTCTAACTGGCGGAGCCCTTCGAAATCCTTCCTCTCCGTCCCGTGGGCGAGGGCGTGCGCGCATTCGTGTATCAAGGTTGAGATCGTCTGCAGATCCCCCATCCCCTCCTTCACCTTGACCGCCTTCTCCTTGTGGGAGCAAAGCCCGTAGCACCCCTCCCCTAGTTCCTCTCCGCTAACGCAAGCGAAGGAATAGCCAAGCTCATCGAGGGTTCTCCTCAGCCCCGCGACGATTTTCCTTTTGTCCTCCACCTCGCTTTCCTCATCGAGCCGGAAGGCCTTTATCTCCTCCCCTTCGGTCTGGGAGAGGTCGAACACGCAGCCAACCCTGAAGGCGAGGGCCGTTTCCTCTTCCCCTTCTTCCTTTTTCTTGAATATGGGCTGATAGATCCTGATGCCTTTCTCGCCTCTTCTGACCCTCCTTCCGAGCCTATTCCATTCCCTTATGCCGGCGACCCTGCTGGCGGAAGGGAACTGGAAGAGGATGCAAAGCTGGTTGTGGAGGGAATAGCGCGAGAGGTTCCCCATGCAGAGGAGGACGTCCTTGTAGCGCCCGCTGGAAAGGAAAGAGGCGAACCTCTCATCCATCCGCTTGGCCAAAGCCTTCATCTCCTCTTCGCTAGGGGTTCTCCTTTTCTTCTTCATAAGCCCTCCACCTCTATATAAAGGCGAATCGGGCGCATTTTGGAAAAGCAGAAGAAAAAACGTTGAAAAGCGTTGAGAAATATCCTTCTTTCAAGTCTCCTCGATTCAGCCGTGAACGGCATTTTTCCGCCTTCATGGCTGAATTCCATTTCTCTCTATAAAGCAACAAACTGATTTTTCCGCGATGGCGGCGGCAGTTTTCCTCAGTCAGAAAGGAAAAATGCAAATCAGCCGTTTGGACGGTTTTTTTCTTTTCACGGCTGAATCGTCCGATCGCGCCATCTCAAAACAAAGCAAAAGGCCAATCTGAGGAAGCTCAGGAAACGGTAGCCGAGGGAGCCTCTTTCTCGCCTTCCCTCGCCTTGGCTTTCTTATATAGGGAAATCCCGACAGGAACGAAATACATCGCCGCGCAGCCAGCCAGGCCGAGGAAGAACAGCCTGACGCCGACCCGGTAAGAGAGCAACCCCACCCATTTGAGCTCCGCCTTGTAGGTCCCTTCCTTTACCTCGAAACTCACCAAGCCATCGACGTCGATCCCATCAGCATAATAGGAGGAATCCCCTTCCAAATAGAGGCGATACCCTTCGTAATAGAACTGCGGGAGCTGGATGAGGGAGGTGTCCGTGGACACGCAGAGATCGAAGGTGGCCTCGGGGCTGTTGAGCGAGGTGATCTCCATTTTCCCTAATCCCTTTAAAAAAGCGGGCGTCAGATACTCCTCCATCCCCCATTGGTAGGAGATGTAGGAGCGCGTGTATAGCTCCGCCCGGATCTCCTGGTAAAGCGAATTGGGGTATTCGGAGACGTAGCTCGAATCGGCGAAGACGCGCGGGACGTACTCATTCTGCACCCCCTGCTTGCGCGTGCTCATCGCTAGGGAAATGCTAGGCTCAGAGGCGCCGCTCCGCCCGCTTTGGAGGCAGAAGCGCTTGTCGACGATCCCCATGCAGGAGAGGAAGGAAAGGCCCATCACGATGGCGAGCCCTCCCTGCGCCCACCTCTTCTTCGCGATCGGCTTGACCAGGAAAGAAAGCAGCAAGGCGATCAGGAAGAGGATCATCCCCCACAGCCGCCAGGCGAACTGGGTCTTGTAGAAAAGGGAGGGCATGATCTTCCAGATCGCCCCGACGTAAATGAGGAGGAAGGAGAACCCAAGCAAAGCGAGGCACCAATAGAAGGAAGGCGAAGAAAGAGTCTCCTTAACCTCCCTTTTCGCCTGCAGGGGGTCGAATTCCCCTGAAGAGAAGACAGAGATGAGCAAGAGGCAGGCGGAGAAGAGGGGGACGATGAGGAACATCTCCGCTCGGCGCGAGAAAAGCAAGGGGAAGCAGGAGAAGATGACTCCTGAAACCGTCCCGATGACCCGCAGGCCCTTCTTCGAGAAGAAATGGATGAGGAAGACGGAAAGCCCGCCGAAGAAGGCGAAATAGGCGTAATCAAGGCACCAAGACAGCCAGCTTTCCCCATAGGTGTTCGTGAGCCCGTACTCCTCGTCCATCAGCACTTCGATCCAATAAGGGCGGAGGAAGCCGCTGAACTGGTTGGTGTTCCCCGTCGAGGCGGCGACGTATTCGTAATAGGTCCACATCAGGGTGTCGTTGCTGACGTTGTATAGCCCGGAGGAGGTGTAATGGAGCATCGGGAAGACGTAGAAGGAGATGAGGCAGAAAAGAAGGGCGACGCTCAGGAGCGTGAAGAGGAGATTCCTCTTGCTTCTGAATAGCCCGATTAAGCCCTTGGGGCAGCAAAGGAGATAGACCGCTCCCCCGATCGCGCCGATGAGCCCCGTATAAGGATGGCAAAGGAGGCAGCAGGAGACGCCGAGGATGCAGCTGAGGAAAGCATGAAGGGAGTAATCCCTGTGCCCAAGGCAATGGACGCCGAGGAAGATCAGGGGGTAGAAGCTAAGCGCAAGGGCCTCGGCGTAGGCGGCGCGGTAGAGGAGGCAGTTGATGCGGTATGGGCCGAACATCAACGCCAGGGCTATCATCAGGGCGCAGGGCACGTTCCCGCAAACCCTCTCTCCGAGCATATACATCCAGCAGCCCATCAGAAAAGTGAAGGCTATCACGATGATTTTCCAGCAGGCGTTTATCCCTAAAGAAGGGAAGACGAGGTGAAGGAAGGCGACCATGAAGTGGCTTAGCGGACCATAGAAGAGATAGACCCCCAGCCCAAGGTTCCCAAGCAGGTTGTGCGAAGGGGTTACGAAAAAGAAGCCGTTGCTCCAGCCATAGCTAAGGTCCCAAGCCCAGAGGCGATGGGAAAGCGAATCGTCCCCGCTGGGGAGATTCGCCCCGAGCTGGAAGTAGCAGATGAAGGGCAGGAAGCTTGCGAGGAAGAGGAAGGCATAAGGCAAAAAGCGCCTGATGATCGGCTCTGCTTTCGCAAGTTTCCCCATCGAGCCTGCCTTTTTCTTGGCACTTCCCTCAAACATGGGCTGATTATAATTCCTGCCCCTTCCCCTAGGAAAGAAAAAGGCGCGCGGGCGCGCGCCTTTTACGCGTTTCTCTCAGAGGGTCAGACGCCGCTATAGGCGTTGAAGCCGCCGTCGATAGGCAGGATCACCCCGGTGATGAAGCCGGAAGCCCCGTCGTCGAGGAGGAAAAGCATCGAGCCGATTAGCTCCTCGGCCTCGCCGAACCTCTTCATCGGGGTGGCGGCGAGGATCTTCTCCGTGCGCGCGGTGGGCTTCCCGTCCTTGAAGAGGAGGTCCTTATTCTGGGCGGTCACGAAGAAGCCGGGGGCGATCGCGTTGACCCTGATGCCCATGGGGGCGAAGTAGACGGCGAGCCACTGGGTGAAATTGGAGATGCCCGCTTTGGCGGCGCTGTAGGCCGGGATCTTGGTGAGCGGGCGGAAGGCGTTCATCGAGGAGATGTTGAGGATCTTCCCCTTCTTGCTTCCGAGCATGTCTTTGGCGAATTCCTGGGTGGGCAGCAAGGTGCCGAGGAAATTGAGGTTGAAGACGAATTCGATTCCGGACTTGTCGAGGTCGAAGAAGGACTTGTACTCGCCGCTGAGGTCCTTTTCCGAGGAGATCTCGTTGTCTTGGGTGGCTTTGGGGCTGTTTCCTCCGGCCCCATTGAGCAAGATGGTGCAGGGACCGAAGTCCTTCTTTATCTGCTCGTGGGCGGAAGAAAGGGCATCCTTGTCGAGGACGTTGCAGGCATAGCCTTTGGCGAGGCCCCCTTCTTCCCTGATCGCCTTGGCGACCTCTTCCGCCTTATCCCCGTTGAGGTCGAGCAAAGCGACCTTCGCCCCGGCTTTCGCCAAAGCTTTGGAAAGGCAAGAGCAAAGGACTCCGGCGGCGCCGGTGACGACGGCCACCTCCTTGCTCAGATCGACGTTGAGCGGCAAATCTTTCATTTGTTTTTCTCCTTCTCGGCCATTTCGAATAGGCCGTTTATGTAAGCGACACCCAATGCACGATCGTATAGACCGTAGCCAGGGTTGCCGCTTTCGCCCCATATCTTCCTGCCGTGGTCGGGCCTGACATAACCGTCGAACCCCCCGTCCACGAGGATCTTCACGACGCGCGCCATGTCGACGCTGCCGTCTTTGCTCAGGTGACCCGACTCATGGAAGGAGCCCTCTTCATCATCCAGCTTGACGTTCCTGAGGTGGGCGAACTTGATGCGCCCCGCCTTGCTGTATTTCTCCGCCATATGGTAGACGTCGTTTTGACGCGTCTCCGCGAGGGACCCTAGGCAATAGGTCATCCCGTTATGGGGCGAAGGCACCGCCTTGAAAATCGCGTCGAAGTCTTCCTCGTTCGACACCACCCTCGGAAGCCCGAAGACGTCCCATGGGGGGTCGTCCGGATGGATGGCCATGTCGACTCCAGCCTCCTCGCAGGCGGGCATGATGCCCTTCAGGAAATAGATGAGGTTCTCCCTGAGCTTTTCATGGCTCATGCCTTCATATTCGCTTAAGAGCGAGCGCAGAGACTCGGGCGAATAGGATTCGTCCCAGCCCGGGAGGTGGAGGTTCTTAGGATCGAGCTTGCTGAATTCCTCGGCGTTGTAGGAGAGAGAATAGGAAAGGTCCTCATTCTTGTAGGCGAGGTTCGTCCTGATCCAGTCGAAGACGGGCATGAAGTTGTAGCAGACGCATCTGACCCCGGCTTCCCCCACCCTCCTTACGTTCTCCGCGTAGACCTTGATGAGCTCGTCCCTGTTTGGCTTGCCCAGCTTGATGTCCTCGCTGACGGGGATCGATTCGACGACCTCGAAGGCGAGGCCGTGGCTTTCGCAGCTTTCCCTGAGCTTGGAAAGCGATTCCCTGCCCCACACCTCGCCGGGCTTCACGTCGTAGACGGCGCTGACGATGGTGGTGAGATTGGGGATCTGGCGGATGTAATCCAAGGAGATCGGGTCCTTCTCCCCGTAGTAGCGGAACGACATCTTCATATCTTCTTCCTCCTCGCTTATCTTAAGCCAGGCGGGGGGGAGGCTGGGAGAGGGGTGTTTCAGAAAATCAATTCGAATAGGAAGTGGCGAGATTCTAATAGGGGGTGCCTAAGCGGATTTTTAATAGGTTTTTCGGGCGAATAGGCGAAATAAGGGGAAATCCACTTTCTAATTTAATATGTTCGGGCTTTGCCTTATCATATAGGCCTAACCCATATGAGCAAAGAAACCACCCCATTGGAGAAGACGCGGCTAGACGTGGAGAAGCACCCTTCCTTGAAGGCGACCTTCCATCAGAGCTACCGCGATTACCTAGGCTACCACGGCCATACCTTCTGGGAGTTCTTTCTGGTCACCAAGGGCAGCTACGCCCACAACCTCAACGGAAAGGAAGGGGTCATCAAGGAGGGCGAGGCCTACCTCATCCGCCCAAGCGACCGCCACGCGATCGCCTACCACGAGAGCGATTCGGTGAGGCTATTGGTCACCGTCAGCATCGAGAACATGCGGAAGGCCTGCGCCTCTTTCTCGAGCACCCTCTACGACGAGCTCATGGCCAAAGACGAGCTCAAATGCACGCTCGCCGAGCATCAGATCCGCAAGATAGTGGGTCTCTGCTCCTACATCCAGAAGGGCCTTAACGGCGACTCCAAAAAGCTCGAGCTTCCCACCTCCTTGCTCGTCTACGACATCCTCTCCATCGTCATCGAGGAGCATTACGCCTTCGACGCGAGCAAGCCGGAGTGGCTTTTGGACATCGTCAAGAAGATCCAGGATCCCGCCAACAGGTCGTGGCGCGTGAGCGACGTGATGAGCAACGTCAACTACTCCCATTCCCACGTCTCGCGCTCCTTCCAGAAATACATGGGCTGCTCGATCATCGATTACGTGAGCGAGGTCAAGATGCAGAACGCGGGCGACCTCCTCACCTACAGCGACATGACGATCTACGAGATCTCCTCCGAGCTCGGCTACAAGTCCCCCACCAATTTCTCCGCGGTCTTCAAGCAATCCTACGGGATGAGCCCCGCCGCCTGGCGCAAGAGCAAAAGGAAGCAAAAGAAGAACGGGGAAGAGCCCAAGGATCTTTACTGAGATACCCCAAGCCTTTCAGAGGGCCGAGCCCTCTTTTTTTCATTTGCATTAGGCAAAAGCCACATTCGTCTTTTATTAATTAGGTGAGGAGGGTTTCTAGAAATGAACGCCGAGACAGCCGCGGAAGCGATTAAAAGCCCACACAATAATTCATATCCAATGGAAAATGTATTGCGTTTTACAATACAAAAAGGCATCCTTTCTTTGAAAGAGGAAACGAAAATGCCAAAGAAAAGCGCGACAGTATCCGTAAGAATCGATCCGGAAATCAAGGCAAAGGCGGAGGCGATACTCGCCGAGCTCGGTCTCCCCGTCTCCGTGGCCATCGACACGTTATACCGCCAGATCATCATCACCGGGGGCTTGCCCTA
>CAVAGB010000011.1:0-6054 GCA_963588055.1 Erysipelotrichaceae bacterium | reverse complement strand
CTCAGGTAGCACACATCCACGTCCCTGCCTAGCTTATGGGCCACCCCTTTGAGCGTGCCTTCCAAAGAGAAGCCGTTTCTATAGTGGAAGGAAAGGGAGGAAGAGTTCTCCCCCGTGATCACCGCGACGAGGTTGGTTAGCCCTTCCTTCCTCGCCTCCATTTCAAGAGAAAGGTAAAGCGCCTCCCCCACGCCTTCGCGGAGATGGTCTTTGGCTACGTAGATCGAGAGCTCGGCGGTCCGCCTGAAGGCGCTGCGCTCATGGAAGGGATGGAGATAGCAGAAGCCGAGCACCGCCCCTCCTTCCCCTTCGCAAACCAGGAAAGGGTTCTTGCTCTCTATCGCAAGGCACCGCTCTTTGAAAGCCTCCAAGGAGAGGGGATCCTCCTCCAGAGTGTAGACGGTCTCCTCAATGTAATGGTTGTAGATCGCTAGGCAGGAAGGGATGTCGCCCTCATTCAGCCCTCGGATTCTGTGGTTTTCCTTTTTCATCGCCTAAGAATTATCCCACCGCTCTTCCCGCATGTAAGAGGGGAAAGGAACAATCGAAAGGCATCGCGCCTTCATAAGCTATTGGCAGCAAGCCCATTCGCTTTTTCGACGACAATCCGTTAAAAAGGGGCCGCGCAGGGCCCCTTTGGATTCATTGATCAACGTTCTCAGACGTTGAAGCAAGCCTTGACGGTGACGCTTGTTTTGCCTTCGGAGGTGACTACGTCGTAAGCGTTCTCCAAAGTGAGGTAGAGCAAGCCGGAGCAATCATCAGGCAAGGTGAAGTTCAGCTCCAGCGCCTCGTCGACGTCGATCGTGTCCACCCCGCTGGCGAGGATTTCGCTCCCATCTGGATAGCAGACGGTGAAGGGGTAGAAGTCGAGGAGGTTCCATTCCCCGTGCTCGAGGGTAAGGCTCAGCGAGACGGCTTTGCCGTTCACGCTGAGGGAGACGTCGATCTCGGGGACCCCCACCACGGCGGAGCAGACGACTTCCTTATTCGCGGAGGTGGCGCTCGCATCGAGATTCACGTACCCAAGGGAGAGAATGTTGTCGGGGTTCAGGTAAGTATAAGGGAAGGAGAGCTCCAAGCTCAGGAGGGTTTGGCTCACCCTCTCGACCTTCTTCACGCTCGCGTAATCCTTCAAGGCGCCGCCGAAGGAGACGTCGCTCGCCTTGATGCCTTCGTTGAAGGAGATGTTGTTGGCTTGGATGGTGAGGGTGTCGCTGAGGGAGAAGGTGTCGATGCACTCATTCAGGATGTAAGCCCCGCGGACGTCGGTTTTGAGGGCGAGGCTGAGATCGGCGTTGTAGGTGAGGGCGGAGGAAGAAACGGTGAGGTAGGCGTAATCGCTGCCGTCGCTCTCCCCGCTGAGGATCAGGGTCGCGTTCTGGGAGAGCTCCTCGTTCCCTTCCTCATCGACGGAAGAGGGGGTGCTCACGCTTTTCACGCTCATCCCCTTCGCCGCCCCCGAGAGGGTGAAATCGCTAGGCTTGAGATCCTTGTTGAAGCAGGAGTTGCTGAGCTCGAGCTCGATTTCCTGCTCGCTCACGCCTTCGTAGACGAGGCTTTCGCTGCTTAAGGACGCTTCCGAGATCGGGACGTCGACTTTGACGCTCCTCCCTTTGACGATGCCCTCGCCCTCGATGGAGCCGCTTCTGCCGCTTGAGAGGGAACCGCTTAGGGAGAAGGAGATGAGATAGTCCTCCTCGGAGAAGACGGCGCTATCGATCTTCATGGAGGAGAAAGCGCCCCCGAGGGTGAATTTGGAGAGGTCGGGGAAGCTGGTCTCTAGCTCCGCCTCCTCCAACGCCCCGATTGCGAAGCCGCCGTAGTTGCCGTAGGCGGCGCTGTAGTATTCCCTGCAATAGGCGTAGGAGGCCTCCTCATTTGCCGAGCTGGAGGCATCCTCTGCCTTGGAGCAGGAGAAAAGCGCGAGCCCCGCAAGCAGAGAGGCGAATAGAAGCGAGGTCTTTCTTGCTTTCATCTCGATCACCATACCTTTCCTTTTTCCCCGTCGGGGTTATATCCGCTGGCCCGCCTAGCGAAGCTGTAGATCGCGTCGACGGTCGTGTTGCCGTAATCCTGGTAGATGGCCTCGTAGCTGCCGACGAGGTAGCCGTCGGAGCCGACGAAGGCCATGAAGGTCCAATCTTTGGAGGAGCCGTATTGCGGGGTGGGCGAGCCGAAGACCTTGTATTTGACCCCGCCGTAGTAGGAGCTGCGGCTTTGCCCGCTGGCGTTGGCGTATTCGACGTAGAACTTCCAGTACTCGTTGGTGCAGGAGGCGCCTTGGTGGTACTGGCTCTGCCCGCGGTAGAGCCCGTTGTTGCTCCAGTTCGAGCAGGTGAAGCCAGCCTCTTGGAGGAACTCGCTCATCGTGCAGGAGGAGCTTTTCCTGTAGTTGGACTTATAGGAGGAGAAATCGCTTTGGATGGCGTTGGCGAAGCTGCGCGCGTTGAGCGATTCGACGCTGACGAAGCGCATGTTGCCTTGCCTGTTGCCCCTGCTGCTATAGGCGTAGGTGAAGTAATTGCTTTCCTTGACGGCGAGCCCTCCGACGAAGAGCTTACGCGAAAGCGTCTTCCCGGATGAATAATGGAGGACTGAATTCGCCGCCTCGTACGCTTTTTCCTCTTCCTCCACCGCCTTGATCTCCTTCTGGAGGTAGGCGAAGGCGGCCTTGCTCTTCTTTTGGACTTCCTCCCACTTTACGCTTAAGACGGTCTGCTGGGCGGTATCGTCCTTGTAGATCTCCCTCTCCTTCAGGTTCTGGAAGGTGTAGAGCAAGAGCCCTTCCATGATGTTGGCGGAGGCATAGCCAAGGAACTCCTTCTTCGGGGCGAAGGAGAGGGTGTTGAAGGCCCAGCGGTGCTCGAAGGCGATGAGGTAATGCTCCATGAGGGTCTTGTTGGAGGTCGTTAGGGGCGTGACCGTCTTCTCCATCAGGCTCGACAGCTGGAGGTAGAGGTCCCCGGTTGAGGTTCCGCTGCCGAAGCAGATGGTCTTGAGGTTGTTCTTGTAGAAGCTGTCCTCTTTCTCTTTGGCCTCCTCTTGGCTCATCTCGGGATGGTCCTTCTCGTCGCGGAGGAGGGTGTTGTAGCCGCGGTAGATCGGGTGGACGGCGTCGGCGAAGACGTCGACGACGTTGAAATAGGCCTCGATCACGTTCTCGGAAACGGCCTTCTGCTGGTTCTTGATCACCGTCTTGAGATCATTCTCGATCGATTTGAGCTTCTCATTGACTTCCTTGACGCTCTTGGTGAAGGAATCGCTGTAATCGATGCCGATGTAGTCGAAGACCTTCGAGCAGAGGAAATCGCCGATCGTGGGGAGGTTCTCCTTGACGAGATCCCCTCCTTTCTCGAGGACGAGGCTCAAGAGGCCATCTAGCAAAGAGCCTTCCTCGCTCTCGCCCGCCACGACGGATTCTTCCTTTGGGGAAGAGGCGAGGCAAGAGGCTCCCATCGCGGAGAGGGAAAGCCCCGCCAGAACGAGGGGCTTCCACAGTTTCTTGATAAGGGTCATGCTTTTCTCCTTTCCTTATTCAATATAGGTTCGCTGAGGCGAGGAACACGCCCACCGCCACATAGATCTCTTTGTCGAAGGTCGTCATGCTCGGGTCGAGCCTGGCTATGGGATGGTCGTATTGGACGCCTTCGTACTCGAAGGGGGCGAAGCCGCTGACTGTCAGGCGCAGCGTGCCGTTCTCATTGAGCCCCACTTCAATGCCCACCCCCTCCACGGGGACGTAGACATTCTCTTTCTTGGCGTTCTCCTCGATGAAGTTCCCATAGGGCAGGGAGAAATCGCTGACGTAGGTGAAGAGGGAGTCTTTTTGCGAGGAATCGATGGAGACGGCGACCATCTTGGGGCAGAAATCGACGTAAAGCGAGGCGACGCCATTGGCATCGTTGCCGAGGGCTTTGTGCGAGATCTCGATGTCCCCTAGCTCCTCGCTTCTTTCCCTCCCTGCGTTCACCTTCCCTTGAAGGGTGAGGGAAAGCTCAGAGGAGCTGACGTAAGCCACCTCCTTCACCGTTTTGCCTTCGAGCACGCCGGAAAGCCGGACGTCGTCTTTGGAGATCGTAGGCAGGAAGGCGGTCCTGTAGTCGGAATACTCGCTCATCTTCAGGGAGATCGTCTGCTCCCCTTCGTAATAGACCTTCCCCGAGGCCACGAGGTTGTAATGGGTGTCCACGCTTTCTTCGCAGCCGGTCAAAAGGAAGGCGCCCAGCGAAGAAAGGGGGATCAACAGCGAAAGGAAGGCTTTGGTTTGTCTTCTCATTTTTTGTCTCCTTTGTTCGAAAAGCCCGGAAGCCCCTGCTGATGAGTGGGCGTAAGCGCTTTTCGGTACGAAGAAATTATAAGGGAAAACGCGCGGTGCGTATGCAATGAGTTTGCGCTAGGGAATCGGGGGTCGTTCGGAAGCGAGGCATCCATAAGATAAAAGCCGCCAAAAGTAGACTTAGAGTAGACTTAGAGTAGACTTAAGCGTAAACTTATCGTGGAAAGTGATTGCGAAGGGGTTTTTATGAACGTTGGAATAGAAACGGAGACGAGCGAGAACAAGGAAAGCCTCGCCCAGCTTGATAAGGGCGTCAAATCCCTGACCGCGATGCTGAACAAGCATCATCAAGGCACCCTTTATTTCGGGGTCAGCGACGAAGGGGAGGTGATCGGTTACCGCATCGGCAAAAACGACGACGCAGACATCCGCGAGAGGATAGCGGTCCTCGCCGAGCCGAAATTCATGTATACAATCAGCCATCTCGAAGACGAGGGAGGGCGCCCCTACATAAAAGTCAGCGCTTTCGGAGGAGACACCCCGTATAGCTGCGACGGCCGCTATTACATCAGGAACGCCTCAAGCGACGAGCGGATGGACAATGCGATGGTCCGAAGAGCCATCATAAGCGGGGATTTCGACGCCTTGAAAGAGACCAGGAGCCCGGATCAGAATCCGAGCTTTCTCTCCTTGCAAGCCTATTTCCTCGCTAACGGCATCCACTACAGGGAAGGCGATTCGTTTTTGGCCAATTACGGCCTATTTAACGGCAAGGGAGAATACAATCTTCTAGCCTATTTGCTGTGCGATCGCAATTCCGTCTCCATCAAAGTCGTCCGCTTCAGAGGGGAGGACAAAACGGAGATGGAGGAACGCAACGAATTCGGCAACCGCTGCCTGCTTTCCGCCGCCCAGGCCGTCCTTGATTACGTGCGCGCCCAAAACGCCACGCGCGTCGATCTCAGCTCAGGCTTGAGGAGGGAGATCAAGCTTTTCGATTACGAATGCTTCAGGGAGGCATGGATCAACGCGGTGGCCCACAACGACTGGCTGCATATGATCCCCCCTTCCGTTTTCCTTTATGACAATCGCATCGAGATCCTCTCTTACGGCGAACCGCCATTTTCCCTTAGCAAAGAGGATTTCTTCAAAGGAAGGAGCCAGCCCGTAAACAATGCGTTGTTCACAGTCCTTTCGCTCTCGGATTTCGTCGAGCAAAGCGGGCATGGGGTGCCCACGATCGTGAGAAGCTATTCTGAGAAGGCCTTCGATTTCTCCTCCAACATGGTTATGGTCACCCTTCCCTTCGCTTGGCCGCTAGGGAAAGGCGACAGCCAAAAAGAAGGGCAAGGGCAATTCGCGAATCTCCTCAAAAACGAAATCAAGATCTACACGTTTCTGCTGAATCACCCAGAGGCCACTTTGAGCGAAGCCTCATCCGATTGCGGGCTCAGCTTAGGGGGAACAAAGAAAATAGTTGCCTCATTGAAAAAGAAAGACCTCATCGCGCGAATCGGGAGCAAGGCCAACGGGAAGTGGATCAAGCCTTGACGGGGACCGCGCAGAATCTCTGGACGGGAAGAAGCGGTCAAGCAAACCGGAGCTAGTTCGTTTTCTAATCATAAGTTGGGAATGTGCGATTTTGGCGTTTTGAAAGTTGGGAAAAGCGACAACCCCAACAACCGTTTTAGGAAAGCCTCGGCGGCAAGGGCGGAAAGGGCGGTCGTAGAATCGTTTTTCCATTTGCGGGGGAATTGGGCTCTCCTTCCCCTTTG
>CAVAGB010000010.1:0-70442 GCA_963588055.1 Erysipelotrichaceae bacterium | reverse complement strand
TTCGACGTAAGCGTCGTCAAGCGCGGAGAGATCCTCGAAAAAGGACGAAATCCTTTCAAGAGCCGCTTCGTCGTTCTTATTCAAACATTCCCGGAGGAAGGGAACGAACACGTCCTCGTATACCACGAAGCTCCCCGTATCGAGGCCTTCTTGCCAAGACGTTTCTTCCTGGAAGGCTGCGTTCAGCTCAGGGAATGAGGCCAGCAGTTTTTCGTTTAATTCTTTTGAAGTCATAATCTATTTGTCTCCTAATGCGTCCTCGAGACCATCCTATAGTTCCTTGACTTTTTGAGGCTTAAAATTGGGCTTTTTTCAACCCCCTTGAATTTGAGAGGGACAGAAAGTGAATCGGCCTTATCGCGCTAGTCAGTCCCCAAACGAACTCTTTTTCTACTTCCTAGAAACTTTTTCCGTCCCAGAACTTGGCTTTAAGCATCTTTTCTCGGATGGCATCTTCGCTCGAGACCATCGATAACATTATGGAGGGGTTCGTATAGGAATCCCACTCCCCCGGTGCAATTTTCATATGAACACCATTTCCTGCGCGTTTCTGAAGCAAAGAAGCAAACCTTGAAAAACGGCCTTTTGTCTGCCCCGTTCAAGGGTTTCTTAATGGGTCTCAAAACGAGATTCCTGAATTCGGTCAGAGGGCTCCAAAAAAGGCTAAATTCAGTAAAGTTTGGAGCTTTGGTTTAAAAAGCATCGCCGCAATCGCGTTTTATGATTTTTGACCGATGACTTCGATCTCGTCGTCTTTGAAATCATAAACCTCGTTGTTTATTTCAACGAGGTAGCCGATTTTGCCTTTCTTTTCACAAATCAAAACAATCGTCCCTTCGGCGCCTTTCTTCACGCGCTCCACCGGGCAGATGAAATCCTTGTCCTTGATCACTCTGATTTCATCGTATAGTTTGAATTTTCCCATAGTTCATCCAACCTTTTGGCGTTTGCCCTTCCTATAGGCCAGGAACGTTAAAGGGCGCGTTAGGCGAAGGATTCAACGGATCTTGTAGAACTGCTCGATGTCCTCGACTTCCTTGATGATGTCTTTGGTGAGGACCTCCGCGCCTTTCTCGGTGATGAGCAGATCGTCTTCGATGCGGACGCCGATCCCTTTTTCCTTTATATACAGTCCAGGCTCATCGGAGATGACGTTCCCAGGCTGCAAGGGATCCTCTTTGTTTCCGCCTGGATCATGGGTGTCCAAGCCGATCTGGTGGGAGACCCCATGATAGAAATAGCCATCGATCTCCTCCTTGCTCTTGATGAGGCCTTTGCTGAGGCACTCGGAGGCGAGGTAGTTCTTCGCGAACTCGTGGAGCTCCTTGAGGCTGATGCCGGGGCGGGCGTAGCTGGCGACGGCTTTGTTGCAGCCCAAGACGATCTCATAGACCATCCTCTGTTCTTCGGTGAAAGCCCCGGAGACGGGGATGGTGCGGCTCACGTCGGCGCAGTAATAATGGTTCCTCGAGCCTAAGTCCATCAGGATGAGGCTCCCCTTCTCCGCCCTGGCTTTGGGATAAGGGTAATGGAGGGTGGTCGCGTTGGCCCCGCTAGCCATGATCGTGTTGAAGGCGAGGCCTTGATAGCCATCGTCGTCGTCGCAGACCTTGCGGAAGGTAGAGGCGAGCTCGTATTCGTTGACGCCGGGGTGGGCGTTAGCCATGACGGCCTGCACGCCGAGGCGGGTGGTCGCGATGGCCTCTTTCAGCTCGGCGATCTCAGCGGGCGACTTGATGAGCCTCTGCTTCACGAGGATGGGGTAGGCGTCTAGGAAAGAGGCGACGTCGTAAGCGTCCTCAAGGATCTCCATCTCCTCCTCCGCGCCGATGCCCTCGGCGATCTTCTGCTCCTTCTCCATGTCGAGGTAGACGTGCTTGATCTCCCCGTAAGGGGAATTGCCGTTCGCCAAAATCGCGTCTAGCCTCGCTTTCAGGGCGCCGTTGATGAGGACGTTCCTGACCCCCGAGATGAGGTAGGCCTCTTCCGTGGTCAGTCTCTTGCCGTACCATTTCTCCTTGAGCTCGCTATAAGGGGAGACGAAGAGGTATTCCCTCTTCTCGCCTTCGCTTTTGAGCAGCAGCAAGATGCTGTCTTCCTGATCGATGCCAGTCAGGTAATAGAAGTTGCGGTTCACCTCGAAGGGGTATTCCTCGTCGTAGCTGCTCTTTTTGGCGACGCCTGAAAAAAGGAGGGTGAGGGAATTCTCCTCCACCTGGTCTAGATAGCGTTGCCTTCTCTCCGCGTATTCGTTTGCTTGGATCATGATCTTGCCTCCACCACTTCGATGACTTTCTCCTGCGAGACTATTTCCTTCTCCTGGAGAAGGAGGGAACTCGCGTCGAAAGGGATTGTACCATCGACGAGCAGCTTTGCCTCCACTTCCATCAGGAATCGCTCATCCTTAAGGGTATACCCGTGCTTTTTGGCAAGGCGCTTCACTTCCTCGTAACGCGAATAGCTGAGCCTGAGGTTCAGGCAGAGGTACTCCTTCTCCTCGCCGTAAGGGGCATCATCCAAAGCTTTTTTAGAGGCTTCTAGGAAGCATCTTTTTAGCCTCCCCACGCCTAGCTTCGTCCCTCCGAAGTATCTCGCCACCACAAGCAGGCAATCGTCTATCCCCCGCTCCTCGAGCATGATGAGCATCGCCTTGCCCGCGCTGCCTCCTGGCTCCCCGTCGTCGCTGCTTTTCTCGTATCCTTTCGCTCTGAAAGCATAAGGATAGTGATCGGCCTTAGGATGGGCGGACTTGAAGGAGGAATAGGCCTCCTCGAAAGAAGAGGGCGAGCCCAAAGGCAAAGCCTCCGCTTCGAAAGAGGAGGAGAGAAGGGAAGCGAATCCGCTCCCCTTCTTGAGGATCAGATAGCTCATGCGCTTAAGCTCACCTCGACCAGTTTGCTGTAGCTGAAGGAGGTGGAGACCCCATTCAGCACGCCGTCTTCGTAAGTGCTTGGGAAGTCGGTGGCGTTGATGGTTGCCCCGGCAAGAGGATTGCTGGCGCTGCCGTGGAAGAAATAGTCTTGATAGAGCTTCAGGCAGGCGCTGCCTTTGAAGACGAAGTAGTCGTAAGCGTCGGCGGTGTAGACGAGGTTGATATAGGTCTTGCCTAAGCCAGTCAGGTTATCGAAGTTAGAGCAGAGCTCCGTGAAGGCGCTCTTCTCTTCGGCGGTCAGCTTATAGGAATCAAGACCAGAGACGCTGGAGGAGCCGCTAGAGGAGAAAGAGACGCCTTTTGCGGAGATTTCGCTGAACCGCGTCGCTTCCTTCTCGCTCTCGATGAGGCTATCGAGATCGGCGAAGGAATAGCTTCCCGTAGAGGAGACGTAGCCATAGGCGTCGAAGGAAGAAAGCGAAGTCTGATCCTCGGAGGAGAGGAAGCTAAGACGAGACTTGCTGGGCGAGGTGGGCGAGGCGAAGGAGATGGAGGAGCTGATGCTTTGCGAGGTGAGTTTGACGTAGGAAAGTCTTTCCTTGACCCTCTTATTGAGGGTGCTGGCGATGAGTTGGTCTGCGAAGACGGATTTGGACTCAGTTGTCGAAGCGGGCACGACGATCTGCTTCCCTTCCCCGTCTTCTATGGTGTAGGAGGCGTAGCTCACCTTCCTCGCGGAGAGGAAGTCCTCATAGAGGTCGCCGTTTTGCTTCTCGTCTTCTAAGGAGGAACGATGGCTCCAGAGGTTAGAGACGCTCATGCGATAGGCGGAGGTCTTGCTCTGATCGGAGTAACTGGAGGAGGAGAAAGCGGCGTCGAGGGTCAAGTGGACGCCTTCGCTCAGCGAGATGCCGCTGAGGGACTGCTCAAGGAAAGCGCCTTCGTCATGGGGGTTGGCGTCGGCGATGATTTTCTCGATCGAGGAAAGATGCGCGGTGAGGGGGATCTCACTAGAGGGATAGAGGGCCTTAAGGCGGGGCTCATCGATCGCGTCGAGCAGCTTCACGGAGGAGGGGCTGCCTTCCGGGGTGATGGAGAAGATCTGATAGAGGGCGTAGGAACTCGCGGAGAAGCTGCTCTCTTGCGCGGAAGAGACGGGGGCGAAATCGCTATCGAAGTAGGAATCCGCGTAGAATCCGGACTGCATGATGATCGCGCAAAGTCCGTAGAGCTTGATGTTCTTAGCGGCGCTAAGCAAAGCCGAGTCGCCCTCGAAGGAGAAGTATCCTCCACTGTCTTTGTGCAAGGAGATGAGGAAGAGCTCGAGGGCCTCATAGGTCCTCTGCCCCTCATTCAGGCTGCCATAATCGAGGTAGTAGTTTGCGGCGTCGAAGCTGTAGCTCAGCTCCCCGGGATTATCGATGGTGATCGCGAAGTCGCAGCGGAGATCGGAGGTGGCGAAGACCCAGGAGCTGGAAGAGGGGTCGAACTTATAGGCGCTGAGGTCCTTCTCGTATTTCGTGACGGAGGAGTCCCCGTCGTAATCGGCTTTGAAGGTGACTGCCTCACTCCCGGTGTAAGAAGAGGAAGTGAAGACAACCTGCTGATAGGCGATGCCCATCTTGGCGAAGGAACTATTCGACTCGAAGGAGGTCTGGTTGGAGAGGGTCACCGTGCGGGTGGAGAAATTGCCCACGCCGAGGCCAGAGCCAGAAGAGGAGCTGCTGTCTCCGGTGGTGAGGAAGGAAGAGAGGGTGGTCGAAAGCGCGTCGCCGCAGACCCTGCTTTTGCCTAGGGAGCTCATGAACTTCATGGCTTTGCCGGGGCTAAGGTTCTGCATGAGGCTGCTCGAGGTATCGACCTTCCCATCGCCGTCTAGCATATCCGAGCTCACGGCAAGCTGGATGAGTCCGTCGCTCCCTTCGTCATTGGTGGTCAAGGCGGAGATCTCCTCGGCCCAATAGGAGTTCTTGCTCGCGGAGAGGATGTTCGCGTGGAGCTTAAGCTCCGCGCCCAATCCCTCTTTGCTTCGCTTCTGCTCCTCTTTGTAGTATTCGAAGTCGTGGTATTCGTCGAAGGCGCGCGAATCGAGCTCGGAATTCGTGTAGACGAGGTACATCATCTGCTCGAAGACGGTGAGGTCGCTATTCACGCTGGCGAGAGTCGCGTAAGGGTCGTAGGAGCCATACTCGTCCCAGCCTAAGCCGTAGGTTGAGGAGGTTTTATTCGGCCCGGTCTGATGGAAGAGCAAGGAATCGCTCAGCTCATAGAGCATCTGGCGGAGGAGATAGGGGTCTAGATCCCTCATGCTCCCGCTTTCTAAGCTCGTCTTATTGAGGTCGATGAGGTCGAGGAGGTCGACGAGGAGGTCGATCTCGTTCTCATCGTAGGTCGCGCTGAGATCGGTGCGCGCATGCCCTTCGGAATCATAGGAATAGGGGTAATAGAAATTGGCGAGGCTGAGATCGATGCCGCTGACGGAAAGATCGCCGCCGCTGAGGTAGCTAGCGAAGGCGTTGACAGGGACGTCGCTTAGCAAAGTGCAACGGCAAAGATCCTTGAGGAGGGCGGATAGGCTCGACCCGGAGACGGTCTTGAAATCGATATTGCCTCCGCTGAGCAAGGAGGTCAGCTTGTGCTCGCTGAGGTTAGAAAGCAGTTTGGAAAGGCCGTTTTCCCCATTGCCGACGACCTTGTAGAAGGCGTTGTTGGGATCATCTTGGTCCTGCAAGGAGTAATGGGAGTAATCCCCGGATTGCCCTTTGCCTAGGTTAGAGGAGACGAGGTAGGCGTATTTAGAAGAGGCGTCGGTGTAATAGCCTTTGCTGGTGTTGGCGCTGTCTTTGGGGGAGTCGGCGCGGTAGACGAGGTCGTCCTTCAGCTTCATCTGAGCGAGGATGTGGGAGAGGAAGGACTGGGCGGAGGTGAGCTCGTCGCCGGAGGAGGAGTTGAAGACGCGCGAAGCGTAAAGCGGGGAGAGGATCTTGCTCACGTCGAGGTTGCAAAGCTCCTCAAGCGAGGCGCTGTCCAAACCGGAGAAATCCGAGGAGAGGGCGAAGATGGAGGAAAGGCAGGTGATCTCCTCATCCGTGTAGGGCGAGTAATCCGTCTTCTCCGCGTTCTCCATCACGAAGGCGTTGGAGAGGGCGAGGTCCTCTTTGAAAGGGGAAGGCAAGCTGATGTCCTTGATGGCTTTGTCCAGCTGTATTGGGAGGGCGCGGTAGAGCAGTTTGCTCTCATTCATCGCCCCGAGCAGGTCCTCCACTTTCTTTAGGGAGGAGGAATCCAAGGAGGAGAAATCGAGCGAGCCGCTGGAAAGAAGGCCGCTATTCTGCGCGAGTTCCACCGTCTCGCAGAAGGAATCAATTTCCTCCTTCATCTCCGAAACGGAGAGGGAGGAGACGATCGATTGGACGGTGAGCCCTTTAGCGTGGCTGGGAGCGATCTCCGTGGTCTTATCGCTCACCCCGTAGAGCCCGGATTTCACGAGGATGCTCGCGAAGAGGCTAGCAAGCATAGTCTCCCCCTCGCTGCCATCAGGATTGGCTTTCCCCGTGGTCATGACCGCGGAGGAGGAGATGCTCTCTAGCAGGGGGCGGAGGCAATAAGGGACGGAGAGGGTGGCGATGTCCATCGTGCCGACGAAATTCCCATTCGAATCCAGGAAGCCGTAATCCGGATCGAAGAGGACGTCCATGGTCTGGCAGAGGGCGCTCACCTCGCTTTGCCTCTCTTTGGTCGCGCTCTCGCCGCTAAGGGCGTTCGAGTACTTGTCCTCGAAGAAGACGTCGGGGTTGGCGAGGGAAAGGTCCAAGGAGTCGGAGGTCGGGAGCTTAGCGAAGGATTCGCCCAGCGCATTGGCCAAAAGCACCTGCCCGAAGGCGGAGGAGGAGGCTAGGCTCTCCAAGAGGCTAGTCATGGTGGGGAGCTTGGACCTAGAGAAGGAGGACATGTTGGAGAAGCCGCCTAGCGACTGCACGGAGGAGAGGATCTTGGAGAAGATGTCTATCTCCCCTCCTTCTTGCGTCCATTGCTCAGGCGTCTCCAAAGCGAGGCAGTTCTTCACGAAGGTCGTGCAGTATTGCTCCTTCTTCTCCTCTAAGCTCGCCCCGGCGGGGACGCTCTTGCCTTGGTCGGCGAAATAGGCGACGGAGGAGTCGTCGAGCATTCCGAGGATCTTCGAGGAGAAGAACTCCGGGAACTTGTATACGGTCGCCTCCCCTTCCTTCTTCTGGAAGATCTGGCTGCCCGCCAAAGAGGAGAAAAGCTGCTTCACGAGGGTGGGCGAGATGGTGTTGATGTCCATGTTGCTGATATCGATGCCATTGGTGGCTAAATCGACTAGCTTCCCGATGACCTCGCCTTCACTCTTCCAGTCGGTCACGTTCTTGAAGGTGATGTCCTCCCCCGCTTCCAGATCCAGGGCGGAGAGGATGTATTTGTCCATGGCGCTGCCGGCCACCTTCTTCATGACCGCCGAGTTCCCGATGTTCTCGAACATCGTTCGGATGTCGGCTTTCGAAAGGGTCTTCATCATCTCCGTGGTCGAGGCGCTTCCCAAGGAAAGGAGCTCGGTCAAAGGCACGGATTTGGCGACGTCAATCAAAACCTTCAAAATGGCCGCGTTCTCATGCTCCTGGGTCACGTTGAAGTCCGCGTCCCTCTCGCTTGCTAAGCTCACCCCTTCAAGCATCTCCGGCTCGATCTTGAAATCCTCTAATCCCGCCGAGGAGAAGACGTGGTTAAGCAAGGAGGCGAAGTTCACGTTGGCCTTGCCGTCTAAGACGGGGTTGAGGATCGCCGAGGAGGCGAAGATGTCCAAAACGGCGAGGAGGCTGTCTGATTCCTCGACGATCATGTTCATGGTGAGGTAGGAGGAATCCCCTCCGATGCGGTTCACCGCGAGCATCAGGTCGCCCGAGTATTTGATGAGATTGAGGAGGTAAGAGAGCTCGCCTCCGAGGTTCTCGCAGCGGAAATCGACCTGCTCGATGCCATAGGTCGAAAGCGTCTCCTTGAAGGAGTCGAAATAGTGCTCCGCCACCTGAGGCAAGGCCTCGGACATGAGCAAGGAATCGTCTATCTTCTCCATCGATCCCTGCAAGGCCTCGACGAGGGTGGGCTCGATGGAGATGAGGTTGCCGTCGGGATCATGGACCATGCCCTCTCCCGTCTTGAGGAAGGCGTAGCCCGCCTCGCTAGAAGCGAAGTCGGCGGCCACGTCCAGCGCGGCGCCGAATTCCTTCTTGTAATCATTCAGGGTCTTCAGCTTCTCTTTGCTTTCGCTGAAGCTCAGCTCCATGTCGAGGGCGGAGCTCCCCGCCTTCTCCATGAAGGTCACGATGCCGGGGAGGGCGTTCCCGATGAAGACGGAGTCCATGAGGCAGGAATTCGAGTCCGCTTTGGGGTTGCCCGATTCGTCCCTTTCCCCGACGATGAGCTCGGTGTATTCCTTCGAATGCAAAGCCGCCTCGGCGATGAGGTCGCGGTATTTCTGGCTCTTGTTCTCCTCCGTCGGGGGGTTCTGCACGAAGTCCAGAGCCTGGTCGACGACGCTGGGGGAGACCTCGTTTATCGAATAGAAGGTGTCGTAGATGAGGTTGAATTCCTTCGTGTAGTTGAGATTGACGAGGGATTCGTAATCGATGGAGCCGTCTTCCTTCATGGGGAGGAAGTCCAAGATGGAGATGTCCCCGTGGTCCTCTTTCTCAAGCTCGTTCCTGCCTAATTGGGCCAATAGTCCCGCCATGAGGTGGGAGAAAAGCTGCGAATCCTCGAATTCGGAGGTTAAAGCGTGCATCGCTCCTTTCGCGTCGCGCTCGTTTCCGGAGGCATCTTTGCCAGAGATCACGTATTTGAGCTGCGTCCAGTCGAAGCTAGGGGTGCTGGAGCCGTTCTCGACATCCACCACGCAGTCGATGATGCCGGCGTCGAGGATGTCCTGATAGATGCGCCCCATCGACTCGAGGACCTCCTCCCAATCGACCTCGGCGGTGGAGAGGTATTGGCAGGTTTCCTCGCTTAGGATGCCCTTCACCCCATCGAGGTTGACGGCGAGGGAGACGGCGAAGGGGAGGGCCACCTGAACGAGGGTGGTCTGGGCGAGCTCGTTGATGAGGGCGGGGATGGAGGAAGAGGAGAGGATGAAGTACCAGCGGATGCCTTCGCTCCCCTGCGCGTTGAGCAGCCCCGCGTTGATGGCCAAAGAGGAGATGGAGGCAAGCGTCCCCACCTCGCTGACCAAATCGCTTTTCACCTGCCCCACTTCCGTCTGGGTCAAGAAGGAGATGAGCTGCTGGTCGAAGGTGGTCTTGCCATCCATCGAGTTCCAGGAGAAGAAGGTCTTCGCGAAGGCGCTTTTGTCGTAGACCCCGAGGATGTCGGTGATCATCGAGACGGTCTCGTTTTGCTTAGCCTGCTCATCCTCTACCTTGAAGTTGCTGTTTAAGGCGTTGGCGATGCTCGAGAAAGGGGTGATGAGCATGCCTAGGCAAGCGGCCCCGACGAGGAGCTCCTCAAAAGCCGAGACCAGGCGCAGCTTCTTGACCTTCCTTCTGTCGCGCGGGGTGAAGCGCTTGAAGATGAGGTGCCATAGCAGCATGATGAGCAACAGCCCGAAGGAGGAGAGGAGTATCCCCCAAACGAAGATGAGGAGCAGCTTGATGAGGGAGAGCGCCATGACGGAGGCGTAGGAGAAAAGGCCGCTGTAGCTGCCGGTAGTGCCAAAGGAGGCGGCGATCTGGATGATCAGATCCTCCAAGCTGTCCTGCAGATTCGTCCACTTCACGCAGATCGCGTGGTCGACGCCGTCGATGGTGAGGGTCATGCTGAAATCGGGCAGATGGAGCCCGCTGAGGTCCATCCCTCCAAGGGCGTTGGCCTGCGCCCCGAGCGTCAAGAGGACGACGGTCACCATGATCGCGAAGAAAATCAGGCGGTAGGTGCCGTATTTCCAACCCCTCAAAAGCCCGCGGAGGAAAGAGAGCACCAGCGCGACGAGGACGACGACGAGCAAGACGATCAAAGCGATGTCAACGATCTTGAGGATGTTGGTCAGGTCGGCGAGGCAAACGAGCTTCGAGAGGGGATTCATAATACGAAAATTATGGCCGAGAAACGCCTTTCGCGCAAGCGCGCGCACAAACATAAATAAGAAACGAAACCGTTTTTCTTCCGCCCTGTGATATAGTTCTTCGCATATGAGCAGCGAAGACCAATTCAGCAGGAAGACCTACTTCACCAGAAGGAGTTGCCAGGAGTGCGGGCACAAATACGACCCCACCCTTTCCTCTTGCCCTTCCTGCGGCGCCAAAAACCCCGACAAGAAGGCGAATTCCTTCAAGAATTTTCTGCATGTCCACCCCCTGAAGGAGGCGGGCTTCATCGCCCTTGGGCTCATCGGGTTGAGCATCATCGCCACCCTTGCTCAGCTCATCGTTTTGCTCGTCGCCAGGCCCAGCGACCAACTCGCCTACGCCAGCAGCGGCGAAGGCCTCTTCTGGACCTACCTCATCGCCTACCCCCTCCTCTTCCTCATCATGGGGCTCTTGCTTTGGAAGGACTGGAAGAGCGTCTTCCTCTCCTTCAAGAACTGGAAGGCCTACGTCGCGGGCTTCATCGGCTACGCGCTCATCATGGTCTTCTCGATCGCCTACAATCTGATCGTCAACGCGATCTGCGCCGCCAACGGCATGGCCGTCCCCGACACCAACGCCAATCAAAGCAACGTCGTCTCGATGGTCCTCTACGGCCCGGCGGCCTGCGTCTTCGTGATCGGTCTGATCGGTCCCTTCACCGAGGAACTCGCCTACAGGGTGGGGCTTTTCGGATTGGGCGCGAGGCTAGGCAAATGGGCCGGCTACATCCTGGGCATCCTCGTCTTCGCCTTCATCCATTTCGACTTCACCTCCATCGGGACCGATGCCGTCGCCTCCGAGCTCATCTCCTTGCCCAACTACCTCTTCTCCGGCGCGGTGCTTTGCTTCCTTTACGACAAATTCGGCCTCTGCGGATCCTACTTGACCCACGCCCTAAACAACCTCCAATCCGTCGTCCTCATCATCGCCCAAGGGGAATAACATGAACGAGACTTGGCGGGAAAAGGCGCAGATCCTCGACGAATTCGCCCTGAAGCTGTTCGCGATGGCTTTCATGACCCTCGACCACGTGGGCTTGTTTTTGCTTAGCTACCTAGGCAGCGCGAACATGGTCGGGCTGGTCTTCCGCGCCATCGGGAGGATCGCCTTCCCCCTCTTCGCCTTCATGCTCGCCGAAGGCATAAGGAAGAGCAGGCACAAGGAAAGGTACCTCATCTCCCTCTCAGGGATGTGGGCCCTCATCACGGCTGCCCAGCTCGTCTTGTATTATGGGCTCGGCGTCTCGGCGATCAAATCCTCGAACAACGCCTTCACCGATCTGCTTTTAGGCGGGTTGTTCCTCTATTGCCTGAATTATCTTGAGGGCAGGAAGAAGCTTTTCTCCTTGATCCCCCTCGCCGCGGTCCTTGGCTCTTATGCCCTCTCCGTCTGCGTGGCCAACATCCCTTCCCTTTCTAACGTCCCCTATTTCCTCCTCCCCGGCTACTCCCTATTCGGCTTCTTGATGATCGTCGGCTTCTATTACGCGAAGAACGCGGTGGACGCGATCTCGACCCGCTACTTAGAAGGCTCGGGGCAATCGCTTGAAATCTTCCAGGAGAGCAAAGCCTACCAGGGGCTGCTCAACATGCTCTCCGCCTGCGTGCTTTTCCTCATCACCTTGATCTGCTGGGGCATCTCCTACATCCCCGGGGTGCAGTTAGACGTCACGACGATGCACGCGACCAGCAGCGGCCAAGTCGGGCAGACCTGGTGCCTGCTGGCGATCCTCCCCTTATTGCTATACAACGGGAAGAGGGGGCCTGACGGCAAACCATTCCGCATCTTCTCTTACGCCTATTATCCGATGCATATCGCTATCATTTTCGCCGTCTTTTACTTAATATTTGAGCTATAAGGAGAAAACCCATGGTCAAGATCATCCACAGCGAAGAGGAATTCAACAAAGAGATCGCAAACGGGGCGATCGTCGATTTCAACGCCACCTGGTGCGGCCCCTGCCAGATGCTGAAGCCGCTCATCGAGAAAGCTGCCGAGGAGCACCCGGAGCTGAACATCCTCTCCCTCGACGTCGACGAGGTCCCTAGCCCCTGCCAGAAGTACGGCGTCTTCTCAATTCCCACCCTCATCGTCTTTGAAGGAGGCAAGGAAAGTAAGCGCAACGTCGGCTATATGGCCGAAGGCAGCCTCAAGAAATTCCTCGGCCTATAAACCCCGCGGCAAGCCATAAAAAAGCGTTGGACAAGGCGCTTTTTTGTGTTATATTATGCCCCGCTACGGACCATTGGTGTAGCGGCCTAACATGTCTCCCTGTCACGGAGAAGATCACGAGTTCGAATCTCGTATGGTCCGCCAAGCCGCAGGTGTAGTTCAGTGGTAGAACACCAGCCTTCCAAGCTGGTTATGCGGGTCCGATTCCCGTCACCTGCTCCAGCGAAAATTTGCCCCGCGAAAGCGGGGTTTTATTTTTCGTGGTGAACAAAATGATGAACTTTTGGTGAATAAAACCATTTTGGGCATAAGAAAAGCCCCTTGCAAAAACGGAAGAAAACCAGGGGGCATTGCCCGGAGACCGTGGGCAATCTAGTTTTGAGCCTCATCGGCTCTGGCCTCGATCATCGCGACTTCGGGGACATCGCCAGAGACGATGCCCTGGAGCGCCTCCTCGATTTTGTTGATGGTCTTGGCGGTGTTGGTGAGGTTGTAGGTCTTGCCCTCCTTGGCGTTGCCCGCCTCGATGATGAGCGAGGCAGGGGCTTTTGAGACGTCTTTGCCGTATCTCGCTTCGACCTCTTCCTTTGCGCTCGTGACGAAAGACAATTGCCACGCCTTGGCTTTGTCGTATTCGTCCTTGCCGAATGTCTTGAGCTCGATTTCTCTTGTCGCAAATTTCGGATTCACCATGAAAGCGACTTTGGGGCTGCCGTGATTAGCGCCGATGTCATCGTGGTCGTATTCGTCGTTCCAATCCATGACTGCCGCGACTTTGAAGCCAAGGGCTTTTGCGTAAATGTAGTCAAGCGGTTGCTTATTTGAAATGTATCCATCTAAGGTTTTGGCTTTTTCTTGGATGATTGGGGCGACCGTTTTGAGGAAGCCCCCTTCCTTCCATAGGCTGAAAACACTTATTAGGTCTTTGCTTTCTTTCGTTATCGCGAATCCAAGCAACCCATCTTCCGAAAGGAAGCACTCGCAGTCGTTGTAGCCGATGTCGCCATCGGCGGTTTCTGATTCATGAAGGTCGACAAGTTCCCCGTTTTTAAGGAACTTTCTTGCCATCTCAAAAACATCATCAAAAACCTTGTTATCCACATCATCGCAGATAACCGCTTTTGTGTTTGTCTTTGGATTTAATAAAGACTGCTTGTGATAACCCCTGCCGCCTGCAGAGGCGTCAATGGCCAATTCAAAAACTCTGGAAATTCTTTTTCGTAAGCCTTCATCGATTCCTTTGCCCGCGTGGTACTCTTGTACATATCGATCAGGCATTGCTCGACTTGCTGCTTGTATTGTTCCAAAGTCATCTTTTCCATCACGGGCATTATATGTGCCATCCACGAAATCGCCAAAGACTTTTTGCTTTGTTTCAATTTCTTTGAGATAGCCCTGGAAACTGCCGTCGTAGTTTTCAATCTGGGCGGTCTTGCGGCCGTCGCTGAAAACAATTGCCCTCCCGTCTTTCAAGTCCGCGATTTCTAAATTGCCGACCTTTCGGAGGTCCTCCTCTTTCAAAGAGGCTAGAGTCCTGATTTGCTCCGGGGTTTTGAAGTCGGAGATCAAAACGCTTGCGGAGCCGTTTTTGAGCGGAAGATTCAACGTGTCTGGTATCAACGCCTTGGAGTCTTGGCTCGCGACTAAGGAGGCCACGGCCTCAAGGCTTCCATGGGTGGAAGGCGCAAGGGCGATCGCCCCATTCACTTCTTTGACCTCGACGGGGGTTAGGTTCGGATCGCTCGTGTCGGTGTAAGTCAAAGCCTTGGTCTCGCCATCGTATTCGATTGCTAGGTTTCCGGAGACGATGGTCGCGTTCCCACTGCTCGTATTGACCGCGGTCGAGCCGTCTCCAACCTCCCATTTCCCACGGTTTTTAAAGATTGCGTCCGTGAGGTTCTTGTTGTTGACCACCGCCTCGAACCTGTCAAGTTCCTTGATGAGGGTCTCGCTATCGCGAGGGAAGACGAAACCGGCCTTCTTTTGGACATTGCCTTGCTCGTCTAACATTGCGTTGCCTGACTTGTCGTAGACGGTGCTCGCGTTCTCTTCGGTGCGGCTGACGCGGTATTGATCCCAGTAATCTTGGGCGGTGCTGATGTCGTTACTCAAATCATCGGTGATTTTCTCGATTTTTGAGCAGTAAGGCCTCCAGTCGGGAGTCTCGCCTTTCTCGAGTTTGCTGTTCCATTCCTGTAAAACCTTGTTGAGGGCTTGCTGCTTCAAAGCCGCTTTGCTCGTGAAGTAGTTCGCGTAGTAGCGTTCTTTGCCCTGTGTCTTATAAGTCACGCCCTCGGGGACGGCGGATTGAGCCATTGAGATCGCGGCGCTCGAAAGAGCCGCCATAGAGGCGTTGTAGAGGGTTTGCTTGACTGCCTCCTCATCGCCATAGGCTTCCACGATGGCGTCGGAGTCGTAAGTGATTTGCTTCACTAAAGGGTCGGCCATCGCCTCGGTGAAGCCTTTGCCTGCCGCAATGCCTGCTTGGACTAAGGCGGTCGTGGCTTTGGATACCGCGACCTCGACCCCCTTGCTCGTGCCCATTGAAGCGGCTTTGCTCCCGGCCGAAACGCCAGCCTTCAGGGAAATAATACCGCCAGACTTTCCCAACGCACTGCCACCAACGCCGATGGTGGCTCTGGCCAAGTCGTCATCGACTTGGGAGTTCACGAGTTCGATCTTCGTGCTCCCGGCGTCGCCGGTAATGGCAGCGAGGTCTTTTAAATTCGAGGTCGAAGGATTCGCGAGCGCCTCCCCCGTGACTTTGATCACCAAGGCTTCGGTGACCGAAAGCACCTGCCCATCGACTTCGATGGTCGAGTTCATGACGCCCGTGACCGCCTCCGAGATGATCTTAGACTTAAGGGTTTCCGACCCGGTGGTCTTGAGTCCTTTGAACAAAGCGGTTTCGTACGGGGTCAAAGAATTTTCAGCGATAATCTCCCTAGTGTCCTTCATCAAAATCAAAATACCAAGGGTCAAAGGGCGAAAATACTGACAAAAAGAGGACAAAGGGTAAAATTTTGGGGAAAATAGTTTGCAAGCTTTATTTATTGCGCCCCCACCCCCTGCCCTGCGCGCCCCTCCCCCGGGGTGGTTTGAGTGGCTTGGTTGTGAAACCTTGTTGTTGCTGGGGTTAGTTCCACGGAGTGAAAGCGGCAGGCAAGCCAAGCAGTGGAACGCGGAGCGTTCCCCGTCACCCGCTCCAGCGAAAATTCGCCCCGCGAAAGCGGGGTTTTCTTTTGCCTCTTAAAGGCTTTTGATTCCTGCAAAAACCCTCTTTTTCATCAAAGCAACCGATTTTTGCGGGCTTTTTTGAAAAACCTTGGTGTTTGCTGAGGCGAATCGATATATCCTATTCCCATGGAAAAGACCATCATCCTCGCCACCAGCAATCAAGGCAAAGTAAAAGAGTTCCAAGAGCTCCTTTCTCCTCTTGGCTACCAAGTCATCTCCCTTAAGGAAGCAGGCATCGTCTCAAACCCCATCGAGGACGGAACAACCTACCGCGAGAACAGCTTCATCAAGGCGCGTGACGCCTCTTTGAAGACGAGCCTCCCCGTCCTCGCAGACGACTCCGGGATAGAGATCGAGGCGATGGACAACAAGCCCGGCATCCACACCGCGCGCTACGCCAAAGAGAACGGGGGCTTCCCCGCGGTCTTCGAGAAGGTATTCGCCAACCTAAAAGGCCAAAGCAACAGGAAGGCCGCCTTCCACTGCTGCTTATGCCTGATCCCGGGGAAGGAAGAGGATCCCCTCTATTTCGAAGGGGTATGCCCCGGGGAAATCCTATATGAGGCCAAAGGCAATCAAGGATTCGGCTATGACCCGATTTTCCATAGCTACGAAGCCGATGAGGATTTCGGGACCGCCAGCGAAGAAACCAAAAACAGATACTCCCACCGCGGCAAAGCCGCCCAGAAACTGAAAGAATATCTCCTCACCAAGTGAGGCAAAGGCCGACGATGATCAGCGCCTGCGCGAGCACGTAGGTCGCCATGATGAAGAAGTCCCTTCTTTTGACGTCCTTCACGAAGGAGGTCTTCAGCAAGAAGCAGTCCGATACGATGAAGCTCACTCCGCCGAGCGCGCAGAGGAAAACAAACTCGAACCTCCCGAAGAAGCAAGAGGTGAGGGCGAAGAGGAAATCCAGAACGAGCATCCCGAAGTAGACGATGCCCCCGAACGCTATATGGGGCTCCTTGATGGCTTTGTGGATGAGGCCGTACCCAAGCAAGCAGAAAAGCAGGTAAAACACCGCAAAAGCCAGGTAAATCCACCAAGGGAAGGAGCAAAGCAAGCAATAGGCGGCGATGTAGAAGACGTGCCCGATCAAAAAGGAAGTCGTGCCCAAGACCATCGGCATGACCTTATGCTTCTTCAGCAAGAAAAAATCCCCGATGACCCCGAAGGCGGCCCCGACGTATATCGGCCAGGCCAGGGGCTTCCAGCAAGCGGCCATGATCATCAGGAAGCCTACGCAGAAGCATTTGGCGATCTTCCTTCCCAGCTCATTCTCGATGAAGGCGAAATAAAGCTCGACCGCCGTCGCGATCATCCCCAATCCGAAGAAAACGTAAGCAGCCGCCGGGATGGCGGAGAAGATTTCGCTTGCCATGTGCTCCCATATGATAGAGGATTTTCCTTTCATCTTCCACCGCCGTCCGTATAATCACGGGAAAGAGGGCTTTGTTTATGGAAGAAAGCAAGAAACTCGGCGCCAAGAAATGGTTCGCTTTCGTTTTGGTGGGGTTAGCGGGGCAACTCGCCTGGGCCATCGAGAACAACTACATCAACCTGTGGGTCTATTCCCAGTCCGGGAGGGCGGACTTCATCAATTGGATGACAGTCGCTAGCGCAGTCGTCGCCACCATCACCACCTTCCTCATGGGCGCTTTAAGCGACAAACTTGGCAAACGGAGGATCTTCATCGCCGGGGGATACACCATCTGGGGCTTCTTCGTCTTCGCCTTCGCCCTCGCCTCGCTGCAGAACGGGATGTCGCTTTGCGGAGAGGGGGCGAACGCCCTGCTGTGGGTGGGCATCATGAACGTCGCCATCGACTGCGTGATGACCTTCATCGGCTCCACCGGCAACGATGCCTGCTTCAACGCGATGATCACCGAGCAAACCAACGAGAAGAACCGTCCCTTCGTCGAGACCGTTCTCTCCGTCTTGCCCCTAGTCGCCCTCATCATGATGATGGGGATAGGGATGATATTCGGGGTGCCAGGCAGCCAAGGCAGCAACGAGAGCATCTCCGAATACGCCTCAAGGATATCCCAGCCTTGGCTCTATTTCTTCCTCGTCTGCGGGATCATCACCACCTTGGTCGGGATAGCGAGTTTCTTCATTTTGCCCAAAGACAAAGCCATCAAGGATCAGAGGAACAACTATTTCAAGAACATCGCCTACGGCTTCTTGCCTAGTTCCATCAAAAAACATCCCCGCTTCTACATCGCCCTCCTTTCCTTCCTCTTCTTCAACATCGCCGTCGATTCCTTCATGCCCTACTACATGGTCTATTTCCAAAGCTTCGCCGAGGTCAATTTCTACCTAGCGATGGGGATCATCGTCGCCGTGGCTGTTGTAGGCTCGATTGCCGTGGGCGCCTTCTTAGACAAGATAGGCCACCTCAAAGTGCTGATCCCCGCGATCCTGGTGATGGCTAGCGGAGCCTTGATGCTCTTCTTCCTGCAAACCCCATGGGCTTTGATCCTTGGGGGCTCTTTGCTGATGCTAGGCTATCTCGTAGGAACCGCGGTAATAGGCGCCGAGCTCCGCGACCAGACCCCGGAAGACAAAGCAGGGTCCTTGCAGGGGGTGAGGATGGTTTTCTCCGTCATGCTCCCGATGGTCATCGGCAGCAACGTCTCCTTGCTCGTCTTCCAGCAGCCTGGGGTGGACGCCTATGGGCAGGCGACGAAAACGCCGGACCAGTGGATGTTCCTAGTCACCTGCGTGTCGTGCCTGCTAGCGATCATCCCGGCCGTCTGGCTGATCCTAGCGAATAAGAAAGCGAAAGAAAAAGGCGATCAGGAAGCGTAAGCCAAAGTGACTTTGTTTCCTTGCCCTTTGTCGTCCCAACCATCGGAAAAGAGGACTTCTGCGGCTTTTTCCGCGGTTAGATCGATTTTGACTTCACTCAGATTGCTGCAATTATAGAAGACTCTGCTGCCAACCGATTTGATGGTGGATGGGAAGGTAAAAGAGGAAAGAGCGTAAAGCTGAGAGAAGGCGAAGGACTCCGCTTTCACTAGTCCCGGGAGGGAAAGACTTTGAAGTTTACTGCATCCACGGAAGGCGTTCCCGGCGACGTAAGAGACCGAATCGAGGAAAGTTGCTTTGGTGATAGGAGAGGAATCACTGCCAAATTTGGTGATGCCCACGAAAGAGAAAGGGGCGAGAGAAGAGGACGAAGGGAAATCGTTTGCCGACAGCTCAGTGTCGGAAGCTCCTCGCGTGGAGGAAATCGTGAACCCCGTGAGGAGATAACCATCCTGATCGGAAGAGAACTCAAAAGTGAAATCGTCGTCCTTCCCGCCTTTTGCCGTGATCGTCTTCTGAGCGATGACCGGATAAAGGGAGAGTTCCTCCGTGATGGGGGTTTCCACGCTGACCCAAGAGGATGTCTTCGTGCCGTCTTCGGAAGTGCTCCAATGCCCGGTGAAGACCTTATTGCTGTCGGAGACGGTGACCGTCGGGGCGCTTAGACTTCCGAAAAGAGAGCCGTGGGTCGCCTCGAGTTCTGGGTCCTCGGAGGCGCCGGTGTTATGGAAAGTCACCTTGTAGGAGAAAGGCGTTTCCTTGAAGGTGGGATAGAGAGAGCAATCATAGCGGATGTGCGCGGAATCGACCTCTTTGCCTCTTAGCGATTCAGGCACATCCTCCCCTGTTCCATACGTCCCCTTCCAAGAATCGAAGGTATAGTGCTTGAAATTGACGTCGAAGCCGTCTGGAGAAACTGCGGCCGGTATTGGATCATCGTAAGTTAAAGTCAAGGGAGTGGGCGTGCCGGAGAGAGAGGAATCCGCATAAAGGGAAACGGTGTAGCTCTTGTTGATGGGATCCCCATAGACGGCGGTCAGTTTCAGATCCGCTTTGATGGGGTCGAGGGTGAAGAGCTCGTCCAAAGTCTTCTCGTTGCCTTCCTCGTCTTTGAATTTGCCTGAGAAATGGTATTCCTGGTAGTAGGAGGCGACGTAAGGATAGGCGAGTTCGTCGCTCAAAGCTTTCTTTGCCGCGTCCGCGTCGTCGGTTTCGTAATGGCTCTTAAGCAGCGTGCCAAGATCGTCACCATAGTTGGCTTTGGTCTCGAAGATGGGCGAGGAATCGGCGTTCTGAATGGTGACGTTGAAGGTCTTGATTTCGGCGGAGAAATGGGCGAAAACCGCGCAATTCCCCGTTATCTCAGACAAATTGACGGCATTTCCGTCCTCGTAGAACCCCTGCCAGGAATCCCAGCTGTAGGAATAGGCCTCATTGAGTGTCTGACGCGGGGTTTGGAAATCGACGACGTTCCCTCCCTCGTCTTTCACTAGGCTCGTGAGGCGGGCTTTCTTGTTCGTCCCATTCACCGCGACGTAGCCTTTGCCGATGAGAGTCGCCTTGGTCTTGTCTAACTTGGAAGCGAGGTAGTCGTCCCCCGGCTTCCCGCTGCTTATCCCTTCGTAATCCGTGTAGAACTCGATCGTGTAAAGCTCGGTCTCCGAGCTCAAAGAGCAAGAGACCAGAGCGGAGGAGAGGAGCAGCAATCCAAGAGCGGCGCGGGCTTTCTTGTTCATGTTCCCATTATCCTATCAAAGTCTCTTCTAAGGAAGAGAAAAGCGCCTTGTTCCTTTTTTGTATGTAGCGTATATTACTCGTCGGTAGGTAAACTTATGAATCGCAAAGTCAATGTGTTGCTGGGCCTTGGAATCGCCCTGATGGCCGCCGTAGCGGTGTTCGTTCTCTTCTCCTATGCCTTCAATGATTCTCAGGATCTGAATTACAACGGCTTGAGCGTCTTCAGCGCGATGTTCGGGAACACCGACCGCAAACTGTACTGCGTCCCGGGCCTCATCGTCGCCTTCTCCTTCGAACTCGCTGGCTTCGTCTTCGCGATCGTCGCGGGAATCTTCAAAGGAAAGATGAGCTCCCTGCTCTTCGGGCTTACCTTCATCTTCCTCCTCGTCGCCGGCATCCTCTTCCTCAACGGAGTCAACCTCTACAATTCCGTGAACGCTTACCACGGCGCGGACACGATGACCCTCGGAAGCGGCTCGATCTGCACGGTCGTCTTCGCCTTCGTCGGCGCCTTGCTTAGCCTCTACGGGACCTACAGCAACTGGAAAGCCTGATCGATTCCAAATGAATCTGCCCTCGAAAGAGGGCTTTTCTTTTGCCAAAAAAAGCCCGGCGGTACCGAGCTTTCGTTGATCCTATTAAGCAGCGTGGTCGAGGATGAACTTCGGAACGTCGCTGTAATTGATATCAAGGGCGAGGGATAAAGCCCCATAGATGAGCGGCTGCGCCCTGCCGACGAACTGGGAGTCCATCGAATTGAGGTGACCGTCTTTCTTCTTCCTTTGTATCGCGCCTTCTAGCAGAGGGGCGAGATCGGCCAGGGTTCCGTTTTTGAGCGCCTCCTCGTAGGTGAGTTTGCGCTTCTTGGAATCGGTAATGTACCAGTCCTTGTCCGGGGCGGGCCAGTTGTCGACCATCGCCATCGCCTCATCCCTGGTGATGGGCTTTTGCAAGGAGGAGGAGAAGTTCACTGGGACGCGGACGATGTTTCCCTTATCGTCCCCAAACAGAGGCGACAAGACATAGTAAAGCGAGCCGGAGTTGTCACCCGGAAGAGGGGTGATCGCCTGAATCAGGCAGACACCGCAGTGCCTATGGAAAACATATTCGTTCACCTGAAATGTCATCGCATTCTCCTTCTAGCGGAGGCCAATCGCGATTAACGATGCGTTGTTTGCCCCAAGCCGTCTTAAATTATACCGAAACCGAACCAAAAAAGCAAAATTTCGTGAAATTCCTCTCAAAATAAACGCAAAACGAGGACAAACGAACCGAAAGCCGTTTGAAAAGAAGTTCGCTTTAAGCTGCGAATTCCTTGGCTTTTTGGGCAATCGCGTCGGCCAAAACGTCAACGCCAAGATCCTTCTTAGCGGACAAAGGGAAGAACTTCGCGTTCGGGTTGAGTTTGAGGATGTGGCTCTCGGCGAGCTCCACGTCAAAGTCGAAGACGGCCTTCGCGTCGATCTTGGTGAAGGCGAAGAAGTCGCCTACCTTGAACATGAGGGGATATTTGAGGGGCTTGTCGTCGCCTTCAGGGATCGAAAGGAGGATGAGCTTAAGGGCGGCTCCCGTATCGAATTCGGCGGGGCAGACGAGGTTGCCGATGTTCTCAAGGAAGATGATGTCCAAACCATCCTCGCCAATCGCCTCGACGCCTTCAGATACCATTTTGGCGTCCAGATGGCACTCCCCGGAGGTATGGAGCTGGATGGTGCGCACGCCGGTGAGTTTCCCCACCGTCTCCGTGTCCACCACCGCGTCCATATCGGCCTCCATGACCCCGATGGAGAAGCCTTTCGCCTTGAGCTTGTTGATCAGATTGACCAAAAGGGTGGTCTTGCCAGAGCCAGGGGAAGACATGACGTTGACCAGGAAGACTTTCTTCTCTTTGAGTTTGGCGCGGAGCGATTCCGCGCGGGAATCGTTGTTCGCGAGGACGGACTGCTTGACTTTGATGACGCGGATTTCTGACATGGTTTTTCCTCTGGATGCCCGGATATATTAAACGATTCTTCGGCCTGGAGCCTATAGAAATAGGCGAAACGGGAAGAAAGGCGATTTTCCTCTCCCGAAAAAAGAAGGGGGACGTGGATGCGTTTTCGAAATCGCTCGAATTTTTGAATCAAAGAAACTTCGAGGAAACGAAATTCTCTCTTGTTTTTGAAACTCGCGTTTTTCTTCCGACGGCACCTTATGTTTTTGAATTCTCCAAATCGTAGAATCGCTCTTCTTTATTTTAGATACGCGCACGAGAGTGACCTTGAAAATCGTTTGTCTAAAATCGCAGCGTTGCAAATTTTGTCCTATGCTCTTCAAGAAGACCAACAAAAAAGAACCCCGGGAAAAGAAGCCCGCGACGAAGAAGAGGATCGCGATTACCTCCTCGATCATCGGAGTATGCGCCATCGCGCTGGGCGCGGGGGCCGGGTACTACGCTTATACCTACACCACCAAATCGGCTGGAGGCGACTATTCCAACGTCAACGCCAACGCCTTGACCGACGACATCAGCAAAGCCCAAGCCAAATTCGAAACCGCCAAAACCTCAGGCGCCCCGCTTGAAGAGGCGCTTAAGCCATCTGAGATGGTGAATCTCGCACTCAACCAGTTCTCTGAGATCCAATCGACGAAGACGGTCGGGCTAGGCTCGGCGCTCTCGGTAGGCGTCACCCAGGTCATCCAATCGATGCAGATTAGAAACGGGGACCGCTACTTCGAGGAGTCCAACTCCATGTCCAGCTTCGTCAAGCTCTACGACAGGATGTACCAAGAAGGCGACGCCACGACCACCTATTGGGGTGAATCCAACGACTATGCTTCCCACACCCCCGTCACCTACACCAACGAGGAATACGCCGACCTCATGGGCAGGAAGGTGAGCGACGCGATGATCTACGTCATCTCGACGAAGACCGTCATCACAGACGAAGCCAAAGTCAGCTCCTCCCACGGCGTCTCGCGCATCGAGAAGGAAGAGGGCGGATACGTCGTCGATCTCGAGCTCAAAACGAAGGCCGTGGTCAACTACGTCAAGCAGATGAAGAACATCTCCGGCCTCACCGGCTACCCCACCTTCGAGTACTGCCATTTGACCTTCCATCTCAGCGAGGATCTGATGCCCATCAGCTACACCTCCTACGAGAAATACAACGCCACCAAGGAAAGCGTCCCTCTCCCCGTCGACATCGAGGGGAGCCTAACGACCCTCTTCTATTACGGAGAGACCTACGAGATCCCCTCCCTGGACGCGGAAACCCAATCCGTCTACGAGAACTTCGGGAAATGAGAAAGAAAGGAAACGATTATGAAAACGAATAAGAACAAACCGCTGAACCCCGGCAAAAAGCATCTGCTCTTCTACTCCGGGCTTTTCCTCGCCCTCTTCTGCCTCACCGCGGGGACGACTTACTTCATGCTGCCTCGCAACGGCGTCGCCGAGGACGAAGACCTCGTCGACACGGACGATGACGACGGCATCGGAGGCACCAAGCTGACCGGCATGCAGCGCTTCGTCTCCAACCTCACTAACAGCGCCACCTCCGGGCTCAACCTCGAATTCGGCGTCCTCGACGCCTATTTCCCCGGCAAAGGGAGCAAAGGGAACACCATCGACGCCAAAGGGACGCAGGTCGCCTTCTCGATGGATGAGGTCTCCCTCCACGGCATCAGCCTCGGCCTGAAAGCCAAGTTGGACTACAACGGCTACAACAGGCAGTTGAGCCTCGCCAAATGCGATGAGGAAATCTATTTCGCGATCGACGACTCCGACAAGAGCACCTACGACTTCAAATATAAAGCCTCCATCGAGCCGAAGGTCAGCTCGACGCGCGATGAGAATACCGGAGGCCTCCTCCAATACGAGTACGGCGACGTCGACTGGATCATCGAGGACGTCTTGACCATCCTTTCCGATGGCGGCATCAACGTCGACCTCCCCTCCATCGACCTCAATAGCCTCAGCGGTTCCTCAAGCGACAGCGACGGCTCCAACGCCATGAGCGGCATCCTCAACTCGCTCAACAACATGGAGGAGGATGAGGCCCACTCCTATTTCACCTGGAACCTAGAACTCAATGGGGAGACCCTCAAGATCGGCTTCACCCACGACGAGGACTATTACCTCACCGGCGTCGACTTCCCCGCGAAGACCTTCGACGGCAGCGAGCAAGGATCCTACGAGATCAAAAACGGCGGCGAGCTGATCGGCACGATCCGCGCCAGCGCGACCGTCGCCACAGGAAGCGAGGCCATCACTTGGTCCTCCTTCCTCATCGGAAGCGAGAACGAATACCACGACATCGTCGACAGCGCCTCGCTCTTCCGCAAAGTCGCTCGTTACGTCGCCACCCCCGAGTTCGGGCTGAAGACCACCAAGACCACCAACTCTCTCAACATCAACTCCGGCAATGGCCTCGCCCTCACCCACTATAAGTTAGATGAGGACGGAGTCAGCGAGGAAGTCGTCGAAACCGCTTCGCTAGACCTCTCCGGGAGCGCCAACTTCAAAGGCGGCCTGCAGGATTTCTCCGCCGGCATCTCACTTAACGCCGACAACGCCGCGGCGAGCATCTCCGCCGTCTATAGCGACGAGAGCGCCTATCTCAACATCGACAACCTCCTCATGGCCAAGGTCAACAAGACCAATCTCGACGCCCTCTTCGCCGACACCAGCTCCTCTTTGGAAGAGGAAAGCGAAGTGAAGGAAAGCATCGCCGAAGCCAGCACCATCAACGACCTCATCTCCATCGTTTTGGACAAGTTCGACACCATCAAAGGCTTCACCGAAGGCCATTACGAAGGCGCTTTCGATTTCATTCAGTCCATCGACGCCGACGACAACAAGTTAAGCGTCACCTTCGACCTCTCCCCCGTGAAGATCGATGGCTCGATCACCTTAGACATCGACGGCACCTACGAGGACGAGGACGAGACCAAAGACACCTATCTCAGCGGCATCACCTTCACCGGAGTGAAGCTGAGCGCCTTCCAGCTCGACGGCAAGATCTCCCTCGCCTCCTATTCCAAGCCTAGCCTCACCCCCAGCGACTACGACGAGCTCACCCATCTCCCCGGCATCAAGAGCCAGATCCAGGACATCACCTCCTCCAAAGAGGCTTCCATCTCCTTAAGCGGCAGCGTGGAGACGGGCAAAACCGATAGCCAAGACAAGCCGACCGGTGTCTCTTTCACCGGCGGAGTCGGCTTCTCTTACGACAAGAAGCAAGCCGGCGTCACTTTGACCGCCAATCAGGTCTCGAAGAACTATTCCCAGGACCATCATTTCGCCTTCTCTTTAAGCGGCGAGGACGGAGAGTTCACCGAAACCGCCTTCCGCTACGACTCCAAGAACGAAGCGGAGATCGACGCCTCGACTGGGCTAGACGCAGAAGGCAAAGCGCGCACGAATCCCCGCTCCTCCAAGCCCATCACCGGCCAGATGTCCATCTCCTCGATGAAAGACATCGTGACCACCGTCAAGAGCGTCATTCCAGAAGATGAAGACGATACCAGGACCTCCGCCCAGAAGATCGCCGGCGCTCTCTCTAGCCTCGCCTCCTCCAGCCTCGTCAAAGACCTCGCCAACAAGAAGTTCGGCTCCCTTCTCGACAAGAAGATCCTCGCCGAGAAGGCCAGCCTATCTGGCGATACCAACACCTTCGTCCTCAATGGTTCCCTCTTCGGGCTCAATGAGAACCCCGTCGTCAAGATCTCCTACGAGAGCGAAGGCGGGCTGAAAAGCATGAGCTTCAAGGCGGGGAAAGTCAGTCTGGGCGCTTCTCTTGAAGCGACCAGCAACGTCAAAGACGATGTCTTGAACCCCTTAGGAAGCGAAGACACCTCCTCCTACGCCGACTTCAACACCGTCAAGACCCTCGTCGAATACGCGACCTCCTCCGCCACGCTCGGCCAGATCTCCTCGGGAGACTCTTCCGTCTACGACGTCTCGCTCAACGTGAACCTCAACATCGGCAAGACCAAGATCAACCTCATCGGGGTCTCGCTCAACCTCTCCAACGAGAAGGATTACCTAAAAGCGCACCTCTCCATCCCCTACATGCCTCTAGTCAAAGGCGTGAACGCGCCGGACGATTCGCTTTATTTCCGCGACCACGAATACGAGGGCAAGCGCTCCGTCGACCTCTATTATTCCTATAAGAAAGGCGACGGGGATTGCGGCGACCTCTACATCGCCCGCAACTCAAGCTATGGCAAAGTGACCGACGTCAAAGACGCCGTCACGCTCAAAGGCAAGGACCTCATCGAGAAGAGCGGCGAGGACAGCGCCACCTATTCCTACAACGGCATCGGCTGGCTCCTTGAATATGTCCTTGGCATCAACGAGAGCTACCTCGCGAAGAGCAACGCCCCCGTTGAGGAAGATAGCGCCGTGGAAGCCGCGCAGGAAGAAGGCAGCAGCCTCTTCGACAACGCCTTCCCCCACCCCGAGGATTTCCTCAAGGAATACCAATACGACGAAGCCGATACCTCTTGGGGCGTCGGGGTCGACGTCGGATCCTTGCTCGATGAAAGGGCGCTGCTTGGCGACGCAGACGTTACCCTCTACGGCAAGAACGCCTCCTCTAAAGATTCGAGCACTTCTTGGAAGACCTTAAGCGGGCTCAACATCAGCTTTGGCATCGTCCTAGGCGATCCCGACGGCTCCCATCAGCTCGTCCCCGCCTCCGCCGAAGTCTCCCTGAGCCTAGATAACGTCTCCACCGGCGTCTACGAAGACACCTGGAGCGACAAGGCGATCAACGATTTCACCGAAGTCGTCTCTTACAACGAAAACGGCGAAGCCGTCTTCACTTGGGGCGATGAATGGACCAAATACTACTCCGCGCAGGATGGAGCCACCCTCCTGCCCGGCAACTATTACCGCGGCGTAAAATAAAATGGATCTGAAAGAAAAAGCCAAAAACGTCTTTAGGGGGCGGAAACCTTCCGCCCCTTTCCGCCGTTTCCTCCTCGGAGCGTTGGCTTTTTCTTTGGCTTCGACTTCCGCCTGCGCCATTTCGGAGACTTCGCCTGAAGAAAGCGAAGCGACCAGCGAGACCGCTCTCAAAGAGACCGGTGGGGCCAAGCGCCTCGCCGAGAGCCTCACGAGCTCCTTGGCCTCCGGGCTTTCGCTCAAGCTCAATTCGATGACCCTGAAGGCGGATGAGAAGAACTGCTTCCTCTTCAATAACGGTTCGCTTGCCTTCTCCTTGGATGAGCTTTCTCTCCATGGCCTAGGCCTCGCTTTGCAGGCTGAGGTCGATTACAACGGGGCGGGCGGGCGTTCCATCGATGCGCGGCTGGTCGACGATGAGCTCTATTTCGCCTTGGACGCCCCCGGCTCAGACGGGGCGGATTACAGCGTCGCCTACAAAGTCAGCACCGCCTCCTACCAATATGGAGAGGAAGGCGAGAGGGATTCTCTGACCGGAGGCATCTCCCAATACGAATTCGGCAGGCTCGACTGGGTTCTTGACGACATCTTGCAGATCCTCTCTTCCTACGGGTACGAGGTGAAGCCCAATCTATCTGGTTCTTCTGCCACAATCGACTTCTCCGCGGTCAGCGAATCGCTGGACAATCTAAGCGAAATCGACGCAGAAACCCATTATTTCGTCTGGAATCTCCCCATCGGGGACGCCACTTATTCCGTGGGGCTTCAAGGAGACGCGGATTATTGCCTCTCCAAAATCGACTTCCCCGCCAAAGGGACCAACGCCTCCAATAAGCTCAGCAACGGGATGGAACTAAATCTCGAAGCGGAGTTCGATTACTCAGGCGCGGGCATCCTCGCCCCATCGAATTCCTCCTCTTATCTCTCCTTGGACGACTCCATCGATCTTTGGAGGAGGATCGCCACCTACGCGGGCAAGCTTTCCTTCAACGTCTCCACCACCCATACGGAAAACGGCAGTGAGGAAGAAGGGCTTTTGCTCACCCATCACGAAGACGAAGTCGCAAGCACCGCGACCACCCTCGGGAGAGCCGGGTTCGACGAGAAGCTCACCTTCAATCTGCAAGGCGGGGCGGATTTCCGCAACCAGAAGATCAACGACCTCTCCATGAGCGCCGTCTTCAAGGGCGACAAGCAAACGAAGAAACTCGCCGGTCATTACGTCCAAGGCGCTTCCGACAAAGAGGCCTATTTAGACATAAACGGCATCTTGAAGGTCAAGACCAGCAAGACGACCGCGGACGCCTTCTTCAGCGCCTTCGCCTCCTTGCTCGGCGACGAATCCATCCAAAACGAATACCTCACCTCCCTTTTCTCCGCGGTCGGCTCGCTCAGCGACGCCTTCGAAAGCCTCAAAGACAGCCTCTTGGGCAAAGACATCTCCGAGGGGCATTACGAGCATTTCCTCGAGGCCCTCATCTCGCTGGAGAGCAAAGACAATCAGATCGAGGCCACCTTCGATTTCTCCAAAGCCGGAGGCGAAGGGAAGCTCATCTTCCGTTTGAGCAGCAATGATTTCGCCTTGGCCTCCCTTACCTTCGACGGGCTCTCCCTCGGCGGTTTCGGTGTGGAAGGAACGCTTCTAATCAGCGACTACACCGGCGCTTCCTCCTTCAACGAAGACGAATACGAGGAGATGGACCACCTCCCGAGCTTGACGAAACAAGTGGAGAACCTCTTCCAGCACCACTCCGCCAAAGCGACCATCAAAGGCTACGTCCTCGACCGGAACACGACCGCTTATAGCGACGGCTCCAATTTCACCACCTTAGGCGGCAAGAAGATCACCGAGCAAGGCTTCTCCATAGACGGCGACTTCGCCTTCAACCTGCAGGAGAAGGCGGCCTACGGAGAGGCAGTCATCCTCGACCGCAAGGCCGATTACCTCAACGAGCACGCGATCGCCTTGCAGCTAGATGGAGAGATCGGCGCGACCAACGAGACGGGCGACTTGCTTTTCTCTTACGATTCCAGCAACGACAAGAAGGAGGCAAACGCCAGCGGCTATGGCAATCTCGATTACGGCAACAGAACCGAGCCCACCAACGAAACCCCGCTCTACGCCAAATTCAGCGTCTCCTCTTTGAATGACATCCTGGGGCTAGCCACCACGCTCCTAAGCTCCGACGACCCGAGGTTCACCAAATTCACCTCCGCCGCCGACACCTTGGCCACCACCTTGGTAGCGAAGATCGCCCAAGGGCAATTCGCCCCGCTGCTCAGCGAGCATATCTTGGTGAGCGCCACCCGCACCGCGGACAAGATAAGCGCCGCCATCTCAAAAGACCTCATCGGCAGCGAGGAAGACATCTCCATCAACCTCGGCTTCAACGGGAACGGCCTTTCCTCAATCGACTTCAGAATCATCACCTCCTCGAAGGAGATTTACTTCGAAATCGGCGCAGAAGTCCCCTCAACGACTCTTTCCAAGACCGATTTGCAGCTTTCCGAATTGCAGTCTAGACGCGACTCGATGACCGATTTCTCCTCCCTTTCCACCCTGCTTGAATACGCGCTTGGCTCAGCCACCCTTGGGGAGGATGGGAACAACGCCTCGACCTACCGCCTCAACGGAACTGCGAACGTAGCCGTAACCATCATAACGAAAATAGATTTGGATATCCCCTTCTCCGCCAACATATATCTCGATGGAGCGGAGGTCAGGATGATCGGCGTTTTGGAAATCCCTTTGGTAATCGGAGGGATAAACGGGGGAGGAGCATCAGGCGGAACCCGCTACGTGGAGTTCTATTTCCACACTTCTGGCGACGATGGAGACGGCACCATCCTCTTCCACCGGGTCAATTTGAAGAAAAAGCCGTGGCCATGGAGCAACGAGTCAAACGAAGACTGGGCGAAGGTCAAAACCAGCGATTTCACCGCCAACATACTCAGTTGGTCGCTTGGCTACATCGTGGGATTAAGCTCATCTATTCTCGACAAGATAGACACATCTTCCGATGAGAAAGGCTCTTCGCTGCATGGCGAAGACCTCGTCTCCTCTTATTCGCACAGCGAATCCAACGGCGACCAGACCTGGACGGCCAAGCTGGATCTGAGCTCCCTTTCTAAGGTGTTGAGCGATCCCCTTGAGATCACGATCCAAGGGAAAGAGGTGAACGCCGGGGGCAAGAAGCAAAAGACGCTCACTTCCTTGAATGGCGGAATCGGGCTTTGTAAATCCGTCGTCTCCGTCACCTTGGACGCCACCTTAGCCAATGTCTCCACGGGCACTTACATCTCCGCTTGGGACAAGAGCTCCAATTCCTCCGACAACCTGCTCACCTTCCATTCGCCCAATGGCAAGAGCCTCTCTAGCAGCAGCAAGAACGCCGCGAGCGCCTACGCGAGCAACTATTACGACAACGGCTACGTCTCGTCTTTGAGCTCGGTCACCCTCTACACCAGCGCCCCCTTAAGCTGAGGAAGAATTTGCCCAAAGCGCCTCGCGCGCCTAGAATAAGCCCATGCAGAATCTCGCCTTGACGGTCGGAAAGAACCTATCTGCCCTGCGCAAAGCCAAAGGGCTCACCCAGCAAGAGCTCGCCCAGCAGATCAATTACAGCGACAAGTCGCTTTCGAAATGGGAGCTAGGCTACGCGCTTCCCTCTGTCGATGTGCTGCTGGACATCGCCAATTTCTACGGCGTCAGCATCGATTACCTCACCAAGGAGCATCTCCCCGAAGCGATAGAGGAGCAGGTCTCCAAAGAGCAGAAGAAAGACGCCAATGCCTCCAATAAAGCGGTCATCATCGCGATGACCCTCACCTTCGTGCTTTTGGTCGCGATGTCGATCTTCTTCTCCTCCTATTTCATCCACGAGGGAAAGAACCTCCCCATCGAGATCTGGTCGGTCTACGTCTGGATGGTGCCCATCATGTGCTTCCTCTCCGCTTGGGAGGTCCGCTGGTTCTACCACAACAAAGCGGCTTTCTGGATTTTGATGAGCTGCTTCCTTTGGACACTTCTGCTTTCATTCTGCTTCCATTTCTGGTTCTTCCTCAACCCCAGGGAGAACATCTGGTTCATCCTGATCGTAGGCATCCCGATCCAGATCATCGTGATCCTCCTCACCAAATTCAAACGCGCCTGAGCCTTGCAAGAAAAGCGTTCCTAAACTAGGCTTTTATCTATATTTTTTCGTGGAGGGAAAACATGAACGACAAAGTATGGGATCTCAGCCGCCTCTGCCCCGATCAAGCGACTTTCGACTCCGGCATCGCCAAGCTAAAAGGCATCGCCGAGAAGATGGGCGGCTACGCCGGCAAATTAGGCGATGAGGAGAAACTGAAGGAATACCTCACCCTTGAAAGGGAGATGAACGACCTCCTTGAGAGGCTTTACATGTTCGCCTCGATGCAGAGCGACCTCGACAAGAAGAATGTCTCCTACACCGAGACCGAGAGCAAGATTTTCCTGGTCCTGCAGGAGATCAACGCGAAGACGAGCTTCGAATCTCCTGAGCTGATTTCCTTAGGGAAAGACAAATTGGATGGCTTTTTGCGGAGAAATCCGGAATTCAATGACTATTCATTCATCTTCGAGAAGCTCTTCCACAGCCAGAAGTACGTCCTCTCTCCGGAGAAGGAGAAGCTCATGGCGGCTTTCTCCCCGATCTCCAACGAAGGAGGCGAGCTCTACAGCAAGCTCTCCGTCGGGGACTATTTGCCCGTCAAAGCCAAACTGAGCGACGGGCGCGAAGTGGAGGTCAGCACCTCCAACTGGACCGACCTCGTCAGCAAAGAGCCTAAGCAAGAGGACCGCGGCGCGATCTTCGAGGCCCTCTATTCGCAGTTCGATTCCCACAAGAACACCTACGGCGAGATCTATAACCTCACCGTCCAAACCGAGCTCGCCGAGATGAAGGCGAGGGGCTACCCCTCTATCCTCTCCGGCCACCTCTCAGGGAACGCGATCCCCGAAAGCGTCTTCCTCAACCTCGTCGAAGTCGCCTCGACCCACGCCGAGCCGCTTCACCGCTACTACAAGATCCGCGCGAAGGCTTTAGGGATAAAGAAGCACCGCAGCTACGACCGCTTCATGCCCCTAGCCAAATCAGACAAGCAATACACTTACGAAGAAGCCAAGGATCTCTTCTTCGCCTCCATCGCGAACTTCCCCAAGGACTTCCAGGAGAAGGCCCATGAGGTGCTTAAGCCAGGCTACGTCGACGTCTATCCCTCTAGCGGCAAGCGCAGCGGGGCCTATAGCAACGGGGGCAGCGACATCCACCCCTACATCCTTTTGAACTTCGTGGGGAACCTAGAGGACGTCTTCACCTTGGCCCACGAATCGGGCCACTCCATCCACACCCTCTACAGCGAAGAGAACCAGCCCAAGCTCAAGCAGGGCTACGCGATCTTCGTCGCCGAGATCGCCTCGACCTTCAACGAGCACAACCTTCTGGATTACCTCCTCTCCAGCGACAAGCTCAACAAGGACGACAAGATCGTGCTCCTGCAGAAAGCCATCGACCAGATCGTCTCCACCTTCTACCGTCAGACCCTCTTCGGCCATTACGAATACGACATCGCCAAACTCGCCGAGGAAGGCAAACCCATCAACTACTCCGTCCTAAACGAGGAGATGATCAAGCTCTACAAAACCTATTACGGGATCGACATCTCCGAGGAGAAGGTCAAGCCCTTCGTCTGGGCCTACATCCCCCATCTCTTCTACACCCCCTTCTACGTCTACCAATACGCGACGAGCTTCACCTCCTCGATGCTCATCTACGAGAAGGTGAAAAACGGGGAGAAAGGCGCCTTCGACAATTACATCAAGATGCTCTCCGCCGGTGGCAGCGACTGGCCGATAGAGGAGGTCAAGCTCGGCGGGGTCGACCTCACCACGAAAGAGCCCTTCCTCGCGGTCATCAAGCGCATGGAAGAGCTCGTCGATCAGCTCGACAAACTGCTGAACGAATAAAGGCGATAAGAAAAGAGGGAAGGCGGCAAGGCTTTCCCTCTTTTTGACGCTCAGGCGACGTTGGGTTTGCTCAATACGAGCTCATCGCCGCTGATGGAGAGATGGTATTTGGACTCGGTGTCGAGGCTGCCCTCGACGATCTTGGAGGCGAGGTAGGTCTCTATCTTATCCTGGATGAATCTCTTCAGAGGGCGGGCGCCGAATTCGGGGCTATAGGCGTTTTTGAGCACGTAGTCCTCGATCTTCGGGTCGAACTCGACGGAGACATATTGCTCCTTGAGCCGGTTCTCGAGCTCAAGCAGCATCTTCCTGACGATCTTCTTCTGCACCTCCTCCCCAAGCGGGTTGAAGTAGACGATCTCATCGATGCGGTTGAGGAACTCCGGCTTGAAGGTCTTATGGAGCAGCTCCTCCACCTTCTCCTTCTGCCCGGAGAGCAGATACTCGCTGCCGAGGTTGCTCGTCATGATGATGACCGTGTTGCGGAAATCGACTAGCCTCCCCTGGCTGTCGGTGAGCCTGCCTTCGTCAAGCATCTGCAGCAAGAGGTTGAAAACCTCGGGGTTGGCTTTCTCGATCTCATCGAAAAGGACGATGGAATAAGGGGCCCTGCGGACCTTCTCGGTCAACTGGCCTCCTTCCTCGTAGCCGACGTATCCAGGCGGGGCGCCCACTAGACGAGAGACGGAGAACTTCTCCATGTACTCCGACATGTCGATGCGGATGATGGAGCTCTCGTTGTCGAAGAGGGCTTCGGCGAGGGCCTTGGAGACCTCCGTCTTGCCTACCCCAGTCGGGCCTAGGAAGAGGAAGGAGCCGATCGGGCGGTTGGGGTTTTTGATGCCAGCCCTCTGGCGGATGATCGCATTGGAGACGAGGGTGATCGCCTCATCCTGCCCAATGACCCTTTGCTCAAGAGTCTTCTTCAGGTCGAGGACCTTCTCCCTGTCGCCTTTTTTGATGCGCGAGACGGGGATGCCGGTCATCTTGCCGACGATCTTGGCGATCTCCTCCTCGTCGACGACCTCATTGACGAGCCTTTCCTTGTCTTTGCTGGCGAGGCTCACGTCATGGAGCCTTTGCTGGAGCTCTGGGATCGTCTTGTATTGCAGCTCAGAGGCTTTCTTGTAATCGCCCTGGGCGAAGTAATTGGAGAGGTTGCGCTTGGCGTCTTCGATCTCCTTCTTGAGGTTCTTGGCTTCGCTGACTTCCTCTTTCTCTTTTTGCCATTCCTTGTTGAGAGAGTCGAATTTCTCTTTATCCGCCGAGAGCTCCTTCTCAAGGGCGTCCATCCTCCTCAAAGAGGATTCGTCCTTCTCTTTGGCCAAGGCCACCTTCTCGATCTCCAGGCTCCTGATCTTGCGCGAAACCTCGTCTAGCTCAGTGGGCATCGACTCGATTTCGACCTTGATCGAGGCGCAGGCCTCATCCAAAAGATCGATCGCTTTATCGGGCAGGAAGCGGTTGGTGATGTAGCGATTGGAGAGCGTGGCGGCGGAAATCAAAGCCCCATCGGTGATCTGGACGCCGTGATAGGACTCAAAGCGCTCCTTCAATCCGCGGAGTATCGTGATGGTGTCATCCACGCTGGGCTCCCCGACCATCACGGTCTGGAAGCGCCTCTCAAGCGCGCGGTCCTTCTCGATGTATTCGCGATACTCGTTGAGGGTGGTCGCGCCGATGCAGTCGATGTCTCCTCTTGCTAGAAGGGGCTTCAAAAGGTTGGCCGCGTCCATCGCGCCCTCGGTTTTGCCCGCCCCCACGATCAAATGGATCTCATCGATGAAGAGGATCGTCTTGTGGTTGCTTTCCTTGATCTTGTTGAGGACGGCTTTTAGCCTTTCCTCGAATTCGCCGCGGTATTTCGCTCCCGCGACTAGGGCGCCCATATCCAGCTCATAGATCGTCTTCCCCTGCAGCGAGACGGGGACGTCTTTCTTCACGATCCTCTCGGCGAGGCCTTCCACTATCGCCGTCTTGCCCACGCCCGGCTCGCCTAGAAGCACGACGTTGTTCTTCGTCTTCCTGGCTAGGACTTGGATGACTTTTCTTATCTCCTCGTCCCTGCCGATCACGGGATCGACTTTGCCGCTAGATACGGCTTCGTTCAAATCGCGCCCGAACTTCTTGAGGACGTCTGGGTCGCGAGAATAATCAATCGGTTGTTCCATGTTTTCCATATGGCTTTCTCCTTTCTCCGAGTCGCCTCGGACAAGGAAAACTATAATCCGTTTTTTAGCACTCGCAAGGGTAGAGTGCTAATTTCTTTGCGAATATTTCCTCCCTACCTGAAAATGGCAATAAACGAAACCCCTGCAGAAAACGGAAAATAAGTGGTTTTTGCGAGGATATCCGCTCAATCGTCGAAAAGGGCGTCGAGCATGTCATCATGCCCATAGAAGCATTCCGTGCTCAGCTCTTTGTCTAATTTCGCCCCGGATTGGACGTCGTAGAAGCGGATGGTGGATTCCTCGATGGTCGCGTTTTTGAGGATGGAAGGGCCGGACATATGGAACGTCGAGCCATCCGCGTTGACGAAGCCGACGATGGGGCAAGCCCCTCCGCCGCTCCTCTCCCCGAATATCTTCGCCGCCCCGGAGAAGGAGGCGTTGCAGGCGAGGTAGTTGGCGGCGGAGAAAGTGACTGCGGAGGTCAATATCCCCCAGGAGTAGGAAGAATAGGCGTCATCGTCATCGTAGCTCCCATCCTCGTTGGCGTCGATCTTCACCCTGACCGCGTATCCCGAATCGGAAAGGAGGTTCCTGCTTCCGTAGACGATGTCTTTGTCGCTCATGAGGCCCAGCATGCGGAAGGCCGCGCCCATGTTGCCCCCGCCGTTGCGGCTTAAATCGAGGAGGACGTTCTTGATGCCGCCATGCTTCTCTATGCGCGAGAGCATCTCCTTCATGTAATAGAAGGAGTCTTTGGTGTAGGCGTCTTCCTTGAGGTTGCCCGCGTCATCATATAGGTCGCTGGAGGCTCCGGTTTGGATGGGGCTTTGGGCGAGGATGATCGCCGTGTCGTCGTAGTAACGGACGGGATCTTTGTCTGGATAAGAGGCTTCATAAGCCGCGTCCAGGCGTTTGCTCTCCTCGCTGTAGGAGGTCCGTTTCTCGCCGTAAGTGGGCTTTAGGGAAGTCGAAGAGCAGAAGAAGGAATAGTAATCGAAGGAGGTGTGAAGCTCATCAAGCTTCTGGAAAAGGGAAGAATAGAAGCCCCCGCGGGATTTCTCTTCGCTGGTGGAGGAAAGCGCGGAAACGATGTCCTGCCCTAGATAAGAGGAGAAGGAAGAGATGCCGTAATATTCCTTCAGCCCGTAGTAATTATCCATGATGAAGAGGAACTGCTTCGCGTTCATGGAGGCAATGTCCTCTGGGATGCTGCCCCCTTTCCAGCTGCGCGATTTGAAGGCGGATTCTATGGCCGAGCCATCGTCCATCGCGAAGCTGAAATAAGTCCCGTAATAGGCGCTCCCGTTGAAGTAGATGTTGTGGTAGTTATTGGAGCAGAAGATGGTGTTGGCGAGGCAGAAGGGGATCAGAACGAGGCTCTTTTTGCGGTAGATCTCTATCCCATAGGACCCTAGATCGAAGGTTTTGGGGGAGTCTTGCGTGACTTTCGCTTCGACCGTCTTCATCGCGAAGCTGTAGTTGGTCCCCGAGGTGCTGTAAAGGAGATTGAAGAAGGTGGTCGAGTTCACCTTGATCGTGTTGGCCTCGTCATCGACGGTCAGGGTGTAGGTCGCGCTTTGGCTCCGCCAGCTTGCGATCAGCTTCCTGCTTGAGGCGGTCGAATAGGAGATGTACTTGGTTTGGTAAAGCCCTTCGAGGCTATCGATGAAAGAGGAGACGTCGACGTAAGGCAAGGCGCCCCCATCCACGAAATAGGTCTTCAAGGAGGAGGCTTTGATCGTGTATTCGCTGTTGTAGTTATATAAAGGATAAGAAGCCTCGGTCAGGGTCACCTCATCCTCGTATTCGGATTCGTAATCGGAGAAGACGCCACACCCTGAAAGGGAGAGGCATAGAGGCAAGGAGGAGAGGAAAAGGAAGGCCTGTTTTTTCATGCGCTTATCTTAAGGCAAAGGGCAGGAAAAAGTAGTCTGTTTCGGAAAAGGGCGGCTCAGCTTTTGGAGATCGCCTTAAGCAAAACGGTGAGGACGGCCATCAAGGTCGCGAAGCCGTTGGAGGAGGCGAACATGATCCAGTTCTTGCGGTCGAGCTTGAAGTTGTGGTTGTAAAGCGAGAGGACGACGTAATAGAGGCCATCCGTCCAAGCGAGCATGGAGAGGAGCGAGAAGACGAGGTAGCCAAGCTGCAGGCTGAGGAGGCTGGCCATGAAGCCGCTCACGCCGATCAAGGCGGAGAGGAAGGCAAGATGAGGCAATAAGGTGGCGAAGAAATTGCGCGGCTTGTTCTCCCCGGCGAACTCCCCTCCCGGCTCTTTCCCTAGCAGCAAGGAAGTCAAAGCGCCCCCACCGAGCAGAAGGAAGAAGACCGACCCGAACCAAAGGCTCCATTGGGAGACATAGTAGTTAGCGAGGCCGAGTCCGGCAGGCGTCCCCCATTCCAGACCGCCAAGCGTCAATTCAATCAGGACGATGGGCACGTAGAAAGAGGGCATCTGGAAGAAGGAGTAGCCGATTCCAAAGGCGGTGTAGAGCGCGTCGTAGTTTCTGCTTGCCAAAAGCGGCGTCAAGACGGTGAGGGGGAAGAGAAGGCAGATGGTCACGTGGCCCGCGATGGTCGCGATGATGCCCTGCAGCACGTTGCTCCCCTGCCCGGCGAGGAAGCTGTTTATCAGGAAGAGCGTCCCCACGATGAGGGCGCCGATAGGCCAGGCGAGGAAATACCAGCCGAAAGAGCCGATGATGATTTCGTAGTATTTGACGATGCTCGAAGAAGAGAAGGCCGAAGCGGCCGAAGCGGCGGAAATGCATTGCTTGGCCATCGCGGCGAAGATGCCGAAGAGGTAGGAAACGAGGTAGATCGCGATGAGGATCGCCCCGGCAAGCAGCATGCGGACCTGGGTGATTTTCCCGCTTCTTACGGGCAAGGAGAGAAAGCAATCAGCCCTGGCTTTGCCATAGCGGTGCGAGTAGGCGAAGAAAGGCAAGATGAAGGAGGCGACCATCGAAGGGATCATCATCAAGCCGATGCACGAGAGGGGGTCGCTGTCTAAAGAAATGACGGGGTAACGCTCGGCATAGGAGGTGCTTTGCTCCACGTTCACGTAGATATATGGCCTCGCGTTGAGCCCGATGATGACGGTGATCGAAAGCACGAGCGCCCCGAAGGCGATGATCATCGGCAGCCAGCTCTTGAGTTGGAACAAGACGAACTGTTTGGTCTTCATCTCACTTGCCCTCCTTCCTGGCTTTGAGCATCGTGAGGGTGACCAACTCATCCCCATCGATGTTCACGGTCTCGATGAACTTGGGTTTATAGGTTTCTTTGATTCTATCCAAAGCCCCTTCGTCTTCTTCCATCACGAAGTTGATGATTGAGCCCACCTTGCGGTAGGAGATCAAAGAGCAAAGGGAAGAAAGCTCGGCCTCGGTGGGATTGATTTCGAAGAAAGCTTGGTACTTCACGAAGTTCCTCCCCATCGACTGCGCCTCCTCATTCACGGCCAAATGGCCTTTCGAGAGCATCACGAAGCGGTCGGCTAGCTTCTCTAAGGTCGAGATGTTGTGGCTGGAGACGATGACGCATCTGCCGTTTTCCTTCTCTTTGATGATCTCGCCCTTTATCGCATCCAAAGCGATCGGGTCGAGCCCATCGAAGGCCTCGTCCATCAGAAGGTATTTGGTCTTCGCCGAAAGAGACAAGGCGACGAATAGCTGCCTCCTCATGCCTTTGGAGAAGTTGTTGACCTTGCCGGTGGGCGGCAAAGAGAAATGGGTCAGTATCTCGTGGAAGCGGTCCAAGTCGAAATCGTAGAAGCAGGAATAGAACTTATAGATGGTGTCGATGGTCGAATTGGCCGGGGAATAAGGGAAATCGGAAAGGAAATAGATCTCTTTTTTGGCGTCCACGTCCTTCCTGTCCTTGCCGTCGATGTAGATGGACCCTTCTTCTGGATTAAGGACCCCGGCGATGCAGCGGAGGAGCGTGCTTTTGCCCGCGCCGTTCTCCCCGATTAGCCCAGTGATGCCCTCCCCTATCTCAAGCTTCAGCCTGTCGAGGGCCTTCGTCGCCCCGAAGCTTTTGCTGACGTAGTCTATCTCGATCATGAGTTGACCTCCTTGAGGGCCGTTTCGAGGGCCTCTTTGATCTCTTTTTCGCTTCTCCCCTCTTTCAGCAAAGAGGCGAAAAGATCGACGAGCGGGTTCCTCATCCCTTTTTCGCTTACGAAATACCCCCGCTTCTCAATCGCCTTCACATAGCCGTCGGAGGCGACTTTCTGGAAGGCGCGGGCGACGGTGTTGGGGTTGAGTCTCTCGGCGATGGCGACCTCCCTCACGGAAGGGAGGCGATCCCCAGGGGCGTAGACCCCGGCGTCGATCAAATGCTCGTAACGCAAAGCGAGTTCTACGAAGCTCGGGTTTTTGCTGCCTAAGTTCTCCATGGGCGGATTATACTGTATTATTTGTATTAAACAAAACGTTCTTGCACGTTCAATTCTTCGCGATCGATAGTAGAATTCTCCCATGTATTCCGAGAAGTTCCTCATAGGTTCGAACGAAGTTGATCCCTTCCTCGACCTCTCCATCCCCTCCTTGTTCCGTTTGCTGCAGGCAGTCGCCACCACTGGCGTCGCCTCCATCGGGGCGGGCAAGGAAGAGACCACCGACAAAGGCTACCTTTGGGTGCTCACCCGCATGAGGGTAGAGATATCCAGGATGCCGCGCTACATGGATCAAATAGAGCTGACCACTTACCCCGGCGAGCAGATCGGCTGCTTCTATGGGCGTCACTTCTTCGCCAAAGATGAGGCCGGGAAGACACTCTTCCGCGTCTCCTCGACCTGGGCTTTGCTCCACGAAGCGGACCATAAGCCCGTCATGCGCTCCCCCTTTCCCCATCCTTTGACCCCTGAGAAGGATCCGCTTGAATTGCCCCGCCCCGAGAAGCTGCTTCCCTTTGAAGGGGCCTCGTTGAAAGAGAAGCGCAAAGTGACCTACTCGATGTGCGACCTCAATGGCCATCTCAACAACACGCGCTACCTCGAACTAATCGTTGATGCGAAAGGCAGTTCTTTCTATAAGGAATATACGCCCAAGTCGATCGTCTTGAACTTCGAGAAGGAAATAAGGGAAGGCGAGGAGGTTGAGGTCTTCGTCGAAGAAACGAAGCAAGGCGAAATCGGCCTCATCGGGAAAGTGGACAGTGAGGAGCGCTTCCTCGCCAAGCTCGAATTCGCGCCTAAGGAGAGACGATGAAAGACAAGCTGATCCGCGTCCTCGGCGCGGAGGACGAATACATCCTCAAGGTAGCCGTGACCACCCAGCTCGTCAGGAAGGCGCAGCGCATCCAAAACTACAAGGAAGATGCAATCGCCTACCTCGGCGAGCTTTTGACCGCCGCCCTGCTGATGGAGGATTCCTCCAAGAACGAGAAGGAGGTTCTCTCCCTCGAATTAAGCGGAGACGGGCCTTTAGGCAAAGTGCTCGCCTTCGCCGATAACGCGGGGAACGTTAAAGGTTTCGCCGCAAAACCCGCCTCAATTGGGGGAATAGGCGAAGGGCTTCTCACCGTAAGCAAGGATCAGGGAATGAAAACTCCTTATTCAAGCAGCATGCCTTTAGTGACCGAGGACGTGGAGAACAATCTCATGTATTACTACGCCTCCTCCGAGCAGCTCCCCACCTTTTTCTCCTTGGGGGTCTCCCTAAGCCAAAGCAAGGAAGTCGCCTACGCCTATGGGTATATGCTCCAAGCCCTGCCCTTCGCGAAGAAGGAAGTCAAAAGCAAAATCGCGGACAACCTCGAGAAGGCCCCGAAGAAAGAGGAGATCCTTTCTAGGAAGATGAGCCCAGAGCAGATCGAGGCTTCCCTTTTGGAAGGCTTGAGCCAAGTGCAGACGGAAGAGAAGGAGATCCGCTTCCATTGCTCCTGTTCGAGGAAGTTCGGCCTCAAAGTATTGAAAGACGCGGGAAAAGACGAGCTCGCCGCTCTCCTTGAGGAAGAAGGCCCGATCGAAGTCGTCTGCGGCAGCTGCGGCAAGAAATACGCTTATGCGAAAGAAGAGGTCGCTGGCCTCCTCAAGGACTAGCCTTTTCTTTTGAGATATACATCGAAATCCTGGGCGAGATATTCGTCCACTTCCCTTTTGAATTCCGGGTCGATCTCAGAAAGGCGCTTCTCGCCCACCAAAGGATCGATGTAGCGTTTCTTAGCTCGGATCTTCAAGAACCCTTCTTGAGGAACCTCGCTCTTCACAAGTTCTGCCATGGCGCAGTAGTTCTCCCACTCGCCTTTAAGAGGGGAATCCAGCAATTTGGCGATGAGCTCAGGCTCGCCTTGATAAAGGTCGCCCTCGCATAGGACCCCCATGGCGATCGCTTTCTTGATGAGGCGAGCGAGGACCTCCATGGAGTAGCGGTCCTCATCGCAGCAATAGATGCGCCCCAAAGAGAGGGCAATGCATGCGAAACGTTTGGCTTTCCTTTCGTCGAGGAAGCCCAACTCGCCAGAAGGCAAGAGGCTTATCGCCTCATAGAGGTCGCTTACTTCCTCGCGGCTGAGGCGAAGGAGATTGAGGGCGTTAGATAACGTGTACTCCAGCCTATCCGCGGAGAGCTTAGGCGAGTCGTTGTCGGCGATCGGATAGAGATGATAATCGTCAACGTCTTCTCTCGAGAGATTCAAAAAACCCAGCAAATCCTGGATATCTTTGCTTTTTGCGATGATTTTCGAAGTCCCTTCCTCGGTCGATTCCTGGCTTTGATAGTCGCCATGGAGGAAGTCGATGACGTGGGCGAAGCAAGGAGAGGCGATGTCGTGATAAAGGCCGGATAAAGCTTGCTTGGGGTCATGGCTGAAGCGATAGACGATCTCCCCCACCCCAAGGGAATGGACGTAGCGGGAATAAGGGAGAATGCCTTTAAACAACGGGAAGGAGGTGTATTCCAAGCCGCAGTTCATCCCCACCTCCTCTAGGCGCAGAAGCTCCTTCGCCTCAATGGCCTTCCCCCACCATTCGGGGAGCTCTTCCCTAGGGAAGTAAGAAATCGCAACAAGCCGTTTTCTTTCCATCGCCGATTATTCTAAACTATTGCCCGAGGTATTCTTATGAGAAAGCTTTTCCGCATCATCTATCTGCTAGCGATGCCCATCCTCTTCGTGGCATTGCTGGCCACTTGCCTGTCCTTCAGCGGCGTCATGACCATGGAGACCGCCACTTCCGTCGGAACCGAGGCCTCCGTCGGAGTCGAGGCCAAGTGCTTCATCACTTTGGAAGGGGTCATTTTCAATATCAAGGACTGGTACGCCACCCTGACCAAAGCCTTCAAGTACACCATCTCGATCAGCGACATGTCGATCGTCCTCAAAGACGTCACCTCGACTGACCCCATCAACTTCTGCAAGAACCCCGAGATGACCTTCAAATTGCTCTCTTTGATCGGCATCATCGTCTTCGGCGTCGGCTTCTTCCTCTCGGAAGTCGGCTACGGCTCGAAGCTCGCCACCGTCTTAGGCGCCATCATCCTCATCGCCGGCTCCGCCTGCATCTTCTTCGACGGCAATCTCGACCAGGGCCTCCATTACTACCTTTCCATCCACACCGTCCAAAACGGTGAGGAATACGTGCAGGAAGTCATCAACGTCAATTGGAGCTGGCTCACCATAAAGCTAGTCGCGGGCATCGCCGACGGGCTCACCCTCATCAACGTCCTCTTCGTCTTGATCAGGCGCAAGAAAGCTTAAGGTGGATCCGAAAAAGAAGGCCGCGGCCTTCTTTTTTCATATCAGATGGAGGATGTCTTTCAAAGCGTAGGCCACCCCGCATTCGCGGCAGGGCTTCGTGACGTATTTGGCGACGTCCTTAACCTCCTGCATCGCGTTGCCCATCGCGACCCCGTTGAATTCCTTGATCATCCCGATGTCGTTGCCCGAGTCTCCGAAGGCGTAGACATCCTCTTTCTTGATGCCTAGCTCCCTGCAGATCGCATAGGCCCCGGAGGCTTTGCTCACCCCTTTCGGCATCACCTCGAGGAAATTCGGGCTGCTGCGCACGATCGTGTATTTCTCATAGTCCTCTTGGGGGAAGACGATGCTTCTGGAGACTTCCTCGGAAGAAGTGATCATGATCTTGCTCACCCCGAACTCATCCAAGCAGGAATCGCTTTCGTTTAGGTCATGATGCGCGGAGAAGACGTTGATGTCGTATTCGAACTTGGCCCATTCGTCGGGGAAATAGGAGCCCATGGAATCATCGCCAATGTAGCAATAGACCCCGACGTCCTTCCTATTGGCGAACTCTTCCTTGAAATGGAGGAAGTCCGCCTTAGAGAGCACGCGTTTCCAAAGCAATCTCCCCTTGTGGTCATAGGCCATCGATCCCCCGGCGGCGATGACATAGCGGAGCGGGGAGGCGAATTGGTCGAGGAATCTCCGGCAAGAGCCGAAAGGGCGGCCTGAGGCGATGGCGATCGCATTGCCTTTGTCGGCGAAAGATTGCACCGCCTCGATATTTTCCTGGGGGATTGGCTCGTGATAAGAGGGAAGCAAGGTCCCATCCACGTCGAAGCAGGCGAGTTTCATGAAGCCATTCTAAGGCTTTTCCGTCCTCTTTCCTCGTTGAATGCGCTTCCCAAGGAGAGGGGAAAGAGATTAGTATTCCCCCTAGGTAAAAACGATGCACGAACTTGGCCTTTGCAACGAGATGGTCCACACGCTTGAGGACCTGATGAAGAAAGAGAACCTCTCCCACATCCAGGAGATCACCGTGGAGATAGGCGAGATCACCGGGGTGTTGCCGCGCTACATGGAGGAATGCTGGGGGCCCGCGAGCGAGAACACCCGCCTAGAGGGGGCCAAGCTCAACATCGTCTTCATCCCCGCGAAGGCCTCCTGCAAGAAATGCGGAAGGGAATACCTCACCTCCGAAAACGAGAAATGCCCTGATTGCGGGAGCGAGGAAAAAGAGCTCCTCAACGGCTTCGAATTCGAGATCACCGAAATCAAAGGGAACTAATTCCCATTTTTATCGATGCACGGGCTTCGTCTTCTCTTCCAGGACCTCTTTCAGATGGCCTGAGACAAGAGGAGAGAGCTTTTCCTTCACCAAAGTGTGATAGGAATTGAGATAAGCGATTTCCTCATCGCTCATGATGGAGAGGTCAAGGGCGGAGGTGTCGATGGGGACGTAGGTGACGTTCTCAAAGCGATAGAAATCCCCATCGGGGGTGGAGAAAGCCTTGACGGCGAGGATGTTGTTCTCGATGCGGATGCCGTATTTGCCCGCTTTGTAGACGCCGGGCTCGATGGAGGTGATCATGCCGGGGAGAATCTCGCAACCGTCGTCTTTCCCTTTCGCCGCCCTATAGCGGAAGCCGTTGGGCGATTCGTGGACGACGCTGAGGTAGCCGATGCCATGCCCCGTCCCGCATTTGTAGTCCATCCCCTCCTTCCACATGATCTGCCTCGCCATCATGTCGATCGGCCTGCCGGTGGAGCCTTGGATGAAGACGCAGTCGGAGAGGGCGATCAGGGATTTGAGGGTGAGGGTGTAGTCGTGGATGAACTCCTCGCTCACTTTCCCAAGGGGGAAGGTGCGCGTGGTATCGGTCGTCCCGCAGAGGTATTGCCCGCCGGAATCGACAAGCAGTTCCGGGCCCTCTTTCACCACGGCGTGCACCACTTCGCTTGGGGCGTAATGCATCATGGCGGCGTTCTCTCCGGTCGCGGCGATCGTTTGGAAAGAATCCTCGAGGTAGTGCTTCCCCTCTTTGCGGAACTCGCCTAGCTTCTTGGCGAAATCCCATTCGGAGAGGCCATCGTTCTTATGCTGGTCGACGAAATCGATGAACTTGAGCAAAGCGACCCCGTCTTCTGCCTGGGCCGCTTTGATGTTCTCTATCTCCTTCTCCCCTTTGATGGCCTTCATCAAACGCGAAGGGGAAGCCCCGTGGATCTGATTCTTCAATAAGGAGCAGACCTTCGCGTTGGCTTGGCTAGGATCGATGAGGGTCGGGATGTCTTCCCTTTCCTTCAGGAAGCTTTCCAAAGAGGAATAAGGATGGACCTTCACCCCTTCCATGGGGAAGTCGAGGCGGCTCTCCTCCAGGAAGAGATAGGTTCCTTCCTTCAAGGATATATAAAGATAAGAATAGAAAACGGGGGTGTAAGGGATGTCGTTCCCGCGGAAATTCAGAAGGTAGGCGATATCGTCTAGGGTCGTGAGCAGATGCGCCTCCGCCCCGCTTGCTGCGATGGCTTCCTTTACCTTCTCCAGTTTCTCCGCTCTGCTTAAATCGTTGTAAGAAGGCTTTTCGAGGGACCAAAGCTTGTCCCTAGGCAAGCTGGGGCGATGCTCGATGAGGGAGGCGTAGCTAACGTCCCTCACCTCGCCTCCTTTCTTGAGGATTCCTTCTTCCTCTGGCGAGATCAGAAGGAAATCCGTGCCGAGGGGATAGAGGGAATTCTGGAGGATGTATTCCTCGGGGCTAGGGTAGCCAGGGGTATAGAGCTTCATCAGCTTGAAATAGGATCCCTGAAGCTCCTTCTCTGCGGAGACGAAGAAACGCCCGTCGGTGAATAGCAAGGCCTCATCTTCGGTGACGATCACGTAGGCGTTATCGCCGTCGAAAGGGCAGAAATAGCGGCGTTCTGCGGCGAAATAGGGGGCTGGCTCCTCGGAATTGTGGGGATCGCCTGTAACGATCAGATAGGCTTTGAGGCCGTCTTTCTTCATCTGCTTGCGAAGCAGATCGACGTGCGAATTTGAATAGGAAACCATGATGAGCACTCCTTGAATCGGGGCAATTATAGACCTTAGCCGAAAACAAGCGATATAAAGTTAATTTAATATAACTTTTGGGATACTCCATCCCTTCATTGCCCAGCGGATCCCTCTAAGGCGAAATGGAGTTTGGACGTTTTGGCACCCATCCAAAAGACGTCCTAGCCAGCCTCCTTTCTGCTATGAGACAGCAAAGCCAAAGGATCCGCGTAAAAGAAACAGGGGGAAAATAGGTAAAAGAAACAGGGGGAAAATTTGAAAAAAGAAGCACAGGAAGGACATTTTTGTTGAGTGACCGGAAAGCCTCGAAAAAGATTCGCCTGCCTGCGTAAACACGTTTTTTTGGTACTGTAGTACTGATTTTTCCTTGTTTTTGCCGCACAAGCATCCATAAAGAAGACCATGGTTGGAAGAGTCTTTTGCCTGGAAGCGTTTTCAAAGGAACGCTCTCAAAAAGGTGTTCCCTTTTCTTTTGCCCTGCCTAGAATATCGGCGCTTATGGGACTGCTTAAGCGCTTCAAAAAACTATTCGACCCGATCGACCTCACCAAAGGGAGCATCTGGAAAGGGATTCTCACCTTTTTCGTCCCGATCGTCCTCTCCCTCATCCTCCAGCAGATCTACACCCTGACCGACACGATCATCGTCGGGCAGAACCTGGGGGCGTCGGAGGTGGCTGGGGTCAATAGCAGCGCCCCCGCGGTCTGGATCATCATGCAGTTCGCGATCGGGGCGGCGAGCGGCTTCTCCGTCATCACCGCCGAGCGTTTCGGGGCTGGAGACGAAGAGGGGGCTAGGAAAAGCTATCTCACCCAGATCATCCTAACGTCCATCATCTCCTTGCTATTAGCGGGCATCGGCTTCCTTTTGGTGGATCCATTGCTTTCGCTCATCGGCATCAAAGGTGGGACCGGCGACATTTCGATGCAGGCGGAGTATGAGGCGGCGAGGACCTATATCCTTATTCTATATATAGGGACCTTCGCGGCCGCCTTCTTCAACATGATCTTCGGGGTTTTGCGGAGTTATGGCGACTCCTTCACCCCTTTCCTCTTCCTCCTTTTCTCCGCGATCGCCAACGTCGGCCTCGACCTCCTCTTCATCGTGGTCTTCCATTGGGGGGTCGCCGGGAGCGCCTGGGCGACGGTGATCTCGCAGGCTTTGAGCGCCTTCGGCGCGATGGCTTACGCCGCGATACGCTACCCAAAGATGAGGATAAGGAAAAGCGACTGGCATCTTTCTTGCCGCTTCATCATGCGCCACCTCAAAGACGGCATGCCCCTCGCCCTCCAATTCTCTATCCTAGAGATCGGCATCATCGTCATGCAGGCCGCGGTCATCAGCTTCGACACCGACGCCGCCGGGGCGATGGTTTCTTCCACCCCCGCTCAGCTTGGCTATGGCGCGGCGAGCAAGGTTTTCAACATCATGATGGCCCCGATGAGCGGGCTAGGCACGGCGATGCTCTCCTTCATGGGGCAGAACATCGGGGCCAATGACAAAGAAAGGCTGAGGAAAGGCTTCAGAGCCTCCTTGATTCTGGCCCTCATCATCTGGGTGGCGGTCTGCGCGATCGGGCTGCTTTTGATGATAGACGGGGTATATCAGAAGATCTTCCTCTCCGCTGATAAGATCAGCGAGGAGAGCCTGCGGTATGGGAACACCTACCTCTTCGTCGTGATGCCCTTCATGGGGTTCCTCGCTTTGCTTTTCTTAGGAAGGAACGAACTGCAGGGGCTGGAAAAGCCTCTCTTCCCCTTCCTTGGAGGCGTCGGAGAGCTCACCGCGCGCGTCGTGATCTGCCTCTTCCTTCCTTCTTTGGTCAATGGGGGGCCGGTCACGAACATGGCTAGCCAAGGGGCCTATATCGCCGTCTGCCTAGCCGACGTCTTGGCCTGGATCACCGCCTGCGCTTTGTTGCTTCCCGCCCTATTCAAAACGGCCTCGAAGTGGAAGAATAAGCCCGAGGAAAGCAAGAAATGAGCCTATTCGTCGTAAGGCATGGCCAAACCGATTGGAACAAAAAGATGCTGATCCAAGGGAGGATCGACATCCCCCTAAACGAGGAAGGCATCGCCCAGGCGAAGCTCACCGCGAGCAAACTGGCCGAGGTCCCTTTGGACGTGATCTACGTCTCGCCTCTTCTTAGGGCCAGGCAAACCGCTGCCTACATCAACGAAGGCAGGAACATCCCCCTCATCGTCGATGAGCGGATACAAGAGGAATATTACGGGGACATGGAGGGGAAGCCTCGCTCAGGCGAAGCCTACCTCACCCAGCGGAAGAGCTTCTTCAAACGCTACCCAAACGGGGAAGGGTATCTGGACGTCGTCGCGAGGGTTTATCCTTTTCTGGACGAGATAAAAAAGACGCGCAAGGGGCAGAACGTGCTCCTAGTCTGCCATGGGGGCATGTCGCGCGTGGTCAATTCCTATTTCCACGATATGGAAAACGATGAATTCGTGAGCTTCGGCTTGGAAAACTGCCAAGTGGCCCGCTACGAATTCAAATATTAGGCTTTGTGTTTGACTCTCCTAGTCTCCCCGAAAAGAGAGAGGCTCTGAAGGGTGGATTGGATGTCTAAGCTCGGATTTCCGTGCTCGGCGAAGCTCTTCTCGACGGTCTCCTTGAACTTGGGGTAGAGCTCCTTCATGTTGTCGTCGACGACGTGATAGCCCCTTGCTATCCCTTCCATGGCGATGCCGGATAAGGTGAAGATGGGGCCCAACGCGAAATCGGGCACCACCACTTTCTTGTTCGCGTAAAGGCAGTAGGAATAATAGGAGAAGAAGACGTCGCAAAGGGGATGGCAGTCATCGTTAGCGTGGTCTTCCGGGTCCCAAGAGGGCCAGCGGACCGCGTTCCTTGTGCCTAATAGCACCGCGCGATTGACCGTGGCGTCGATGAGGGAGATGAGCAGGGCCTTGAAGCCGTCGTTCCCGAAATGCATCCTCCCCATCAAGGAGCCGACTAGAGCAGGCACCATCACCTTCTCCTCATCGTTAGAATTCTTCGGCAGCATGTCCTCGACGACTTTGCAAAAGAGCCCGAAGCCGGTGGCTTGGTCGAGCATGTCCAATTGGTCGATCGCGACCTTCTCTCTTTCTATCTTCATCCTTATCTCCTAAAAAGCTTCCGGAAGAGTGGGGTTAATAGTCTTCTAGAAGCAGCCTTATTCAAGCATGCCTTTTGAATTCATCAAGCCCCTTTCTTCCTGCGCTTCTTCCCTTTCTTTTTCTTCTTCGCTTCGAAATAAGGCCCATGGACCTTATCGAGCTCTCCCCCATGGTACTCCAGAATCATGGAGAAAGGATGGTGATCGCTTCTTTCTAGCAAAGGCAAAAAGGCCTTGTCGCCTTCCCACATAGGCAGCTCCCCCATCTTCTCTTTCTTCACCCAGGCGAGTTCCCCTTCGTCGCAATCGATGAGTTCCCCAGCGAAGGAAGTCACCTTGAACAGGTACATCCTCTCGGCTGGGTAGAGGTCGTTGAGGAAATCGATCTTGCCGAGGTAGCGATAGCCATCAACCTCTAGCCCGGTCTCCTCTTTGATCTCCCTTTTGAAGGCGTGGACGATGGACTCGCCCTTCTCTATCTTGCCCCCAACACCGATCCATTTGCCTTCGTTGAGGTCGTCTTTCTTCTTGACGCGGTGGAGAAGCAGGTAGCTGTCGCCTTGCTCGATGTAGGCCAAAGTGGTCCTGATCTTGATGCTGTTTTGCCAAGCGAAAAGCTCTTCCCTTTCCTTTATTTTCTCCAAAATCTCCGCAATAACCCGTTCTAATTCGTTTTCGATCTCTTTTCCCCAGTAACGCAAGACGAGATAGCCTTGCCTCTTGAGCTCCTCGTTCACCTCCTTGTCCCTAGCGATGTTCCTCTCAATCTTAGGGATCCAATAGGAGAGGTTGCTATGGATCTTCGATTTGTTCTCCTCGAAATGGTAGCCATGCCAGAACTCGGAGTCGCAGAAGATCGCGATCTTTAGCCTTTTGATGCAGATGTCGGGATGGCCGAAAACGGAGGAGGAATAAAGGCGGTAGCTAACCCCTGCTTCAGTAAGCCCCTTCCTGAGGGAAAGCTCTATCCCGGTGTCCTTCCCCCTTATTCGGGACATCGTGTAGGAAACAACCTTCGGGTCGCGTCTAGCCATATTCAAGCGTCTTGTTTGGGGAAGCAAAGGAGGCGGAGAGCAGCGTAATCAAGGCTAGGATCCTCGATGGCTACCCCGTTATGGGTGAGGCAAGACAAAGAGAACTTATCCTCGTTCAGCTCGAAGCAGGCGCAGAGTGAGGGATCTTCCTTATTGGAGAGAAGATAGCTATGGGGCATGCCGTTAGGCTCGACGTTCAAGGCGAGCAGATCCCAAGAAGAGAGGCTCGCTGAAATGGCCTTATCAAGGAGGGGCTTCTTCTCCTCCTCTTTGATGGCGAAGAACTCGACATGAGAGGCGTCGACTTCCTTAAGGGGCTTGGAGAAAGCGAGGTTCCCTTCGCGGACGAATTTCCTCGCGACGAACATCAGCGAGGGGTCGTTGATGATGGTGCGCGAAGAGGGGACGTCCTTTCGGGGAGAGAAGACGTAAACGGGCTCTTCTTCCTTGATGGTTTCGCCCTTGGCCTCATCAGAGGGCCTCTCCTCTTCTTTGGAGGCGTATCTCCTTTGGTTGGTGAAGGAGGGAGAAGGGGCGAATGGGGATTCGCGTTTCGCCTTCACGTTTGGCTCGAAGGAAGGCTTTTCATAAGAAGGGGCGACCTCTTTCTCCTCTTCCGTTTCTTCCTTGGTTAGGGGCTTGCGATTCACCTCGGGTTTGCGCCTATTTTGCGGGGCGCTAGGCTTCTTGGAGGAATTCGGCTCGAAGGAGGGGCGAGCGTAGGAAGAGGCGATCGCCTGTTGATCGGCCTCCTCTTCCTCTTCCGTTTGAGGGGAAACGAAAACGCGCTTCTTCCTGTCTTTGGAGAATGAGCCTAAGTCCTTCGGCTTTTTGCTAGACCCCGCGGAGAAACCGTCTTTCTTGACCTCGATGCTGACCGGAGCTTCCTCTTCTTCCTCTTCCATGGCAAGGCTTGGGGAGAAGGAGGAGCCCAAATCGCGGGTGCCTTTCTTGGATTCGGGGACGAAGGAGGGACGGGAGATTTGGATGTCCAAGGGAACATCGTCCTCTTCGCTTATGGGGGCTTCTTCCTCATCGAGGAAAGAGCCTAGATCCACGGGCTTGCTTTGCTTCTTGGGGGAGAAGGACTCGCTTGGGGCGGCTATGGACAAAGTAGAAAGGAATTCCTTGACGCTCATCGCCTCGCCCTCTTCTTCCCTGATCTCGGCGCCGTTGAGGCAAGAGGCGATGACCTCTTTCTCCTTCAACGAGACAACAAGGACGTGCTCAGGGTGGGAGCGGTTGATCAGCAGGGCGCTTTGCGGGCTATCGTCAGAGCCGATGATGAGGGCGGGGAAGATCCATTCCGAAAGATGGAAAGAGGTGCGGGCAAGGATCATCACCGCGTCTTCCTGCAGGGTATTGGGATAGAACGAAATCCCTGCAGAAAGAGGCAAAGAGGGGACTTTTGCGAGGATTTCCTGTGCCTCCATGAAAAAAGGGAGAGTGAAGGAAGAGGAGTCGTTTGCTAGCAGCATTTCGCCGCGAGAGGGGGTCGCCTGATAAAGATAAATCGCCTGTTTCATGTTCCCTCCCCCCCCGCTTCGCGGACATCTTTCTTATTGTAGTCCAATTCAGGGGAGGAAAAACATTCGCGATGGGCTTTTTTCATCTAAAATTGGGGCATGCAGAGAATCTCTTTGGCAAGCAGTCTGAACCTCCCGTCTTTATCGAAGGCCGCGCGCCGCGCCGAGATGGATTTCGCTGAGCCTCTCTTCGATGAGGAAGCCTTGAAGAAGGCGGTGGAGGAAAGGAGGGCCTACGTGCTCAAAGACGGATCGAAAGTCATTTCCTTGGCCTCTTTCTCCTTCTTCCCTTTGGAAGAGGTATACGGCAACGACATCCCCAAACAAAACGAGTTCTTGGACGCGATTTCCTATTACGGTGAGCCCCTGCTCTACTTAGAATCGGTTTTCACCGACCCTTTCTACAAAGGCAAAGGAAACGCGAGGTCGCTTTTCCTTTCCATGGTCTCGAACCACAAAGACGCCACCTGGCTGTCCCTCCTCCCCGCCACGCGTCTATCTTTGCTCCCCTTCTTCAAGGCGCTCGGGTTCAAAGGATACGACTACGCCGAAAATGGCGCCTTGATCCTCGTGAGGAAAAAAGAAAAGGAAGGGCTCTGCGCGAACCCTTCCTTCTAAGAATCAGGCCAGCTGGCTTTGGTAGAGCTCGGCGAAGAAGCCTTTCTTTTCCATCAGCTCATCGAAGTTGCCTTGCTCGATGATCTCCCCCTCTTTCAGCACGAGGATGAGATCGGCATTGCGGATGGTGGATAGGCGATGGGCGACGACCAAAGAGGTCTTTCCCTTCATGAGCTCATCGAAGGCTTTGCCCAAGGCGAGTTCCGTGCGGAGGTCGATGTTGCTGGTCGCCTCGTCGAGGAGGACGATCTCGGGTTTCGTGAGCAAGATGCGCGCGACGCAGAGGAGCTGCTTCTCCCCTTGGGAGAGCCCGCTGGAGTTGCTCACTATCGTGTCATAGCCTTCCGGCAGGCGGCGGATGAATTCGTCCGCGTGGGCTTTTTTGGCTGCCTCCACCACCTCTTCCATGGTGGCTTCCTTTTTTCCGAAGGCGATGTTATCCCTGATGGAGGCCTTCTCTAGCCAAGTCTCCTGCAAGACCATGCCGATGTGGCTTCTCATCTCGGCTTTCTTGACTTCGGAGGTTGGGATACCATTCATCTCGAAGCCGCCTCGCTGAGGATCGTAGAAGCGCATGAGGAGGTTGATGATCGTGGTCTTGCCGCAGCCGGTCGGCCCGACCAAGGCGATCTTATGCCCTTTGTAGATGTCGAGGTTGAAGTCCTTGATGATCTGCCTTTTCCCGTCGTAAGAGAAGCACATGTTCTTCGCTTCCAGGGCGTCGATGCTCTCCCCGAGGTGCTTTTCCCCGAGATCGATGTCCTTCTCGCTATCGATTGTCTGCTGGACCCTATCCAAGGAAGCGGAGGCGTAGAAGACGTCGCTAGCAACGTCGGCGATCTCGTTGAAGGGGGTCATATACTGCAAGGAGTAGCTGAGGAAGGAAGAGAGGGCGCCTACGGTGAAGGAAATGCCAAGCCAAGCGGGATTCGCGATCAATAGATACGCCCCGAAGAGGATGATGGAGGCGTAGATGAGGTTGTTGACTAGACGCGTGGATGGGTTGATCCAAGCCGCGGCGAAGGTGGCTTTGAAGTTGGCTTTCTTCACCTCCGCATCCTTGAGAAGGAAATCCTCTTCTCTGGCCTTCTCCATCCCATAGGCGTGGATGGCTTCGAGGTTAGAGAGCGACTCCAAGGAATGCGCGGTGAGCTCGCCCATCTTGGCGTTCTGCTGCTTGAAGTAGACCGAGTTGGACTTGCTGACGAAGCGGCTCACGAGGACGGAGATCGGGGTGAGCAGCACCACGGCAAGAGCGAGGGCCCAGTTCAGATAGAACATGAAGAAGAGGGTGATGAGGATCTGCACGATCCCCTCGAACAGCGCCCCCGCGCCGGTGATGAGGCCGGTCTGGACGGTCTCGATGTCGTTGGTCAGGCGGAGGAGAAGATCGCCATGGGGATGGCTATCTAAATAAGAAAGGGGCACTTTGTTCAGCGCGTCGAAGCAGGCGTCGCGCATGTTCTTCACCACGCGCTGGCCGCATTTGGAAAGGGAGTAGTCGAAGACGTAGCGGAAGGCGGCCCCGACGATGATGAGGCCGAATATCAAAAACAGATAGGGCGTGAGGCGGCTCGCCTCGAAGCCTTCCTCGCGCATGAGGTCGATGGCTAAGCCGGTCACGAAGGGGATCGCCATCTTCGCCGATACCGAGCAAAGGGCCAAGACCAAGGAGAGGAAAAGCAAAGGCAGGTTCCCCTTCATGTAAGGGGCCAGGGAAGAGAGATGGAGCGATTTCTTTTTCATTTCGTTTTCACCTGCGTTTCGTAGATCTCTTGGTAGATGGGGCAAGAGGAGAGCAATTCCTCATGCTTCCCTCTGCCTACGATCTCCCCTTTGTCGAGGACGTATATCTGATCGCAATCCTTGATGGAAGTCGCCCTCTGGGAGACCATTACCAAGGTGAGATAGTCGCGTTTTGCGATGTTTTTGCGGACCAAAAGGTCGCTTTTGTAATCAAGCGCGCTGGTCGCGTCGTCTAGGAAAAGGATCGGTCTATCCGCGAGCAAGGCGCGGGCGATGAGGAGGCGCTGCTTCTGCCCTCCTGAGAAGTTCTGCCCCGCTTCCTCCACCTCGTGATCGAGGCCGTCTTTGTAGCGGATGACGAATTCCTCCGCCAAGGAATCTTTCAAAGCCTTCCAGATCTCCTCGTCGCTCGCATCGGGCTTGCCTAGGAGCATGTTCGAGCGGATGGTGCCTCTGAATAGCTGCTTCTTCTGGCTCACCAAGGCGATCTCCCCGCGGAGGTTCTCTAGTTTGCTCTCCGAGATGGGATGGCCATGGAAAAGGAGCTCCCCGGAGGTGAGGTCGTAGAAACGCTCCATCAGGTTGAGCAAGGTCGATTTCCCCGAACCCGTGCCCCCGATGATGCCGATCGACTCGCCTTTATGGATAACCATGTCGATGTCCTTAAGCGCGAGGCTCTCTCCCCCGAAGCTTAGACAGGCCTTTTTGAATTCGAAGACCGGCTCGCCTTCTTGTAGTTCTGGCTCGACTTCCTTATCCCCCGAGACGATGTCCGGGTCGATGGAGAGGAAATCGTCGATCCTCCTTTTGGAGGTGAAGGCCTTCGAAAGGGAGGTGATGAGGCGGGTGAACATGATGAGGGCGGACAAAGAGGTGGTCAGGTAGTTGACCAAGGCCACGATGTCGCCAACAGACAATGCGGCGGTGGAATTCTGGAAGCCGCCGATGTAGAAGATGAGGAGGACGGCGCCGTTGATGAGGGCGAAGGTGAGAGGATTGATGAGCGCGTTGATTTTGGAGATGAGCAAAGCCTGCTTGCGGTAGCTTTCGCTGGCCGAGCGGAATTCCTCGGTCTCCTCCTTCTCCTTGTTGAAGGAGCGTACGACCCTCGCCCCGACGATCTCATCCTCGCCTTTGCTGGAGATGATGTCGAGCTCCTTCTGCAGCTTCGCGTATTGCTTTGGGGTGGCGCAGACGACTAGGCCTATCACCAATCCAGAAAGCGCCAAAGAACCGAGCACCACGCAGCCCGCGATCGGGTTGATGATGAAGCTCGCCACGATGGAGCCGAGCACCAGGAAAGGCGCCCTCACGATGAGGCGCATCAGCATCTGGACCCCGTTCTGGACGAGGAAGGAGTCGTTGTTGAGGAGGTTAAGCGCCTTGCTGCGCCCGTATTCGTCTAACTGCCTAGAGGAAAGCGCGTGGATTCTCTCGTAGATCACCTTTTTTAGGTCATAGGAGTAATCGCTGCTAACCCTGGCGGCGAGGTATTGGGTGATCATCGTCACGGCGAAGCCCGCGATCGCCAGGCCGAACATCACGCAGGCGATGGTCAAAATGTAATTCCAGTCCTGATAATGGGCGCCCTTCGAATCCAATCCCTCGTCGATGATGCGGCTCACCAAGATGGGAACAATGAGCTCGGTGACGGCCTCGAACAGCTTGAAGATCGGGGCGAGGATCACCTTGACCCGATACTTCTTAAGCGGCCCGAAAGCCTTATGCTCATAGGCTTGCTTGCTCTCTTCCATGCTCATTCCCCTTCGTCTGCGCTGATGGCCCCTTGCTCTTCTTCATCAGAAGAATCGTTGGGGATCAAGGCGATCTCAGCGACCACGATGTCCCCCGCCTCTTCCTCGCAGCGGACGAACTGATATCCGTCCTCGGTCACGACGACATCGTCGAAGTCGCTCTCCCCGTTCTGGGTGAAGGAAGCGACGTCATTGAAGGTCCAGCGGATCTTCGGCTTGTTGAGGTTGCAATAGAGATTGGCCGTGTCGATGAGCAGCCCGGGCTCGTCGCTTTCGATCTCGAAGACGAGCTCATTGCTTTCCTTGGAATAGGAGATGAGCTTGAATTTCTTCGCGGAAGGATCGCGGGTGTTGGGGTCGCCGTAGGTGTCGAAGAAGGTGTCGGTATCGTAAAGCGGCTCCCCGCTTTTGGCCCCGATCTTCGCGGCCAAAGCGTCCATCTGCTGAAGCAAGTCGTCGAAGAAAGATGGCCTTTGGTCGCTATGGGTGATGGCGGCCCTCATGAAGGTGGCGAATTGGCAGATCAGGTAGTAGCGCAAAGCGAAGGTCTCTTCCTTCTCTATCCCCCAGCCGTTCTGGAGGCTCTTTCCTAAGCGGTAGGCGAACTCGGGGAGAGAGTTCGGGCAGATCCTGAAATCGAGGAAATCGGAATAGCTCTCCTTGAGACCCCCGATGATCGCGCGGATGGCGAAGCTGTCGTCGATGGGGACGGGGTAGCCGTAATGGTAGCAATCGGCGAGGAGGTAGACCGCCTCCAAAGAGCCTAAGGCCGCGGCTTTGGCGAAGCATTCGTAGCCCTCCATCTTGTTCTTCTTCGCCCCGAAGCCGTCGATGGCGAGGCGCCCTTTCTCGCAAAGGGCCCTAACGTCGTTATGGAGGAGGGGGTTCGAATAGTAGGCGTAGGCGGCTTTGCAGTTGGGCTCGCGGAAGCGCGCCTTCCCTCCCGCGTAGTCGCCTAGGATCAGATAGGCGTTGGCGTCGCCTCCCTCTGCTAGCTTCTTGCAGTAAGAGAGGAAAAGGTCCTCGTTCTTCTTGTTCTCGGGGATCTTGCCGTCTAGGTAGCGATCGACGTAATCCTCCGCGGAGACGGGCTTTTTCTCTCCTTTCCCCTTGCCGTAGAAGGCTTTGTTCATCTCTTCGAGCAGCTCTTTGGCGAGGGGGATGCCAGAGGCGTCTCCGATGACGGTGCTCATGCCACATTCGGGGCAGATGGCGGACGCCCTGCCGTTCTCGCCCTGCTCCCAGTCTTTGACCTTTCTGGCGCTATAGGTCTTCTTGCAGAAATAGCATCCGCACTTCTTCGAGCGGATGATCTCGATCTCGTTGTTCACCGAATGGGCCCTATAGCCCTCGAGGATGGTTTTTCGTTCGTTCTTATTCATCGGGCGCTATCTTAGCACACTTGCCCCTCCTAAAAAGGATGCTCTTCTTAGAAGAGAGCGCTTTTTCTCTTCATTGACCAAGCCGAGAAAAATGGCAAAATTGTGCCCATGAAGATTTTAGTTGATGCTCTTGGCGGGGATTTCGCCCCGCAGGCGGTGATCGAAGGCGCCGCCAAAGCCCTCTCCGAAAGGAAGGACCTCAATCTGGTGATCGTCGGGCCTAGCGATGCCTGCAAGGCGGGACTCACGAAGCATGGCGCGGACCTCTCGAGGGTCGAATTCCTCGAGGCGAGCGAAGCGGTCCTCAATACCGACCACCCCGCGATGTTCCTCAAGCAGAAGCCCAACTCCTCTTTGGCTATCGCCTACGACGCGCTAAGGAAAAGGGAAGACATCGACGGCATGGTCTCCGCCGGTCCGACGGGCGCCGTGCTCACCGGCGCGGTCCTTCGTTTGGGCAGGATCCCCGGCATCGAAAGGCCGGCTTTGATCACCGCCCTCCCCACGAAGAAGAACTCACTGGTCTACCTCCTCGACTGCGGGGCCAACGTCGACTGCAAGCCCGAGTACCTCCGCCAGTTCGCCCTGATGGCCTCGACCTACCTCGAGTGCCTTGGGATAGACAACCCCCGCGTCTCTTTGCTCAACGTCGGCGCGGAGGAAGGCAAGGGGGATGACCTCTCCAAAGAGGCCTACAACCTCTTGAAGGAAAGCTCTTTGAACTTCATCGGCAACATCGAGGCCGACCACGTCTTAGACGGCACCACCGACATCGTCACTTGCGACGGCTTCGCAGGCAATGTCTTCCTCAAAGGCAGCGAAGGCGCCTTGCTTTACATGAAGGATAAGATGAAGCTCGTGATGGCGGGGACGCTTTGGCGCAAGATCGGCGCCCTATTCCAACTAAGGGGACTGAAGGAGGCGATGGTCCCCTTCGAGATGATGAAGAAGGGCTGCGCGCCGCTGCTAGGCACGAAGAAGCTCGTCGTGAAAGCCCACGGCAAGAGCAGCGCCGAGGTCATCGGAGGGACGATCCTCGTCGCCGCCTCACTAGCCGAAAAAGGCCTTTTATCGAAAATCGAGAAAGCCCTGCCCCAAGAGAAAAAGGCTTAATTCTCAGCCTCTTCAACCCCGTTTAAGCCACTTTTGCGGGGTTTTTTAATTTCCCTGTAGGCCTGATGCTCGCTCATATGCCAAAGGGCGATGAAGTAAAAGATCCCGAAGACGGCGAAGATGGAGACGTAGAGGACGTAGGGCCAAGAGATATCAAACTCATAGAAATGGTAGAAGAGGATGTGGTTGGAGGCGTTGTAGGCGAAATGGAAGGTGACTGGGATCACCGCCGAGTCGAAATAGATCGCGAGGTAGCCGCAGACCAAGGTGAGCATGTAGATAAAGACGATCTGCAGCAGGCTCACGAGCTCGGGGGAATTGAATTCCCCGGGATAGGTCTGGTAGAGGAAGATGTAGGCATGGCAGAGGCAGAAAAGCGCGCCGCTGCAGAAGATAGAAAGAAGGCGCGCGTGCTTCAGATGCACCACGTCCAAGAAGAAGCAGATGAAGAGGTCGACGAAGAGCAGGTCCTCAAACACCGCCGCGGCGCTGTCGGCGAATAGCTCTAGGAACAACAGCCCCACGTCCTGCGCCTCCTTCGAATGGGGGAACTCGAAGATGGGGACCGCGAGGAAATTGATCGAGCAGAAGAGAAGCAAAGGCAGCAGGAAAAGATAACGGAGCTGGACATGGGGCCTAGATATCTCGATGTGCCAGAAGTGCTTGGCGAAGATCAGAAACGAGACCGCCGGGGAGAAAGCGACCAGCCTAGCGATCAGGAAGCCCCTCTCGCCTAACCACACTTCAAGGGGGAGGTAAGAGAAAAGGACGTAATAGGCGACTAGCGTCACCAGGATGATCAGCTTCCTTTTCGTTTCCCTTGCCATACGTTTCGCCATTTTAGTCTTCTCTGCGAGAAGGGGAAAGAGCTGCTTATGTCCCCCGGGCGATGACGAGGAAAGGGCTTTTGCATTCCCCGAACTTTTTATCGAGGCACCACAGAGAACGGCGGAAGTCCCAACTCGCAGTTTTTAAAGCCCGTTAAAGTCAGATGGCGATGGCTTCTGAGACTTGTCAGGAACCCTTTGATTTGCTTTCATTTAGGACATGAGCAGGAAGATCGCCGCCGCATTCATCACGTTGCTTCTCCTATCCTCTTGCTTACAAGGAGAGGAAGGAGGAAGCGCCTCCTCTTCGGAGGAACAGCGCGATGGCGGGATGCAGGTCTTCGACGCCTCCGCCTTGCCTAGATCCCCAATCAAAGAAGAAAGGGAAGCGAAGATACTCGGCCACTCCTTTTTCTATTACAACGTCTACGCTGACATGGAGGGCGGCTTCGTGCTGCAGGATGAAACCTCCTACATCCGCAACTACGATCTCTATTTTGGAATGTCCTTCAACAACGGTCTCGCCCGGGCCTACGACATCAGCGGAGGCAAAGAGGGATACGACCTCTGCGAGGACTATGAGGAAAGCGAGGCGCAGCAATCCTATTCCGTCTACGGGGGATTCGAGATCGCCATCGACAAAACGCTGCCCTCCCGCCACTACGACGAGAGCATCGGCAAGATCATGCATTGGTGCTGATCCCTCTAGCGCTTGGAAGCAAGTCAGCCAAGAATCCCTCCATGGCAGGATCCGCCGCAAAATAGGCGTAGCTCCTCTGCATGCGTCTAACTAAATGGTTGAGCAAAAACCATCATCGGTTGGCTCGTCTGGGCTTCTAAAATTCAAAGACAGCAACGCCCTTTTCTCACCCATCGACCTTGGACGAAGCAAAATCAACGAGGAAGGCGCGCCTAGGACACGACATGAGCTTATTCAGGAAGGCTGGAGCAAAAGAAAAACGCAACCGTCACGTTGCGCTGTCGTTCAATGGTTGGCGGAGGCGTCGGGATTCGAACCCGAGCACCGGCATACACCGATCTAACAGGTTAGCAACCTGCCCCCTTCGGCCTCTTGGGTACGCCTCCGCGTGGTGAAACTATACAACAACAGGAGGAAGAAAGGTAGGGGCAATTTCAGCCACTCCGCAGCCCGAAAATAAGGGCTAAGCGCGCCGGGTTATTTTACAAAGTACACATTTTTTGGTGTTTTATAAGATAAGTCGCCCTTCCTAGGACCTTCGCACGCTGTCAGGTGGCTCTTATATCAAGGATGAGGAATTACGCGTGTGAGAACGCCGAGCCTTTCCCCAAAGCAAAAAGACAAAAAGAGGCGCCCCGTGGCTTTGGTAACGCTTTCCCGAGCGCGTCCCTTGCTTTTGAGATAAGATAGCGTGAAATAAATTGAACGCCAAAAACATGCGCACATTCATCCCCTTGATGCTTGACTCGGCGAGCTCCACGCCCATCTGGATCCCGATCCTTTTGATGCTCGGTGGCCTTGGGGCTCTATTCATCGGCATGAACATGCTTCAAGCATCCACGGAGAAGCTTGCCACCAAAGGGCTTAGGAAGCTCTTCAAAAAGACCGCGAACTCCAAGCTCGCTGGATTAGGCATCGGGACTTTGGCCACGATGATCATGCAATCCAGCGGGGCAACCACCGTCATGGTCGTCGGCTTCGTCAACGCCGGGGCGATGACCCTCGCCCAAGCCACCACCTACATCATGGGCGCCAACATCGGCACCACCATCACCGCCCAGCTCGTCGCCTTGGGAGGGCTTAGCTCGGATAGCTTTCCCCTCACCGAGATCCTGATCGCGCTCACTTTAGTGGGCGTGGTCCTGCGCATGTTCTTCGCCAAAAAGCATCCGAAGGTCGCCCTGGCAGGCGATCTGATCGCCGGGCTTGGCTTGCTTTTCCTAGGGCTAGAGACCATGACGAGCAACATGAAGTCGCTTTTCCTCTCCAATGAGAGCCTGAAGACCTTTTTGACCACCTTGAACAATCCCTTCCTCCTCCTTTGCATCGGCATCTTGCTCACGGTTCTGGCGCAGTCCTCCAGCGCTGTCACCTCAATAGTCCTAGCCATGGCGATGGCCGGAGCCGTCGTCGGGGGCAGCGGGAACGGGGTCCTCTATCTGATCCTAGGCTCGAACATCGGCTCCTGCAGCACGGCTTTGCTTTCCGCGATAGGGAGCACCGCTAACGGCAAAAGGGCCTCCGTGATCCACCTCCTCTTCAACGTCTTCGGCTCCCTCATCTTCTTCGTCGTCTTGCTCTGCTGGCCAAGCGCCATGGAGATGACCTTCGCCAAGCTCTTCCCCAACAACCCCGCCCTCCAGATCGCGATGTTCCACACCTTCTTCAACGTCGTCTGCTCCGCCCTCTTCCTCCCCTTCACCAGGTTCTTCGTCTTCGTCTCGGAGAAGATCGTCAGGAACAAGAAAGGGAAGGATAAGTCCGACATCCTCGATGAGCGTTTCCTCTCCACCCCCGAGCTCGCCCTTTCCCAGGCGATCTCCTTCTACCACCTCCTAGGCGGGGAGGCCCTCCATAACCTCAACGATTCCTTGGATGCCTTCCTTACCAAAGACGTCAGCAAGAAAGAGGAGATAGAAGAGGGCGAGAAGAAAGTCCTCAGGATGTCCAAAGAGCTCAGCTCCTTCCTGGTCGCGATCTCCAGCGCAGGAGTGAGCAAGGAATCGAGTGCGAAGATCTCCAAGATGCAGCTAGACATCGCCGACATCGTCCGCCTTAGCGAGATCGCCGACAACATCACCGGCTACACGCACCACGAGGTGGAGGACGAGCTCTCTTTCTCTTCCATCGTCTTAGAAGAGGTAGTCACCATGAAAAACAAGCTCGGGGAGATGTTCGTCGCCACCAAAGAAGCCTTCGATAGCCCAAGCCTGGAAAAGCTAGAAAAGGTCTCCGCCTACGAAGATGAGATCGACGCTTTGCGCACGAGCATGGTGCAAGGGCATTTAGAAAGGCTGGAGAAAGGGGCGTGCAAGCCGCAGAACTCCAACACCTTCCTCAATCTAGTCAGCAACCTTGAAAGGTGCGGCGACCACCTCAACTTCATCGCCGAGCGATCTTGCTCGGTTTGCCTCCCCAAAGACAAGGAAGACAGCCTCACGCTGCATCCTTGAGGCGAGGCGAAACAAGGAAAGAGGCGAAAAGCCTTTTTCGTTTTGGCTCCGTCAATCGAAATAGGTCAGAGTGTTTTCGATGAATTCCTTGAAGCGGGGCAAAGCGAAGGCGAGCTTCCCCCTCTCGGGCGAGACGAGGATCCCCTTCTTGATGAGCCTATCCCTGTAGCGAGAGAGGTATTCTTTGCTCAGCTTGGTCTTCTCCAAAATGGAAGCGACGCCCACGGGCGAATTGGAAGGGAAGGAAGAGACGATGCTCCTCTCGACTTTGGAAAGGGTGGACCATATCTTGGAATAGGCGTATTCGTCGAGGTATCTGTCGAAGGAGGAAAGCACTTCCTGATCGGGTTCTTTCTTTCCTTGCTCGAACATGAGGTAGCCAAGCAGCTGGAAGGCGAAGGCGTAGCCCTTGGTGAGCCTAGCGCAGGCGATCGCCTGAGCGTGGCTTAGATGGAGGGTGGATTCGTAAGAGAAGGCGATCGAGGAAGGGTTGAGCGGCGTCAAGAAGGTTTTGGGGGCGCGGATGAGGAAGGTCAGATTGCTCTCGTTCTCCAAAGAGGAGATGTTCTCGAATAGGCCCGTGGCCAAAACGAAGAGCGGGCAATCCTGCCCGATGAGCATCTGGAAAGAGAGGGCGAACTGCTTCATGTATCGGTTGTTGGAGGCCTCATCGATGCAGATTAGGATCTTCTTGCCGCGCCTAGAGATCGCCTTCATCATCTTCTCAAGCAGATCCTCGATGTTGAGGACGGGGTTCTTGCCGGAGATGGAGAAGGTAATCCCCTGGAAGGAGAAGCTGAAATCCTTTTCCAGGAAAAGATGCTTTATGCGGGAAGAGGTGTATAGTTTGGCCGCTAAAGCCTCGCGCATGTCGTCCTCCGGATTGAGCCCCACCACTACCCAGTCCTCATCTTCTTTGAGACGCTTCGATATTGCGTTGAGCATCACGGTTTTCCCCGAGCCCCTGACCCCTGTGATGATGAAGCAATGCGAAGCAGGCGTCTCGCTGGTCAATTTTTCAATAAGTTCCGTCTTTTCGCTTTCCCTGCTGACATATTCGAATGGCTTATTTCCGAAAGAAAGGGTGAAGGGGTTTGATTTCATTTCATTTTCATACTCGTTCATACTTTCTATTTCCTTTCATACTCGTTCATACTTGTGTCAAGTAGGGTTGGTTGTCCTGCCTTTCCATACATCCACGTTAGTAAGAGGGCGACCATGCAAGATTTCTATTGATTGGCGCCTCAATGCTAGCCTCGTTCTCTTCACCTGCCTTTTCATCATCCTTTATCTCCGTGCATAAAGGGAGGGAACTCGCAAGGAAATCGCGGAGAAGGCGAAAGAAGTCATCTTCATCAATCTGAACCGCCCGGCGGCGTTAGGCGAGCTGAAAAAGAAGGCCGTGGGAATCCTAGGTGAGTTCAGCATCAAACCAAAGATCGTTTTGGAAGCCCTTTTCGGGGAGTTGTTCCCAACTGGGGTCTTGCCCTATTCCCCGCCCAAAAGCACGGGTATCTTCTCTTCCCATCCTTCCGACATCCCATCGAGGGAGGAGGAATCCTCCCATCTCAAGGGATGCGGGCTACGTTATTGAGCCTTTTCTCACGCGCATCATATATAAGGATATGAGATGCTTGCAGGCATCCCCTTTCAATTGCACATTCTTGCCTTCGAAATATGCAATTTGGATGTCTATACAAAAAGCAAAACACGAGAAAGCTAAGGGATGAGCGCAAGCGAGATCCCACAGTTTTCGCCTGCGACAAAGCCATCTGCCCCGTTTGCATATTGGCCTCGTAAGAGGAGGCTCCTTCCCGAATTTGTCCCTAAGGCAGTTCATATCCCCTATAATTCGCTAATCAGAAGGCATTCGTGATGCTAGAAACCAAAAAGAACGAGATGGCAAAAACGCTGAGCTTCGGAAGGAAAGCCTGTCGCTTTCTAGGTCTTCCCTATGAACGTTAGGGAGGCGTTGATGGCCGCGTTTGATTTCTGGAGGCCGAAAAACTACGCGTTGAGGAAATATCTCATTAACGACGGCAAAAAGCATCCGTTTGCCTTGGTGATTCCCGGCGGGGGGTACCACATGGTTTGCAGCTTCCTCGAGGGGGATCCGATCGCCAGGGAACTCAATAAGCACGGAATCTGCGCATTCGTGCTCTACTACCGCTGCAAAAAGAAAGCCCGCTATCCTGCTCCGATGGAAGACGCCCAACGCGCTTTGCACGAAATCTTGGACAACGCCGAAAAATACGGAATCCGCCAAACAGGCTACTCCGTTTGGGGCTTTTCCGCCGGCGGCCACCTCGCTTCCACCGTCGCCTTGACCCTCGCTTGGCTTAGCCCCGCCCCTTCCGCGCTGATCCTAGGCTACCCGGTGATCACGATGGGAGAGAAGACCCATCCCGGCAGCCGAGAGGCTTTGCTGGGGAAGAGCCCCTCAAAGGAGGATATAGAAAAAACTTCAGTTGAGCTGAATATTCGCCACGGGGCGCCGCCGACTTTCGTGTGGTATGGCACGGCGGATAAAGTGGTAGACAGCCAAAACAGCGAATCGCTAGCTAAGGCTTTGGAAGATAATGGCGTTAAATGCGCCAAGCGCGTCTATCAAGGCGTCCCTCACGGGGTTGGTCTAGGAAAGAAAACGAACGCCGAAGGCTGGATATTGGAGGCTCTTGAGTTTTGGGAAAGCTGCGAAGGCGGCGTCTCTTAAGCTTGGCAATCAGCAAAAAAGGCCGGCATACAGCCAGCGCTAGATTTCGATGGCGCAAGCAACAAAAGAATAGATGCGGGCGGAATTTCAAAGCATCCGCTCCCTGTCCGCCCGCCAATGAACCACCGGCAGAGCATCATCTTTAGGAACGCCATAACCATTCCACTTTTTGTGGATTTGGGAGGCCTTTTGGGATTCATTTTTCCGTTGGAATCTTTGCAAATTTGACAAGATTCCAACGATTAACTTAAGAACAAGTCCGCTTTGCCCGTCAAGAAGTCAAGGACGTTCAAATGGGTTATGCCGTTGTGCGAGCTGTCTTTGCGGTCAAGGGAAAGGACGTATTTCGGGGAATTGCTTTTGATTTTGTCGAAGGCCCCATACTCGCGGTCGAACGTCTTCTGATCGAGGATGAGATACGCCACCTGGATTAAGCACTTCTTCCCCCCTTTCAGGGCGACGAAGTCGACCTCCCCGTTGCGGCATTTGCCGTATCTCACATCGTAGCCGCGGTATTTCAATTCGTTGTGGATCGCCCCTTCCAAGGCGAAGGAGAAATCGAAGTCGGCGTTGCGGTTCAAAGCCTCTCTCAGCCCTGGGTCGATCGCATAGTATTTCTTGACCCCGTCGAGCTCCTCTTTCCCTTTCAGGTAAAAAGGCTGGCACTCGCTCAGGAAATAGCATTCCTCGAGGTATTTCGTGTAATTGCTCACGGTCTGTGAGAATTTCTTCTGCTCCTCTTTGCTTTTCTCTCCTCTTAGATATCTGGCGATGCCTAAGGCGGAGAAGGGGCGCCCGCTTTTGGAGATGATGTAACGTGAGACGTTCTCGAACTCCTGCTTGTTGATCTTTTTGTGGTTCCCGTAGACGTCCTTCTCAATGATGGAATGGTAGAGGGATCTCAGGTAGTCTTTGATGCCCTCTCCGTCGATTTCCTCATAACGCTGGGGCATCCCCCCGTTTTCGAGGTAATCCTCGAAGTCGTTCTCCAAGACGGGGATGTCGTTTGCTTTCTTGAATTCAAGGGCCTCTTGGTAAGTGAAGGGGAAGATCTCGAATTCCTTCGCCCTGCCCGTCAGGCGGTCCTGAAGCTTGCCATGCAGGAGCTTGGAATTGCTGCCGGTCACGAAAAGGGAGCAATTGTAGCTAACCCTCACCGAGGCGATGGCTTCCTCGAATTTGCGGATGTGCTGTACCTCATCGATGAAGATGTAGTACTTCTTATCATCCTTCACCAAAGCGTCGAGGCGTTTCTCCAGCTTGATTCTCGTGGTGATGCCCTCGCCGCTTTTGCCTTCCAAATCAAGGTAGATGATATGCTGCTGATCCACGCCTTTGGAAAGGAGCTCCCCTTTAATCTGAAGCAGAAGCTCCGACTTCCCGCAGCGCCTGATCCCCGTGATGGCTTTGATGTATCTGGAATCGTAGAACGGCCTGATTTTTTGGAGATAGGCTTCTCGGATAATCGTTTTTGGCATGTCTCCATTGTAATCGAAAAATTGATATAAATGAAGTTTTTCGTTGGAATCCTGTCAAATTTGCAAAGATTCCAACGCAAATTGAAATTTGTGATGCCTTGTGATGCTTCGAGCCGCTCGGCGGAGATTCCTTGTTTTTGGCGGTTATTCTTTCTTTGTTCCATGACGCGATAAGCCTCATTTCCGCGGCTGGAGCTGATGGCAAACCCAACGTAGGATAAGGCTCGCCCCTTGCTTGATGCCCTTTATCTTCCGCTCGCCGCGCCAGCAGATCCTCCTCATGCAGCCTTCCCATTCGATGGGAAGCCAGACATACCGAGCGATGTATTGGTCTCTCCTTGGGAGTTGCAAGACTATGCTGAACTGGCAACGGAAGCCGTCCCCGAGGTGAAGAGGTAATGCGCGCCGTTCCTGCGGAAATAAGTCGGGGCTTCCCTGCTGAAAGAGGATCGCTTAGAAAGAGGGGCATCCAGGATTACGCCAGGCAAAAGTTGACGAAATAATCCAAAAGTTGGCGATATATTCAAAAAGTTGGCGATATATTCCAAAAGTTGGCGAAATAAGTTATAACGGTGAGGCAAGGAGGAATCTTCATGGACATCTCGGATTTGTTAAAGCAAGAGGAAGGGCTGCATCTGGAATTCAAAGCTTTGAAAGGAAGCCTTTCCGACTCCCTTTTCGAAACCTATTCCGCCTTCGCGAACACTGACGGTGGAGACATCTATCTTGGCATCAGCGACGATTCGCCGCACACAGTCGTCGGGGTGAACAACCCAAAGCAGCAAATCGCCAACTTCATCAAATCCGTGCAGAACAAAAGCAAATGCAGCTGCAATCTGATCAGCGATGAGGACATAGAACTGATCGAAACGCCCGAGGGAAGCGTGGTCAAAATCCACGTCAAGAAGGCCCCTCTATCGGAAAGACCCGTCTACGTCAACGGAGTCTTGGACCAATCCTTCCTCAGGCTCGGCGAAGCCGATCAGAAGATGAGCAAGAACCAGATCCTCTCCTTCATGGAGGACAGGGAGCTCACCCACATCGACGGGAAAATCAATGCGCTCGGCATCGGGATCGATGGGCTGGAGGAGAGCTCCCTGAGAGCTTTCCGCGCGCTTCTTTCAAAAAGGCGGCCAGGCAGCCCACTTCTGGAGCTGAGCGACGAGAAACTCCTCGAGCGGATCGGCGCGCTCATCCGCCTTGGGGAGAAAGGATGCGCGCTCACCAACGGAGCCATCGCCTTCTTCGGCAGATACGCCGACATAAGCCGCGTCTTCCCCTCCTTCCATTTGGATTACCAAAGATACGCCAGCGGCAAGGAGCGTTGGGAGGAGAGAATCGCCAGCGACGACTTCTCTTTCAGCGGCAACATGTTCGATTTCTATTCGAGGGTCATGGATTCTCTCAAAAGCAGGCTGCCCAACGCCTTTCAAAGGAGTCAAGACGGAGTCAACGACGACGGCAGCTCGCTGTATGATGCGGTCTCCGAGGCGCTGATCAATTCCTTGACGAACATGTCCCTGCTCATGGATGGTGGCGTCCTCGTGGAGGCTTACCCTGATCGCATCAGCTTCCGGAACAGCGGCGACATGCTCGTGGACAAGGAGCAGGCTTTCAGGGGAGGGGTCTCCATCGTAAGGAACCCCACGATCATGACCTTCTTCCGCGCCCTCAACCTGGCTGAGCGCTCAGGCTTTGGGGTCCCCACCATCGCCTCGGTCATGAGGAAGAGCAAATACCCCGACCCCATCTTGGAAATCACCCCGGACGGGCGTTTCACGAAGCTGACTTTGCTATTCACTCCAACCTCATCAAAAGGACTATCCTCCGAAAGGAAGAACAAAATCCTCTCTTGCCTGGTTCTGCACCCCGAGGGCATCAGCGTGCCCGACATCGCCCTTGAGGTCCATGAACCGCTCAGCTCGGTGAAGAAAGACGTGAGCGAGCTGCTGCTTCTCCGCTACGCCAAAGACAACGGCAAACCGAGGAAGGGCCGCCTCATCTACCTATCCGATCGCATGGGGTAAACATCCGTTAGCGCATCGAAAAACGCATCGAAGAGAGATGCCCAAAGAAAGGAAAGCGGCCTATAGAAGAGGAGCCACTTCCTTAAGGACTTTGTTCATCTCGCGCTGAAGGCGCGCGTTCTCTTCCTCGATCTTGCTCTTTTGTGAGCTTTTCACGGCGGCGTAGATGATGAAAGGGACGATAAGGCAGAGGAAGGAGACGATCCCCCAAAGGGGGTCCATCGGCTCATAGACCTTCTTCTGCGCCTTCAAAGAGAAGTACTTCGCCTCCAAAGCGGCGATGAGGCGGTAATTCTGCATGTCCTTATCTCTAGCGAGGACGTGCTCGGTGGAATGATGAGGGCCACGCCTCCTAGTCACATCCTGAGTGTGCTTCCACCCGAATCTCAGATAATCGGAGATCTCACCCCGAACGGTTTTCGTTTCGATGTTCATATTCATTTCACCTTATCCACGGTCGCGGCGGGCTCATAGGAGGCGCCTTTGTCGGTGACTTCCAACGAGTATTTCAAACTGAAGGAGGCATCTTGGGAGGAGGAGAAATCCCTCGACCCGGGGAAAGAAGCGCTGAAGGAGCCGTTCATCTCCAAGGAGATCTCCGAGAGCGACCCGTTGAGCAGGACGATCTGGAACTCGAAGTCCTTAAGCGTCACCGAGCTCGTCGAGAAGGATCCGAAGGCCTTCACGTCCGCTGAGCATTCGCCCAAGGGATTCAGGCGCAAAGCATCGTTGAAGGAAGAGAGGATGGCGCTAGCCCCAGCATCGGTCGCGCCCAGATTGTAGGTGGTGGTCCCCTTCTCCGCATTGGTTAGCTTCTGCACGAAGGTGATCGAGGGGAGCATGTTCATCACGTCCAAGAGGTAATAGTCGTCCACGCCGCCTTTCGCGTAATCGGTGACCGTCTTGACGTCGTCATAGCCGCTGAGGATGGCTTTCTTCTTGAGGTCATGCACCTCCCCATTCGAAAGCTTGGCCCTAGCGCCATGGCAATCTTTGAGGCCTTGAGATTTGTAGAGATCAGCGTTCTTATGGTCGGTGTCGACTTCGTAATCGTTGAGGAAATAGACCTCATCCCCGCTGACCTTGCGCTTGCTTGAGCCGTCTATCGTGGCGTTGATCGCGTTTTTGCTGGGATAATCGACCGCGGTCTTGACGAGGAAATCATAGGAGGAATGCTCCAAAGCGCGGTAGGTGTTTAGATGCCCATCGATCTCGCTTTTGATCGTGGCGACGTCGGAGTTGGAGACGTAGGTGTTGTTGAAGACCTTCGGGACGATCGTCGGGGCTTTGCCTTGGTTTTTGAAGGTGAGCTCGTAAGTCAGATTGAATTGGATCCCGGTGACATCGATCGTCATGACGTAGCGGTAGGTGTTTAGCTTATCGCCGGAGAAGGTGACGTACATCGCGTTGGCGACGCTCGTCTCGGGGAGCTCCCCGATCAGCTTCTCGACCATCGGGTGGTTGACGTAATTGCCGACGAGCTCGATGGCCTGGGAGGGGTTGAAAGAGACGTCGAGTTCATATTCGTCCGCCTTGGAGGTTGGCTTGATGGATTTGAGCTTGTCGTCGGAGTAATCGAAGATCGCCTTGGCGAAGGAAGAGGAGTCGTATTTGTAATCCTCCCCGACTTCGGTGATCTTGTATTTCTTGATGTTGTCGTCTTCGTCGAGGGAGATTTCATGGAGCTCCCTTCCCTTCTTGATCTGGTACTTGCTGCCATCGTAGAAGAGGGCGCCTGAATTGACGTGCTCATCATAATAGGAGACGTCGGTCGATGCGGCGGCGTATTTGGAGTTCCCTTCCGTCTTGCCCGTTAGGGCTGCCCCCATATAGCCGGCGGAGACATTCAGGGTGTAGTCGTATTCGTATCCCGGCACGGAGTCCCCGATCGTGTTCTCCCTGGCCTTCTTGAAGGCGTCCTGATAGGAATAGAAGTTCGCGTAGATCGTGGTGTCCGATGTTATGGTCAAGGGGAAGCTCACCTCCGTCTGGAAGGTCGCTTCCTTATACCAGCCCACGAAAAGGCAGTTTGCTTTGGTGGGATCGGAGGGCTTTTGCAGGGATTTCCCCTCCTCCACTTGCACGTCAGCCATGTCGGTGTTCGCGAATTTCACCGTGTACTTTTTGACCTGCTGCTCTGAAAGTGAGGAGGCGGCCCCCGAGGATGAGGAGGCTGAGGTGCCTCCACCGCTGCAGCC
>CAVAGB010000009.1:0-73606 GCA_963588055.1 Erysipelotrichaceae bacterium | reverse complement strand
CGGCTCTTTCGCTATCGCTTTCCATTTTTATCACCAACCTTTATTACCAACCAAATTCTATCGATAAGTTGGTGATAAATCAACCGCCTAATATAAACGAAAAAGTTCGTTGCTGTCGGAATATATTTCATTTTCGTTTTATTAGGACTAATTTTATCACCAACCTTTATTACCAACCAAACATCATTGGTGGTTTGTTAAATGACAGAATCGTTGCAACAAAGACATTAAAAACAACCCCAGCTTGGCAGATTGATGCTTCTGTATAGCGACTTCGCCTTTAAAAGATGCCGGAAGGCTTTTTCAGTTCAATCCTTCAAAGCCGTTCCGTGCCTTTCTAGCGCGGCTCTTTCGCGAAAGAACCGCCCGCCGGAGAGTTACAATGTAATCCCTGCTGCGATTCCGCCGAGGAAGGAGAGAACATGGAAAAGAAAAGAATAGGGCAGGACGATCGCATCAACCTGCAGGCGGGGATAGCCAAGGGCTACCCGCTCGCGAAAATCGCCCGGATGCTGGGCAAATCTAGATCCACGGTCTACCGCGAGATCGTCAACAACTGCGTCTACAAGGACTGCCGCCACACGTGCGCCCACTGCGCCCTCCTCTGCGCCGAGGGCGCGAGGGCGGCCAAATACGAGCGCGGGCAGTGCAAGGAGTTCGCGCCCCTCAAGTGCTCGAGGTGAAGGAAATTCCCCTACGCGTGCAACGGCTGCGGGGAGGCCCCGCTCTGCAAGGACCTGAAGAGGTACTACGACTGCGTCGAGGCCGACGACGCCTCGCGGAGGAGCAGAAGGGAGCCCAGGACGTTCAAGGGGATCGGCGAGGCCGACCTGAAGGCGATGGACTCCATCGTCTCCGCCGGGGTCAAGAAAGGCCAGTCGCTGCACCACATCTACGCCAACAGCCCCGAGCTCCAGGCGATGTGCTGCGAGAGGACCGTCAGGAGGTACCTCTACCGCGGCTGCCTGACCGCGAAGGCGCACGAATTGCCGCGCTACGTGCGCTATCAGCACAAATACGACTACCCCGAGAAGAGGAAGCCCGTCAACGTCGACAAGATGTTCGGCCGCACGTTCAGCAACTTCAAGAAGCACGTCGCCGAGAACCCCGGCGAGAACGTCTGGCAGTACGACTCGGTGGAGGGGAAGGCCACCGACAAGAAGGCCATCCTCACCATCACCTACCCGGAGTTCCGCTTCCAGTTCGGGTTCCTGATCACCAAGCACAGCGCCAACTCGGTGCTCGCGAAGATAAGGAAGCTCCAGAAGCTCCTCGGGGAGCGTTACTGGGAGATCTTCCAGGTCAACCTCAGCGACAACGGGCTCGAGTTCGGGAGGTTCACCGAGATAGAGACCGACCGCGACGGGCGGAGCCGCTGCAAGACGTTCTTCACCAACCCCTACAGGGCCACCGACAAGGCGTCCTGCGAGAGGAACCATGAGCTCCCGAGGTACGTCCTCTACAAGGGGGTGAGCCTCGACTCCCTGACCCAGAAGAAGGTCTGCCTCCTCTTCTCCCACGTAAACTCCTACACGAGGGAGTCCAACGGAAACAAAACTCCCTACGACCTGATGGTAGGGAGGTTCGGCGCCGAGTTCATGGAGATCATCGGGATGAAGAGAGTGAAGGCCGAGGATGTCTGCCTGAAGCCTTCGCTGCTGAAGTAAAGCCACAAATCGGCGGGGCAAGCAGCAGGGACGCCCATAGGGCCGGCCGCCGCGAGGCTGTTGCAATGAGTTAGTCACCACCCAGCGCGCAGCTCTTTTTGCCTCGCGAACAATATAGCCAAAAGGGCTCACATATGCAATTTTCCGTGGGGGACTAACGCCAAAAACCCTTCAAAACACGGGGAAAATCAAAAATCTCCACATGTTGTTGCATCAACTTTGTCATCTAACAAAGGGCGTTGGACAAGAAGAAAGAGATGGATTAAAGAAAGGTTCCAGGATCGTCTGGAGCCTTTTCATGAGCCATGTATGTGAATAATTTATTGCGGTATCGGCGGAGGGAATATCCCGGCGAGGCTTTCCTGGCTGGAAGCCTTCTCCCATCCGACCATGCCTTCCTTCCAAACAAGGGAATCCGGCTTGAGAGAACCTTGGACGGCCATGTCCTTCAAGGTCTTCAACTCAAACGGCCCAGAGGCTTGCCCGTCTTTCGCAACGTAATACTTCACGGACGGAACGGGCGGCGGAGTGGTTCCCGTACTTTCGGGGCTCAAGGCAGTATTTAAGGCCCCGGCCATCTTCTGCCCAACGGCGCTGCCAAGGCTAATCCCGGCCATCATGGTTACGGGGTTAAATCCACTGCCGCCATCGCCGAGATTGATGTTCCCGACACCGTTCTCGCCCATCTTGCCGAGGGCTTCAGCACCGGCAACTCCGACGTGGCCACTGACCTCGGTCTGATAGGCACCGAGGTTGGTTTGCTTGGTTGCCATGTGCTGAGCGTATTGCCCTTCCTCCCTTTGGATGCGGAGGGTTTCCGCATAGTTCTCGAGGTCAATCTCCTTCTTCCTTAGCGTCACATCCTTCTGCAGGTCCTTGGTGATGGCCTTGAGCTCGGCGTATGCCTCGGATTCCTTATCAAGTTCGATGGTGTTGATCTCGAATCCGGTGCATTCGATTCCGAAGATCTCCCCCATCCTGTCCTTGACCTTGAGTTCGGCTGTCTCATTGATCAGGCCGATTTTGGAGCCGATGTTGATGAGAGGGATGTCATTCTCGGACGGCGCGTTCGCGACGACGTCTTTGACCAATCGGACAATGGAGTCGTTGATCTGCTTCTTAAAGTCCTCAAGATCGAAGGTCCGCAGCCGATGATGCTTGATGAAATCTTGGTAATCATCGATCTTGAAGGTCATCGAGCCCCTAACGGCGACTGGCACTTGGAAATCGGGATGCCTTGGGTCGACTACGTCGAAATAAGGCACACCATAGCGAATTTGGATTACCTTGGCGAGGTTGATGAAATAGACTTCGGCCTGGAAAGGCGTATCGCCTTCATACCATAAACCGATGATTGAAGACAGAATGGGGAAGTTTTTTGTCTTGATAGTCTCTTCGAAAGGACCGACGATGTAGTCCTCGAAGATTCCTTCCTTCTTCTGTTTGTAGACGAAGACGGCGACCTCGCCATTTTTGACGTGGAGGACGGAGGAGGTCCTTATTGCGGTCTCACGCTTCAGGGAGCCCTCATCGTATTTGTTTGGATGCCATTTCCAGATGAGATAATCCTTCTCATCGCAGCGGATGACGTCTGCGAATCCGCCTTTTCTCTTTCTGTTGAAAATTCCCATTTTTATTCCTCTCTTTATATGATTCCCTGTTTCTCGAGATAGGCCATTAAGACAATAAATGCAAAATCCAAAACAAGGAACACAATACAGCCGATAATTATCAAAGTACGATTTCTTTTTCGATTAAAATTGCTCTTTTTATAGATGCTCGTTTTCCCAATATAAAGGCGTTCTGCTTCTTCAAAATCTCGATCATGGCCGAACGAGATTTTTCCTTTTTGGTAAGCTTGCGAAGCTTTTGAAACCCAAGCTTCGTTTACTTGTTTTAAAGTTTGGAGCTCCCGGTTCCCGCTGCACCCCGCATCCGAAGGATTGTCCGCGGCCGCCACCACAACATCAATGTTTGAACACGCCAAAATAATAAATTCGATAATATCCTCTTTATTGTTTGGAATGCTAAAGTTTCTTATTAAATTAATAATTTCTTTATCTATTTTTTCCGTATGTCCTACGCCGAATGCATCTGCAAAAGATTGGGCTACGACTTGTTTAGTCGTTTTAGTGGTTCTTTGCGACTCGAGTTCTTCCAATTTCCTAGAAAATTCAGTAATCGCATTGGAAGCTCTAGTGTTTCTAAGTTCGAAACCACAAGTTGGGCATTTGGTTTCAAAAGACTTAATTATTTCGCCACAATTGGGGCATTTATGAATATCTCCCTCATAGAACTCCTTTCTCTTTTTTTCTGGATTAGAACCTGTTAATGGAGATTCATTTGCCTTATTCTCATTCGTTTCCGAGTTCAAATCTGTCTTACGCCCGACCTCAGTGCCGCAAAACGGGCAGAAAGAAGAATCGTCATCTATTTTCTTCCCACATTTTTTGCAAAACATTTCTAACGCCTCCTAATCATTTTCATTTTTAAGAGCATCGCATATATCCCCAATATTGCAGTCAAGGTATCCACAGATTCTGAGCAATACAGATAAAGCAACCTCTTCGTTTTTCCTGAGCTTTGTCATTGTCCCTGTTGAAAGTGAAAGATCCCTCCGAAGGGTAACCGGTGAGATTTCCCTTTCGACAAGCATCAGCCAAAGCTTCTTATAGCTAATTTTCATGTTTACTTGTGTCACCACAAAAAAAGCAAAAAAAAAAAAAAAAAAAAAACAAGTGTGAACTCGAAGGTAATTCGCAAGTTCTTATGAATTTGGTCCAACTTCTTATGAAGATAGAAATTCAGTCTTTCCGACCACAAATCATTAAGATGCCAGACGCTATATTAAGTGTCATGAGCAATAGAACAATCATTATGTAATATTCGGTGTAATTGGCTTTTTCATTCCGCATCGAAACGTAAATTTGTGCCGCAAGAGCAACGGCCGAATAAAGAGAAACGCCCGCAAAAGCCCAATATTTGGTTGGATCTACGGCGAAAATTTTGTTGTAGTAATAGACTCCATTAATCAAAGTGTATTGCCCAACGATTGTCCTTTTCATCTCCTCAACAAATAGAGGGTTGTCGCTAACAATAGACTCGCCATAAATGGCAGCCGCTTCCTTTGCGGCCAAGCTTTGCAAATCACTGGCGTTGAAGGATTGCCCTAGCCCGTTGGCCCTGTCCATCCCAGCGCAAACTTCCGAATTCAGATAGTTCGCATAATCGACAAACCCTTTTATCGCCAAAACGGCAAAGACCACCAAAAGGACGGCGAAGACCGCCGCGAAGAAATAGCAAATCAGCTTCGCGCTTCTTCTCATTCCGGCTTTTGGTGTTTGTGTTAGATCCATAATTGATACGTCTATTTCTCTTGGGCTGGCTTCCCTTCAAGGCTAGCCAAAGCAGGATCGTAATATTTCTTCTCTGCCTCTATCCTGGCTTTGATGGCGTCTTCCTTATTATCAAAATAACCAAGGAAATGCTTTTTCCTAGCAAAGCAGATCTGGGCTCTCCACTTGTTTGCCTTCTTCTCCCAGAAGACCCCTGAGACGCCTGAGGAGCTTCTAATGGAGACGTGCCTAGTCGGCTTGATCATGCAGGTCATCGTATGGGCTTCCTTGTCGTAGCCTAGCGCCCACCCGATGTCCCTTCCGCCGCTAGAGGGCTTGGGGGTGCATCCGCAGGAATAGGGATGTTTGCTGAGCTCGTCCCCGCTGACGACGAACTCCTTACCGCAGTCGCATTTGCAAAGGTAAAAGACGGAGTTCCTTCCCCCAGTGTGGGAGCTGCATGGATACCTCTCCAGAACGGTTACCATCCCGGTTCTTTTTTGTTTGAACGCCTTATCCATCTACCGTTTGTCCTCTTTTAATATGATAAAAGCCCCCAAGCCTCTTTTTCAAGAAACTTGGAGGCTAGTTCAACGACGATGTCTGGACTGCACTTGACCATGCATAAGGTCACTGAAGCCTAATGGATTCCAAATTTAAAGATTCGGAATTGATTCCGTCCAACCCCTAGCGTGCAATTAAGGCTTACAAATGACTCCGAAGCCAATCAGGCATGTTCGGATCGTCGACCTTCCACGATTCTTCTAGATTCTCTTCTTCGCTCCATGTATTTTCCGAACCATCGAAAAACTTTTGTCGATGGCATTTGTACTTGTAGACGGTGTCGCCCTCAAGGCGATATTCGTTCCAATAATAATTCTGCTTTCCGTATCCATCCCATCGATTTGTCCTATAGATAACCATGTTTTTACTCCTTTAATTTTCTGGTTTATTAGGTCATTTAGCGTTGCGTCTAAGGTTCCTATTCATTTTTCGGGGTTACGAAAATCCTCTTCCGATTGATAAATTGAATCAGATGAGATGCTGTTCTTGTGGCCACATTCGGTGCATTTCCACACGTAATGATGGTCGTCGAAACCAGGTTGGATATTCAGCAACGCATTGCAACGATCACAATACCAATCAATGCCAGGGAATCTTTCGCTCATAATAGTTTGTTTCCTTTCATAGGGAGGCATTCCCGTTCGAGCACTGGACAACCTTCGTCAAAGTCACACCGTATTTCCAACTCGTGCCCTTGGTCACGTTGCTCCATGCAGAAGTTGTCCCATCATAAACAATGAGCTGTAGAGCCGAGCAATTGTAGAACGCGTAATTGCCGATTGAGGAAAGATTGTCGGAGAAACCAACACCGGCCAAAGATGTGCATCCGAAGAAGGCGTAGTCGCCAACCGAAGAAACATAAGGAAGAGTGATTTCGGCTAGAGAGGAACATTTCGCGAAGGCTTTCTCACCTATGGTCCCCACGTCGTAAACTGATAATTCAACGGATGTGAGGGACGTGCAACCAAAGAAGAGCTCGGCCGAAATGTTAGTGACTTTTTGAGGCATCTTGAAAGAAGTTAGCGAGGTGCAGTCCTCAAAAGCTCCGTCACCAATAGAAGTAACTGAATCTGGCAAAGAAACTGATGAAAGTGCAGTGCATTTGAGGAAAGCTCCGATGCCAAGCGTTTTAACTCCGTTCAAAATTGTGGCAGATAAGAGTGAAGTGCAATATGAGAATGCATAATCGCCAATGGCCTCGAGAGTATTAGGGAGTACGATGCTTTCCAAAGCGGAGCAGGATGCAAATGCCGCTTTTCCAATTGAAGCAACCCCATTGGGGATATTTATACTTTCTAAAGACGTGCAGCGGCAGAAAGTGTTTCTCTCGATTTCGGTGAGGCTATCAGGGAGTGCAATTTCCGTGATTTTCGCGCAACCGTAGAACGCGTATTCTTCGATTGAGGTGACTGTATCAGGGATGACTATTTTCCCACTCAAGGCGGCAGGACAGCAAATAATCCTGGTTTTGTCTTTGTTATACAAAATCGAATCGGAAACGGAATAATTGAGGTTGGAGTCCGGCACTTTGATGGATTGAAGGTTCACGCTCTCAGCGAAAACGCTTAAGCCGAGTTTGAACTCATTTCCCAAAAAGTTCAGCGCAACTAGGGAATCCATTTCTGTGAAAGCCGAATCCGAGATCGTTTTCACCTTTGCCGGAATGGTGAGAGATGCAATCCCATCACAATCTCGGAAAGCACGATATCCGATGCTGACGATATTCTCGCCGATAGAAACTTCCTCAAGAGACGCACAGGAAACGAAAGCTTTGTCGCCAACGCTGGTGCATGCTTCGCTAATCGTTATTTTCTTGAGAGAAGTCGGCACTTTTGTGGCATTGTCGTCCTCTGAAGACCCACCATAGATGTAGCCAAGGAATTGATTCTCGTCCGCGCTACCGCCGATGAAAGGAAGGGTCAACGACTCAATGTTCGTGCAGCCATCGAAAGCGTGGTTGGACAAGGAGACGCATGTATCGAGAATGGTCACGCTCTTGAGCGTCGACGGGGTGTAGTTATAAAGATAGGACTGCGAGGTCGTAGAAATTGTAAAGTAATCAGCCAGGCAGCCATCCTCACTCACGCTTTTTCCAATATAAGGCAGCGTAAGCGATTCAAGGGCATTACAGTTGTAAAGCGCGCCCGATTCGAGGGAGGCCACTTTCCTGCCGATGTAGACTTCTTTAAGCGCCGAGCATTCTTTTAAAGCGGAGGTGCCTAAACTAGTCACGGTATCCGGGATGTGAATGGAAGCCAGAGATGAACAGTTGTAGAAAGCGCAGCTCCCGATTTCAACCAAGCCATCTTTCAGGGTGGCTTCCTTGAGTCCGGTGCAGCGATAGAAGGCGTTATACCCGATCTTAGCGACAGTCGAAGGGATTTCAATTGCCTCGAGTTTGTCACACGACATGAAGGCCTCGTACCCTATTTCAGTGAGACCCTCGTTCAAGGTTACGCTCGTCAAGGAAGAGCAGGTCTCGAAAGCCGAGTAGCCAATCTTGACAATGCTGGAAGGCAAGGCGACTGAGGTTATCTTTGTGCAGCCGTAGAAGCCGAGGTAATCGACTTCCTTGACCGGAAGGTTGTTGTAGGTCGAAGGGACGACGATGTCCCCGAATATCGAGGAAGAATCCATCTTGACGGTGTAATAAGTCCCATCGGTGCTGAGCTTATAGGAAAGCATGCTCCTCTTTTCAGTGACGAGATTATATTCCTGCTTGGCAAAAGCCTCATTTTTGAAGACGGCGGAGTATTTTATGAGCCCTTCTTCCGAATAAGTAGGCTGTTTTGTCACGGCTGAAGTCGAGGCCACCTTCTCCGAGTCGATGTGGGAAGGATCGTTCTCGCACACGCGCTTGGCCGTGCAATTCGAATAATCATCGCTCCATTCGTAGGTTACTTCGCCCCACTTATGCCCAATAGCCTCGATCTTGCGGGTCTCTTTATGGGATGGGTCCCTAGAACACACTCTTTCTTCCGTCCCATCCTCCTGGCATTTGGCCGGCGTCTTCACCGCCCATTCCCCATAATCATGCCCGAGAGGCGAAATCGTCTCGTTTACGCGGGAGATCTCCGCGTTGCATTCGGTGCAATAGACGACCGTGTCGTAGGAGCCGTATCCCTCGCAAGTCGGGGCCACTTCATTCTCCTTCACGGGATCGCCTGCTTTGTGGGTGTGATCCAATTTGGCGATTGTGTCGTCGACGCGATACTCGCAAACCGTGCAAATCCTGTGGCGTGATCCGGTCTCGTATTCGGTGGCTTGCTTATCAATCGTCCAGCTGCCAAAGGTATGTGTCGTCTTGTCTTTCACCAAATCCTTGTGTTCGCACGTCGCCGAATGCCAATGGTAGGTATCGTCATTGCTCCATGAGTCGCTATAGGTATGCTCATGAGATGGGATTGAACTTCCGGTGCCCTCAGACGAGGAGCCACCTTCGGTTGGGCTATTCGGGGCCGACGCGCACCCCGCCAAAGTTAGTGAAAAGGCGCATAAAGCTATGGAAATATATTTCTTCATTCTCCCTGCCTCCAAAATTTCTTTTATTGTAGAGAGAGAGAGAGAGAGAGAGAGTCAAGTTCGGTTCGGCATTAGAACTATTCCGTTTAACATCGTCGGAATCCGCGCCGTATCCTTAAAATTACGCAGGTATAAAAAGCCTCCAAGCGTCTTTTCAGGGACTTGGAGACTATCTTTTCGATGGTGCACTAGACAGGACTTGAACCTGCACGGGGTGTCCCAATAGATCCTAAGTCTATCGCGTATACCAGTTTCGCCACTAGTGCTTATGTAGGGTTTGCGGACGGATAGAAGAGTTTGGGGATAATGCTGTCCGCGCGTTCGTCCGCATTCGCCGACAGCTTGCTTCGCCCTGGTATTTTCCCACTGAAACGGGACAAATTACAGGGCTTCGTCCGCACCGTTTTCACCCCATGCGGACGGATTTCGGGGCTTTTTTCGCGTTTTTGGGGTTTGTCCGCACGTACTTTCGTCCGCACATTTCCGAATTCCTTCGATGCCATCTAGCATTTTCGGGACCCGAATTCCGCTAAAACTTTATTTCCTAAGTCTATCGCGGCTACCATTACGCCATGCCCGCCTGTGGATTGGCCTTGACCCCGGACACCGGGTTTCAAGCCAAGCGCTTTCCTTTCGGAAGGCTCGCTTATTCTACTCCGAAAGTCCTCCTTGCCCACTTCTTTTTTGGCCATTATAAGGAAAGGTTGTTGAGGATCGTCTCGCAGGTGGTCAGGTACTCGTTGGATTTGGCTTCGAGCAGATAGGATTTGCTGACGCCGTAAAGGGGGTTGAGGAAGTTAGGATAGGAGTTCAAGAAATCCCTTTGGGACAGGGAGGGATAGAACTCCTCTTGGTCCGCCCTCTCCTCGAATAAGGCGTCTACCTTTTGAAGGGTCGGGCTATAGCCGATCGACTTCGCGTTCTGATAAGCAACCTCAGGGTCGAGCATGTAATCCACGAAGGCGTTGGCGAGGGTAATGTTCTGGCTCGTCGAGGGGATGACCATCGAATCGAAGAAGGCCGCGGTCACCTTCGGGACGGAGACTTTGTAGCCGTCTGCGCTTCCACCACTTTCGTAGAGAAGATAAAGCCCGTCGAAATAATCGCCCAGCTGAGTGAAGCACATGTCGAGCTTCCCATTGGCGACGTTCCTTTTCAACGAATCGTTGCCTAACTCCGCAAAACCCGCCTCTTTCACCGCTTGGATGATCTCTTTCTGCAGGGATTCGGAGATGTCGCCATCCTTCGATCCGGACTCGTCGACGATGTTGGGGTCCTTGCCCTGGGAGAGAAGGTAACTCGCGACGATCCATCTCGCCGTATCGTACATCCCCTTCTTCGTTCCCTCGGGGGTGAGCGAATTGTCATAAAGAGAAGCAAAGCCATTGCTTAAGACCGACTCTTCTACGCCTGGAGTTTGGGTGGAATAGATCAAAGAGTAAGTGCCCCAGAAGTAAGGCATGAAATAGGAGGCGAAGGACTCGTTGGTTTTCTCATCCACCATATACTGGTCCATCAACGCCTTCAGCGCGGGGTGAAAGGCGGTGCGATAAGAGGCGAGGTTAGGGTAGGAGGCGTTATTCACGTCGAGTTCCAAAAGCAGCCCTTCCTGGTAGAGCCTAGTAACCGCGTAGTCACCGGGGATAGCGACGTCATAACTTGTCGTGCCGCTAGCGATCTTCTGATACATGGTCTCGCTGGAAGTGACCGTCTCCTCAATCACCTGGCAATTGAACTTCTTCTCGAACCCCTTCACCAAAGAGGAATCGATGTATTCGCCCCAGTTGAGCAGATAAAGGACGCTGGAAGGGGTGTTGAGCACCATGCAGGCGAAGACGGTGAAGGCCAAAAGGAAGACCGATGAGCCAATCAATGCTTTCCTCATTGCTTGGCCTCCTTTTTCTTGCCCCATTTCCTCGAGGCCAGCAAGACAAGCGCCAAGGTGAGGAAGGTGAGCAAGGCGTCAAAAGCGTAAGCCCCCGCGGAGAAGTTCTTCTTCGTATAGGAGGAATAGACGTAGTTGGAGAAATTGGAGAAGCCGTTGCCTTGGGTGTAGAAGGAGATGACGAAATCGTCCACCGAAAGGGTGAAGGCAACGAGAGCCCCCATCAATATGGCGGTGGACAAGGATGGAACGACGACTTTGAGTAGGGCCTTCATGGGAGGGCAGCCAAGGTCGCGGGCGGCTTCATACAAAGAATCATCGGTCTGCTCAAGCTTAGGCAAGACCATCATGATGACGTAAGGCAAGGTGAAGAAGACGTGGGCGATGAGCATCGTGGGGAAGCCGAAGATCCGTGGGAAGAGGGGCTTCACCAAAGAGAAGACGACCATCAAGGAGATGCCAGTGACGATCTCGGAGGAAAGCATCGGGATCTCGTTGAGAAAATCCATGGTTTTGCGGAGTTTTTTCTTCAGTGAGATGATCCCAAAGCAAGTGAACACCCCAAAGACGGTCGAGATGGCCGTGGCCCAGAAGGAGACGAGTAAGGAATCGAGGATCGAGGTGTACAAGGACTTGTTTGTGAACAAAGCGGCGAAATTGTCCAATGTGAAACCGCCCCACTGCAACGGCACGATCGAATTGGCCGCGGAGTTGAAGGATTGGTAGACGATGATGGCCAAAGGGATGTAGGTGAAAGAATAGACGAGCAAGACGAAAACCCATTGGAAGGCATTGAAGAGTTTCTGTTTCCAAGTCGCTTTCTCAAGCATGCTTCTTCTCCCCTTTTTTCTTCCCATCCTGCAGCCTGTCGAAAAAAGCCATGAGGGCAATCAGGAGGATTGAAACGAGCAAAGAGAGCAACGAGCCGAAGTTGTAGTTGTTCTGCTTGAATACCCCTTCGAGCAGGTTGCCGAACATGCGTATCTTGCCTTCGCCAATGGCCTCGCTGATCGCGAACCCCGTCGCCGCCGGCAAGAAGACCATGATGATCCCTGAATAGACCCCTTTCATAGACAAAGGCAAAGTGATTTTGAAGAAGGTTTTAGGCGCCGGCAGGCCAAGGTCCCTGCTCGCTTCGATGAGCGAGCGATCCATCTTCTCCAGAACCGTGTAGATCGGAAAGACCATGAAGGGAAGGTAAGTGGCCACCGAAACGAGGATGACCGCCCAATAGCTTCCCAAAGCGTGCAAAGGAACGAGCCAAGGCACGGAGAAAAGGCGCAGCCAGGAGACGATGCGCAGCATCGAATTCGACCACATAGGCAAGATGAGCAGCAGCAAAAGGAGCTTCTTCTGCTTAAACGGGCCGAAAGAAAGGAAATAGGCCGTTGGATAGCCGATGAGGATGCATAGAAGCACGGTCATCATGGCGACGTAAAGAGAATTCACCAGCGCCTTCAAGATGGCTGGATCTGCCAAACGGGCAAAGGAATCAAGGGAAAACGTGGCCCCGGCAAGGTTCATCCCGTTCGTGTTCAGGAATGAAAGAACCACCATCAGGAAAAGAGGCAAAACGGCAAATAGCCCAAGCCAAAGGAAATAAGGGATGGAAAAGGAACTAAAGCGCCGCATGCTCTTTCTTCGCCTCTTCCGCGAGGCGCCTGGCATTGTCCCTGATCTGGCGGATTTCCAAAGGCTGAGCCTCATCCTCCACTTTCATCAGATGAATCTCATAGAAGTCGACTTTTAATCCAACCGTGTCGCCGATCTCGCAGTTTTGGTAATCCTGCACGAGGAGGGTGGTGCCGTTTACGTTGATCCATAAGGAGAAATGGACGCCGGAGAAGGCGGTCTTGATGACTTCGCCTTGGAGCAAAGCGCTCTCGGGATGGTCGAATTCAAGATCGAAGTCCTCGGGGCGGATGACCGCGTCGACGACTTCGCCAGGGACGAAGGTCGTAAGATAGGTTTTGAAGGTGGCGCCGAGGAAAAGCACCTTCTGATTGCCAAGGTATTCCCCTTCGACGATATTGGCGCCCTCATAGTTAGCGAGCAGTTCGCTTTTATTGGAGGAATGGGGCTCGCAATAAATGTTGGCGGGAGCGATGCTTAAGCCGATTTCATCCCCAACGGCGAAGCGATCCTCGCTTTCAACGGAGATCTTCGTCCCATTCACGTCAACGGTGAGGAAGTATTTGTTGGAGGCAAATTTCACATTCGTTACCTTGCCTTTGATGCGGGACAAATCCGGGGAGCCGATATCGAAGGCGTCCTTCTCGACGATGACGTAGATCTTCTCTTGGGGTTTGAAGTCCTTAGAAGTGACTTTGAACGTCTTCCCAAAGGCCGAGAAGCGTCCGGGGGCGCTATAGACCCCGCGCAGGATGTTGGCCTCGCCTATAAAGGAAGCGACGAAGCGATTCACGGGGGCGTTGTAGATGTCTTCTGGACGGCCCATCTGCTGTATTTCCCCATCGTTCATGACGACGATCGTGTCGCTCATGACCATCGCCTCCTCTTGGTCATGGGTGACGAAAATGAAGGTAATACCAAGCTTCTGCTGTAGTTCTTTGAGCTCTAATCTCATGGATTTGCGGAGTTTTTGGTCCAAAGCGGACAAAGGCTCATCAAGCAAAAGGATGCGGGGCTTGTTAACGATGGCGCGCGCGATGGCGATGCGCTGCATCTGCCCGCCAGAGAGGGAAGAGACATCCCTTTCCTCATACCCTTCCAGATTCACGAGCTTCAAGGCTTTGAGGACTTCGCCGCGAATGACCTCTTCCTTGAATTTATGGGAGGATAGCCTTTCCTTCATCTTCGCATAGACGTCTTTCTCTTTGGCTAGCTTCAGCAATTCGTCGATGTTCTTCCTATAGGAAAGAGACGGGTCAAAAGAAAACGGGATATCCAATTTGAAGGAAGCCAACAAATCTTCAATCTCGCGCGAAAAATCCTGAGGGCTGGAGAAACGCTTCCCCTTCGCTTTGAGGGCTTTCTCCAGCAAGAAAGAAGGGGAACGCTTGTCGCAGTAATCGATCAAAAACGCCTTCACGTCCTTTGGCTTTTCGATCATGGAGGTCTTCTTAGCAAGAAGGTCGATCTCCTCTTCGTCGAAGCCGTTTTCCTCCATCATGTTCATCATGCCGATGTCATAGACGTTGGAATAGATGTTGTTCCTGAGGCCGAAAGCGATGTTGTCGTAGACGTTCAAATGGGGGAAAAGCGCGTACTTCTGGAAAACCGTGTTAATGGGGCGCTTGTGAGAGGGCAGATTCTCAATGGCTTGCCCATCGAGAAGCAAAGTCCCCTCCTGCATCGTCTCAAAGCCTCCAATGATGCGCAAGGTCGTCGTCTTCCCGCAGCCGCTTGGGCCTAAGAAGGTGACGAATTCGTCTTCGTTGATCGAGAGGTTGAAGTGATCGAGGATCACTTTGTCTCCATAGGACTTAGAGACGTTTTTGAGTTCGAGGATTTTTCTTGCCACGGGTGCTTCTCCATTCTCCAAAGACTCGTATTTGGCACGGCTAACTATAGGACTATTTTCCAAGGTTGGTAGAGGGGAAATACATGAGTTTAAGCAGAGGGCTTCCCCTAAAGAAAAAGAGGGGCGAAACACCCCTCATTCCCTTAGAACTGATCGCCTGAAGTGACCAGATCAAGCAGATTGAGCTCATAGCCCTCTGCCAGCGAATCGAAGAAACCTCTTTGCCAAGAAGCTTTCTTCTTGGCGTGCGTGCGTCTGCTGTTCGGGAAGGCTTTTCTCAAAAACTCTTTCATACTACTGCCTGCCTCCTTTCGTGCTTTTTGCCCCCTATCTCAGGGGGAGGCGTAATATATGCCGTTTTTGGGGACCGTCAAATGATTGGGCAGATGAAAGCGGTTCCAAACCGCTCATTGAAAAACGCCCATTGAGGACGTCTTATATATAAAGGATATAGAACTAGTTTGGTGCCGCCTGCCGGGATCGAACCAGCAACCTACTGATTACAAATCAGTTGCTCTACCATTGAGCCAAGGCGGCAACGCGGTGATTTTACTACGTTAAACTGACGAGAGAAAGAAGGGCGGCAACAAGAAAGGCGCCCGAAGGCGCCATGGATTCTTTTGGTGGGTGTTACTGGGATCGAACCAGTGACCTCTTCCGTGTGAAGGAAGCGCTCTCCCGCTGAGCCAAACACCCGCTTGCCTTGAAGGCTTTGCTATTATCATCGTTTCTCCCTCCTACTTCAAGAACGGAGAAACGAGTTTTTCTATGGTTTCCCTTATACATTGAAAAAGGTGCAAGCCAAGAAAATAGCGGGCTTTTGCAGGAAAATCCCCGCAAAACAGCCTTTTTTTACTTAAAGCAGATATCAGAGCCCATCACAACAAATCCTGAAAAAAAGTAAGCTTTGCAGAATAGGCCCATATCCTCGACGTCGAGTGCCCCCAATAGCTCATTGCTAGAATGCATGGCGAGCTGGGGCAAGCCGATGTCGGCGGAAAGGAAAGAAATCTCGCCGTTGGAGAGATTGCCTAAAGTGCTCCCTCCCCTAAGATCGGCGCGGTTCGTGTATTCCTGTACCTTGACCTTTGCGCCCACTGCCAAGGCGTGAATCAGGGAGGAAGAAAGCCCATCGGTCGTGTAGGATTGGTTCGCATTGTATTTGACGACGATCCCATCGTTCAGGTTGACCTTGACCCCCTCGCCCATCTTGTCTTTGTAATTAGGATGGATCGCATGGCCGTTATCGATGGAAAGCATGAAGGAACGCGAGGCGATCTCCTCTTTGCTTTGGTCAAAAGCGGAGGCGAGGCGCGAAAGGACGTCTTTCAGGAAAGTAGAACGCGCCCCTTGCCTTGTCAAGGAGCCGACTTCCTCGTTGTCGAAGCAGCAGAACATAGGAGAGGAGGGGCTACCTTTGCTGTCTAGGAAACCATAGAAGGAAGCGTAGACACTGGAGAGATCGTCTTCCCTGGGGGCGAGGAGGAACTCATGATGGCAGCCGACGAACTTCGGCTCTTCCCTCACATAGAGGAACAAGTCATAAGAGACGAGGCTCTCGTTCTCCTTAAGCCCGGCTTTCTCGGAAAGGTAACGTTCAAAGTCGAAGCCCTCTTCCGCGGTTCCGAAAATAGGGATGAGATCTTTCGCCGGATTGAGCGCGCCATCGCTGTTGACCTCGTGCCCAAGATGGATGCAAAGAGAAGGTATGTCGAGGAGATTCTCGTCAATATCCAGAAGCTTGCTATGGATGCCCGTCTCGTCCGCGAACAAAATCCTGCCCGCGATGGATAGAGGACGGTCCATCCAGGAGCGGTATATCGCCCCTCCATAGGGCTCAGTCTGAAGCATCATCAAATCGCCCGAGAGGGTGATGGGGTTAGGCTTCACTTTGAAAGTGGGCGAATCGCTATGGCAGGCGCTGATGTGGAAAGAAAGGCAATCCGTCTTCTCGCTCAAGCGAAAGGCGATGATCGAGGAATCGTTCCTTTTCACATAGTAGGATGATCCGCCCTTCAGCTTCCAGCTCTCGCACTCTTTAAGTTCAGTGAAGCCTTTCTCTTTCAGCTCCTTTTCCAGATTCGCGACAACGTGGAACTGCGAGTGCGAATTGGCGAGGGAGGCGACTACTTTCGGTAAATATTCCATATGCATCAATCGGCTTGGCCGATGCTCCTTAGATAACGATTCAAGATGACGACTGCGGCGGTCGAGTCGATATGGCTTTTCTGCTTCTTCGACTTCTCGCCGTTTTGATGGAGGATGGCAGCGGCTTCCACCGTCGAATTCCGCTCATCGACCCGAACGATGCTCACACCGGGGAACATTGGTTCGATCAGGTGGATGAAGTCCTCGACGATGGGGGTCATCTCGCAAGGGTCTCCGGATGGGAAGGTGGGCCAGCCGATCGCTATATGTTCAACCTTTTCTCCTTCAAGCTCCTGTTTCATAAGCTTGATCGCCTCTTGATACTCTCCTGCCCTGAAGCGGAGGTTCTTCAAAGGGGTGATGAACATCCCGCTGTGCGAGATGGCCATACCCAAGGATCCTTTACCTAAATCCAACGCCAGAATGTCCTTTTCCATCGCGCCTATTATGAAATCCGAGTGGCTTTTAGGAAAGAAAAAACCTCCTTTTCAGGAGGCAAGTTTCGCTTGGTGGGCCTTAATGGGTTTGAACCATCGACCTTGCGCTTATCAAGCGCACGCTCTAACCAGCTGAGCTAAAGGCCCAATCACGCTTTCGCGCTTGAATAATATAAACCTCTTCAAGAGGCTAAGCAAGCACAATTTATAAAAGTGAAAAACAACGATGATGACGGGTGTTTTGCGCGCTTTCCCAACAAAAAAAGCCCAGGTTTCCCCGGGCTTTGGCGTCTTGACAAACGATTAACGTTTGGAGAACTGCGGAGCGCGGCGAGCGGCTTTGAGACCGTATTTCTTACGCTCTTTGCAGCGGGCGTTGCGGGTGAGCATGCCAGCGACCTTGAGGGTCTTGCGGTCTTCGCCGGCTTCAAGAAGCGCGCGGGCGAGGCCCAAGCGGATCGCCTCGGCTTGGCCGGTGAATCCGCCGCCTTTGGCGAAGGCGATGACGTCGTACTTGTCTTCGGCGCCAAGCAAAGCCAAGGGCTGCTTGAGGTCGAGGATCAAAGTCGGGAAAGGAAGATAATCCTTGACGTCCTTGCCATTGATGGTGATGTTGCCTTTGCCGGCGGTCAGATAGACGCGGGCGACAGAGCTTTTACGACGGCCAGTTCCGTAGTATTTGGTTTTTTCAGCCATGTTCTTTCTCCTTACTTGCTAAGGTCGAGCACCTTGGGTTGCTGACCTTGCTGTTTGTGTTCGGCGCCTTCGTAAACGAAGAGCTTCTTGGCGATCTGACGGCCGAGGCGTCCTTTCGGAAGCATGCCCCAGACGGCGCGTTCGATGAGTTCGACGGGGAATTCGCGGAGCATGACGCCGGCGCTGCGGGTGCGAAGGCCGCCGTTGTACTCGGAGACGTTGTAGTAGTTCTTCTTGTGCTCGCCACCGTTTTTGCCGGTCATTTTGACCTTGGAGGCGTTGATAACGATGACGTAATCACCGGTATCGATGTTGGGGGTGTAGGTGGGCTTGTTCTTGCCCATCAAGATGACAGCGATCTTGGAAGCCAAGCGACCAAGAGGGATGTCCGTGGCGTCGACGATGTACCAATTCTTGGCAGCATTGGCAGAAGCGGTCGTGGCCAACGTGGTTTGACGTTGCATTGCTTTTCTCTCCTAATGTAACTTTTGCCCCTTTCGGAGCCGGGGGTATTATCCTAGTTGGATAAATTAAGAACAACAAGAAAATTGCAAAAAACGGAAAACAATGCGCAGCATCGATTTTTATTTTTGTTTTTTCAGATAGAAAACTACGCTTTTTTATTTGATAAAATGCGCTTTTCTATGGATTTTTTCCTTTTTGAATGCGTACAATTTGTTCTATGAATCTCAAGCAGTTGAGAAAGAGCAGGAAACTAACTCAAATCCAGGCGGCGGAACTATGCGGCCTCTCCCGGAAAGGCTATCAGAATCTCGAAGAAGGGAAGAACAAGAAAAAGACATCGAGCACCCTTCTTTATTGCATCGCCAGACTTGAGGAATACTCCGCGCTTTCCCCAAGCAGCAAAAGGCTCTCTTCCCGCGAGATCGAGCATATCGTCATCCCTTATTTCCGATCGATCGGAATCTCCTTCCTGTATCTATTGAACGGCGAGACCATTACCTTGCTAGGAGAATTCTCCTTGTCCAGCTTCGACCAAGTAGCCTTGGAGAACGAGATAGAAATACGCCTAGGGAAGGCGGTCAAACTCCTCGATTTCAGAAAGGCGACGGAGAATGAGCTGAAAACCGTCCTTTCCTTTGGAACGCGCCTTTATCCAAAAGGAAAAGACAATTAGAATACCCTCGAGGTAAATATCCATGAACGACATACTGACTCCTGGCGACATCAACGTCCCTTATGATGAGAGGAAAGGAAACGAATCCATCGTCTACTTCACTCGCGACCTCTCCACGAACGGGCTGAAAAAAGTCTACGAGAAGATCAAAGCCTCCCTAAACGGCAAAATCGCCGTCAAACTCCACACCGGAGAGAAAAACGGGCCGAACATCATCCCCCACGAATGGGTGAAGGAATTCTTCAAGGCGGAGATAAGCAACCCAACCATCGTGGAAACGAACACCTATTACGAAGGGGACCGTGACACCACGGAGAAGCACCGCGAGACCTTGAAGGTCAATGGCTGGGATTTCTGCCCGGTGGACATCATGGACGAAGAAGGGACGATCAACCTTCCCGTTCCCGAAGGAAAATGGTTCTCCACGATGTCGATGGGTTCGCACATCATGAACTACGACTCGATGCTCGTCCTCACCCACTTCAAAGGCCATACGATGGGAGGCTTTGGGGGCAGCAACAAGAACATCGGCATCGGCTGCGCAGACGGCAAAATCGGTAAGGCCATGATCCATACGAGGCCAGGGGACTCCAATCAATGGGGCATCGCCCAAGAAGAGTTTATGGAGAGGATGACCGAAAGCAGCGCCGCCACCTTGGCGCATTTCGGAAAGAGCATCGCCTACGTCAACGTGATGCGCAATATGTCGGTCGACTGCGATTGCGCTGGGCTTGAGGCGGAGAAGGTCGTCACACCCAACGTGGGCATTCTCGCGTCCTTGGACATCTTGGCGATTGACCAAGCCTGCGTCGACATCGTCTTCGCGATGAAGAACGAAGAGAATCACGCGCTAGTTGAGCGTATGACTAGCCGCCACGGCTTCCGCCAGCTCACCTATATGAAGAAGATGGGCATGGGCAACGACCGCTATGTATTGATTGATTTAGACAACCAGGAGAAGCATATCTATCCTCAGGATTGCGTTGTCGACCTCAAACCATTCGAATACTGAAATATCGGGGTTTTGCAAAAGAAAACGCCGCTTTTGCGGCGTTTTTGATTGTCGATGATGATTAGAGATTCTCAACGTTGGTATAGACGTTCTGGACGTCTTCGGCTTCGTTGAGCTCATCCATCATAACCTTGAGCTTGGCGAGTTCGTCGTTCCCGACGGTGACCCATTCGTTCGGATACATCGTGGTCTCGGCGCGATCATAATCGGTGACGCCGATCTCCTTGAGGGCGTTCTGGGCTTTCTCCAGATCGTTAGGAGCGACGAGGGCTTCGACTTCCCCGTCTTCGTCGACGCTGACGCTGCGGACGTCGACGTCGCTGAGGATGAGGTTCTCTTCGACTTCCTCTTCGGTCTTCCCTTTGAAGTTGAGGACGCCGAGGAGTTCGAAGTTATAAGCAACGGAAGCCATCTTGCCGCCCTTGCGAGTGACGATGGTGCGCACGGTGACGAGGGCGCGGTTAACGTTGTCGGTGAGCGTATCGACGATGATGTTGCTGCCGCCCGGTCCCATGAACTCGTAACGGCCTTGGATATAGGCGGTGGCATCACTGCCTTTGGCGCGCTCGATTGCGCGCTCGATGACGTCTTTAGGAACGTCGCGGCGATATTTGGCGATCGCGGAACGCAAAGCAAGGTTGGATTCGGGGTTGGGGTCGCCAGATTTGGCGGCGGCATAAATCTCTTTGCTAGCCCGCATGTAAGCGGCGGACTTCGCCTTGGCGGTGGCAGCCATGGCAGCTGCGCGTACTTCAAAGTGTCTTCCCATAAAATGACTCCTGTGTTGAGCGCGTTAAATATACCACTCGCCTAAACGTCGAAAAACACCAAATATTATTTGATGGACGGGAATTTGATTCTTTTAAGGGGTTTAAGGCCGAGCCTTTGGGCGAAATCGATGATCCATTCGAAATCGGATTTCACATAGTCGGAAGGGTCATGGGCATCGACTCCAATGACGATGTCGTTCCCAACCTGTTTGGCGATTTCGAAAAACTTCGGATAGGGATAGCAAACGATGGAAAGGTCATCGAGCGAGGTCTTTGCCTTCCAACGTGATGGGCCCATATTGAGCTCCAAAGGAAGTCCCTTCTCCTTAGCGGCTCTGCAAATCTTCCAGGATGCCTTTTCAGCCGTTTCGTCCCACTTCCCATACCAAATCAAGAAATGATCGGGATGCGCGATATAGGCAAAAAGACCGCTGTCGATCGCGGAAAGGACGTCACGAACGTAAAGGTCGATCGCCTGTTTGTCGTCCGCCACTTGGCTGTAATAGACAAAGCGGTCGCCCGTGCGGAAGCAATGCTGACCAAGGATCAGATAATCAAAGCCGCGTTTTAAAAGCAAGTCACGGTAATAAGAGGCATACTCCTCGTGGTACCACTCGCATTCGAAAGCCAAATAGACCTCTATTTGTCCTGCGTATTTTTTCTTTAAGCTGCAAACGGAGGAGATGTACTCCTCAAGCAAGGATGGATCACCTCTCATGCCGGGTTGAGTGGCGCCAGGGAGAATTACGTGGTCGGAGAAGCCAATGGCCTTGAAGCCATGCCTCATCGCTTCCAAGACATAGTTTTCATCGCTTCCGTAAGCGTGGCCGCAGCGGAAGGTATGGGAATGGTAATTCGCGTCAATCAAAGTTTTCATACCTTACCTCCGTAAGATAAAGCCCATCCGCGGGTGCTTTGTAAGACAATATCTTCCTCGGCTTTTTCTCCATCAAGGAAGGAACGTCTGAAGGGTCTTTCTTGTGATAGGCGCATTGGAAGGCGAGCCCCATCATCAAACGCACTTGATAAGTCATGAAATGGACGCCCACGAAGACCACCTTTCCGATTTTCCTCGTCTCGTCGACGCTAACAGAAACAGAGTCAATCGTGCGAATGAAATAGTCTTTGTCTTCTTTCTTCGTCGTCAGATTTGAGAAATCGTGTTTGCCCTCGAAACAAGAAAGGCACTTCTTGAATGCGTCGACGTCGAAATCAGCTCTTTGAAGTTGGGTTAGCAGCCCAACCTGGAAAGGGTCTTTTTGACCATAGGAGAAACGATATTCATAAGTCTTGCCCGAGAGGGAATGGCGGGCGTCGAAATGCTTGCCTACGCCTCGCAGCGAAAGAAGCAAAATGTCTTCGGGCAAGAGGCGATTGGCGGCATAGATTATCTTATCGGCGGGGAGAGTCGAAACGGTGTCGAAGCTGAATGACTGAGACAAAGCATGGACTCCAGCGTCCGTCCTTCCCGCGCCATGGATTTTGATGATTTCCCCGCAAATCTGGCTTAAAACCTCTTCCAAAGTCCCTTGTATGGAGCGTTTTTCCTTCTGACGTTCAAAGCCATAGAAGGAAGTCCCGCGGTACTGAAGATAGCCTAAATATCTCATAGCGCTTTGGCCCCCAGCAAGGCGAAGAAGTCTATTTTGGCAGCGACGACATAGATGAATCCAGCGGCGAAAAGAAGCCCCAAAATTAGGCAAATCGTATCGCTCCACCGCCACTTGGTTTTGCGGTATCTTGAGCGTTTGGCGCGAGGGTCATATCCCCTCGCCTCCATCGCGTAAGCAAGCTCTTCGCTGCGCATGAAAGAGGAAGCGAACAAGGGGACGATGAGAGAGGTGAGGCTCCTCACCCTTTTCCATAGACGTCCATGGGAGAAATCAACTCCGCGGCTTTCCTGAGCGCGCATGACGCGGGTCGTATCCTCAAGAAGCGTCGGGATGAAACGCAAAGCGATCGAGATGATCATCGCGATTTCAGCCGCTGGGAAATGGATGATCTTCAAAGGGGTCATGTACCATTCGAGGGCGAAGGTGAGATCCAAGGGTTTCGTGGAAGTCGTGAGCACCATTGTAAGTTCCAGCATAAGAAGGAGCCTGAGGATGATTTTCCCAGCCTGAGCGAAGGAATCCCAGTAAACCACCCATCCATTCACGTTCCAGGCGATGCCCAAAGTCGGGGTGATGTTCTGGGGGACAAGAACATAGACGATGAGCAAGAAGACCACCATGAACCACATGGACTTAAGGGAGGAGAACATCGAGGCGAGGCTCGTGTGAGCGGCGAAAAGCAGAAAAAGATTAATTAAGAAAAGAACCCCGCCCATCAAGAAAGTCATTGACCATGTCGGCAAAGGCAAAAAGACCAAGACCATGAAAAGAATGGTCAGTAGAATCTTCAGTCTCGGATCCAGACGGTGAAGCCAGGAATCATAAGGGACGTACTTGCCTAATGTGAGGCTCTTCATTTTCCTTGAAGCCCTTTCTTCTTGGCTAGAGTGGCGGCAAGCTCATCCAAGGTGTGAACAGCGTTTGGGTCAATTCCCGCGCCTTTTTCGTTGAGGCGCCTGATCAAACGATAGAAAGGCGGTACCTCCAAGGAATATTTGTCTAAGTCTTGGGAGAAAAGTTCGTGAGGTGTGCTGATTTCGGCGACTCTCCCATCTTCCATCACGATGACGCTGTCACAATAGGAAAGCACCAAGCTCATGTCGTGGGTGACCAAGATGACCGTGGTCCCGCTCTCATGGACCTTCTCGAAGAGGTTCATCATCTCCGCGCTGCCAAGCGGATCAAGTCCCGCCGTAGGTTCATCGACGACAAGAATCGAAGGCTTGAAGGCGAGAACCCCGGCGATTGCGACACGCCGCTTTTCACCGCCAGATAAATCGAATGGGGAACGGGTGTAGAACTCGCTTCCTAATCCCACCATCTCCAAGGCTTCATGCGCTTGCTCCAAAGCTGTTTTCTCCGCAATTCCGAAGTTTTTTGGCGCAAAAGCCACGTCTTTTTCCACGGTTTCCTCAAATAATTGGTTCTCGGGGAATTGGAAAACGAGCCCAACGTTTTTGCGTAGCTCGAGGATTTCTTTACCTTTGTGCTTCACCTTGGCTTTGTTCTCGTAGCCGTTGACGTTGACCGATCCGCTGCTTGGCTGAAACAAGGCGTTGATATGCTGAACGAGGGTCGATTTCCCCGAGCCGGTTCGCCCGACCAATGCAGTGAAAGACCCGTCTTTGATTTGCAAGCTCACGTCGTGGAGGGCTTCCTGCTCAAGGGGGGATTTCTTATTGTAAATGTAGAAAACGTTCTGGAAGGTCACCATAGGTAATCCCCCAGTTCATCGACGCTCGTGACCGAGTCGGGAACGGAAATCCCATTTTTAGCAAAGGCCTCCTTGGCTTCAAGCAAGAAGGGCTGTTTCAGCTTTGCGCGAAGCAGCAATTCCTTATCGCAGAAGACGTCTTTGGGCAGGCCATCCGCGACGAGTTTTCCATCCGAAAGGACGAGGACATGGTCGCTCAGATAAGCTTCTTCGACGTCATGGGTGATAGAAAGAACCGTGAGGTCGGGCCTTTCCTCCCGCAGTCTCTTGATGATGCTCCCGACTTCTTTCTTTCCTTTTGGGTCGAGCATCGCGGTCGCTTCGTCAAGAATGACAAGATCGGGCCCCATCGCCAAAACGCCGGCGATCGCGACCCTTTGCTTCTGCCCGCCGGAGAGTTTCTCTGGCTCGTGGGTAAGGAAATCGAGCATGCCAACTTCCTTGGCGAATGTTTCAACCGCTACTTTTATCTCCGCGGGATTCACGTTCTTATTTTCAAGCCCGAAAGCGATGTCGTCTTCGACGGTGGAACCGACGAATTGGTTGTCGGGATTCTGGAAAACGATTCCTTCCCTCGCTCTGATTTGATAGAGGTTCTCCCGATTCAATTCAAGTGAGAACAGATGCACGCTCCCCTCGAAATTAGGCAAAAGGCCCATGAGGATTTTGGCCAGGGTTGATTTTCCTGATCCGTTATGGCCGACTAGGCAAGCATATTCCCCTTTGCCTATAGAAAAAGAAACCTCATCGAGAACGTTGTTCTTTTTGTCGTATGAAAAACAAAGGTGCTCAACGCTGAGAATCGGTTCCATCCTTTTTCTTTCTCCGTTTGGCATAGATGACTTCCGTCACGACGATGGTCGCGATCAAAGCGGCGCAGTAAACGCCGAGGGCGACCCAAAGCAGAACGTAATTTATGGGTTTGCTGTAGCTGATCGGCACGAAAACCGCCGCACCGATAAGTGCAAAAGCAAGCAGGATCACAACGATGCGGTAAACGGCTTTGTGCTTATTTAACATCGATCTCAACTTTCCTACCCGTATATCTCTCATACGGGATGCCAGCCATATCGAGGAGGCGTCTTGATGCGATTTCCTCAAGATGATCGTGATATTTATCATCCGCGTAGATGACTTTCTTCACACCGACCTGAATCAAGGCTTTCGCGCATTCGTTGCAAGGGAACAAGGTCACGTAGAGAGTGCAGCCTCTCAAAGCCGAGCCGTCCTTCGCGTTCAAAACCGCATTGAATTCAGCGTGGCAAACATAAAGATATTTCGAATCGAGCCCTTCTCCATGCCCCCAAGGAATCGTCTCGTCGTCGACGCCGACGGGCATACCGTTATAGCCAATGGAGATGACTTTATGGTTGTCGTCCACCAAGCAAGCGCCAACTTGCGAGGATGGGTCTTTGGAACGTTTGGCCGCCATCATGGCGATGCCCATGAAAAATTCGTCCCAGTTCAGGTAATCTTCGCGATGTTTCTCTTTATCCATAAAAGCACCCCCTAAAAGGCGGCTTCCATTGTACACGCGCGCGAGTTTATTTCCTAATCAATCGAGTTCGATAATGAGGGCTTCATAGGGCCTGAGCGAAGTGTTCGACGCTTTGGCATCAAGATAGTTCCCAAGGGCAACGGAGCCGTTCACTTGGCGGAAAGGAGCGGGAACTGCGGCTTTTTTCTTGCCAAGATTGATCAAAACAAGGATCGATCTGGCTTTCAAAGTCCTCGTGAAGACGAAGAGATCCCCTTTAGTCGGATAAGGATGGAAATTGCCGAAGCAAAGGATGTCGCTTTGATTGTGCAGGGCGATCAGTTTCTTGTAGTAAGAAAGAAGCGAGGCTTTGTCTTTGGACTCCTTCTCGACGTTGATCTCTTTGTAGTTCGGATTCACGGGAACCCAGGTCTTCTCGTTGCTGGAGAAGCCCGCAGATACAGAGGAATCCCACTGCATCGGCGAGCGCGCATTGTCGCGGTCGATGTTGAATAGAAGCTTTTTCCTCAGCCAGGATGGGATGCAAAGTTTTCTCATGACCCCTTCGACCGTCCTCACGGTCACGTCTTGGCTCAAAGAAGGATCGCGCTTAGGGAGATTGAGCATGCCAATTTCCTGCCCCTGATAGACAAACGGGGTGCCGCGGAGGCAGAAATTCAAACAGGCAAGCGCGGAACCGGATTCATAGAAGTGGTTCTTGGGGTCGCCGAAGCGAGGCAAGGATCGAAGCTGATCGTGGTTCTCGAAGTAATTCGCGTTCCATTCGACGCTCTCTTGCCAAGAGTAGAGGATTTTCCTGAGGTTCTTCGCTTTGAACTTCTTGGTGAAGACGGGCACGGCGCGCCTATCAACGTTCGTCCGATCGAACTCGAAGAACATATCAAGTTCATGGTTCGTGAGGAACTTCACGCCGTTCGCCTTATCGACCTTGAACGTCTCCCCAATCACGACGGCGTCATAATGGGAGAAAACATCGTTATAGAAAGCTTTGAGGATTTTGTGGTTCCCTTCCTTCATGAGGTAGTGTTCCATCCCCCTGCCATTGAAAGCGAATCCTTTGCCGTCCTTCAAAGAATCTTTCCAGATCTGGTTGATCACGTCGCAGCGGAAGCCATAGACCCCCTTGTCGAGCCAGAACTTGAGGATCTTTTCAACTTCTTCAAGGACTCTGGGGTTGTGCCAATTGAGGTCAGGCTGCTCTTTCGCATAGAGGTGAAGATACCATTGGCCAGCCTTTTCATCGTATGTCCAAGCAGGCCCGGAAAACTGGCTTGTCCAGTTATTCGGCGGGGTTTTGCGGTCTTTTTTCTTGCCATCACGCCATATATAAAAGTCGTGATATGGGGAAGAGGGGTCTCTGCTTTGCTTGAACCATTCGTGCTCATTGGAAGTGTGATTGACCACGAGGTCCATCACGATGCGCATCCCTCTCTTCTTCGCCTCAGCCAATAGGAGATCGAAATCCTCCATCGTCCCATACTCGGGATTGATGGCGTAATAATCCGCCACGTCGTAGCCCATGTCGAATTGAGGCGAAGGATAAATCGGGTTGAGCCACAAAATGCCCACTCCCAATGAAGCTAAGTAATCGAGTTTCGAAATGATGCCGGGGATGTCCCCGATGCCGTCGCCGTTGCTGTCGCAGAAAGAGCGGCAATAGATTTGATAGACGACGTGATTACGCCAATATTTGGATTCCATAATTCAAGTTTACCCTCCTTCAGGCGTTTCGACATATCAGAATCACCGTTAGACAGATGGCCATCAGACCGACCAAAACGGAGAAAAAGATAATCCAAGGTTTGTAGTTCCTTTTCCGATGCAGCTCTTCGCGTTGCTCTGCGGTCAAAAGGGATTCATCGATTTCGGGCTCAACTTCTTTCTTCTTCATAAAAGCTCCTCGCGCATCTTCATCGCGAATTCGCCGTCGCCAATCAAAAGGATAGCGTCACCTGGAAATTTCTCCTTAAGGCCCTTCAAGCCCAGAAGAGGATCGTCCACATAAGGATAGTCAGAGATGTAGAGAAAATAATCCTCCTCATTACGCGCATAAGGCGAAGGGAAAGTCGTCAGATTGATAGAAGCGGAGACATTGCCCAATATCGCAAGCATCGAGGCGATGTTCGTGTTCCGTTTTGAGGCGAAAAGAACATGGAGGGGCTTCCCTTTGCAAAGGGCGCTCGCTCCTTGCAGGAAGGCTTTGATGGCCTCTGGGTTGTTCGCGCAATCCAAGATGATGTTGCCGATAGCCTCGCTCCGCGCAGGCAAAGAGAAATCCAAAAGGCCTTCGCGAATGGCCTTTTCTTCAACGGGGAAAGAAGGTTCAAGAAGACGGATGCCATCAAGAGCGATCGCGGCGTCATTGATGTAGGTCAGCGCGCAGGTGGAAAGCGCAAGATCTGAGAAAGGGGCGAAATCAAAATGGTAATTAGAACCGACGAGATGGGCGCGATGAAAATCATCGACAACGGAAAGTTTCGAACCAAACTTCTTGGCGAAGTCCCTTAAAGCATCCGTGGAATTCTCATCCAATTTGCCTATAAGCAAAGGGCATTCTTCCTTGAGGATGCCCACGTGATTCAAGGCGATTTCAGAAGTGGTCGTCCCCAAAAGATTCGTATGGGTGAGGCCACTTGAAGTGACAACACAAAGAACGGTTTTCAACTCGTCGATGTTCGTGGCGTCGTAGGCCCCGCCGAAGGCGGATTCGACGATAACAATATCAGGCTTTACCTCCTCAAAATAGCGATAAGCGATGGCGACTCGCATCTCATAATCTGAGAGCGAAAACTTTGCAAAAAGCTTCTGATTTTCTTTGAAAAGCCTGCAAAAGTCACTTATTTCGATGGATTTGCCATTCCATCTAATGCCTTCACCAAGAGACAAAAGATTCAAGTCGTAAAGCGCAGCGACTTTATATCCGGCTGCTAAATAGATGCTCTCCAATATACGGCAAACTGAGCTCTTGCCGTTGCTTCCTGCAATGTGTATCAGAGGAGAAGAAACTTTGATCTTCGTTTTCCCGCAGAAAGAGAGCCAATCCGAATTGTCGAAACGGAAAGGGGCCTCAGCGAAGAACCGCTCGATATCCTTATCCATTTCAGTCACCTTGGGCTTTCGCCCCCTCCCTCATCGCTTTCCCAATGCTGCGTTTGACGTCTCTTTCCTTAATCGCATCGCGCTTATCGTGGGCTTGCTTACCGACGGCGAGAGCAATCTCGACCTTCGCATAGCCATGCGACAAAAAGACCTTCGTAGGAACGCAGGTCATCGACTTCCCCGTCAGATGGCTTTTGAGTTTCTTGATCTCGTGTTTCGTCAGCAGCAATTTGCGGTCCCTCAGATGATCGACGTTGTTGTAGGTTCCGTCTTTATAAGGGGCGATGTGCATATTGGCTAAGAAGACCTCGTCCCCACGGATGAAGACATAGCTGTCGGCTAAAGAAGCGTTCCTCGCGCGAAGGGATTTGATCTCCGTCCCGGTGAGGACGATTCCGGCAGTCAGAAAATTGGAGAGGAAATAGAGGAAATGGGCTTTTCTATTCTCAAGAAGTACGGATGAATCGCTTTTCTTAGACATAATCGTATCGCTTAGGCGTTTTTGGTGAAACTGAGGGTCGCGCTTTCACTGGAAAGCGAGGTGACTTCAATAGTATAGGGAAAAGAGCGGCCGTTGTTCATCATGGTCTTGTAAGGGAAGAAAGAGGAACCGAACTTGCCCAAAGAGAAGGAGGAGCCCTCTTTGAACAAAGTCGCATTCGTCCCCACATCGCCGTATTTGAAGGTGTTTTTGCCGGTTGCTTCAATCAGATGCAAAAGGGAGAAGTCCTCGGAATAGGAGCGGTTCGAGGAAAGGACGAGGGAGGAATTGAATTCCTTGCTGCAGTTAGTGGCCCCGACGAAATAGAAGACGTTGCCGGAATCCAAGTCGATCGAATTGGGGTCGCTTACATAGGGGGTCGACGTATATCTGCTCCCGAAACTGTAGCAGGAGATGAGGCGGGAGTCTATGTGATAGATTTTGATGCCAGGCTCGGAATACCCGCGAGGATATTCGTTGCAGTAGGCCGTTTTGGCATCAAGCTCGTTCAAACCATCCGGGGTATAAAACTCAAGTAAGATGTACTCGTCCCATACGGTTCCATTGAAAGCGGAAGTAGGAATGAGGACGCAGTCGCCGGAAGATTGCGACGGGCGGATCGTCAGGCTCACCTCGTCCCCATCAACGATATAAGGGGAAGTCCACCCAAGGACGCATTTGGAATAGGCGTCGTGATCAGCGATGTTCAAATCCATCATATCGATGCCCCCGGCGGGCTGGAAATCTACTTCGCCGCTGTAATAATCATCAAGCCCCATCGTGTGGCCGAACTCATGAATCAAGGTATGGGCGTCGGCGTCCCCGCCTTCGACAAAGAAATCGTAAGAGATCCAAATATAGGTGTTGGCCTCGGGAGAAGAGAGATCGGGGTCATTCACGCACCAATAGGTGTACGCCCAGAAAAGGCTGTCGTCCTTGCGCGTTTTGCCGCCATAATCGAAGGAACAAGTTTTTTTCCTGTAATTCGGGCATGAGTAAATAGCGACGATCCCGTCGATGATGCCGTTATCGTCTGAATCGAAATCCGCCAAAGGAAAGTCTGCGTCTTTATAGGCAGACACCGCCTCATTCACGAAAGCCTGGCCGCTTGTTTTCTCGTCGTTCCCGTTCTGGCTGTATTCATAATTTCGCTTCGCGGCTTCGCTCGAGGTAATTCCGGTCTTATAGGTATCCGCCACATGAAAATTCAAATGCAGCTTCCCGTAAGAGGATTTTTCGTAGAACGAGGCCGTGGATTCCCAATAGTCGTTGTCCGTTCCGTTCAAGGCCTTTTCAATATTGCCCAAAGTGCTTTCTGAGAAAGGGCTATCCGTGAATTCGATCGGCAAAACGAGGATTTTCACGTTCCCCGTCGAAGGGACGAGGTCCATCCCGCGTTGGGCGGAGACTTGCCTCGCGCTCGTCTTCAGGAAATCCGTGGACTTATAAACGCCCTCGGAAACGATCTCTTTCGCGAAATCGGAAGTCGATTCGGACGTAATGGTTGAAGAAGAGGAGGAAGAAGAACCAGGGAAGAAGGAATAAATGGTACAGGAAGACAAAGAAAGCACCGACATGGCGGCAATTATTAGAAGCGTCGGTTTCTTGCTTTTTCCCATAAGGGAAGTTTATCCCATTTCCTCCTCAAAGGACAAAGAAGTAGATGGAAAAGAACATCAACGTCGTCGCGGCCAAAACGAAGAAATGGAAGACCGTGTGATACCAGAAGCTCTTTTTCCCTCCAAGCACATACAAAGTCGCGCCGACCCAGTAGAAAACGCCTGATCCAAGGAGGGTCAAAATGCCGGCTAGGCCGATGGAAAAATAGAGAGGGTAGAAAGCCGCGAGGATCGCCGACCCCATGCCGACGTAGATAACCATGCAGACCTTCGAGTATTTCTTGAGGTCAATGGAATTGAAGACGATGCCTAGGATGCATAAAGACCAAACGAGGCCGAAGATGACCCAACACCAAGGGAAACCGTCTTTGGTTTCATAGAGGCCGATCCATGTATATGGGGTGTAGGAACCCATGATGAGAAGGAAGACGTTATCGTGGTCAAGCACCCGCATCACTCTTTTGAAAGGGCAGGGGAGCAAGCCATGGTATAAGGCGCTTCCTGAATATAGGACAATCAAGGAGACTAGATATATCACGCAGGCAGAAATGAACAAAGCGTTGTTCGTATTGACTGCTTTGACGACTAGAAAAGGCCCGGCGATCAAAGCAAACACGACGCCACAAAGATGCGAGATGGAGTTCCACCACTCCTGTTTCCTCGTGTATTCTGGCAATGCAATGCGATCAACTGACATAACGATTCCCAACGGCATCTAGTTTAATGTACTAGTTTTCATTGTCAAGGGAACTCGTTTTAAAAACTAGATTATATTTTGTTTGCCTTTCCTAACTCGTTTCTCCAATCCTATAGTAATGGGCATGGTGAAACTCTTGCGGAAGCTATTCATCAAGGATTACGAGCAGGTCGACAAAGAAGACGTGCGCATAAAACACGGCAAACTGGCCGCCGTTTTCGGAATCATCACCAACGCCATTCTAGTAGGTCTCAAACTTTCGGCGGCGTTGCTGCTCGCCGCCAAATCGAATTGGGTCTTCTCCATGGCTTTGATTGGAGACGTAATCAACAACGCGGGCGACATCGCTTCAAGCGCCGTCACGCTGATCGGCTTTTCTTTGGCTTCGAAGCCCGCCGACAAAGAACATCCTTATGGACATGAGAGGGTGGAATACATCGCCGCGCTCATCGTCTCCATGCTCATCATCGCGGCGGCGTTGGAGCTTGGCCTTTCCTCGCTTAAGGAGATCTTCAACGGCTCTTCCGCGGATTACGACGTCTATTCCTTAATCATCCTCGGGGTTGCGATTCTGCTTAAGCTTTTCCAATCCTATGTGAACCGTTCTTTGGGAAAGGCAATCTCTTCCGTCGCGTTGAAAGCCACCGCTCTAGATTCGTTGACCGACGCCATCGCCACCACCATCATCCTTATCTGCGCCCTACTCTCCTATTTCCTCAAATGGAGTTTCCTAGATCCTTACGCAGGCATCGCGATCGCTTTGTTCATCATCTATTCAGGGATCAAGATGATAAAGGAATCCAGCGATCCTTTGATCGGTCAGCCGGCGAGCAAGGAATTCGAATCGAAAATCGTCAAAGAAGTCCGGACTTACCCAGAGATCCTCGGGGTGCATGACGTGCTTTGCCACGCCTACGGGCCGACCAAGTATTTCGTTTCCCTCCACGCTGAGGTGGATGCGAAGAATGAGCTGGCGAAAATCCATGACGTCATCGACAACATCGAGGAAGACATAAGGGAGAAATTCGGCTGCGAGATCACCATCCACCTCGATCCCATTCAAGTTGGGGACAAAGAGACCGATGAATTAAAGCAGAGGATAGCGAACGTCCTTTCCTCGTTGGACGAGAGCCTCAGCATCCACGACCTTCGCATCGTGAAAGGCGACACCCATACGAACGTCCTCTTCGACTGCGTGATTCCTTTTGACAAAAAGAAATTGACCGAGGCGGGAATCCTCTCCTATTTAAAAGAGGCTTTCAAGGACGAGCCCAAATATTCATTCATCGTGCACTTCGACCGCCCTTATGATGAGTGAGAGCTCCCTCATGTGCTAGAATCTAGCGCGTTATGGAAATCAGCAAAACAATACCCGCGACAAAGAATCTCATTTGGGGAGGGACGACCCTCAAAAAATGGGGTAAGCAAAGCAACGAGGCGAATATAGCGGAAGCCTGGGAGCTTTCTTTCCGTGATGACGGACCCACGCTCCTTTCAGACGGAAGAGCTTTAAAAGACGTGGCTACGAAAGAGGATTTGGGCGCAAAAGTCCAACATTTTCCTTATTTTCCAGTCCTGATCAAACTCATCGATTCTGAATCAAACCTCTCGATTCAGGTCCATCCAAGCGATGAATACGCCCTCAAAAACGAGAACTCCTTCGGCAAAACGGAGATGTGGCACATCATCGCCGCCAAGCCTGGCGCAGGGCTCTATCTAGGCTTCAAACGCGAAACCAACGAAGAGGAAGTGCGAGCCAAAATTAAAGACAACACTTTAACCGACCTCCTCCAATTCATCCCCGTGAAACCCGGCGAAAATTACTTCATTCCCTCAGGGACGGTGCACGCAATCGGGGCGGGAGTCACTCTGGCCGAGATTCAGCAAAACAGCAACCTGACCTATCGCTTATATGATTATGGCCGTCTAGGCAAAGACGGGAAGCCTAGGGAACTGCACATCGACAAAGCCATGAAGGTGGTTTCCTTCAAGCCTTATGAGCCCATCTATTTCAAAGCCCCGATCATGGGAGAATGTGCCTATTTCCGTTCTATCTTAGGAAAAGTAAACAACGGGAAGATAGCCGCCCCAAAAGATAGTTTCGCCTCAATCACCTTCCTTTCAGGGGAAGGAACCTTCAACAACGAACCTTTCAAACAAGGCGATACTTTTTTCATCCCCGCGGGAAAAGAAGGCAATCTAGAAGGCAAAGGCGAATACGTGCTGACGATAATTCCTTAAGCTTTGGTTTTAAGTCGCTCAAAGCAAAGCGCTGCAGCGCCGTAAATCCCTGCTTCGCTCCCCAAGGAAGATATCAAAACGCTGGTTTTGGGCGCTCTTTCTTTGATAAGCCCATAGCCGTTCATCGCCAAGTACTTTTGAACGCGAGAGCTCAGGTTCTCCCCTTGTCTAGAGACCCCTCCGCCAAGGATGATGGCCTCAGGGCGCAGAGCATTGCAGATATTCAAACAGCCCTGTCCTAAATAAGATATGTAATTATCGACGACTTGCTTCGCCGCCAAATCCCCTAACTTCTCTGCTTCGAAGACAACAGCTCCCGTCATCCGCTGAGGGGATTTGCAGATGTCCCACATCTTCGATTCGGGGTGCTCGACCATCGCCATGGCAGCGTCATGGCATAGAGCTGAAGCCGAAGCATAAGCTTCAAGACATCCTTTTCTACCGCAGGCACATGGCCTGCCATCCGCATCGATCGAGATATGCCCAAGCTCGGCGCCTTTCCCTTCGTTTCCGGAATAGATGCGGCCATTCAGGTAAAGCCCAGAGCCCACGCCAGTCCCCAAAGTGAGGAAAACAACGTTTTGATATTCTCTCGCGATGCCGAAATAGACCTCGCCAAGCAAAGCCGCATTCGCGTCATTCTCGATATAAGCCTGCTTATGGAAAGCGTTCTTGAGGGGTACGACGACGTCAAAATCCTTCCATCCCAAGTTCGTCGCATAATCGCAGGTGCCCTTTTGAGGGTTGATGCCTCCTGGGCAGCCGACGCCGATTCCAATTACGTCTTCATCGTCAAGGATCCAATTCTCATGGATCAAAGCGATGAGGTCCTTCAATGTTTTCTCCTGCGGAGCGCCTTTCTCCACAGGCATGGAAATCTTCTCGAGCATGTCGCCATTTTCCGAAACGAAAGCGAACTTGATACTCGTACCGCCAATGTCGATTCCTAATGCGTATTTCGTGCTTTTCATCCTACAAGAATCTCTCATTCGCCTTTGCGCCGATTAAAGGCAATGTCGATTAAGGCAGAAAGATAGTGCCCATTCGCGCAATCCCTCAATGCGTAAGCGTACTTCTCTTCGACTCCGCCCATGATGATGTTTCGCAGAGGCAGTTGCATGAAAAAGGTCTTATCCGTTTCATGCTCCGGCTCATCGAAATGCATCATCTTTCCTCCAATGGAGAGAGCCTTCTTGCCAATCCAGGTCCGCGAGATGTCGGAAAAAGTCGAATTCAGATTGAAAGGCCGCGATTTGGGATCCCGTTCCATGCGGATGTGCTGGCCATAGAGCGCTTCGAAATCGTTATCGAATTGCAGGAACCCATCCGTCGTTGGAGCGTAATAAGTCGGCATCTTCAAGCGAGAGGACTCAATAACATCATTGGAATCAAGGCGCAGAGCCACTGTGGCTTTGATATCTTCGCAGGATTCTCCGACCTCTATCAAGACATTGCCGGGCTCGACTTTCCAAGAGGAAGAGGAAATATCAAAAACACGGAAGTCATCAAAATTGATTGAGAATTGCAGGGTTATTGTGCTTTTTGCAGGGATTTCTTCTTTTTTAAAATCCAGCAGGACGCGCTTTGGATGAAAGGAATTCCTCTCCCCTTCTAACTCGTAATAAAGCTCAATAACTTTCTTCATGGGATAAGAAGAAGCGTTCGAAACAGTCACTTCCGCCTTCGCTATCTCGCCCTTGCTGATGCTTTCTTTATTAAGCACGATTTTCTTGATGGCGGTCTTCGCGTAGCTCAAGCCATGCCCGAAGGGGTAATTCACCTCTTTGCCGACGGTCAAATAATAGCGGTACCCCACATAGATCGATTCGCGGTAAAGCGAAGTCCTCTCCTCCCCGGGGTAGAAGCCAAAGGAAGGAACGTCTGATATGTGCTTGGGCCAGCTCTCAGCAAGCTTCCCGCTTGGACACGCTTTGCCTAGAAGCAAGTGGTCAATTGCCTCACCTCCGCCTTCGCCCGGCAAATACATAAGCAGAATCGCTTTTGCTTTGTCCTTGAAAGGAAGCTCAACCGGCGCGCCGCAGCTAAGCACGACGACGATATTCTGATTGACCTCATATATTTCATCAAAGAGGCGGATCTGCTCTTCTGGAAGATGGATGCTTGCGCGGTCTAGCCCTTCGGCCTCCGCCTTAGGGGGAAGCCCCATGAACAAAACGACGGTCTTGGATTTGGATGCGAGGTCGATAGCTGAAACGAAAGCCTCCACGTCTCCGTCCGTCCAAATCGAATCTAAATCATAGCCGCTGGCGAAGGGGATTTCTCCTCCTTTCAAGGCATCAGATCCTTCAATCGCATCGAGGAAAGAAACAAGTTTATGAGGAACGACGTGGCTCGACCCCCCTCCTTGGTAACGCGGCGTTTTGGCGAGTTCCCCAATGAAGCAGCAATCACGATAATTCTTCAAAGGGAGGACGCCGTCGTTCTTCAACAAGACAGCGCTTTGTTCAGCGACTTCCACGGCGACTTGATGCCCAATATCCATTGAATATTCTTTTTTGTCGGTGAACGGGGCATTCGCTTTCTTTGACAAAGCGGATAGCCTGGAGAAACAATCATCCAAAGACTTCTGCGACAGCTTTCCCTTTTTGACCGCTCTTGCCAACTGCTTATTTCTCTTTTTAACCATGCAGGGCATTTCGAGATCAAGGCCATTCTCATGAGAAAGAACAGGGTCATTAACCCCTCCCCAGTCAGACATCACGACGCCTTCAAAACCCCACTCTTTTTTTAGAATATCCTGCAAAAGCAAACTATTTTCGCACGCATAAACTCCGTTAATCTTGTTGTAACTCGCCATAACAGCCCAAGGCGAGGACTCTTTCACAGCGATTTCAAAAGGTCTTAGATAAAGCTCTCGAAAGGCTCTTTCATCAACGATCGAATCATTCACCATACGATAATATTCCTGGCTATTGCAGGCGAAATGTTTTAGGCATCCTCCGACATTCACGTCCTGCAACCCATTGATGTAAGAAGCGGCCATTTTCCCTGATAGGACAGGATCCTCAGAAAGGTATTCGAAGTTCCTTCCGCAGAGAGGATTCCTCTTGATGTTCGCTCCTGGGGCCAAAAGGATCTGCGTCCCTTTCAAGCGCGCCTCTCTCCCAAGAGTCTGGCCGAGTTTCTGTTCCAAATCCCTATCCCAGCTGCAAGCGGTGAGGCAAGGGGCAGGGAAGCAAACCGCAGGCTCGCTAATTTTCAAATTGAAATCCGGATCGTTGCCCACTTTCCTAAGCCCAAGGGGGCCATCGTGCATCTCAACGGGCTTAATGTCGAGCCGTTCTATGCCATAAGTGAGCCAAGAGCCATCCCCGGAGAGAAGAGTCGCTTTCTCAAGGTTAGTGGGCTCTTTGATTTTGCTTTTATTCTTGCTCATGGCTCAAATTATCTCTTTTCTTTCTCTTAAGAGAAACCTTATTTATCATATTCCTATGCGGAAAACAGTCTATCTTGCCGGAGGGTGCTTCTATGGCCTTCAGTCTTACTTCAACGAAGTGAAAGGCGTCATCTCAGCAACCTGCGGATACATCAACGGAACAACCCCTTTCCCGAAGCACGAGGATATCTTGAGTGGAAAAGCCGATGCACTAGAAGCAATCAAAGTGGACTATGAAGAAAATCTAATCTCCATTCAGGAGTTGATTGACCATTACCTAAGGATCATCGATCCATACTCCGCATTCAAACAAGGCGACTACAAAGGCCACTGTTATGGCTTAGGCATCTATTACGTAGACGTCTTGGATGGAGTAGCAATCATTCGCTACGTTGACACCCATATAAGGAAAGGGCATTACATCGACATCAGGCGCTTTGAGAACTTCTATCCGGCCGAAGCGAAGCACCAAAACTTTGCAAAAGCCCATCCTTTTTGGCATAACCCCGTTAATCTCTCGCTTCTGAAAGACCGGGAAAAGAAATAAAAAAAGGCGAACCTTTCGATTCGTCTTGCTTTCGTTTGGTGGACCTTATCGGGATCGAACCGACGACCTCCTCCATGCCATGGAGGCGCTCTCCCAGCTGAGCTAAAGGCCCAATTGCACCGCGCTCTTCGCGCGTTCATTACAATACGCGTTCAAATAGTGGGTGTCAACAAAAAACATTTCGCCGTTCAGCTTGCTTTGGCAGCTAGTTTCTATTAAGGCGATCCTCAATCAAACTCGCGGCTATCTCGACGCATTTCGAGCAAGGGCAAAGGCAAACCCCGGTATCGAGGCCCTTTAGATCTTTGCAGATAAGAGCGCCCGCTTTGGCCTTGAATTCCTCGTTCAATTCCCGGGCTTTCGACATCTTGCTGCCCTCTTCTTCAAGGCAGCCAAGAACGAGGGCCGCGCCCAAAAGGGCGCCGCAGGTGCTGGTGGCGTTGCCCATGCCGAATTGGAAGTAAGAGCCAAGCGCTTCCAGCTTCTCTTTGGGCAAATCAAGTAGGTCTTGATAGGCAAGCAAAATTGATTGGGTGCAGTTGCTGCCTGAGTTCTTCAGGGCGACCGCTTTCTCTACGCGGCTCATCTGAAAATCTTCTCGACGGGTTTGACCGGCTCGTCGATAGCTTCAATCTTTTCGATGACCACCGGGGTGATGGGGCGGTCAGATCGATCGGTGCGGACGGATGCGATTTTGTCCAGGACATCAAACCCGCTGGTGAGCTTCCCGAAAGCGGCGTATTCCCCGTCTAGATGAGGCGCGTCCTTATGCATGATAAAGAACTGGCTGGAGGCCGAATCGGGATACATTGTCCTCGCCATCGAAAGCACGCCCCTCGTGTGGAGAAGGTCGTTCTTCACGCCATTGGAAGCGAATTCCCCTTTGATTGAGTAGTTGATTTTCTTCCCTTTGAGTTCACCCCAGCCGCCTTGGATCATGAATCCCTTGATGATGCGGTGGAAAATGAGGCCGCTGTAGAAACCCGAGTTCACGAGTTCCACGAAATTGGCGCAGGTATTCGGGGCGGCGTTCCAATCAAGCTCCGCCTCCATCACGCCGTAATCTTTCACTGTGATGCGAATCATTTTGCGTTTCCTTCTTTCGGGGGTAATTATGGAAGAGTTGCCAAAACAAAACTAGCAATATTGAAGAGAGATGCTATATTACACGTCGCTTCAGGAAGATTTTATGAAAGTATTGCTCTTCGCCATCCTCGATCACGTCCCAGCTTCAGAACAGCTTATTCGTTCCTTATCCAAAGAAGGTTATAACGGGACGGTCATCCCTACAGAAGGCATGCACCATGTTTTCCCCGAGTTCCACGACGGCACTTCGAAAGCAATTTCCTTGGCCGCTCTAACCGAAGACCTCCCTAGCGGCAATTTCACTCTCTTCATCGTCATCGACAAGGATAAATTAGAAACCGTCCAAAAAGAAATCAGAGAAGCCACTTCCTCCTTCACGAAAGTCAAAGGAGGGATGTTCGTGCTCCCCTTAACTTCAGTTGAAGGCTTCTTCTAATAAAAAACCGCCGACGAGGCGGATTTTTTTCTTACTGGCGGGCCCGAGGCGATTCGAACGCCTGACCTTCCCCTTAGGAGGGGGACGCTCTGTCCAGCTGAGCTACGGGCCCTTATGGGCAAGGCAAATTATATGCGCAACCTCTGCGGAAAGAAAGCCGAGAAAAAGGCCCAGCTTTCGCCAGGCCTCTTCCTTAATATAAATAGGTATTCTTGAAAGGTGGTTTTATAGATGTTTGGAAGAAAGCAACCTGCTACGGCGGCTTCTCCCCGTTTTTGCCAGCCCATATCTTATGGGATGGCTTATTTGGAATCGGTTTTTTACATTGCATGGTGTAATCTCCTAGAAACATTTTAATCGTTTTTGTTTCTTTATGCATACATATTAAATGGCTTTGTTTCTTCCTGCAAGGGTTTTGTTACACTTTTTTTATCAGAATCCTGTTTTCATCCAGAACTAAATGTAAAAAACGGGCGATTTTGCTCGCCCGTCTTGGATTTTTGATGGTCGGAACGACGGGATTCGAACCCGTGACCTCCTGGTCCCGAACCAGGCGCACTACCAAACTGTGCTACGTCCCGATATGCTCGCGCCTAACCGCGCGAGCGATAGTATAAACCCCGGATTAGAAGAATTCAAACAAGGACATCTGGTTGGTTTCACCCATGCCTTTCAGCACGCCAAGCTCGTCCAAATCCTTTAGATTGGTGCCGTTGAGTTTAGTCCGAGCGAGCAAGTCTTCTTTGGAAAGGAACTTCTTTCCATCCTTTCTTGCTTCGACGATGCTCAAGGCTGCGCTTTCGCCTAAGCCACCAACGACGTTAAAGGCGGGGATGAGCGCGTTGTTTTCGTGGTCGGCCACCCAAAGTTTCGCGTCGGATTTATAAAGATCGATGTTGGAGACTTTATAGCCGCGTTCATACATCTCAAGAGCGACTAAATCGGTCTTAAGTATGTTCTTCTCCTTCGGAGATAATGGGTTATTGCGGTCATTTTGACGTTCGGTGAAGGTTTTTATTTGCTCGATCAAGGCGTCTTCGCCCGCAAGCATCACCTTCAGATCCCAATCGTCGCTACGGATGGAGAAGAAAACGCTGTAGAACTCAAGAGGGTGATAGAGCTTGAAGTAAGCGACGCGAACCGCCATCATGACGTAAGCCGTCGCGTGCCCGCGTGGGAAGAGGTATTTGATCTTCTTCGCGGATTCGATGTAGAACTCGGGGACGTAATGCGCTCTCATGTCGCTTTCGAAATCCGGCGTGAGCCCTTTGCCATGGCGCACGTCCTCCATAATCTTGAAGGCCTTCCCCTTCTCGATGCCGCAGGAAATCATGTAGGTCATGATATCGTCGCGGCATCCGATGACGCCGTGGAGGTCGGTGGTGCCGGAAAGGATGAGATCTTCCGCGTTACCCGCCCAAACATCGGTACCGTGGGCCAAGCCAGACATGATGAGGAGGTCATTGAAGGTTTTCGGTTGTGCTTCTTCAAGCATGCGCTGAGCCAGCCCTGTCCCGAACTCAGGGAGCGCCAAGGCTCCGGTTTTCTGCTTCATGTAGTTCCGGTGAAGATTGAGCTCCTGTGGGGAGGTGAACAAAGACAAGACGCGCTTGTCGTTCATTGGGATATCCCTCACCTTCACGCCGGTGAGGTCGCGGTAATAGCGCATCGCCATCGGGTCAACGTGGCCTAAAATATCGAATTTCAAAAGCTCATCGTGCATGGAATGGTAATCGTAATGGGTGGTGAGCCATTCGGATTTTAGATCGTCAGCAGGATGCTGGACGGCGGTGAATTCGTAGATGCTTCTCTCTTTCGGAACGACCACGATGCCGCCTGGATGCTGGCCGGTGGTGCGCTTGACCCCGGTGCATTTTGCAGCCAAGAAACCAATGAAATTGCTGTTCACCTTATTGAGGTCTTTCCCTATTTTCTCGAAGTATCCGCGGACATAGCCATAAGCCGTCTTGTCGGCGACGGTTTCGATCGTGCCGGCGCGGTAGACTTGTTTCGCGCCCAAGTGGACTTTCGTCATCTGATGGGCCAGATGCTGCGCCTCTTCCTCGAAATTCAAATCAATGTCTGGGACCTTATCCGCGTTGAAGCCAAGGAAGGTCTCAAAGGGGATGTTCTGGCCGTCTATTTTCAGTTTCGTGCCGCATTTCGGGCAGACCTTATCAGGCAAGTCAAAGCCAGATTTCACCTCAGGATCGTCGCTGAATTCAAGATAATGGCAATGCGGGCAATGCCAATGAGGCGGCAAGGGGTTGACCTCGGTGATGTCGGCGGTAGTCGCCGCGAAAGAAGAGCCGACCGAGCCACGGGAGCCCACGATGAAGTGCTTCGGCGCGTCTTCGACGTCTTTGATGAGAAGATGGGCGATGTAATAAGTGACCGCGTAGCCATTGCCGATGATTCCGGTGAGCTCCCTTTGCAGACGCTCCCAGGCGAAGTTGATCGCCTCTTTCACTTTGGGATCATCGTCATTCCCAAGGTAGTCGTAGCGCGCATGGAAATTACTCTCGCAGAGATCGCGGAGGATCAAATCAGAATGAGGCAGGTTCTCGTTCGGCGTATAGGTGCCGGAAAGCATCGGGACGATGTCGTCCCTTATCTGATCGGCGACCCAATTTGAATTCTTGATGACGTATTCCCTCGCCTCTTCTTCCGGCAGCCAAGTTTGGAAAGAGTCGAGCATCTCCCTGGTCGAGCGGAAATGCTGATCGGGGTTCGGGAAGAATGGCTTTTTCTCTCTTGCAGGAGGGTTCAGAGGATGCGAGCCGTTGCCCACGCCTTTGGCATAGACATAAACGTCGCGGCAGATTTTGTCTTCAGGGTTCACATAATGGCAATCGCCCGTGGCGACGACGGGGACGCCGGCGATTTTAGCGGCCTCGATGATGTCTTTGAGGGTCTGGATGAGTTGCTCTTCCGAGTGCAGCCTACCCATATTGAGGAGATAGGAGTAGTTTTCCAAAGGCTGGATTTCGACGTAGTCGTACCAGCGGATCGCATCCACGAGGATGTCGCGGTTGCGCGTGGTCGCGATTTCGAAGATCTCGCCGTTGAAGCAAGCGCTGCCGACCATGAAATTCTCGCGATACTTATTGATGAGCTCACGCGGGGTCTTGGGCAAAGAGGCACGTTCGAGGTAAGTAGTTTCGCCTTGGGTGATAATGCGATAAAGATTCTGCAGGCCTTGGGTGTTTTTCACCAAGACGACGCAGTGAAAACTCTTGATGTGCTTGCAGAAATTATTGAAGACGTCACATTGCTCTTCGTATCTCTTCTCCGCCGCTTCTTTGATCGTTGGGTCTTCGGATTCGAGTTCGGGATCGTTTTCGTTCCCGTTTTCGATCTTCAACTCCGCCAAATCGCAGTGGCGGATCCCAGGATGATCTTTCTCCAAACGGAGGATGATCTCCTGCCATCCATCGTTTAAGCACTCGGAGTCGTAATCCGCGCGGTGGGCTTTGTTTGCATCGTAGACATTTAGGCCCAAATTCTTTAGCATCGCCTGCTCGTTGTGCCTGCCGGCAAGAGGGAAAAGATAATGGGAGAGAGGCAAGGTATCGACGATAGGATTTGCTATGTGGTCTGGGTAAGAGGTATCGGGATGGGCTTCTTTATTACGTTCAAGCGCGGCGTTGAGCATGCCGATATCGAAGGTCGCGTTATGGGCGACGAGGATGTTGTCGCCGAGGAATTCCAAAATCTGAGGAAGCACCTCTTCCATGGTAGGGGCGTTAGCCAAATCATCGTTGGTGATGTGGTTGATCGCCATGGCTTCTTGGGCGTGCTCCAAAGGGATATCTGGGCGAACGAAAGTATCAAAACGCCGCAAAACCCTTCCCTTTTCGACGATGACCCCGCCGAATTCGATGATTCGCTCATAGCGGGCGGAGAGGCCGGTGGTCTCGGTATCGAAGACGCAGTAGCGAGCCTCACGCAAAGCCTTGTCACAGGGATTGAAGATGTAGTTTTGCTTCAAGTCGAAGGCATATAGCTCTGCGCCATAGATGATCTTGAGAGGCTTCTCATCGAGGTTGTTCTTTTTGATCCGCTTAGCGTCGGCATCATGGGCGGCCTGCGCGGCGGGGAAACCCTGCACGACGCCATGATCAGTCACGGCGATGGCTTTCATGCCCATGTGCTTCGCGAGGTTGTAGTAATCCCCCATCTCCGCCACGCCGTCCATGGTGGACATTTTCGTGTGGAGATGAAGCTCGACGCGCTTTTCATCTTCGGGGTCATCGCGCAAAGGCTTGGGAGGAAGAGGGTCTATGAAATGGGCCATCACTTCCTTTTGGCCTCGGTAATCGACGTCGATTGCCCCTCTGACGCGGATGTTCATCCCGTTTTTCACTCCGCTTAGTTTGTCTAAGGCAAGCCGTTTGCTTTCCAAAGCGCGCACGGAGATCGCGTCAGTGCTATCGCCCACTCCAAACGTGACCATCTTCCTGCCGGTTTTCGTGGTTCTTGACTCGACTTGGAAGACTTCGCCGGAGAAATCCACGTTAACTAACCCGGCACTTTCGATATCCTCCAGTTTCTCGATGATCTGATAATCCCCGACGGAGAAAAGGCGTTTCTTGTTCCTTTCCTCTTCCATCGCCTTTTGATTGGCGAGGAGCTGCTCCATCAGAATCTCTTCGCCCTTCTCCTGGTTTTGCTCGAATTCCCTTTGGATTTGTGCCTGGATTTCATCATTGCTGAGCGAAGCCAAGGAATCATCGAAAGAAGCTTCCTCTAAAGGTTCTTCGTTGACTTCTTCGGCGATTTCCTCCGAAACGGATTCGGGGAGCTCTTCCGCTTCGCTTTTCGTTTCTTCCGCCTTAGGCTCAGCAGAAACCGCTTCGGAAGAGACCGAGATTTGATATCCCAGCCAAGAGAGGAGGCTTTGGAACTCATGGACGTTTTCTGCCTCCTTTTCTTGCTGCTCAGGGCTAGAGAAGGTGAAAAGAATCGAGGAGTCACCGCTTTTTGCGGTTTTGAAATCGCATTGCGAAGCCACTCTATCCAAATACCAATCCGCGAATAAGGCAAGAGCATCCTCGGGAGAGGGTTTGCTTTCATAGCAAAAGGAAAGCTCATAAGGGTAATTGATGTTGAGAAGCCCGGTTTGAAAATCGATGAGTTGACGGTAATCCCAAGGGGAGGACTTCCTCATCTCCATGAGGACTTGGTTGCGGTTACTCGGGCTTCGACGGATTTTGGTGAAAGCGAGGTCAAAGGAATCGATCTTCTCTTGAAGACCGATGGAAGAGAGAAAACGGATCATCACATTGTCCATAGACGCACACTCCTCACACGATAAGCTGAACGATGTCTTTGACCATGATGGCCACCATCAGAATCAGCAGCAGGCCAAGCCCGACGTAAGAGACGATCGATTTCACTTTCTCAGGCACTTTCTTCTTGCTGACCCCTTCTATCACGGTCACTAGAAGCGCCCAGCCGTCCAAGCCAGGGAAGGGAAGCAAATTGAAGAAAGCGAGGTTGATGGAGATAAGCCCAGCATAAAGGAAGACATAGCCCACTCCTCCCATCGCCTCGACCGAAGGCAATGCGGCGGTCATGCCCACGATGCCAGAGAGATTCTCAAACCCCCCTGTGAAGAGGGAGCCAATTCCTTGAACGACCGCTCCGCAAGAATAAGGCACTAGCCTCGCCCATTCGCCCCAGGTCTCCTGGAAGCTTAAGGTCTGCTCAATCGGAGGAAGATAGATGCCGGTCGAAGTGGCTTTGCCGTTATCGATGCTGATCTCCAAATTCGTGATGGTTTTGCGATTAGCATATGCGCTTTGCCAATCTTTGTTGATCTTCTCAGATTTGATGGGTAGGAAAGTCAATTGAGGGATGGTGATCTTAGCCCCATTCCCCAAGTTGCTGAAACTGAGGTATTCGGAAGTGAGTTTCGCGCCTTTGGTGATTCCAAGGGTCTCATAACCACTGACATCATCTCCTTCAAGATAATAATAAACGGACTCGGAAAGATCTTTGCCGCTCACGAGGTTCTGAGGGACGAAGGTCATGACGTACTTCTCGCTCATCCCCGTGACGGTGACGCCTGAACTGAGCCCGAAGCCGTACAGGGTTCCCCCAGAAGTCTCTTGATGGGAAAGGAAGAGGACGTAATCCTCGGCTTTGTACGTCTCTTTGCCTTCCTCAGGGGTTTCAAGGAAGCTTTTGATTTCCTCACTGTAGGTCGGGGTCAGGTAATAGCAAGCGGTTTTGACCTCAGAGGTGAGGGAGATCTCCGCATCCGACTTATAAGCCGAATAGTAATGGGGGCAGCAGGCAGAGACGTAAATCAAAACGAGCCCAAGAGCGAAGTTCATCGTCACCCCCGCGAGCAAAACGATGGATTTCTTCCATTTTGGGATGCGCTCCAAGGAACGCGATTCCTCAGGAACCTCTACGCCATCTGGAACGACTCCCGGCTCGCCATACATCGACACATAGCCGCCGAAAGGAAGCACACAAAGTTTAAAGTAGGTCTCCCCTTTTTCGCGCTTCTTCCTGATGATGGCGGGCCCAAAGCCGATTGAGTATTCGAAGCAATAGACGTGGAACGCTTTCGCCGCGGCGAGATGCCCTGCCTCGTGGATCGAAATCAAAACACCGAGGATGACGAGCATCAAGACGATGTTCCCGATTGTAGTCAGTATCTCCATGCCCCTCTCCTTTCGATTTTCTTTTGCACGAACAGCCTAGCGTAGGCATCCGCGGAGCGGATCTGCCTCAAAGATGGATTCTGCGTGATCGGCATCGAGTTGATCGCGCTGCGGACGATCGTATCGATGTCCAAGAAAGCGATTTTTCCCGCCAAGAATGCATATACGGCCTCTTCGTTGGCAGCGTTGAGCGTCGCCGTGCAGGTCCCGCCTTTCCGATAAGCATCAAGTGCGATGCCCGGAGCCAAGTAACGCTTGGGGTCGAATTTGTGGAAATGGTATGGTTCGAGTTCGCCTAGCCTCATCACTTTGACGGGGGTGAAATCCACTTCGCCGTTCAGAAGCGCGTATTCGATGGGGCCGCGCATATCAGGCTTTGAAACGTCGGCTAGATAAGAGCCGTCTTTGAGCAATACCAAAGAATGCACCCAAGATTCATCGTGCATTAAGATCTCGATTTGCTCCAAAGGAAGATGGAAGAGGCGGATGGCTTCGATGACCTCAAAGCCTTTGTTCATCATCGTAGCCGAGTCGATGGTTATCTTCGCGCCCATGCTCCAAGTGGGATGGGACAAAGCCCTCTCGGGGGTGACGTTGCGAAGCTCGCATCTGCATTTGCCGCGAAGCGATCCGCCCGAGGCGGTGATCAAAACCTTGCTAAGTTGATCAGGCTCAATGCAGGAAAGGAGCTTGGCAATCGCGACATGCTCCGAATCGATGGGGTAAAGCTTCCCTTTGCCGCTATCCAGGGCCTTTTGGATAAGCTCCCCGCCGACGACGAGGGACTCTTTGTTCGCGAGGCAAAGAATCTTGTCTTGATTTAAGGCCGTTAAGGAAGGAATGAGCCCTGCGAACCCCACCAAAGAATTCACGACCTTCTGGCAAGGGCATTCCTCGATGATGGAGACTAGCCCATCATCCCCGAAGTGCCAAGTCAAGGAAGGATATTGTTCTTTCAGGGCAGCGTAATCTTTCTCTTCCTGCACGCAAACATGGCTGATGCTAGGAAAACGTTTGAGAATTGCAGGGATTTTGTCGATTTGGTGGCCAATCGAAATTCCTTTGAGGCAGAACCGAGAGGGATATTTTTCCAAAACATCGAGGCTTTGCGTCCCAATCGAACCGCTCGCCCCCAATAGCAAGACCTCTTCCATAATCACCAGGTAAGCAAGGAGAGCAGGAGCTTAGGCTCCGGCTCCATCCAATAGATGCCGATCATCGCCAAGACCGAAAGACCCAATACAGCGAAGAGGCAGCTATCGATCCTATCGAGGACCCCGCCGTGGGGGCCAAGAACATGGCTGTAATCCTTAAAGCCGAAATGGCGTTTGATTAGGGAAAAAGAAAGATCCCCGAGATCGCCGAGCCCAGGCATCAGCAAAGAGGCGATCACGATCATGTACCAATGATCCATGTCGAAGACGCCTGGAAGCATATCCAACTTGAAATAGGAGAAGGTGAATGCATAAGCGCAAAGCACGGCCGTGGTCATCCCCCAACCTATGAAGAAGCCTTCCCAAGTTTTCTTAGGCGAGACCCTTGGGTTCATGTGGTGGCGTCCGAAAAGCATGCCTCCGAAATAGGCGAAAGTGTCGTTAAGCAGGGCTCCAAGGGCAGCGAAAGTCACGAGCTCTAGGCTTTGTAGGAAACGGAAGCCAGGTTCGCTTGTTTGCCAAATGAGTTTGGCTGGGTTGGAGACGAAAGGCACATAACGGAGATAGAGGGCAGCCTGCAAGCCCAATCCGACGAGTACCACCATCGTGAAGTAATAACAAATATCGGTGAAGGAGAAGGTCTCTTGGGCGATGGAAAGCCAGAAGAAGACGAGAATCATGGCGCCAAGGACGATAGGCGAGATGCACACGGAGTTTCCATTGACTCCATATCCGCTAGAGAAGTAATCATCTTCGAGCGAAAAAGAGAAATCCTTGATGTATCCGTATTCCTCATATTGGGCGACGAGGCTGTCGCCATAGTTCTTGAAGAAAGCCCAGTTCGTGATGAGGAATAAGAAAATATAGACGATTACGTAGACGTACCATTGGGCCTTTTTCTGGGGGGCTTTGATGATTTCATAACCCGCCATCGCGCCGGCGACGGTAACCAAAGTGAACCAGAACCAGCCTCCAAAAATCAAGCAAGGCAAAGCGATGGCAATCATGATAAGCGCGACCAAAAGACGGCTGCGGGTGGACTTTTTGCCTTTCTCGGAGATTTTGTTGACCTCAATCACACCCACGCGGACGCGTTCAGGCAACTCGGCTTCTTGGGCGGGCGTAATGGTCTCTAGATCTTCATTCTCGTCATTCATTCTTCAGCCCTCCGTAGCGTCTATTCCTTTCTTGGAACTCCTGCAGGCATTTGATAAGCTCATTCCTTTTGAAGTCGGGCCATTTCGTCGGGGTAAAAACGAATTCGGCGTAGGCGTTTTGATAGAGCAGATAATTGGAAAGCCTCTCTTCCCCTGAGGTGCGGATCATCAGATCGACATCGGGCAAACCAGAGGTGTAAAGATAAGAAGAGAAAGACGCTTCATCGATTTCGGAGAGGTCTTTTATAATACCGCCCTTGTAGTCTTCGGCAATTTTCTTCGCGGCTCTCACGATGTCGTCGCGCCCACCGTAATTGAGGCAAACATTGATGACCCAATTCTTATTGTCCTTCGTGCGATCGATGGCGTTTTGGCAAACGAGCCTGGTCCTCTCACGAATCCTTGAGAGATCACCGGAAACCCGAATCTGGGTGCCGATTGAATCAAGGTAATCGATTTCTTTGTGGAAGAATTCCTCAAGATAATCCATCAGATGGTCAATCTCATCCTGAGGGCGGTTCCAATTCTCGGTCGAGAAAGCATAGAAGGACATGCACTTGATGTTGAACTCGCGGCAGGTTTCAAATATCTCGATAATGCGGTTGCAGGCTTCATGATGTCCAAAATAGCGAGGCAAGCCGCGTAGCTTGGCCCATCTCCCATTCCCATCCATGATGAAAGCGACGTGATCGCATTTCTTAGTGAGTTTGAAGCTGGAGGGGGCCTTGGATTTCATTTAGGGGAATTATATAGCCCAAAGGGCTATTTAAAAAGAATCCTGATACGGTTGCGGCAAAAAAGCTGAATGCGGGTCGAACCAATGCAACTCCATGCGAAAACCCCCGCAAAACCCCAACAAACCAAAATAAAAAGCAGGTTTTGCCCTGCTTTGAAACATCAAGATCAGATGGTCATGATTTCCTTTGTCTTCTCAGCGACAATGGAATCAATCTCCTTATTGCCCTTATCGACTTCTTTTTGGATTTCCTCTTCCAAGCGGTCGCGAAGGTCATCGGAATAAGTATCGTCGTCTTTTAAGAGCGAGAGGGTATCGCGGCGGATGTTGCGAATGCTTACTTTGGCATCATCGCCAAGCGCTTTGCACTTCTTCGCGGTATCCTTTCTTATTTCCTCCGTCATCGGGGGAACGACGATGCGAATGGCGTCAGCCTCGATCTGAGGATTGACCCCGATGTTGGCGGCGGCGATGCCGGCCGCGATGGCTTTGAGGTCTTCTCTTGAATAGGGCTTCACCAGAAGCTGGCGAGGCTCAGGCATTGAGATGGAAGAGAGGGAAGAGATCTCCATCCTCTCGCCATAGTAATCGCAGGTGATGCCGTTGAGCATGGCGGGGTTCGCTCTGCCGGAACGAAGCTTGGTAAGCCCGGTGCGGAAGCTATCCAGGCTCTTCGCGATCTTGTCAGTTACCTCTTTAACATAGGGATCCATATCTTTCTCCTTATCAATCTTTATTCCTTATGGATGATTGTACCGATTTTCTTGCCTTCTAGCACTTCCAAGAAGGAAGAGGGCTTATCCATGTTGAACACACGCACGACGACATCTTTCCCATCGAGCATTGCTACCGCGGTCAAATCCATTACTGAGAGCTGCTTTTCCACCACCTCATGGTAGGTGAGCTCAGGAAGGAGCTTCGCGTCTTTGTTCTTCCTTGGATCGGAATCGTAAACGCCGTCCACGCCGTTTTTGGCCATGAGGATCGCGTCGGCTTTCACTTCGAGGGCGCGGAGTGTCGCACAGGAATCGGTTGTGAAATAAGGGTTGCCTGTGCCGCCGGCGAAGATGACAATCTTGTCATTTTCCATATGGGCGATGGCTTTTCTGCGGATATAGGGCTCGCAGCATTGAGGCACGTTGATCGCGGACATCACTCGCGTGATAAGCCCTTTTTGCTCAAGGGCATTCTGGATGGCCATGCCGTTCATGATCGTCCCAAGCATGCCCATGTAATCGGCTTGGGCCTGCTCGATCCCGATTTTGTCGGCCATGCGTCCGCGCCAGATGTTGCCCGCACCCACGACTATGCCGATTTGCACGCCAGCATCGTGGATATCTTTCACGACGTTGGCGATGTTCTCGAGTTTCTTCTTATCGAAGATAGAACCGTCAGAGGCATCAGCCAAAGCCTCGCCTGAGAGTTTGATAATGATTCTTCTGTAAATGGATTTCATACCGGGGGTAATTATAACGGAACGCCCACGCGATTAAAGGGTAAAAGAAAGGGCCCCCGGTATGCCCAGGGGCCCTAGAAGAGCAGCTTACTTGGAGAGCTGTCCGACTTCATAGCGGACGAAGGTGATGACTTTGAAGCCTTTTTCCTTCGCGAGCTGATCGACGCTTAGCTTACCAGACATATCAAGCGCATAGGCTTTGCTGCCAAGGCAAGCATCGCCGAGGCGCGAATCGACTTTGCGCTGAGCGATGGTCGCTTTGACCTGGTCGGGCTTGGAGGCGAGCTTAGGATCTTCGGCGACTTCCTTCTCGGCGATCGCGAGTTCCCTGGCTTTCGCTTCGGCGGGAACATCGGCGAGAGTGAGATACTCAGGAGAGGAAGAGGCGACGGTCATCGCGAGGCCTTTGTTCATCTCATCGCCCATGTCTTTGCTGATTTCGACGAGGGCGGCGATCTTTCCGCCGGCGTGGATGTATTTGCCGAAGGCCTCATCGCCATTGGCATGGAGGATGAGGTAACGGCGGAAGACGAAGTTCTCCCTCATCGCGACGACGGCGTCGGTGAAGATGTCCTCGGTCGCTTTCTGCGCGCCTTCAAGGTCGGCGGGCTGCTTCTCAAGGAGGCGAGCGACGATCTTGTCGACGATCTCATGGAATTTCGGGGAGCCGGAGACGAAGTCGGTCTCGCAGTTGATCTCAACCACGACGGCGGTCTTCTTGTCATCACTCAAGCCGATGGAGGCGACGCCTTCGGCGGCTGTCCTGCCGGCTTTGGCGGCGGCTTTGGCGATGCCTTTTTCGCGGAGGATGTCGATGGCTTTCTCTTCGTCGCCATTAGCTTCGACGAGAGCCTTCTTGCAATCCATGATGCCCGCGCCAGTGCGATCCTGGAGGGCTTTGATAGCTTGAATCGTGACGGCCATTACTTCTTTTCCTCCACGGGAGCGGAAACGGGGGCGTCTTTGTTAGCGGCGGCTTTGGCGGCTTCGGCTTTGCGAGCGGCGAAGCGGGCGTTGCGCTCAGCCTGCATCTTGGCATAGCGTTCTTCGCGGGCTTTGCGAGCGGCGCGGACGGCGGCACGATGCTGCTCGGCGGCGATGTCAGCGACCTTGATGGCGTCGGCCATGGTGGCTTCTTCGCCTTCGTCCTTGACGTGGGCGACGGTGGTGAGACCGCCACGGGCTTCGACGACGGCGTCAGCGAGAGCACCGATCAGGAGTTTGATGGCGGAGGTGGCATCGTTATTGGACGGGATGGGGAAGTCAACGGCATCCGGATCATCCGAGGTGTCGCAGATCGCGAAGACGGGGATGTTGAGCTTATGGGCTTCGAGGACGGCGTTGTGCTCGACGGTCGGATCTGCGAGGACGATCGCGTTAGGAACGCGACGCATCTCTTTGATGCCTTCGAGGTTCTTCTGAAGTTTGGCGAGTTCTTTGCGGAGGAGGGCGACTTCCTTCTTGGGGAGTTTCTCCCAAGAGCCATCATCGGCGGCGGCTTCTAAATCGCGAAGCCTCTTGATGCGGCCTTGGATGGTGCGGAAGTTCGTGAGGGTCCCGCCGAGCCAGCGGTTGGTGATGTAGAAGGAGCCAGAGCGAACGGCTTCGTCGATGACGATTTGCTGGGCCTGGGTCTTGGTGCCGACGAAGAGGACTTTTCCGCCCGCTTCGACGATGGACTTAAGAGCGTTGTAGGCAACCTCGGTCTTGGAGACGGTCTTGGCGAGGTCGATGATGTAGATGCCGTTACGAGCACCATAGATGAATTTGTTCATCTTGGGGTTCCAGCGACGGGTCTGATGTCCGAAGTGGGCGCCTGCTTCGAGGGCCTTCTTCATCGTGATGATGGGGGCGTTGGGATCACGGATGATCTCCGCCATGGTCGGTTCGACCGGTGCGGCTTCCGCCGCGGGGGCTGCGTCAACGACAGCCTCAACTTTCGTTTCGTCACTCATTCTTGGTGACCTCCATTTGTTTATGCCTCCCTCGCTTCGAACAGCTGACCACCTAACCGATTTTTGAGCCTGCTTCGGCCCGGTAGGAACACGGCGCTGAATCCACGGGGTGCGTATTAGCTCTTCTCCCTTTGGGAGAGAGCCGAAAAGGATTGTACTCTTATGCGTGTGAAGAAAGAAGCACCAATTTTGCTAGGCTACTTGCCTTGGCCTGGAAGTTTGCCATCCCTTTGAGGGAAGTATTGATCGTATTGCTCCTTCATTTTCTCTTTGCTGACATGGGTGTAGACCTGGGTGGTGTCTATGGTCTCATGACCCAATAGTTCTTGAATAAGCCGCAAATCCGCCCCGTTTTCCAGCAAATGGGTCGCGAAGGTATGCCTCAGTTCGTGGGGATGAAGACCCAAATAGATGCCTGTTTTCTCCTCGACGGCGCGGAGGATGTACTCCAGTCCGCGAACCGTCAATCCTTTGCCTTGGTTGTTGAGAAAAAACTTATCGCTTTTGATTTCTCCCTTTGCTTTCGCAAGCAAAGCGGGCCGTAAAGTCTCATGGTACTTTTTCATCGCGGCTTCTGCGGATTTGGAGAAGGGGACGATGCGGGTCTTGTTGCCTTTGCCCTTGACCCTAATTGAGCGAACGCGGAAATCGATCTGGCGGTAGGTAAGGCCTACTAACTCAGAGGCGCGCATTCCGGAAGAATAAAGCAATTCGAGGATCGCTTGGTCACGGCTGCTTAATTCATCATTCCGTTTGGCGTTGGCCGCGAAAAGGGCGTTCACTTGCTCTAGATACAGCGTCTCTGGGTACTTGATCTCCGCTTTTGGAGAAGTGGCGCCAAGAAATGGGTTTTTGTCGACGTATCCGTGCTTTTTTAAGAATGTGTAATATCCCCTTAAGCACGACATCCTCCTTTTGCAGGAACGATGCGAGATGCCTTGGTGATAAATCTCATCGTAAAGGAAGTTGTCGATGTCTTTCTCACTCACCTGATCGAATAGAATCATCTCCCGGTCCAAAAAACTTTGGAATTTGTCGATGTCCCTTTGATAGCTGTCCAAGGTGCGGTCAGTGTAGTTTCTTTGATAGCGGAGATGGTCGAGAAACTCTTTTTCGGGCTTATTCATTGGCTTTCTTCCAATAGAAGTCTATCGCAAAAAGTGCGTTTTGGATGGCTTCCTCGCGGTGATGTTTGTCGCTAGTGGGGATCAAAGCCCAATTGGCGTTCATCGGCGAGAAGTATTTCGGGTTTGCTTGATTGAGATAAGAAAGCAAGGCGCCGGTGATGGAGGAAGGAGGGACGGGAAGGAATTCCTTGCCGTTTAATTTGCGGTCGAGGTTGATGGCGGCAATCAAGCCCGTCACCGCGCTTTCGACGTATCCTTCGACCCCGGAAAGCTGCCCGGCGACGTAGCAAGAGGGCTTGTTCTTCAAAGACAGGTCTTGATTGAGGGCGAGAGGGGCATTGATGTAGGAATTCCTATGCATCAAGCCATAGCGGATGAACTCGGCGTTCTCTAGACCTGGGATCATGCGGAAGACGCGTCGCTGCTCAGGATAGGTCAGATTCGTTTGAAAACCGACGAGGTTGTAGCAATCGCCCAATTGGGTATCCTGACGAAGCTGGCAAACGGCGTAAGGGTGCGGGTGGTTCTCATCCCACAAGCCAAACGGCTTAAGAGGCCCATGCCTCAGCGTCTGCTCGCCGCGCGAGGCGATCACCTCCACAGGGAGGCAGGCTTCGAAATATTTCGTGTCGAATTCATGAAGAAGGGCTTTCTCGGCGTGGGTGAGCTCGTAAACAAAGCGGAGATATTCCTCTTTGCTGAAAGCGCAGTTGATGTAAGAGGAGTCGTCTTGCTCATAGCGCGATTTGTAGTAGGCCTTGGAAAAATCGATGCTCTCCTTCTTCACGATCGGGGCGCTGGCATCGAAGAAGGAGAGATTCTTCTCCCCCGCCAAACCAGCGAGTTCATCCAACAAGGCAGCGCTCGTCAAAGGGCCCGTAGCCAAGATGACATCCCCTTCTGGAATCGACTTAATTTCCTCGCGCACCACGTGTAAAGAGGGAAAAGAGTTGAGAATTGCGGTGATTTTCTCCGCAAAAAGGGTTCTATCGACGCTTAAAGCGGCACCGGCAGGCACAGAGGAAACAGAGGAAGCCTCCATCATGATAGACCCCATTTTCCTCATCTCTTCCTTAAGCAATCCGCAGGCGTTGTCGAGTTTGGAGGATTTCAAGGAATTGGAGCAGACGAGCTCGCCGAAAAGAGAGGTCTCATGGGCGCCGTCGGAAACGTCTGGGCGGCGTTCATACAAAGTGACCTCATAGCCCTTCTTAAGCAAATAAAAGGCGGCCTCGCTTCCGGCAAGGCCTCCTCCGATGATGGTGGCTTTCTTCTCCATCCTCACTTTTCCTTCTTATCGATCCACTCCACGTAACGGCACTTCGGGAAATTGGTGCAGGCTAAGAACTGCTTCCTCTTGCCTTGGCGGATCACGAGGTGGCCGCTCTTGCAGTGAGGGCAGGGTTTCACATAATCCGCTTCCGTATAGACCTTCTTAGCTTTGACGGGTTTGTCATCGAGGGAACGGGTGTAGCGGCAAGAAGGGAAGCCAGAGCAGGCAACGAATTTCTCGCCTTTCTTATTCGTCTTATAAAGGAGCGGCCTGCCGCATTCGGGGCAGTTCTCTCCGACCGGCTCAGCGGGTTTCTTGGGGTCTTTTTTGATATAGCGGCAAGAAGGGTAGTTGGAGCAGCCGATGAAGGTCTGACCAGAGCGCGAGTGCTTTATCACCAAAGGATGGCCGCATTCGGGGCATAGCTCCCCCGTCTCTTCATCAGGGGCTTTCTGCATCTTTTCTTTGGCAGCGAGGAAATTCTTCTCGAAGGGACCATAGAAATCGGTCATCGCTTGAAGGAAAGTAACGCTTCCCTCCTCGACTTTATCGAGCTTGCGTTCCATCTCTGCGGTGTAGTCGGTGGAAACGATGTCGGGGAAATATTGCTGAAGGGCGGAGACGGCTTTCTTGCCTTCTTCAGTCGGAGTCAAAACCCCGCGAGTCGCGGTGACGTACTTCCTTTTGATGATCGTTTCGATCGTCGTTGCGTAGGTGGAAGGACGGCCGATGCCCTTCTCTTCCATCGCTTTGACGATGGAGGCTTCGTTATAAGGAGGCTCAGGCTTGGTGAATTTCTGCTGCGGATTGATGTTAGAGACGGCGAAGAGGTCGTTCTCTTTGATCTCGGGGAGTAAAGCGGTGTCGTCCTCATCGAATTCTTTGTAGACCGCTTCGAAGCCTTGGAACAAGGTGCGCACGCCTTTGAGGGAGAACTCGAGTCCGTTACCCGTCAAAAAGACGCTGGTGCTCTCGATTTTCTTCGCGGCCATAAGCGAGGCCATGGCACGGCAATAGATGAGGCGATAAAGCTTGGCTTCATCGGCAGGAAGGAACTTCGCGGCGATCTCGGGAGTCCTATGGGTGCCGGTCGGGCGGATGGCCTCGTGGGCATCTTGGATGTTTTTGCCAGACTTAGCTTGCCTAAGGAAGCCAAGGTATTCCTCGCCCCAGGTCTCTTTGATGAAAGGAACGGCATGGCGGTTGTAGAACTCCGGGGAGATGCGGGTCGAATCGGTACGCATATAGGTGATCAAGCCGACGTGCTCGCCATTGATTTCCTCGCCTTCGTAAAGTTTCTGGGCGATTGACTGGGTTTTGGCGTTGGAGAAATGGAATTTTGAGAAAGCCTCCTGCTGCATGGAGGAAGTCGTGAAAGCGGCTTTCGGAAAGATCTTCTTCTCTTCTTTCTTCACGCTGGAGACGAGCAGCTTCTCGGGAATGCGCGAAACGATGGATTCGGCTTCTTCCTTCGAGGAGATTTTCGCGGTTTTGCCATCGATTTTCGTCAAAGTCGCCTTATAGGGTTTGCCGTTGATCTCGACATTGAGATCGATCACCCAATATTCAGAAGGGACGAAAGCGTCGATCTCGTTTTGGCGATCGACGATCATCCTAAGGGTTGCGCTTTGAACCCTACCCGCGCTCTGCACGCCGATGCGCCTTTGCAACAAAGAACTGACTTGGAAGCCGATGATGCGGTCCTCCAAACGGCGGGTCTCTTGGGCGCCGACGAGATTGAGGTCGATGGTCTTCGGGTCCTTAAGGGCTGCCAAAATAGCGGGTTTCGTGATTTCATGGAACTGCAGACGCTTGGTGGTTTCTACGGGCAAGTGAAGGACGTTGGCAAGATGCCAGGAAATGGCCTCTCCTTCGCGGTCAGGGTCGGTCGCTAGGTAAACCTCGTCTGCGTTTTTAGCGGCCGCGGCGAGCTTGCTGACCAAACCCTTCTTCTTCAAGGGAATCTCCCAATCCGGGGCGAAACCCTTTTCGATGTTGATCCCCAAGCCGCCTTTGCCATGGGTAGACAAATCGCGGATATGGCCTTCGCTGGCCATTACCTTGAAATCGGAGCCTAAATAACGGCCGATGGTTTCACATTTTTTGGGGGATTCAACGATGACTAGTTTCATGGTTGGCAAAGAATATAAGCGTTTTTGGGACCTTGTCAAAGGCTAATAAATCCCTTTTTCCTTATATAAATAAAGTAATTATTTATAAGCCTCCGAAAATAATTTTCATGCTTTGATCGGGCGGATGAGATCCAGCACATCGTTGGCGTTTTGCACGAGCGCGGCGCCCGTCTGGATAAGGAGATTGTTGGAGCTTCCTTCATCGGCCCGATAAGGCAGACAGGCGACCTCCCTTCCTTGGTCGACGGCATAGCCAGCGGTGATGAGCGTCCCGCTTGATTTGGCCGAGCCCCCAAGCAGGGTCAAAGCGCTAAGGCAGGCCAATATGCGGTTGCGGCAAGGGAAATGCTCCCTTTTCACCCCGACCCAGTTCGGATATTCGGTGATCAGCAGGCCTTTTTGACCCACCGCTTCCTGCAGCGCGGCATTCTCGCTTGGATAAGACGTGCCTATCCCCGTCCCAAGCACCCCGACCGCCTTCCCAAAGTCGACCGCCCCTTTCATCGCGGCGGCATCAATCCCCCGCGCGAGGCCCGAAACGACGGTGTAGCCTTCTTTGGCGACGTCGGCGGCGATTTCCTGGCATTTCTGCATGCCGTATGGCTTAGCGTCCCTTGACCCCACGATGGTGATGCATTTCCGCCAGTTCTTGATGAGTTTGAGATTGCCTTTATAGAACAAGATAAAAGGCGGCTGGTAGCAGTCCTTCAAGCAGGGAGGGTAATCGTCGTCGATGATGGTGACGTAAGGATAGGCGAACTTCTCCGCGAATGCCTGCACCTCATCCGGATCCACTTGCTCGCGGTATTTGATGGCGGAGTAAAGTTTCTGCCAGTCGCCATCGTACTTGCAGCTTAGATAGAGTATCAATTCCCTTGCTTTCATGTCTTACCTCCACCACTTAATAAAGAGGAAAGAGCAGAAATTCCTAAAAATTGATCAAAAAAGTTTCAATTGTTTTTCTTTCCAATGGGCAACGGGGGCAAAACTCTTCCGGTGAACGCCTTCGATGGGACCATGCTCAGCAAGCTCATCGAGATGGGCTTTCGTCCCATAGCCTTTATGCTTAGAGAAAGAGAACATCGGATAGGTCTGCTCAAGCTGAACCATGTAACGATCCCTGGTAACTTTGGCTAGGATCGAAGCGGCGGCGATGTTGAGGCACTTGGCGTCCCCTTTGATGATGGGGACCACCGGGGCGGGCAAACCCTTCAAAGGCATCGCGTCGGTGAGGATCAGGTCATAATGATGCCTGATCTCGGAAATCGCATGTTTCATGGCCACTTTCGTCGCTTCGTAGATATTCAATTGGTCGATCTCATCTGCGCTGACCATCGCGATGCCAAAACCCAAGGCGTTGTCCTCGACGAAACGGTAAAGGGATTCTCTTTTTTTGCCGCTTAGCTGTTTGGAGTCGTTGATCTCTTCGCAGACGAAGTCCTTCGGGAAAAGCACGGCGGCCGCGCAGACCGGACCCGCCAAAGGGCCTCGCCCAGCCTCGTCCACGCCGACGATGAAGCTCACCTCGTCGCTATAATATTCTCTTTCTTTGTCTAGCATGATTGCCCCGGCTTTTCTAAAGAGATGCGCCCAAGCAGGCCATCTTTGAATTCTTTGATAATGAGGTAGGCGGCTTTCTCCAGGGACGGCTCGCCTTTCTCGAAAAGCCCACGTTTCAATGAAATAGCCCGCAAAACCCCATTGGAATCAAGATCTGCAAGGTTTTCGATGCCAAAACGCGTACTGAGCGAAGCAGGATAATTCGCCTGCAAAAAAGCAATCAAATGCTCAGCAAGCTCAAGCGTGGGCAATACGTCTTCTCTCATCGAGCCAAGCAAGGCGAGGCGAATCGCCTGTTGAGGGTCAGGGTAATTCATCGGCAAGACGCCAGGAGTGTCTAAGAGCAAAAAGTCCTCGGAGAGTTTGATCCATTGCTCAGCCCTGGTGATGCCCGCTTTGTTCCCGACCGCGGCGATTTTCTTCCCCCTAAGATTATTGATTAAGGTGGATTTGCCCACATTAGGAATGCCTACGACCATCACGCGAACCGGTTGAGGCTTCATGCCTACGCGCTTCTCTTTCTCTCTTTTTTTCTCAAGCAAAGAAGCGCTCGCATTCTTCAGTAAGGAGAGGAAATTTGCTTTTTTGAGGTTACCGGCGATCGCGATCTCGCCTTTGCCTTTGTAATAATCAAGCCACTGCTTGGTGATGGAAGGATCCGAATAATCCTCTTTGGAAAGCAGATGGATCGTGGCTTTGTTCTTCATCTTTCCCTGCAGCAAAGGGTTTTCGCTGGAAAGTGGGGCGCGGCTGTCCAAAAGTTCGACGACGAGGTCGATGACCTTCAAATAACCTTCCATTTCGCGGAGGGCCCTCGCCATATGGCCAGGGAAGAAATGGACTTCCTTTTCTTTAGGCATTGGAAACCACCTTCTTGGTCTTCTCAATGGCGGAGCCGTCTAGATTCTGATAGTTCCAAAACGGCCGCAGCTGGTTCAGAAGGAATTTGGCGTCGTAGCCGTTGGTCGCCTCCGTGATCTCACGCTTGGCGGTGATGAGACACGCCTTCCCTTCGATGCAGTAGTCGTAGACCTTGTTCTCGCTGAGGCGGGAATCGTTGGAGAAGCGCGATGCGCGGTTGTCCCCTAGAACGAAATACTCATTTTCGGCGAGCGTGTACGGCCCAAAAGTCTGATTCGCATCCGTCAGCATGCTTTTGTAGCTCACTCCGTTGACGTCCTCATAATCATCGAAGGTGTAATAGGAAGGGTAGACGGAAACTTCCCCGGCGGCGCTGGTGATCGTCATGGTGCCCCACGGCGTCAAGAATTCCCCATTCTCGTCTTTGTCGGGAGTGATTTGGATGGTTTCCCCAGGAAACGCAACGAGTCGCTTGATCTTGCTCAAGGCGTCCTTTTTTTCTTTATAAGTCCCATCGGATTGTTTTTCCATGTCGTCGGCGAAATAAGTGACCACGACGTCGAAGCGGTTGAGTTCGGTCTTAAGGTCGATATTGAGCTTCGACCATCCATAATCCACTATATCCCCCGGTTTCTGCGAACCGCTTCTCCAGGTGACTTTGGTGTAGCTGCCATCGCTTTGTTTAGAAAGCGCATCCTTGTTCAAAGTTGGATACATTGAAGTGCCATCGACAGCGAAAGGAGAGCCATAGGCGAGTTTGAGATAGGCGATGTTGGCGGTGATGACAACGGTTCCGGTGATGATGACGACGCAGAGAATCGAAACAAGGGTCTCCAAAAAACGATGCTTCTTTTTCTTCTTTCTCGGATGCGCATCCGGCAGAAGCTCACCTTTTGTCTCCAAATATTCGTCGGGCATAAAACAAGGCAAATTATAGGGTTGGACCTTTTTGGAAACAATCCCACTTACGAAGAGCGGCGTTCTGAAGAACGGGCCTTCGAAATCATGCTGCCAAGCAGCAATAAAAAGGCCCCCTTTCGGAGGCCTCGTCACTTGATAATGCAAATCCAGCGGAATCACTGCTCTTCTTTGATACGAGCGGCTTTGCCAGAGAGCTTGCGCATGTAGGTGATCTTGTTGCGGCGAACCTTGCCCTTGCGGACGACTTCGATCTTGGCGATCGAGGGGGCATTGACGGCCCAGGTGCGTTCCACACCGATCCCAGACGAGATCTTCCTGACGGTGAAGGTCTCAGCGATTCCACCACCGCGGCGTTGCATCACAACACCTTCGAAGATCTGGAGACGTTCCTTCTTGCCTTCAACGATGCGGACGTACACGCGGACGGTGTCGCCGGAGCTGAAGTCGGGAATGTCATGGCGCAGCTGACGGGCGGTAATTTCTTTCACGAGTTGATTGTTCATGAGGCTACCTCCTTTTCTCAGCTTTTTCGGTTTCTCTTCAGGTTCATAATCCGTGACGGGGACAGCGGAGCCTGCGTATCGTCTTGCGACGCAAGAAGAAATATACTCTCGCCCCAAAGGGGAAGCAAGCGTTTATGAAACATGTTAAGTTTTTTTGCTTGACAGTCTCTATAGAGCCTCATAAACTACTGCCCGTAAAGGAGAAAAACAAACATGTCTGTTAAAATCAGGTTGACCCGCATCGGCCGCCACAAAGACCCCTTCTATCGCATCGTCGCCGCTGACTCTCGTTTCGCTCGCGATGGGCGCTACATCGAGCAGATCGGCACCTACGATCCCGCCAATGGCGTCGACAACGCCGACATCAACGAAGAGCTCGCTTTGAAGTGGCTCAAAAACGGCGCTATCCCTTCCGATTCCGTCCGCGCCATGCTTAGCCGCAAAGGCATCATGACCAAATTCGCCGACAGCAAAATCAAGAAGGAAGGCAAATAAGGATGGAAAGGGATTACGCAGCTCTGCTCCACCCCATCATCGATCCCCTCGTTGAGCGTCCCGACGCCATCATGATTCGGGAGCTCCCCGGCGGAAATGACCGCGATGTCACCGTCTTAGTCATCGCGGAAGACGCGGACACCGCTCGCCTCATCGGCAAGCACGGCGCCGTTGCCAATGCCCTTCGCGAAGTTATCGGCATCGCCACGAAAGCGGATGACACCAATACCAGGATTCATCTCAAATTCGAAAGCTTCGACGAAGAAAAAGAAGACAACAAGGAGGACGACGGGAAGTAATTCCCGCCGTTTCTTTCTAAAATGGAATACGTAACTATCGCTAAATTATTGAGCACCCACGGCCTCAAAGGCCAGTTTCGTTGTTTCTGCCTGACTTCCTTTCCCAAGGAGCGATTCCAACTTAGAAGGAAACTGACTCTGCATAACACCAAAACCGACGAAAGGGTTGAGGCCACCCTCAATTACGTCAGGATGAAAGGAGATATCCTCATCCTCGGATTTGAGGAGATCTCTTCCATCGAAGAGGCGGAGAGATTCGTAAAATGGGAGCTCGACATCAACAAGGATGAGGCGCCCATCCCAGACAACCATTATCGAATCGCAGACCTCGTCGGATGCAAGGTATACGACGAAGAGGGGAAAACCTTAGGCGAGATCAAGGACGTTTTCTCTTACTCCCCCACTTGGACTCTCCGCGTCAAAAGAGAGGATCAAAAAGACTTCTTCGTTCCATTCGTAGACGAATTCATCCAAGAGGTCGACACCGACGCTAAGAAAGTCGTCATCCACGTGATCCCGGGTCTGCTATGAACATCACCATCCTCACTCTCTTCCCCGAAATGTTCGCGGGCTTCACGACGAACTCGATCATGAAGCGCGCTTTGGGCAAAGGGGTCGCGACCATCAAAGTAGTCAATATCCGCGACTACACGAAGGACAAATACGGAAGGACGGACACCCCGCCGATTGGCGGAGGCGCTGGGCTCATTGAGAAATGCCAGCCGATCGTCGACGCCTTGAAGGCGAATAGAAAAGAGAATTCGCATGTGATCCTCATGTCACCCAGGGGGCATACATACGATCAAAAAACGGCGCAAAAGTTCGCTCTTTTGGATGATTTGGTCATTATTTGCGGCCATTATGAGGGAATAGACGAGCGCGTGAATTCCTATTGCGATGAACTGATTTCCATCGGCGATTACGTTCTGACCGGCGGAGAGATCCCCGCCATGGCGATAGCCGATTCCGTCATTCGCTTGCTGGATGGGGCGATCACGAAAGAGTCTTTGACGGATGAATCATTCAACAACGATCTCTTGGAATACCCCCAATACACAGAGCCCTATGATTACGAGGGCATGACTGTGCCGGACATTCTCTATTGCGGCAACCACGAGGCGATCACCAAGTGGCGGAGGAAGCAGTCCCTTGTCCTAACTAGGGAGCACCGCCCAGACCTCTTCGACAAACTCGCTTTGACGAAGCAAGACAAGAAACTTCTAGCGGAATACGATTCGGGCGAAACCCCCAAATGGGAAAGCCAAGCCTTGGAGAAAGGGAAGAAGTTCATCAAACATTAAAAGGCCACCGCGCGGTGGCCTTTATTCGTTTCTAGAGGGCCGTTAGAAGAGGACGGACTCACTCTTTTCCTTCATCTCTTTGGAAGCGGTGAAGGGGATGCGGGTGGTGTAGCCGGCTTTGGCAGCGACGATCATCTTGGTCGGCCATTCGAAGATCACGGTGTTCCATTGCATAACCGTGTCGTTATAGGCTTCGCGGGCAGCGGTGATCTCCTGCTGGAGGTAGGAGTTCTGCTGCATGCAGTCAGCCAAGGTCTGATGAGCCTTAAGATCAGGGTAGTTCTCGAAGGCGATGTTGATCTTGTTGCTGATGTTCTCGAGTTTGCTTTGGAGCTCGTTGCGATCGGTGTCGCTCAAATTGCCAGAACGATACTTGGCGAGCTCAGTGAAGGTCGACTTGTCGAGATCGATGGACTTATCAAGCAGTTTGGCAGCGTTCTGAAGAATGACGACCCTCTGAGTCTGATAGTTGTCAATCGTGGATGCGTCATGCTGGATCTTCTGCTGAAGCTGCTGGAGATAGCTCCTCGCTTTGATCTTCATCACCGCGAAGACGATGCCGGGGATGATGGCGAGGCACCAAAGGACGATCTGGAAAAGCGTGCTCTTCCAGTCCGTCTTGACGGGGATTTGCTTCTCGATGACGTGGATGTCGCGCCCTGCTTCATTGACCGGGCCGGTCATTTCGTCTAATTCATTTGCCATAGTTATTCCTCCTTGGGATTTTGGGCGTCTTTATTATCATCCGTTTTGGCCTTTGTGAAAAGATTGCCTATCCTAGAATCAACGCTTTCGGACAATGAGCCCGCGAGCAGGAAAGCAAGCAAGCCACGCTCAAAATAAGCATGGGATAGTCCAAGCGACTTATCCGCCTCCTTCTCCAGGAAGTCCTTACGGCTTCCCTTGACGTTTTTGACGCCGATGGAAGACTTCTTGCTGACAAGGTCGTATTGGATCCAATGGATGGGGATGTCATGCATGCGGCCATCCCCTCCAAGCTTAGTCACATACTCCACCATAGGGGTCTCCTTGAAGGAATAGGCCGAGAGGAGAACTTCGTCGCTCCCTCCGACTTTGCGGCTACCGAGATCTTTGATGATAAGAGGCAGATCATCGGCGGCTTCCTCCGGGCGGAAGCAAGAAGGAGGCATGCCGTTGGCCATGATTTCATGTTCGAACGAGGTCAAATTCGACGCAAAACCCCCGTAAATGTATTCATGAGGCTTATGCATTTGATATAGAGGCACGGAAAGGAGAGGCGCCAAATCAAAGAAGAGAGAACGAATGTAGGTGTCGCAATAGGTCACGAAAGTGGCTTTCATATCCACCCAATCATATCCCATGAAAATCTCTGGGTTCGCCGAATAGTCGAAGCGTTGGGAATGAGCTGAGGCGATGGAATTGACCATGCCATCCTTAACCATGACGAAATCATCCCCATAGGGAGAGGAATTCTCAATAAGGTCGAGGATGTTCTTCTGGGCAAGGGGCGTGTAGAGCAAGCGGAACTGCGCTTCATCATCGCGATCACTCGCTCCGAAGAAGACATCGAAATGGTCGTTGCCCATCGGGGTGATGACGTGCTTCGCCCCTTTGGAGAGCTGCTCTTCCGACAGTTTGCGCAGCTCTTTCATTCCTTTAGTGGCGGCTTTGTCCCTTTCCTTCTCGCTCATTTTGTCCGCGCCAAATGGGGTGCGAGAAAAGTGGAGCCTAGGAGCCGCTTCGTTGCCGTAGATCAAACGGACGTCGGTGCGGTAGAAAGGGGCGGGGCGCTGGATGCTCGCGCTCAGAACCTGCGAATGAGTTTGGGTATGCGTGCCGTTCTTATCGCGATAGGTCGTCGTCCAGGTGATGGTGATGGAGCCGGTGTAGGTCTTATTGCCGGTATGCTCGGTCAGGATCTTTTCCATGATGAAGGGATTGCCTTGGATGTTTCCCGAGATGGCTCCTAAAACGGTGACGTGAGGATCTTTCTCTTCCTTGAAGCCGAATTTGTCGCGAAGGTAGCAAAAGCGCTCAGGGGTGAAAACCGGATCCAAATCGATGATGGGAGTCGCCTTCTCCATGATGGCGCAGGGGGCATTCCAATCAAAGGAAGCGTTCAGCGGAGCCATGTCGGCATAACAAACCTGCAATGCCTTTTTGGTTTCTTCCTGGGCTTTTTGCAGCGCTTTTTCCCTCTCTTCCACTACCTTTGCGATTTTCTTCGCCAACACCACGGCAAGCGCGATGCCTCCGCCAATGGCAAGCACCCCAATCAGAATGAGGTACCACATGGACGAAGCGTTGAAGATCCCGACGAGACCGACGATCGAGCCGACGACGAAGAGAATGATCATCATCACGATCACGAAAGCCTTCAGACCGCGCGCGGAAGAAGCGCTCTTTTGGAGTTCCTCTTCCTCGGCTTTCCGTTTGTTGTATTCCTTAACGTGCAGCGCGTTGGCTTCCGTATTGACCTTCGATTCTTTGGTCAGTTTGTCGAAATATTCCTCCGCGCACTTGTGATAAGCGCCTTTCAACTGTGTCTGGAACAGTTCGCGCGGACGATAGAGAATTTCATCTGCCATATGAGACCTCCCTTGCTAAATCAGCGATAGCCCCCAAAGTTCTTGGGCATCTTCCCGGATTTCTGATATTGCTTGACCTGCTTCATCATCTCTTTGGATTGATCGTATTTGCGGATGACGCGATTGATGTCGGCGTTGGTGAGGCCCGATCCCTTGGCGATGCGGTTCTTATGGGAATAACGCAGGGTCTCAGGATGCCTTCTCTCATACGGGGTCATGGAATTGACGACCGCCTCGAAGACCTTCATTTCCTTCTCGGCGGCAGCTTTCTGCTCATCGCTGAGCTTCGGCATGCCGGGAATGAGCTTGGCGATGGCGCCCAATGAGCCGATCTTCTGGACCTGCTTCATTTGCTTAAGCATATCCTCAAGCGTGAAGTCTCCGTCCATCATCTTCTTCGCCGCTTTCTCGGCTTCTTTCTCGTCGATGCTCTCTTTCGCTTTCTCAACGAGGGTGACGATGTCGCCCATCCCGAGGATGCGATCGGCCATGCGGTCGGGATGGAAAACCTCCAAGTCGTCCATCTTCTCGCCGACGCCGGCGAATTTGATCGGAAGACCAGTCAGATACTTAATTGAGAGGGCTGCGCCGCCTCTAGCGTCGCCATCGAGTTTGGACATGATGACGCCGGTGAGGCGGAGGTCTTTGTTGAAAGCATTGGCGACATTCACCGCGTCTTGGCCTGAGGCGGCATCCACCAAAAGAAGGACTTCGTCTGGATGGACTTCGTGGTTGATGCTCTTGAGTTCCTCCATCAGGGCTTCGTCAATTTGGAGACGGCCCGCGGTATCCAAAATCAAAATGTCGATTCCGGTCTCTCTGGCTTTCTGCTGAGCGGCTTTGGCAATTTTCACGGGGTCTTCGGTGCCCATGGAGAAGAATTCGATGCCAAGTTGGTCGGCGAGCTGATGAAGCTGGTCGATGGCCGCGGGACGATAGACGTCTAGCGCCCCAAGCATCACTTTCTTGTTTTGCTTGTTCTTGAAGAGATTCGCCAATTTGCCGGCGGTCGTGGTTTTGCCAGTGCCCTGCAATCCGACGAGCATGATGGTCGTGAGGGTGGAGCTAAGATGGAGTTCAGTCTGATCGGCGCCTAGAAGCTCCTGGATCTCATCATGGACGATCTTGACGACCATCTGCGAAGGATCGACTTTCTTGAAGACCTCCGCGCCGATGGCTTTCTCTTTGACGTCATTGATGAAGTTCTTGACGACTTTGAAATTCACGTCCGCCTCAAGCAAGGCGACGCGGATCTCCTTGAGCATGTCGTCCATGTTTTTCTCAGTCAGAGTGGCTTGTCCCCTCATCTTCTTGAAGATGGAGGAGAAGCGATCGCTTAACGATTCAAATGCCATGGGTCAGTTCCTTTCCAAGATTCCGATATCCTTCGAGAATCTTTTTCTCGTCTTTCAGCTCTTCGATTTTCTTAATTTCGCCGCAAAGGTCCCTTTTTTTCTGAATTAGAAGGAGATTCCCTTCGAATTCCTCAAGCTTGTCGATGGATTTCTTAATCGCGTCGTAGGCCCCTGCCCTGGAGATGTTCCGCGCATCCGCGATCTCGCTGAGGGAGAGGTCGTAACGGTAATAGTCGTCCATGATCTCGCGCTGCTTCTCGGTCAAAAGAGTTTCGTAGACCTCCAGAAGGGAGACGACGCGGTCGCGTGAAGAAAGAGCGTCCTCATTCATCTGCTTTCTCTCCTAAAAGCAACCCATAGAGATACTTATCGAGGTCGAACTCCTGAAGGTCCTCCATCTTCTCGCCCAAGCCGATGAAACGCACGGGGAGTCCAAAGGTGTCGCGGATCGAGAGGATGATGCCTCCCTTCGAGGTGCCATCCATCTTGGTGACGACGATGCCGCTGAGGGGGCAGGCGTCTTTGAAGGAGGCAGCCTGCAGAACTCCGTTTTGCCCAGTCGTCGCATCGAGGATCAAGAAAGCCTCGTGCGGGGCTCCCGGAATCTCTTTGGAAAGGACGCGGGAGATCTTAGAAAGCTCCTGCATGAGGTTGGTTTTGGTTTGCTGGCGCCCTGCCGTATCGACGATCATGAGGTCGGTTCCGTTGTTTTTGGCGTACACCGCGCCTTCATACGCCACCGAGGCAGGATCGCTGTCCGGTTTGCCTGTGATGATGGGGCAGTCAAGGCGGCTGGCCCAGGTTTTTAGTTGTTCCACCGCTCCTGCCCTAAAAGTATCGCCCGCCACCAAAAGGACTTTCTTCCCTTGATGGATGTAACGGTAGGCGAGCTTGGCGATCGTCGTGGTTTTGCCTACGCCATTCACGCCGCAGACAAGCAAAACGGTCGCGCCTTCCTTTTGGAAATGCAGCTCGTTTTGGATGGATTCCCCACTCGTCGCATAGCCGACGAACATCTTGTCGGCCAGGAGCTCGTTGATCTCTTTGGGCTCGCTGATCTTGGATTTGGCGGTTTCGCTTAGAAGCTCTTCGATGAGACGCAAAGAAAGCTCAACGCCCACATCGCTTTCGATGAGGATTTGCTCAAGTTCTTCGAAATATTCCTCATTGACCTTCGCATAGCGCTTAGAAAGCTCATCAAGGCGCGAAGCGAAGTTCTTGCGGCTTTTCTCCATGCCTTTGGAATAGGAGTCCAAGGACTTCTCTTCCTGCTTGGCTTTCTCGGATTTGCTCCCTTCGTCCTTCTTGGTGAATTTGTTCTTCAAAAACGAAAATAGACCCATGCTCATAACTCCTTCGGAAGGGACATCTTCTCCAATGCGCTGGCGGCCGCCTGCGTCTCCGCGGCTTTCTTATTCCTGCCCTCGCCTCGCCCGATTTCCGTCCCTTCGAAATAGACCGCGGCGATGAAACGCTTCTCTTCGCCTGAGCCAATTTCGCCCAGGATGCGGTAAGTGACGCTGACTTTGCTTTCGGCCTGCATCGCTTCCTGCAAAGCGCTCTTGGGATTGATGCGGTTATTGATCACCGCCCCTTTGATGTCATCTTCGAATATGCTTCTCACCATCGCATAAGTGAAATCCAACCCTTGGTCGAGGTAGACGGCGCCGATGAAGGATTCGAAGACGTCTTCAAGCAAAGAGGTGCTGTCTTTGGCGGCTTTTGCGAAGCTCGCGCCGACTTTGATGTATTTGTCCAAGCCAAGCTTCACGCAATACCTCGCTTCGGACTCAGTCCGGATGAACTGGGCGCGGAGGATCGAGAGGTTGCCTTGCTCCATGTCAGGATGGTAGCGATAGCAAAGCTCGCTGGTGACGAAGCCGACGATCGAGTCGCCCAAAAACTCCAGGCGTTCGTAATCCTGGTGCCTGGTGCCCGCCATTCCGTTGTAGGAAGAATGGGTGAAGGCAAGGCGATAGAGCTCCTCGTTGTGCGGCAAGATCTTGAAGGAGCGATAGAGATCGTTGTACTCGCTGCTCACGTGGCTAAGTATAGACTAAAACGCTATAGGCTAGTTGATTTAAGCCAAAGAAATTCCCTCCATCGCCGCGCGGGCTTCCCTAATAAGGGAAGAATTGCCTTCTCCATCGGGGTTTGCGAGGATCTCCTTCGCGTCCTCCCTAGCGCAGGAGAGGATGGAGGAATCGTCAATCAAATTCAGAAAAAGGAAGTCAGGAAGGCCGCTTTGTTTGATGCCAGCCCAAGTGCCTGGTCCTCTCATCTTTAAATCCTCTTCCGCGATTTTGAAGCCATCTAAGGTGCTCGTCATCGCCTCGATTTTGGTAATGGCATTCTCTTCTTTCTGGTCATCGAGCAACAAGCACATGGCCCCTTTTCCATCTCTCCCTACTCGTCCGCGCAGCTGATGCAAGGAGGAAAGAGCAAAGTGGGAGGCACTATATATGATCATCAAAGAAGCGTTTTTGACGTCGATTCCTACTTCCACCACGCTCGTCGCGACGAGGATCGGGCAAAGCCCCATCTTGAAGGAAAGTATGGCGGCCTCCTTCTCTTCATCGCTCATCGCCCCATGGAGCATGACCGCTTTCCCGGGGAATCTTTCCTCATACATGGCGAATACCTTCTTCACCGAAGAAAGGTCATCGCCTTCTATCTGCGGAGCGACGACATAGACTTCCCTATTTGCTTGAAGCGCCCTTTTGACCATCCGGAAAGGGGCTCTTGAGGCAAGAGGCAAAGCTTTGGTGACGATATGCTTCTCCCCACAGGGGAACTCATCCAAAATCGAGACGTCCAAATCCCCGTATAGAGATAGAGACAACGTCCTAGGAATCGGGGTGGCGGACATCAACAAGAGGTCGCAAGAATCGCCCTTTTCCTGCAATAGCGCCCTTTGGTTCACGCCGAACTTGTGTTGCTCGTCGATCACGGCCAAGCCAAGCGCTTTGTAATGCACGTCGCTGGAGAACAGGGAATGGGTGCCTACGACAATCGAGGCTTCCCCTGAGTTTATCTTCTTCAAAGTTTCTTTCCTGTCCGCCCCTTTGATCTCGCCAGAAAGCAACACGACTTCATACGGGGTGGAGGAGAAGAATTCCTTCAGGTTCTCGCAATGCTGCTTGGCGAGGGTCTCGGTCGGCGCCATCAAAGCGCCTTGGCAACCTCGCGTGGCGTTGGCGAAAAGAAGGAGAGAAGCCACCATCGTCTTCCCTGAGCCCACGTCCCCTTGCAGCAAACGGTACATCAGATTTGGCTTCTCCATGTCGTCTAGGCATTCCGCCACCGCCTTCTTTTGAGCGGAGGTAAGGGAATAAGGGAGAGCATGAACGAAGCTTCGCAAAGCGGGGCGGTCCACTTTCTCTTTAGAGGAGATAAAGCAAGCTTGGTTTGCCTTTCTTATCAAAGCGTTCTTCAAGCAGAAGAGCAGCGCCTCCTCGTATTTAAGGGTCCTTCTGCCTTGGCGGATGTCTTCTTCCGAATGGGGGAAGTGGCAGCGATACAAAGCTTCCTCTTTGCTCAAAAGACGGTACTTTTGACGGTAAAAAGTTGGTAAAACCTCGCAAATCCCCCCTCTTTTCTTTTCAAAGCACTTCAAAACAAGTTCCCGGAAAAGATGTTCTGGATAACCTTCAGGCAAGGAATAGCAAGGCACGAAAGCGTCCTCTTCTTTGATTCTCCCCTTTTTAAAGGAGAGGAGATTCATCTCATGCCTAGAGGCGTCGTAGCTCGCTTTGATGGTGAAGAATTCGTTCTCAGAGAGCCATTTCTGAAGGTAGGGCCTATTCCAGGCGACCACCTTGAACTGCTGCCCGCTTTCCCCTTCGAAGATGAATTGGGTGGAAGTGACTTTAGGGAAGCGCAGCGTCCTCGCTCCGCCGATCATTTTGCCATAGATCACGGCCTTCTCTTTATCCTGCAAACGTATCAGTTTCTCAGGAGGGGTATAAAGGAAGGTCTCGTAACGCCTAGGAAGGTGATACAAAACGTCTTCCGGAGAAGAGATTCCCATCTCTTCGAGATAGGCGGCGATCCGTTTTGAACCGGTGAGGAAGCTCATGAAGGAATTTTAAGGCAAGGAGGGCGAAGAAAAAACGGCTCAAGGCCGTTAATTTGTCTTATTCGACTCCGACGAGGAATGAATACACGGGCTGGTCGCCGCGATAGATAGTCGTTTCGAGACGGTCGCCGTATTTCTCCGAGACGGCTTCGTTGATCTTGGCTTCTTCCTCTTCGGTCACGTCCTTGCCTAGAAGGAGCATCAAGGAAGAGGTGTCTTCTTTGATGAGGTGCTCAAGCAGATCGAAGAGAGCCGCGATCTTGTCTTTGACGCAAGAGACGATCTTCTTGTCTTCCATCGCCATATAGAAGTCTTTGGTGACATGGACGCCTTCAATGTCGGTGTCTTTGATTGCGTAGGTCACAGAGCCTGAACGCACGTCTTTCAGCGCCCCCTTCATGTCCTCGAAGATCTCTTCGGGCGTGCCGTCTGGATTGATGCGCATGGCCGCGGTAAGCCCTTGAGGAATGGTTTTGCTGGGGATGACTTTCGCCTTCACTTCCCCGTCTTCATAAACATCGCACGCCTGGGTGGCGGCAAGGACGATGTTGGAGTTATTCGGCAGCAGGAAAACGTTCTTCGCGTGGGCTTTTTTGATGGCTTTCACGAAGTCTTCGGTGCTCGGATTCATCGTTTGCCCACCTGAGACGAGGACGTTCACGCCGAGCTCTTTGAAAAGCTCATCCAAGCCATCGCCTGAGCTTACCGCGACGAGGCCGAATTCCTGCAAAGGAGTATCGTCCTCTTCTTCCTCTTCGCTAACGTTTCCTTCGCGCTTCAAGGAATTGTTCGCATCGTAAGCAATCATGCCATGCTCGATGTTCTTATGCTCCTCGGACATGTTCTCGATGACGATCGTCACGAATTCGCCGAATTGCTGAGCGTAATTGAGCATGTTGCCTGGGGTGAGGGTGTGCACATGGACTTTGACGATGTCATCGTCCTGCACCAAAACGACGGATTTCCCGTGATCGAGCAGGTATTTCTTGAAGATGCTTTCTTTAAAGGGCTTCTTGCCGTCTTCTTTCTTGCCTAAGCGCACGATGAATTGCGTGCAATAGCCATATCCTTCTTCGTCTTCGGAGAGTTTGGCGCCTGCGTAAGGGGAAGCGTTGTTTTCGATCGGCTCTGAGAGCTCTTTGCGCTCAACGACCGTCCCGTGGACGGCTTTCGCCATGCCTTCGATGATGTAGACGAGGCCCGCTCCGCCGGAATCGACGACGCCAACTTCCTTTAAAACGGGAAGCAGCTCAGGAGTGTGCTCCAAAGAAACGCGCGCCTGCTCAAGCAAGTAGTCCATCGCGTCTTCAATGCTAAGGTTGGGACGAACGTATTCAGAAAGGGCAGCGCTGGATTCGCGGATGACGGTGAGGATGGTGCCCTCAACGGGCTTCATGACGGCCTTATAGGCCACTTCTTTGGCTTTGGTGAAAGCCTCCGAAAGCTCAAGGACGCCGATTTTCTTCTTGCCCTTCAGGCATTCGGCGAATCCGCGGAATATCTGGCTTGAGATGACGCCAGAATTGCCTCTAGCGCCCATCAGGAGGCCTTTAGAGAAGGCCGAAGCCAAATCCCCCACGTTATCGAATTCGCGGTTCTGGATCTCTTTGGAGCCGCTGGTCGCGGTGAGATTCATATTCATCCCCGTGTCGCCGTCAGGGACGGGGAACACGTTGAGCTGGTCGACTTCCGGATAATGGTTGAAGAGGTTATTGGCCCCTGAAATGTACATTTTCTTCAATGTAGCCGCATCTATGGTCTTCATGATATTCAAATCTCTTTAAGGTCTTGAACGTAAATATTGATCTTCGGGAATTTCATCCCGAACGTTTTTTCGAGTTCGTATTTGACCATCTTTTGGACTTCGGAAGCGACTTCGGTGAGTTTCACTCCATAGGCGCAGACGATGTAGACATCGACTTCGTAGCCTTTCTTGCCACTCTTCCGCGCATAGACCCCTTTAACGTAGTCTTCATCCTTCAAAAGGATCTGGACTTTGTCCATCCATGAATTGGTCCTGGAGCCGAGTCCTAAAACCCCATAACACGATGAAGCGGCTTTATGGGCCACGGTCGCGATCGCGTTCATCGAGATATCGATGCCGCCATATTGGGTTTTCTGGTCAATATTCATAGCAAACGCACCCAAAAAGGTGCGGTTAATTATCCCACGATATAGCCCTTATCGCAAACGAGTAGTGAGGGTCAGAAAACGGCTTTTTGCGGGTTTTTCCCGTATCTTTCAAGCAGCAAAAGCATCAATAGACGCGCGGAATTGGAGAAAAGGACATCCGGATCGTTAAGCAAGGCATAAACCTCATCTTCCGAATACAAGCGCGAAGAGATGTCCTCAAACTCTTCTTTCGCGCAAAACCCCTGTTTTTTCAGCCTGCAGCAAACAACGGAATTGCATTCATCGGATAGGCCTTCGCTCGTGGGCGAAGGGGGCAAGAGCCTCACGATATGGTCGATCTCGTAGCCCGTCTCCTCTTTTGCCTCGCGTTTCGCGGCGTCAATCTCATCCGCGTCCTCTTTGTCCATTAACCCCGCGGGGAAGGCATATACATAGCGGTTCAAAGAAGGACGGAACTGTTTTTCCAAAAGGAAGAAGATTTGATCTCCCTCAAGCAAATACGCCCCAATCAAAACAGCGTCGGGCCGTTTGATGTCGTGGGTGAACGCCCGCAATTCGCAATCCTTTTCATTTCTGGAAGCCAGAAAATAGTCATAAGGTTTCTGAATGGGACCCTCATCCACCTCATAATGCATCACGTAAAAATTAAGGAAACGATGGTCCGTTTCCTTGCTAGAGCCCAAATAAGTCCACTTCATAAGGGAAAGTATACTCCAGAGACAGCAAAAATCCCCCAAGGAGGGGGATAAAAGAAAAGAGCTCGGCAGCGCGCTGTTT
>CAVAGB010000008.1:0-85501 GCA_963588055.1 Erysipelotrichaceae bacterium | reverse complement strand
AGATTCATCCTCAACGAAACCGCCTACCACGGCTTCGGCGCGATCAACAACATCGTCCCAGAAGTCAAAGCCAGGGGTTTCAAAAACATCCTCGTCGCGTCCGACGCTTCGCTCGTGAAATTCGGCGTCACCCAGAAAGTTACTGATCTTCTCGACAAAGAAGGCATCAAATACGAGCTCTTCACCGACATCAAACCCAATCCGACGATCGAGAACGTCCTTTCGGGCGTAAAAGCCGCAAAGAAGATCAACGCGGATGGCATCATCGCGATCGGCGGAGGCTCCTCCATGGACACCGCCAAAGCAATCGGCATCATCATGACCAATCCTCAGCACGAGGATGTGCGCTCCCTTGAAGGCGCGGTCACCGACACGAAGCCCTGCCTTCCTATCATCGCCGTCCCTACCACCGCTGGAACCGCGGCGGAAGTCACCATCAACTACGTCATCACCGACGTGGAGAACAAGAGGAAATTCGTCTGCGTCGATCCTCACGATATCCCCGTAGTCGCGATCATCGATCCCGATATGATGTCCTCCATGCCGAAATCCCTCACCGCTTTCACCGGGATGGACGCGCTTACCCATGCGATCGAAGGCTACATCACACGCGGGGCTTGGGAGCTTTCCGATATGTTCCACATCAAAGCCATCGAGATCATCGGCCATAACCTTAGAGGTGCGGTTGCGAATGAGCCCAAAGGACGCGAAGCCATGGCCCTTGGCCAATACGTCGCCGGCATGGGCTTCTCCAACGTCGGCTTAGGCATCGATCACGCGATGGCCCATACTCTCTCCGCCTATTACAACGTCCCCCATGGCAAAGCCTGCGCGATGCTGCTTCCTATCGCTATGGAATTCAATGCCGATTACACCGGCACCAAATACCGCGACATCGCGATCGCGATGGGCGTCACTGGCGTTGAGAAGATGAGCCAAGAGGAATATAGGAAAGCTGCCATCGACGCGGTAAAGAAACTAGGCGAAGACGTCGGCATCCCGACCGTCTGCGAGGAAATTAAGGCCGAAGACCTCGATAACCTCGCCTCAGATGCGCTTAAAGACGCCTGCTATCCTGGCAACCCCCGTGAGGCGAGCCATGCGCAGGTCGTTGAGCTCTTCTCCAAACTCCTTAAGAAATAACCCTGTTTATTCCTTTGCGGGAAGCTCCTCCTTGATGTGGGGGAGCTTTTCGTTTGGTTTCCCTTTTTACCGATGGGCTAGGGGCTTAAAATGGGCGCATGCATTACCGTTATTGCCCTGAATGCGGCGCCAAGCTCATCGATCATCCCGCGGGGGATGATGGGATGGTCCCTTATTGCGAGAACTGCAATCGCTATTACTTCGACGGGTTCCCCACCGCCGTCCTCACGATGGTGGTAAACGATAAGAATGAGATCTGCATGGAGCTGCAGAAATACCTCAGCGACAAGTATTGGAACTTCGTCTCGGGGTATGTGACGCCTGGAGAGACCGCGGAAGAAGCAGCAAGGCGCGAGGTGCTAGAAGAAGTTGGCATTAAGTTGGAGTCCATCCGTTACGTATCCTCCTATTGGTATGAGCCGAAGGGCATCTTGATGCTTGGCTTCATCGGGAAAGCCTCTTCAACGGAGATTATCCCTTCTTCCGAGGTGAATCAGGCCAAGTGGATTCCCTATGAAGAAGCACGTCCTCTTTTCTTCCCCGCTGGCTCGGGGAACCTTCAGTATCCTTTGTATAAGGAATTCGTGAATAGTCTCAAAAACAAGTGAGCGTCTTTCTCTCTTCCTTAATCCGTTTCCTCTAAACTTCAGTCATGAATAAATGGTCGGATCTTTTGCTTGCTTATTACGACGAGAACAAACGTCCTCTTCCCTGGCGGATGAACCCTAGCCCATACCAGATTTGGGTGAGCGAAGTGATGCTTCAGCAGACGCGGATTGAGACCGTAAAGGGCTACTACGTCTCTTTTATGGACGCCTTCCCCACCATAAAAGCTTTAGCGGAGGCTGATGAAGACAAGGTTCTGAAGATATGGGAAGGGCTAGGTTACTACTCCAGGGCGAAGAACCTCCAAAAAGGCGCGAGATATGTGTTGGAGCATTTCGGAGGCGAGCTACCTGATAGCAAAGAGGAATTGCTGACCATCCCTGGGATTGGCGAATACACCTCATCGGCGATTGCTTCTATCGCCTTCGGCAAACCTGAGATTGCTTTGGATGGGAATCTATTTAGAGTCTACTCGCGGTTGAACCTCGCTTATAAAAACTATGACGACAAAGAAGCGAGAATGGAAGCGACGTCCTTTTTCAAAAAGAACATCTCCCATGATAGGCCCGGTGATTTTAATCAAGCCCTTATGGAGCTTGGGGAGACCGTCTGCCTTCCTAATGGAATCCCTTTATGCGAGAGGTGTCCTTTTAAGGATGTGTGCCTGGCCCATTTGAAGGGGAAAGAAACTTCCTTGCCTCTTCCAAAAGCCAAGCAGGAAAGGAAAAGGGTTTCGTTGAATGTCTTCCTCATCCTGCATGAGGACATGATTTTGATTCGTAAGCGTCCTGAGAAGGGGCCTCTATCGGGAACTTATGAGTTTCCTAACTATTCTTCCGATGTTCCTATTGAATTGGTTTTGAATGAGCTAAACGCAGAAGGGCCCGCGAGTTTCTTGGGGCACGGCAAACACGTTTTCACCCATTTGGAATGGGAGATGGACTGGTATGAAGCCAAAGCCGACTCAATGACCGATGTAGAAGGCTGCCTTTGGGTTAACACCTCTGAACTGAAAACGGTTTATATGCTTCCCAAGGCCTTCACGAATTTTTGGGCTGGTTTGCGGTCGGGCTCTGGGCGCTGTTAGAGCCCTGCACGCTGATTCTTGATAAAACGCCTAGCGTTATTGTTTTATGGTGCCCCGATAAAGAAGATATCAATCATCAGTCGTTTTCGCGGTTAGCTATAATGAGGTTAATAAGAAAGAGAAGAGAACCATGGTTCTAGGCCTAGATGAAATTAAAAAACGCATCGCGCCCATTGCAAAGAAATACAGCCTTCGCGCCGTGTATCTTTTTGGCTCATACGCAAGGGGCGAGGCAAACGATGAAAGCGACATTGATCTGCTTATCGATAGTGCTGGTTCTACGATAAAGGGGCTTTTTGATATGGGTGGCTTATACAACGAACTCTGCCAGGCCTGCGGAAAAAGCGTCGACGTGGTTACAACAAGCACCCTTAATCAGCCCATAACTAAAAGCCGATCCCCTCATTTTGAGGAAAACATCCAAAGGGATAAAATACGTATTTTTTGAAAACGCCGATTATCAAAGACCCCTGGAAATTCAATCTCATTGTCAGGATGCAAAATCCTGCCTTGAACGTTGTATGTCTATCACTCAAAAACGTTTTTGATACCGCAATGCCCTTTCGCTGACAAAGCCATTTTCTTAAAAAGTCCGCAAATCTAGGATTTTGACCGCAAAACCCGCTTATTTTTTATCGTCGTATGTATCTAAAAATGAGTGATGCCCATCCGGGTCTTTATAGCCAATTACTTTATCCAAGACTACGTTCTCAGAGGATTTGAAGATGTTTTTCTCTACCTGCGGATTGGTCTCTTTGAGCTTTTTGATGAGCATCTTAGTTTCTAGACGTGCGCTGCCGATCCCGCTTTCTGGCTTAGCCACATTCTCAGTGAAGCGACAGGCACATTGGATGAACTGAAGGCCGTTGAAATCCCTCCAGACTTTCACGTCATCTTCCCTGACTAGGTAAAGAGGTCTTATGAGCTCCATACCTTCGAAGTTGTCGCTGTGTAACTTGGGGAGCATCGTCTGGTAAGAGCCCGCATGGAGGAGGTTCATGAGGATGGTCTCAATCACGTCGTCGTAATGATGTCCGAGGGCGATTTTGTTGCAGCCCATGTCTTTGGCAAGGCGATATAGGGCTCCCCTCCTCATCTTCGCGCAGAGGTAGCAAGGTGAATGATCTTGGGCGTTAGCCACTTCGAAGATGTCCGTCTCCACGATTTTTGCGGGGATGTCCATGATTTTCAGATTGCTTTTGATTTTCTCCAGATTCTCCTCATTGTAGCCTGGGTTCATGACGAGGTAGTGCACTTCGAAGGGGAAGTCGCTATGTCTAGAGAGCAACTTGAAGCATTCAGCGAGCAGATTGGAATCCTTGCCTCCAGAGATGCAGACACAGATTTTGTCTCCGGGCTTGATCAACTCATAGCGCTTGATGGCGGCGATGAAAGGAGACCAGATAGAAAAGCGGAATTCCTTTGTGATGCTGCGCTCTATCGCCTCGGATTTTGATAATGTCTTCTTGCCCATCGCTTTTTATAGGGCTGATTATACGGGTTTTGCGCCCTCTTAGGGTTTCCTCTTATAAGAGGAATGCGGTAAAATCCCTTTTGCTTATGACCATCGAGGCTACTCAAAACCAAGCGCTGACGAGCCCTGACCTCACCCAAGCGGAAGCCCCCAAGAAGAGGGAGAGGGTTTGGGAGATCGATTTCCTCCGCGGCGCGGCGATCCTAGGGATGGTCATCGACCACTTCCTCTACGACTTGAGCGCCCTTAGCCTTTATTTCTACAATTTCTACAGCGTCGCTAGCACAGAGCTGATCAGTTTTTCCAATCAGATGTCGGAATATTTCTATGGGCCGGTCCGCCAGTTCTTCCATTCTTTGGCCTTCCTCTTCTTTTTGATGTCTGGGATCTCCTGCTCCTTCTCACGGAGCAACTTCCGCCACGCGGGGAAGATCCTTCTTTTCGCTGGCCTCATTACCATTTTCACTTATTCCGTTTACTTCATCTCCTACGGGATTGGATCCGTGCTTGATATCCGCATCCTCTTCGGCGTCCTCTACGTGCTTGGCATGGGGGTGCTTCTGGTCGCGGTGATACAACTTATTCCTGGATCCAAGTGGATTGAGCTCGGCCTAGGCTCGGCGATCCTCCTCTTCGGCGTGCTTTACGCCTTCCTCGGCCCCAACAAAGTCGAGGTAACCGATTGGCAGTCCTTCTGGGACAACATCTTCTACATCTTCGACGTCGCCCCTTACAAAAGCTTCTGCACGGTCAAGAACGCGCCGAACGCTTTCGCACTTGTCACGGGGTTCGACGTGCCTGATTTCTTCGCTTCGATGTTCGGCTTCATCCGCGCGGGTTCCGATTACTTCCCTTTGATCCCTTGGATCGGCTTCACTTTGATCGGGGCTTTCCTTGGGCAAACAATCTACAAAGAGAAGAAGTCTTTGCTCCCAAAACTCGATGGCAAATGGCATAAGCCCGTCGATTGGTTCGGCTCTAAATCCCTTTATATCTACGTCCTCCATCAGCCTTTCTGGCTGCTTGTTCTTATGGCGATCTTCCTCCCGATGGGATTCAGGATGTTCTGAGGCTTTCCATGAAGATCGATCGCAGCAAAACGATATACGAGAACTTCCTCAATATCTGCAGATGGCGGGGGAATAACGACGCCATCTACTATGAGAACAAGGTCTATTCATATTCCGATTTCCTTGCAATAATCCATCGGATTGCCGGTTATTATCACTCCATCGGCCTAAAAAAAGACGACTTGATTACGCTTGTAGTGCCTAATACTCCGGAGACTGTCGCCTCCTTTTACGCGGCTCTTCAGCTAGGCTTAAGGGTGCACATCCTTCATCCTCTGACTTCTGAAGACAATATCATCCGCGAGCTCGAAGACAAGCATTCCAAATTGCTTGTCACGGTCTCATTGTTCCTACGCTTCTACAAGAGGATCCTCGACGATAAGTTCCCTCTTTTGGTAATCGACCCAACCGCTTCCTTGCCGTGGTACAAAAGAGTCGGCTTTTCCATTGGCTGCGGCAAAAGGCTGGACGCTTACCGCAAGCACAAAGAGCTGCCCGATTATCGGAGGGACTGCAAAACCCCCTATGAGGAATTCATCCCTTACGACACCAAAGAAGGGCACATCATCCTCTCTTCCGGCGGCACCACAGGCGTCTCCAAATCGATCATCCTCAACGATTTCTCTTTCCTCACCATCCTGCAGGATGGCTGCTGGTTCTTAGGGGATAGCGAAGACGAGGCCGTCAACGAATCGATGCTCGCCGCTTTGCCTATGTTCCATGGCTATGGGCTTACGATGGGCGTGATGGCCGTGCCCTTCCTAGGGGGCAAAATCGGCTTGCTTAGCTCCTTCCGCACGAAGAAAGTCATCCAGCTCCTTAAAAAAGGCAGGCTCACGACTCTCCTAGGCGTGCCTACCGTCTACGAAGCTTTGCTTAAGAACAAGCATTTCAAAGGCGACATCTTGAAGCCAATTCGCAACTGCTGGGTGGGCGGCGATTTCATTTCACCATCCCTGCTTGAACGCTTCAACACAAGGCTCCATGAAGCGGGCTCAGAAGGCCGCTTGATGGAAGGATATGGTCTTACCGAGGCCGTGAACGTCCTCGCGGTCAATCGCCTTTCCAGCTGGAAAGAGGGGTCGATTGGGCATGCGATTCCTGGCGTAACGGTGAAGATCATCGACGAGGACGGCAAGGAAGTGCCTCCGATGAGCGAGGGCGAGATCGCCGTTGGCGGAGATACCTTGATGGTGGGCTACTATCATCCTGAAGACATCAACCCCTTCATCGAAATCGATGGGGAGCGCTATTTGAAAACCGGCGACCTTGGGAAAATGGATGAGGATGGCTTCATCTATTTCATCTCGCGCTTCAAACGCATCATTAAGAAGAAGGGCATGAACGTCTATCCCCTCTCCATCGAGAAGACCATTTCCAATCTCGATGAAGTTGAGGAATGCGCCTATCTAGGCGAGACCTACAAAGGTTATGACGATACGGCTTTGTATGTTGAGCTGGCCGCCAACGTAGATAAAGACAAAGCCCAGGAGAAGATCCTTTCCGCCCTCCATCATGGCTACAACAAATACGAATGGCCCGACTTCATCTTCATCAAAGAGAAGTTCGAGCATACCTCCGTTTTGAAGATCGATTACAAAATCCTGGCCAAGGAATTCCATGATTTCTTGGTTGAAAAATACGGCCCTTTGCACGATTGAGCTGGGTTTTGCGGGCTTTTTGATGCCTTATATATCGTCAAAGAAGTTGTTTCCTCCGCTTCTAGTTTTCTTCGGTATAATTACCCGCAAAGGAGGTTTCTAACTTAGAAACGAAAGAAAAACAAATTTATGTACAGCGATGAGAACAAAGCCTCGTCCCTAGCGAAACTATTGATTGGCTTCGACGTAGTGATGCTGGACACTTGCTCTCTGATGGAAGATAGCTTCCCCGAATGGCTTGACGTCTTGAAATTAGCGAAAGGCTACCTCAATCCGAAATTCACCTTAGTGGTGCCGAAAGCGTGCTGGAGCGAATTGAAGAAACATTCAATCTCCCGTGATACAGAAAAAAAGATCACTTCCAAACGCGCGCTCAAAATTCTGAAGAAGGCCAAACACGAAAGACTCGTGAGCATTGGCAAAAAGAAGTACAACCAGAATTTCGCGGACAATGCGATCTATTCGCAGGCCAGCCAAGACCGTATCAATCTCAAAGTCCTTGTCATCACCCAAGACAAGAAACTCGCGACCGATCTCAAGAACCTCAACAAGCTCAATTCGCAAAAAGGCAGACCTATCTCCGTCTACAAAGTCGTCCCCGGCGGCAAACTCGAATACAACCAAGGGGAGACCTTCCAGAAGAGCAATTGGAAAGACGACAGACGTCCATCCAATCACAAGCCTTTCAAAGGCAATGACAGCTATGGGAAAAGCGACGTGAAGCAAGACGCCGCGCTTTCACCTGAGGCGAAAGCAATCCAAGGGGATAAGCGTTTGAACGCGAATCTCAAGAACCCCAACTACTCCGTCAGCGAGAAGATCGCGGACATCGAGAAGCAAATCGAGGTTCTTTCCGCTCTCCCCGAATCCAAAATCAAATCCCTCCATCTCCTGCAAGGGCCTAACAAACTCAAAGAGAGCCTCGCGATGCTGAAAGGCAAAAAAGAAGCCTCTGCTAGCAAGCCCGCGGAGAAGAAGGAACCCGCCCCCGCTCCTAAGTCGGCTGAGCCGGTTAAAGAAGAGGCGAAGCAACCTGAACCCAAAAAGGAAGAGCCCAAGAAAGCGGAGCCCGCCCCCGCTCCTGTTTCAAAGCAAGAGCCGACGATCCTCGTGAAGACCCCGGAAAAGAAACTCTGGTATGGCGAAGGGAACACGATTTCCTTCGCGCTGGATATGGTCGCCGAGCATTATGGATTGATGTTCCGCGACCCCTCTATTCCTTACCTCTCTTTGGTCCATGGGGCTCTCGACCTTACCACGAACGACCGCAACGCGATCGTGGACAGACTCAAGCAATCCCTATCCTCATCTCCGAAAGCCGAATTCGATTACTCTTCCTTCCGCGTAAGCGGAGAGAGGGGCAAGACGGGATATAAGGTCTATTTGGATCTGCACCCCACCACCTCGGTTCAGCCTGAGACTGAAGAAGCCGCCAAAAAAGCGGAGCCCTTGAAGAGCGAACCTGCTCCTATCAAAAAGGAAGCAGCCTCTGCCCCTAAAACGGAAAAGCCCGCAAAAGTAGAGAAAAAGCCTGCAAAACCCGAAGATAATCCATCTCCTAGGGTTAAAGCGGCGCCCGATTCTTCCTCCGCCGTCCCAGGTGGAGTCAATCTCGTCATCGGAGTTCCTACTGATGAGAGGAAGCGCGGCTACATCGAACGCAACGCCAAGCGCGACGCCTCCAAAGGCGAAGTGAAGACGAAGCAAAAAGAGGCCAAGAAGCCCGCTGCTTCTCCTAAAAAGAAAGAGGAGTCCACCCCTGCTAAAAAAGAGGCGAAGCCCGCTGCGAAGAAGCAAAAGGCAGAGACCCCTTCTAAGCCAGAGGCCAAACCAGCTAAGATGAAGACCGCCGAAAAGGCAAAGGCAACTAAGCCCGAGCCCAAAAAGGTCTCACCCAAAGCGGAGCCTAAGAAGCCCGTGACGAAGCCTGAGCCGAAGAAAGAAACTCCGAAAGCCCAGAAAATCGCCAAGAAACCTTCTAATGAAAAGAAGCCTTCCGCTTCTAAGGCGAAGGCCCCTGAGGTGACTTTGGAAGCCGCTCAAAAAGCCGAGAAGATTCTTAATGCCAACATCCATAATCCTAATTACCCTGCTGCTAGCAAGAAGAAGGATCTTGAGACCCAGATAAGCTTGATTAAGAAGCTTAGCAAGGCCGATCAAAGCAAACTTACCCTCAACGCCGATGCGCTGAAAGTGATGCTCTCACTGCTATAACGAAAGAGGAGTCGCGATGAGCGGCCCCTCTTTTTCGCGTTTCGACGCGAATGATAGGCAATAGTTTTGGCACGCCTTATCGAATGATTTCCCAATAGCCTCTTTGATTGTTCCCTATTCTTTTGATCACCCCTTGATTTTGAAGAGAGGCGAGGCTGCGTTGAACGGTTCTCACTGTGCAACCAATCTTTTGGGATAGCTCACTCGTTGATGCCGTTGGGGTTTCTTTTATAAGCGAGATTGTCGCTTTGTCTACGCCACTCATCGTAGCATCCTCTTTATTCAATATCTTGCTGGGTGAGGGTTTACCGTTATTTCTTTCAAATACGAAAGAGAATCCGTAAGGATCGAGGTCGTATCTAACCTTCACCCCGGCCTCTTCGCATAGACCGTATACTTTCTTGAAACCCGAGCCGAACATCTCGACATTTTTGCATTTGTAGAGCATCTCAAGGATGACTTTGTTTCTAGGAAGTGATTTCCTTCTTTTGGAGACGAATGATTCCGGGGTGAGATTCATTGGGAAGGCGCCCGGATTGTATATTTCAATTTCGCTCGGGGTGATGTCGATCTCATGTTCGGTCTCCCCCCTGTAATTGGCGTGGGCAAAACTGTTGACCACGATTTCCCTTATCGCGTCGATGGGCACTTCCGGGATTTCGATTCGCTCGGCTAGCCCGGCGCTTTCGACTTTCCACCTGATGTTGTTTTTGATGTAGAGGATGCCTTTGTCAATCAAATTGAAGATGTTGTCGTGCCATCTTTGTATATCGTTGAAACTGATCCTCGCCTCGGTTGCGTAGATTGCCGCTTTCAAGACAACGGGACGGCTCGATGAGAAGAGATAATAGCCAGCGTTTGTGAGTTTCCCATCTGAAAGAAGGCCCAAAGCGGAGAGCAACTCTTGCTCATCATAGGAGGGCAAAGGCTCCAATCTACCGCAGGAGACGGATTGGCTGTAGAAGCGCTTGAGGGCGTCGTGATCTACACTCTCTATCCCGAAATTCGTTTTGTGGTTCTCCCAGGACGAGGTGTAATCCAAAGAAGCGAATGTTTCTTTCAATTCCTCGGCGCTCATTTCTTCGGCCCTGTCGAAGACTCTTTTGAAATATCTCCCATAACTGGAGTAGGGCCTCTCGTTCCCTGAGAACATCACTCTGATTACGCTTTTGCCATCCAATTTGATCTCTTCAATCTTCGGATAGATCATCGGCTTGATGCTTGCTTTAATGTTCTCGGCGACGTCGCTGAGCGTGTGCTCGGTCACTTCTAACCCATAGACTTCTCCATCGGGCTTGATGCCGAAATAAAGCACGCCTTCGCCGCTTTTATTCAGAATGCTAGCTATATCATCCATGGATTTGCTTAGCTGCGCGGTGGATTTTTTGAATTCTACGTTTTCGCTTTCTCTGCCTAGTTTCATTGTCTTTCCTCTAAGGCCATTATAGCCGTCGAAATAACTGTTTCCAAACAAAACGACAAGAAAACGACATAAAAACGACAAAAAAACGACACGAATGCGACATGCGCTGTCGCTTCCTTTTAAACCAAGTCGTTTGCGTGCGTCTAGAATATGGCTATGGCAAAAAGCGAGAAGACAAACGTGATGCGTCTATTGGACGCCGCTAATGTCTTATATATAGAAAAGGAATACGATCCAGAGGTCGTTGATGGGAAGAGCGTCGCGCGCGTCCTGAATGAAGACCCCGACTGCGTCTTCAAAACTTTGGTGACTCAAAACCAAAAGAAAGAGCATTTCGTTTTCTGCGTGCCCGTGAGTTGCGAGCTTGATCTTAAAAAGGCCGCTAAAGCCGCTAGCTCAAAGTCAATCGAGATGATTCCTCAGAAAGAGCTTTTGCCTTTGACTGGTTATATCCATGGGGGCTGCTCCCCCATCGGACTCAAAAAACCTTTCCCGGTTTTCATTGACGAGACCGCGCAGCTATTCGAGAGGATGTTCGTTTCCGGGGGCAGGAGGGGTTTCCAGGTAGGGATTTCGCCCTCAGACCTCGCGAAAATAACAAATGCTTCATTTTTTGATGTAGCAAAACGGGAATAAACGACAATTCGCCTTTATTAAGAGGTGGAGGTTGTTTATGACTTGTTTGGATACGTTCAGCGTAGAGCGAGAGAAGTTCGCCACCTTCGTGGTGAATCTCGTAAGCCGAGACACGGCGACTTTTTACCGCGGGAAGAAAGCCTTCCCCATCGATCAGGAATGCATAAGGCTCATCAGCCTCTATTCCTATGTCTTCTTCGACGCCAGCCACGGCATCAAGCCCACGATTCAAGAGCTTGGGTTGTTTTTAGAGAAAGGGGATGACATTGCTTCCTTATATCAAGATGCCTGTTATTGGTATCAGAGGTGGAACAAGAGCGAGGAGAGCATCCGTTGCTATTCTTTCTGCGAGGAGCTCAATTCCTTGGTTCAGAAGAAAGCCAGGGAGGTTTGCTCTTCCTCCTGGCTTTTGCTTCCGGATTTCCGAGGAAGGAGGGAGGAGATAAGGAGAAATGCGGCTTTCATTGAAGGGGAGAATATCGGCGAAAAAGAAACATATTTTTCGCCTGCGATGGCGTGAATGGCTGCATTTATAGAGAAAAACATCCGTCGCTGTCGTGGCAAATTGGGATCGAAAAGAATTTCAAAAAAATTAGCACTCAGCCCTTGACAGTGCCAAAAAGCGGATTATTCTATTGTTAGCACTTGAGAACGAAGAGTGCTAAAAACAAAACCAATCAGGAGGTTTGAAATTTATGGAAAACAATGTGTCTCGTTACAATGGTGGGTTCCTCGACCCCTTCTTCGATGCCTTATTCGGCGGGGAGAATGAAAGCGAGGATTACGGCGTCCTCAATATGAAGAGCGACATCACCGAGGAAGGCGACAACTACGTCATCTCGATTGAGATGCCCGGCATGGACAAGAAGAACATCAACCTTTCGCTTAAGGATGGCTATCTCACCGTCAAGGCAAAGGTCAACCGCACCGAGGACATCAAGAACAAGAAAGGCGCCTTCATCCACAGGGAGCGCTTCTCTGGCCTTGCCACCCGTTCCTATTCCGTCGGAGACGTCGAGGAGAAGGACATCAAGGCTTCTTACAAAGACGGCGTTCTTGAGATCAGCTTCCCGAAGGAAGCCGTCAAGAAAGTCGATTCCGGCAGCGTGATCGCGATTGATTAAGGTTCCTTTCCCCTTAATCATCGTCACGAGGAGAGTTTTATGGGGACTCTCCTTTTTTTGTGTTCTGCAGAAGAGGATAATCTTGCCATGAACAACGTGATTTCAGCCCATTTCGTCGCCTGTAGTAGAGAAGAGGTCGACGCCAAATACGCAACCCCGAAGCAAGTAATCCTCCCTAGAAGAGGCACACCCCGTTCGGCCGGATACGATTTCTATTCGCCTTATGAGATCGTGATCCCTCCCCATGAAAGCGTCTTCTTCCCCGCCTGGGTCAAGTGCGTTGATATGCCTGAGGACGCGGTGCTGAAGATCTTCATCCGTTCTTCTTTGGGAATCAAAAAGGGCCTTTGCCTGAGCAATGGGACCGGCATCATCGATAGCGACTATGTCTGGGGCATCGGCGTATCCATCTATAACCGAGGCAACGAGGCGGTCAAAATCGAAGAAGGCGAACGCTTCGCCCAAGGCATCTTCGAGCATTATCTCATCACTTCCGACGATGAGCCTCTTGAGAGCGAGCGCGTGGGTGGATTTGGCTCCACAGGCAAGAAATAAGCGTTCTTAAAAACATCGGTATAGCATTCCTTATTTATCCTTTCCTATACACGGTCTAAATTGGCTGAGCATTTCTCTTTTCTTTTCGTCCCCTTGCTCTAAAATATGCACCGCACGCACGGAGAACAATTGCCTCCGAAGTCGCGTAATGGAGGTTTTGGTTTATGGAAAACACTTTTTCATTTGCTTCCGTCCGAGTGAGCAAAAAGAACGGGAAAGAAGAGCCTTTCGATCCCTCGAAAATCGAGAAAGCGGTCCAATCCTCCAAAGCCCGTTTGGATTCCAAATTCACCTCCGATGAGATCCAAACCATCGTCAACAAGGTCAAAGATCAGATCCAAAATGCCGGGGAGACCTTAATCCCCGTCGCCACCATCCATATCTACGTGGAGAACGCTTTGGACGAAGTCGATCCTTCCACCGCGAACCAATACCGCAGCTGGCGCAATTACAAAGCGGATATGCAGGCGATCTCCGCCGATGCTTTGGCAACCGCCTCCTCTCTTTCCTATCACGCCGATCACAGCAACGCCAATAGCGACTCCGAGCTCATCTCCACCAAACGCTCCTTGAAGTACAAAGCCTTCTCCAAAGGAGTCTACAAACGTTTCTTCCTCACCCCGGCCGAACGTCAGGTTGTGGAGGAAGGCTATTTCTACGTCCACGACATCTCCGATCGCCTCGACACGATGAATTGCTGCCTATGCGATATGGGTGCCATCCTCCAAGGCGGCTTTGACATGGAGAACATGCATTACACCGAACCCACCTCGATCGGGGCGGCGATCAATGTCATGTGCGACGTCATGCAGATGGCTGGCTCCCAGCAATATGGGGGATTCACCGTTCCGGAGGTGGACACCATCCTTGAGCCCTACGCAGAGAAATCCTATAAGAAATACCTTGCTGAATACGCCTCCCTTATGGCGGACATCGACCATCCTGTCGACCCCGAAAAGGCCGCAAAATACGCATATTCCCGCTTGGATAGGGAACTTGAGCAAGGTTTTCAGGCTCTGGAATACAACCTGAACACGGTCGCTTCTAGCAGAGGCGATTTCATCTTTACCACCTTCACCTTCGGCCTGGATCCCAGGCCTCTAGCAAAGCGCATTTCCGAGACCATCCTCCGCGTGAGGGGAAATGGCGAAGGGGCGAAGGATAACCGCATCCCCGCCGTCTTCCCCAAGCTCGTCTTCCTTTATGATGAAGAGAAGCACGGCAAAGGAGGCGCCCTTGAGGATCTTTATAAGAAGGCGGTCATCTGCTCCTCAAAGGCCCAATACCCCGATTATCTTTCCTTAACTGGGGAAGGCTATGTCGCTTCCGTCTATAAGAAATACAAGAACGGGGTGATGCGTTGGTACCTAGGAGAGGACAACAAGGTCGAAGAGGATCCCAATTGGCACGATAACGTCATCTCCCCGATGGGCTGCCGCGCCTATCTATCCTTATATTACCGCAAGGGCGGCTTCCATCCCGCGGACGAGAATGACCTTCCCGTCTTCACCGGACGCTGGAACGGCGGGGCGATCTCGCTCAATCTGCCGATGATCCTCCGCAAGGCTCAGCTTGAGAAGCTCCCCTTCTATGAGCTGCTCGACCATTACCTCGAGATGATCAGAGGCATCCATAAGCGCACCTATGAGTACCTTTGCAAAATCAAGGCGAGCTGCAACCCCCTTATGTTCACCCAAGGCGGCTTCTACAAAGGGCATCTTCAGCCTGATGAGGAGGTCAGGCCCTTATTGGATTACGTCACCTTCTCCTTCGGCTTCACCGCGCTCAACGAGACGCAAATGCTCTATAACGGAAAGTACCTCGACGAAGACAACGACTTCGCTTACGAAGTCCTTCAACACATCAACAAATTCGCGGATGCCCATAAGGAAGAAGACCACATCCTGTGGGCGATTTACGGCACACCTGCCGAATCGCTTTGCTATACACAGCGCGATCAATTCGTCCGCAAATACGGCGTGACCAATCACGTTGGCGAGCATCAGTATTTCTCCAACTCCTTCCATAATCCCGTCTGGGTCGACATCGACCATTTCGAGAAGATGGACCGCGAATCGAGCTTCTTCCACATCGCTAACGGCGGCCACATCTGCTATACCCGCATCCCCACCGGCAAGAACCTCCAGGCGATTGATGAGGAAATCAAATACGCGATGAAGCTCGGCCTATATTTCGGGGTCAACATCGCGAAGAGCTACTGCAATTCCTGCGGCGAGCAGTGGGACGACGACAAATTGGACGCCTGCCCACATTGCCATAGCGAGAACATCACCTCCATCTCGCGCGTCTGCGGATATTTAGGATTCACCAGGCAACCATCGAACAACCCCCGTCAGAAATCCCGCATCGCGGACAAAAAGCTGATGGAGATCAAAGAGAGGAAGGCCATGTGATGAACCTCATCCGCATCGACCCCCTCGATTTCAATAACGGCCCAGGCCTCCGCTGCGTCATCTGGTGCGCAGGGTGCAACCACCATTGCCCCGAATGCCATAACAAAGAGGCGCAGGACCCCTCTTTCGGCCGCCCGCTTGGCCAATGGGCATATGACGCAATCGACAAGGCCCTGTCTAACCCCCATTGCTCAGGCGTTACTTTCTCAGGCGGAGAAGCGACTTTCCCCGATAACCGCGAGGACAGTCTCGTTTTGATGCGCTATATCAAGGAGAAGCATCCTGAGAAAACGATCTGGATGTGGACGGGATATCTATACGAAGAGATCTCCTCTTTGCCGATGATGGAATACGTCGATGTCTGCGTCGACGGGCCCTACCTCGCCGCAAAAAACACGGGCTTCAACCGCCTTCGCTACCGCGGCTCCTCCAACCAAAGGGTGATCGATGTGCCTGCCTCACGCAAAGAGGGCAAGGCCGTTCTCTTCGTCGATTTCGACGGACTTACCAGCGACCAATTTTGATTTTCCCATAAAGAAAACCTTCTTTTGGGTGTTTCGCCGTTTTATCATAGTCCCAAAAGGGAGAGATACTATGGCTACTGAATTTGAAGTTACCCTGAAAGACGGGACCGTGATGAAAGGATGGCATTGGGAAGCCGACAGCCCCAAGAAGAACTTCGTCTTCATCACTGGGATGAATGAGCACGTCTCGCGTTACGAGGCGATGTTCGCCCGCTTCGCCAAAAACGGCATCAACGTCTGGGGCATCGATGCCCTTGCCCAAGGAAGAAACGCTGCTACTCCAGAAGAGCAAGAGCTCTGGGGAGAAGACGCTTTCGCTAAGAACGTCGAAGGCATCCATGAGGCGATTCTCCTCGCCAAGCAAAACGGTTTGCCGACCATCCAAGGCGGCCACTCCATGGGCTCGTTCATGACCCAGGCGAGGCTTGAAAGATATCCGGAAGACACCGAGAAGACCATCATCATCGGCTCTAATGGCGGCCAGAAAGGCCTGATGAAATTAGGCTACGCCATCGCCAAGATGCTGGTTCATAAATCCAATTGGGACAAGCCTTGCAAGATGCTCGATAATCTAGGGCTAGGCGCATACACGAAGGCCGTAAAAGACCGCAAAACCGACCTGGATTGGCTTTCTTACGACGAAGAGAACGTCAAAAACTACATGGCCGACCCCTATTGCGGACATCAGAATTCGGGCGGTTTCTGGCGCGAATTCCTGAAGGGCCTTTCCAAGATCTGGGACAAAAAGGAACTAGCGAAGATCTCCAAGAACGAGAAGGTCTACATCACCGCCGGCGAAGAGGATCCAGTCGGGCGCAACGGCGAAGGTCCGAAGTGGCTTGCGAAGACCTACAAGAAGCTAGGCTTAAAGGAAGTCGAGCTTAAGCTCTACCCCCATATGAGGCACGAGATCCATAACGAGAAAGACAAAGAAATCGTCTGGCAGGACCTCATGGCCGCGATCCTAGGCTAACAAACCAAGCGAGGGCCGTCTCAAGCCTTCGCTTTTCTTTTGCGCCGCTGAATCAGCGGGTAGAGCAGATGAGTCAAAGGATAGATGACTATGTATCCTAAGCCTAGGCCAAAGAAGCCATAGCATTGTGCTCCGAGCCAATCGCATTTCTTTGCGATCAAGAAGAAGACGGCATTTGCTAAGACGATGAAGATGGGCATGATCATCATCGAGAACCAATACCACCCCTTCGTCATCTTCGCCTTCATCTCCTTCAAATAGCAGATCGACACGGCGCTCATGACCAGGAAGAAAACGTCCAAGATCATATAGATGGCGAAATAGATGTTCGCCGCTTCATTGAGCAAATTGAAATAGAAATAAGGCGCGGCGATCGAAAGCGCCGCGAAAAGGAAAGAGAAAGCGAGGTTCCCCAGCACGTCTTTCTTTGCTTTTTCATCCATCTTGGCGTCAGCACTTGGATTAGACCCTTTGCTTTGGGGTGATTTTACGGCGGGCGCTTGCTTTGGCTGGGGTTTCTTTTTCTTCTTTTTCTTGGTGAACGTCACGAAATCCGGCGAGGCGATTCCGCATATATCGTCGAAGAAAGTCCGATACCCGTCGCCTAGGGTTATGTTTCTATCCTCTTGCTCCTGGTTTCTTTGCGGGGCGTTCTCCAAGAGGAAAGGCATGATGAACTTCAGGTTCTGAGGCAGCGAGAAGAGAAGGTCGCAGTCGCCGAAGAAACGCCCGAGGACGTCGATGAGCAACGGAGCGTTCCCACAATTCTTCAGATTCAGATACACGTATTCGCTCTTTTGACTCAATTTGGCGTTCAAAGACAGGCAAACTTTCTGTAGGAAGAGCGTATCGGGCAAGGAAAGTCCCCTCGTTTTGGAATAAGCCTCAAGAGCGTTCGACAAAGAGGCGTTGTCTGCTTCTGCTTTCTCCTCGCGTTTAGGGGCGATTATTTGGCAGCCATCGAATTCCTCGATTGCTTGGGGATTGTTCTTCTGATCTAGGAAATTGACCCCGTTGAAAGAAGCCGACCCCTCATAGCAGGAGGATCCTTTTAGAAAGAGATCCTCGTATTCTTCTGGCAATTGGACGAATCCCTCCGCGGAGAGCAAAGCCTCGAGGGCGGAACTCGGATCGTCTTTTCTGTGGCAAAAGGCTTCAAAGGAAAGCATGCGAATATTATGGCTGAATTCGCCCTCAAATGAAAAACAAAATGGGAAACCATCAAAGATGGTCCAAATGACTTATGCTGGGTAGGCGTTTTGTTCTATCATTATGGCCTTGCCCTACGGCAGGAGGTTTTTATGAAAGGCATCATTCTCGGCGGCGGCAACGGCTCTCGCCTTTACCCAAACACATCGGTCACGAACAAACTGCTCGTTCCGGTCTACGACAAACCATTGGTTTTCTATCCCCTTTCCATTCTGATGGAAGCTGGGATCAATGATGTCATGATCATCTCCAACAAGCGTGATCAGGACCGCTTCAAGATGCTTTTCGGGGATGGCAGCGCCTTCGGGATCCACGTCTCTTATGGCGTGCAGGAAGTCCCCACCGGCATCGTCTCCGCCTTCCTTATCGGGGCGGACTTCATCGGGAACGATCCCTGCGCCTTGGTCCTCGGAGACAACATCTTCCATGGCGAGAAGTTCAACGCCTCTTTGCCTAACGCGCTGAAGCGCGCCGAAGACGGCCTCGCGACCCTTTATGGCTATGAAGTCGACGACCCCGAGCGTTTCGGCGTGGTCGAGCTAGACAATGAGAACAACGCCCTCTCAATTGAGGAAAAACCGAAGAACCCGAAGTCGAATTACGCCGTCACGGGGCTTTATTTCTATCCTAACGACGTCGTTTCGATGGCCAAGCAAGTTAAGCCCAGCGCCCGCGGCGAATATGAGATCACCGACCTCAATAACCTCTATCTGAAACAAGGCAGGGTCAAAGTCGAGAAGATGGGGAAAGAGACCCTTTGGCTCGACGCGGGGACTTTCGATTCGCTTCTAGAGGCTTCCCTCGCCATCAAGGACGCGGAGAAGAAGGAGCCGATCGCCTTTCCTGAGCTCATTGCTTACCGCAAAGGTTGGCTTTCGAAGGAGAAAGCGAAAGAGCGCGGCGACCTCATGGCGAAAAATAGCTATGGATCGACCATCTTAAGCCACCTCGCCAACGATTAACAATCCATAGGATTATTGGTAAGATTTCGCCCAGCATGGAATTCGCAAAGAAAGAAAACAGCCGTTGGTACACCCTTTCTTTTTGGTGGTTTTTCCTCGTTTCCGTCTCGATCGCCTTCCTAAGCGAAGGCATCGCTTTCTTAGAAGGATACGGCGTGCTTTTCACCGATGCTGGGTATTTCCTCATTTGCGGGGTCACCCTTCTTCTTTGTCTTTCCTATTGCGTCTTCGCCCATCTCCATTTCCATATCCGCCCGGCCTGGGTGTTTTTTGGCTTGTTTTTGGCGTTAGGCATCGGCAATGTCTTGGCTTTGACTTTCTTCCCCAAGTGCACCGAGTACATGCTTACCCCGCCTGGGGGCGGCGATCCCTATAGCAAAACCTACGTGCTCGAGAGCATGACTAGGCTCCGCTACATGGTTTCCTTCGCTCTATCTTGCTTTTATTTCTATATCTTCTGGGGGATCGCTCCAAAATGCCTCAGAAGCTCCAAATCCATTTTGCTCTACACCTACGGCTTCCTCCTCATGTGCCTTATCCTCATCGTCTATTCCTGGATAGCTGAATGGGGTCTTTACGTCGACTTCTTCGATACCTCCGTCGCGAGGGACCCCCATGAGGTCGCAATCGCTAGCTTTACCGGAAACCGCAACACTTTTGCGTCGATTTTGCTTGCGGGGGTCGTCGTTTGCGGCATCCATCAAAGCCGCAGACATTGCTGGGTCAATTACGTTCTGATGGCGATATTCTCCTTCGAGCTGCTTCTGATCTTCTCCAAGACCTGTCTCGTCATCCTACCTTTCTACCTGGTTTGTTTCATCGCCTATCGTTACATCGTGACGGTCCGCTTCCATCCGATCCGCTCCTCGGTGTGCCTAGGCGTTTTCATCGTGCTGGTTGGGGCGCTTGCGCTCGTCTGGGCGCTTTGCACCAAATACATCCCCAACTCCTTCTTCGGGAAGATGACCGAGCTCTTCAAGACGCGCCTATTCACTCCCGAGCATGGGACGATGGATGCTAGATACGAGTTCTGGGTCTTCGCCGTGCAACAGATGGACACCCCCTTCCGCATCATCTTTGGCCTAGGCGAGGGGAACATGCAGTGGTTCTTGGGCAATGCTTTCTTCGACGATACCTATGGCTATATCCATAGCGGCTATTTCCTGCAGTACTGCGCTGGGGGCGCTATCCGTTTGGGGGTTTACGCTTTCCTGCTCGGCTATTTCCTCTACATCTTCGTCCGCGCTTTGATCAGGCGCAGGAAAGGGACTTTGCCTTATCTTTTCGCCTTTGGCGCCATGCTGGTCCATGGGTACTCTGAGGTGACTTCTTTCTTGGAGACGGATGGCAAAGGGGTCTTGATTTGCTTGATGCTGATCCTCCCGCTTCTCATCGACCACCACAAGAAAGCCGAGCCTCGCTTATTGCCCAGCGCGAAGGTGCGCACGCCGATGAGCAAGGGGCTGACCTTCGCTTATTCTTCCTTCGCTTTCCTTTCCCTTGCCTCCGCCTTGATGATCTACCTTTCCCGTCTCTTTGGATGGGACGTCATGTATTCCATCGTGGCTTTCGGCGTTGCTAACGTCTTCCTTCCTTTGTTCCCGATTATCTCCTGCTGCAAGGAAAAGAAGTCGTTTTTGCGGGGTTATCTGCCGATGTGCCTTGCTTTCCTTGGCTTATCCGCGCTGGAATTCCTCATCGCTTATTACCTGCCTTTGGAGCAGATTGCGACGAGCATCACCCAGTTCACGCTCTTCGTGTTCATAGGTTATGTTTTGCTTCTAGCTTCCTTCAGAGATTGCCTGGATTTCTCTTCGTTCTCCTCTTTCCAACAACGCTTCGAAAACAAGATTGCCTTCGATTTCCCAAAATGGTTCAAGAGGGGCGAAAGGCGCGAGAGGCTCTATTACCTAAAACCCTGAAGCGTCTTCCATCTTGCAGGTTGTTGATGCGCGAAGGGCATTAGGGTGATATTGTCTTTTCCGTTATGTTTTTAGCCTCCGCTCGCACAGGGATTCTCTTCACGATCGCCGCGATAGCCGCGGCCGTCCTTGTGTTTTGCCTTGTCAAACTCGCCTCATCCATCAAACGCGGTGGCTCATGCGATGCGGTCATCAAGCGCATCGGGCTCTTGGATCCCCATGAGCTGCGTTTCAATCTCGAATTCGAAAACGCCTCCAAACAGGATTGGGTCTTGGATGATATTTGTCTCTCTTACTACCTTTCGAAAGAGGTGAAGGTCGTTTGCAAAATGACCTATAAACCCCTCGCCAGGGGGCTCGATTTGAATTTCGTCAGGAAGAAGGATGGGAATTACGGCTTCCTCGTTGAGAAAGGGAAGAAGCAGAGCGCGGTTGTGGATTATCTTTTGCCCGATTCTTTCTCCCTTCCAAAAGGCGCCCGCTATTGCCTCTCCTACGTAGACGCGAATGGGCAGGCTTACTACGCTTTCATCGATTTGAAAAGCGAAGAAGCCTCCCTCCTTTCCTTCAAACGCCTCAGGAAATGAGATTCCGCCTATGCTTTGAAGTGGGGAAAAATTAGAATATTGCCATGATTTGCCTTTGTTTCGCGATGAAGAAAGAGGCTGAGCCATTCTTGAAGGACTGCTCGGTCATCGAAGAGAAGAGAAGCGGCTTCGCCGAACTCTACCTCTGCAAAAAGGAATCCGCGGAATTTTTGATTCTTGTTTCGGGGATAGGGAAAGGGTTCGCCTGCTCGGGATTGACCTCCGCTCTGCTTTTGTATCACGTCGATTCCGTAATCAATGCCGGCGTGGCTGGTTCCTTGGACGCGAAGAGAGCCCCGGTTCTTTCCTGCGTCGTTTCCTCTTCGCTTGTGCAGCATGATATGGATACCTCGGCCATCGGAGATCCCAAAGGATTGCTTTCCGGGATCAACGTTGTTGAGCTCCCCGCGGATGCCAAACTCGGCGAAAAACTCGCCCAAGCCGCTGAAAAAGCCGTCATTCCCTGCTCTTTTGGCCGCATCTCCTCAGGCGATACCTTCTTTAGGCACGACGATCAAGGGAGAGAAAACGCCATCAAGACCTTCCATCCATTGGTGATCGATATGGAATCCGCTTGCTTTGCCCAAGTGGCTTACGTCTTCGGCGTGCCATATTGCTCTTTGCGCGTCATCACCGACTGCGAGCATCCCGAAACCGAATACGCCGAGAACGTTGGGGAGGCCTCTTCCAGGGTGAAGCGCATCCTCGATGAGCTCTTAAAGCTCTAAAAAGATCCGCCCAGACGGATTTATCGGTATATTGGCAACTTTGTCTCTTTGGCGAGCCGCCTCTCGCTTGATTCTTTCCCGCGCGTGCGAGTGTGGCTATAATTCACCTTGTACCAAAAGGAAGGTAAAAATTGATGATCAAACTAGTATTGCTCCGCCACGGACAGTCCGAGTGGAACCTCTCCAACCTCTTCACCGGTTGGACCGACGTCGAGCTCTCCCCCAAAGGGGTGGAAGAGGCCAAGGAAGCAGGCAAAGCCCTCAAGGCGAACGGCTATTCCTTCGACGTCGCTTTCTCTTCCGTCTTGAAGCGCGCCAACAACACGATGAATTTCGCGCTGGGCGAAATGGGCGAGACCTCCATCCCGAAGTTCTATTCTTGGAGGCTCAACGAACGCCATTACGGCGCCCTCCAAGGCCTCAACAAAGCCGAGTCGGCCAAGAAATGGGGCGATGAGCAGGTCCACATCTGGAGGCGTTCCGCCGACGTCCCCCCTCTATCCCTCACCAAAGACGACGCCCGTTGGCCTGGCAACCAAGAGAAGTACCAGGACCTCATCAAGAAAGGCGAGATGACGATCGATGATTGCCCTCTCACCGAGTGCCTGATCGACACCGCCAAGCGCGTGAAGCCCTATTTCGATGAGAAGATCGCCCCCGAGATCAAAGCGGGCAAGAAGGTCCTCATCGCGGCGCACGGCAATTCCTTGCGCGCCATCGTCATGATGCTTGAGCATCTGACCCCCGAAGAGATCCTCAAGGTCGAGATCCCCACTGGCAAGCCGCTTGTCTATGAGCTCGACGAGAAGGACCTCTCCGTCCTCAACAAATACTATCTCTGATTTGTTTTTGGGAGGGCCTCTTGAGGGGCCCTCTCTTTTTCTAGCAGGAGGAAACGACATGAAAGACAAGATCGAAGCGCTTGGCATCGACATCGGAGGCACGAGCATCAAAGCCGCCTTCGTGGACGAAGAAGGCCATCTGGATGGCCAATTCGTGGTACCCGTGGATGCGAAATTGAGCCAAGAAGAGCTTTTGGATTTGGTCATAAAGGAAACCAAAAAAGCTTTGAAGGACCACCCTGGATGCATCGGCATCGGCATCGGCTGCCCTGGCGCGATCAACCCTGAGAAAGGGACTTGCGACTATTCCAATAACCTCCATTGGCGCGATTTCCATGTCGTCGAAGCCTTCGAAAAGGAAATCGACCTCCCCGCCTACATCGAAAACGACGCGAACGCCGCCTTGCTTGGCGATGTGCAGTTCGGCGTGGGGAAGAACTACAAGAACATCATCTTCATCACCTTGGGGACCGGCGTTGGGGGAGGGATCCTCATCAACGGACAAATCTACTCCGGGAACGAAGGCAAAGGCGCCGAACTCGGCCATTCATTGCTAGAGATCGACGGCAGGGAATGCTCCTGCGGCAGAAAAGGATGCTTAGAGAGCTATGCTTCTGCCAGCGCGCTTTGCCGCGATGGGGCGAAAGCCATGAAGGAACACAAAGATAGTTTGCTTTGGTCGCTTTGCCCCAATCCCGATGAGATGAATGCGCGTTTCATCTTCGAAGCGGAGGAAAAAGGCGACCCCACCGCCAAAAAAGTCTTGGAAGATTACTTCCATTACCTTGGCGAAGGCTGTCTCAATTTCATCAATATCTTCCGTCCCGAGGCGCTTATCTTCTCTGGCGGCCTCACCAAGCAAGGCGACAAATTCGGCAATAGGGTCAAAGCCTATCTAGCCGAGAGGAACTACGGCTATGGCGGAACGGTCTCTCCCAAAGTGGATGTGCTGGTCTCCAAATTAGGGAGCGACGCGGGTATCTACGGGGCGGCCGCTTTAGCGTATAAAGCCAGGAGGGCGTGAACGTGGGCGACATCGAACTCGCTAAAGTCTATCCTTCTCTTAAGGGAGGGGTCTTGACCCCCTCCATTTTGCCTTATCCTTTCGATGGGCCTGGCGTCTCTTATAGGAGGCCTGGTCTCATTGTCGTCCCTGGCGGGGCGTATGCGATGGTCAGCAAAAGGGAAGGCTTGCCCGTCGCCAATCAGTTTTTGGCGAGGGGATTTCAGACTTTCGTTTTGACTTATCTCTGCTCCCCAGAGGCCGTCTATCCTGAGCAGCTGATGGAACTCGCCTGCGCGGTCGATTACGTGAAGAAACACGCGGACGAATACTGGGTCAATCCCGATGAGGTTTTTGCCGTCGGCTTCTCCGCGGGAGGACATCTAGTCGGTAATCTTGTCATGGAAGAGAACGACATCGCCAAAGATCATCGTCTTGACATTGATTGCAAAGCCAAAGCGGTGGGTCTCATCTATCCCGTCATCTCCCCCTCTTATGGCTATCGCCAAACGCACGACTATCTTCTGCATGGTCTGTCCAACAAGGAAGAACTTGAAGAAAAACTGTCCCTTGATGAGCATGTTCATCCTGGCCAGACCCCTGCCTTCATCGCGACGAGCATCGAGGATGGGGACGTACCCGCGGAGAACTCTTTACACTACGCTTTAGCCCTAAAAGCCCGCAAAATCCCCTTCGAATTGCATATGTTCCCCACGGGATGGCATGGCTTTTCGACTGCCAAAAACGAGATCAGCCCCAATCTTGATCACAAGCAATTGGGCAAGAACATGAAGAATTGGACCGAAATGTGCGCCAATTTCTTCAAGAGTTTCTGCGTCGAGGATCTCGACTGAACCAATCAGTTCGCGGAAGCGATCACGAACGTGGATTCGGGCGCTTTCTTTTTGTAGGCTTCCGAAAGAGGAATCGAGGAGATGATGATGTCCGCCTTCTCAAGAGAGAAGGTGCGGGCGAGGTTTTTGCGGCCCACTTTGGTTTCATCGAAGAGGACGATCGTCTTCTCGGAACATTTGGCCATCGTCTTTTTGACGTCGGCGCCTTGCTCGGTCGCTTCCGAAAAGCCGAATTCGGGATCGACCCCGGCGGTGGACATGATGGCGAGGTTGGCGTGGTAGCCCTCAATCATCGCTTCCGCCCTAGAGCCTAAGACGGAATTCGAAGCGGGCTGAATATCGCCTCCGATCAAAGTGACTTGGTGCTTTGTTTTCGTGACCAACTCATTGGCGATCGCGAGGCCGTTGGTGATGATGCGGAGGTTCTTGAAGTCGTTCAGCATCGTCGCAATCTGAAGGGTAGTTGAACTCGAATCCAAGAAAATGGCCGAGTCCTCTTGGATGAATTGCAAAGCGGCCCTAGCCAAAGCGCGCTTCACCTGGAGGTTCTCCTTCTCGCGGAGGTAGAACGAGGTCTCCTCGATTGTGGGGGTGGATTTGAGGATCGCCCCGCCGAAGGTGCGGGTCACAAGACCTTTTTGCTCCATCCTCGTGAGGTCTCTCCTGACGGTCGATTCACTCACATAGAGTTTTTGGGAAAGCTCATAGACAGTGCAGGCTTTCTTCTGCTGCAGAATCGCGAGGATCTGCTCATCTCTTTCTAAATCAAGCATGGCTTGCTCATTATGGTTCAATTTGAGCGGCTTTGAAAGAGTTTGGCGCCTTTTAAGCACTTTTAAGCTAACGAGTACGCATTTCAATAGGTGCCGTAAGTTCTTTGACGAGGCGATTCGTTTGAGCGTTCCTCTCTTTTTTCAAAGCGTTGAGCATCGATGACTCCTTACTTTTTCCATCATCTAGAGAATCTTTATGCCTCCTTGCTTTTGCTTTTTTGCGCACCTTCCAACATATGCGCAAAAACGCGCACGCAAAATCGATTCTCCATAGGAGAATAGTAGAATGATGGGGTAAGGAAGGTGTTTTATGAACGACTTTGAAAAAGCGAAGCAAGCCTACGCCGCCTATGGGGTGGATGTGGAAGCTGCTTTCAAGAAGGCTGCCTCGACCCCGATCTCCATCCAATGCTGGCAGCTTGACGACGTCATCGGCTTCGAGAATTCCGGCAGCCTGACCGGCGGAATCCAGGCCACCGGCGATTATCCTGGACGCGCCAGGAACTATGAGGAGATGATTCAAGACCTCGACAAGGCTTTGTCTCTTATCCCGGGCAAAAAGAAAATCAATCTCCATGCGATCTATGAGTCCGACGATGTGGTGGACCGCAAAGACATCACCGAGAAGAATTTCGCCCGCTGGATCGAATATGCGAAGAAGAACGATTTGGGGCTTGATTTCAACCCCACTTGCTTCTCTTCCGCGCACATGCATGATGGGTGCTCGCTTTCCTCTAACGATGAGGCGACCCGCAAATATTGGATCGAGCACTGCGTCAATTCCATCAAGGTCTCCGAGGCTTTCGCCAAAGCCACCGGGCAACGCTGCCTTTGCAACATCTGGATCCCTGACGGCATGAAGGAAGACCCCGCCGATCGTTTCTCTCCAAGGAAACGCCTAGTCGAGTCCCTTGACGAGATACTTTCTCATCCTTATGACAAAAACCTCGTCGATGTCGCCGTCGAAAGCAAGGTCTTCGGCATCGGCATCGAATCCTATACGGTCGGGTCCAATGAGTTCTATCTTGGTTACTCCGTCTCCCGCCAAATCCTCTGCCTCCTCGATATGGGGCACTTCCACCCGACGGAGAACGTCGCGGACAAGATTTCCTCTTTGCTTTGCTATCTTCCCCGCATCGCTTTGCATGTCTCTCGCCCCGTGCGTTGGGATTCCGATCACGTGATCCGCTACAATGACGATCTGAAAGCCGTCTTCGACGAGCTTGCTAGAAACGATGCCTATGACCGCACGGACATCGGGCTGGATTATTTTGACGCCTCCATCAACCGCGTCGCCGCCTTGGTCGTCGGAAGCCGCAACGCCCAAAAGGCCTTGCTCAATTCCTTGCTCACCCCCTGGGATCTTCTTAAGAAAGCCCAAGACGACCACGACCACACCAAGCTCCTTCAGCTCAGCGAGGATCTGAAGACCCTTCCTTTCGGCGAGGTCTTCGCCGAATACTGCGCCAGAGAAGGCGTCCCCGCCGACGGGAAATGGTATGGCGAAATAGAAGACTACGAAAAAAGCGTTCTCGCTTTGAGGAAATAACAACATGGCTAAAAACTTTTTGGATTGCCGCACTTTCAAGGATTATCTAGACATCATCGACAATATGTACCGCCTTGGCTGGGATGAGAGGAACGGAGGGAACATCTCCCTTCTCCTTGATCAGCCTGACATCGACGAATATCTCGATGGAGGCAAGAAAGTCATTCGCGAGATTCCCCTTCCTTTGGAGGTCGACCCCATCCTCTCCGGCAAAGTCTTCGCGATCACCGGGACCGGCAAATACTTCCGCAACACCAAGGCTTATCCGGAAGAGAACACCGGCGTCTTCCGCGTGAAGGAGGATCTAAAGACCGCCGAGGTCCTTTGGGGATTCGCCAATGGCAGCAAATTCACCAGCGAGATTTTCGCCCATATGATGTGTCACGCGACGAGGCTAAAGGTCAACCCGAAGAACCACGTCATCATGCACTGCCACCCTCAGAACCTTCTCACTTACTCTTCCATCCATGATTTGGACGAGAAGAGCTTCACCAAAGACCTTTGGAGAACGATGACTGAAGAGATCGTCGTCTTCCCCGAAGGGATCGGCGTGCTTCCTTGGGAACTCTGCGGGACGAATAAGATCGGCGTGGACACCGCCAACAAGATGAAGGAATACCGCTGCGTCATCTGGACGCTCCACGGCATCTATGGGGCAGGGGACGACCTCGACGAGGCCTTCGGGCTCATCGAGACCGTCGAGAAAGCCGCCATGCTTTACCTGATGGCTCTTCCTTATGAGAAGAAGCAGGTCATCACCGACGAGAACCTCAAAGAGATCGCGAAAGGCTTCAATCTCACCCCGAAGGCAGGGTATCTTGAGTGAAGTACTTCCTGGCCGTTGATATAGGCGCGACCAGCGCTAGACACATCCTCGCTCATTTTGAGGATGGGGAGATGAAACTAGAGGAGATCCACCGTTTCAAGACGCCTCTAATTCAGCAGGGCGAAGGACATTGCTATTGGGATGTCGATATCCTTTTCGATGAGATCATCAAAGGGATGAAGATTGCCAAAGACCTTGGCAAAGCCCCCTGCAAGATGGGCATAGACTGCTTTGGAGTCGACTATGCATTGCTCGATGAGAACGATGAACGCATCGGGCTCGTGCAGTCTTATCGCGACGTCAGGACCTTCGAGGCGAAGAAGGAGTTCATGACCCCTTTGTCTTTGTTCCTCGCCAATGGCGTATATCCTCAGAACTTCGATTCCGTCTACCAGCTCCATTGCGACAAAAAGAGCGGGAAGCTAGCGAAGGCGAAGACCTTCATGATGCTTCCTAGCTATCTTTGCTATTTGCTCACCGGCGTGAAGCAAAACGAGCTCTCCGCCCTTTCTACCAGCGCCTTGCTGAATGAAAGAAATGGCAAGCCGAATCCCGAAACTTTATCTCTTTTGGATATGAATCCCAACCTTATTGCACCCATCGTCAGCGCTGGAACGAAAATTGGCCCTCTGACTAGCGAAATCTCCGCAAAAGTCGGTTATTCTTGCGACGTCTACGCGACTTTGGAGCATGATACCGCAGCCGCTTTCTTCGCTTCAGGCGCCAAAAAAGGCGAGGTTTTACTCTCCAGCGGAACTTGGAGTTTGCTTGGTTGCATCCTCTCTGAGCCCGTCATTAACAAAGAGGCTTACGAAGCCGGATTCACTAATGAACTTAGCCATCCTGGCGAGGTTCGTTTCCTTCAAAACATCATGGGTATGTGGATCATCAACAGGATGAAAGACGAACTGGGAATCGCCTCTTTTAGCGAGGTCACTTCCTCCGCGAAAACAGGCTCTTCCTATGTTGGGACATTCGACGTCACCGATCCCCGTTTGTCCAATCCCTCTTCGATGAAGGACTGCGTTTTGTCTTTGCTGAACGAGGGCGGCTTCGCCTCTCCTAATGGCAACGGCGAGTTGTTCTATTCGGTTTATCATTCTTTGGCCCTGGGCTATAAGAAAGCCATTGCCAATATGGAAAAGCTTACTGGGAAGAAAGCCACCGGCATCTGCGTGTTCGGAGGTGGGGTGAAAGCTGAGATCCTCAATGAGCTGACCGAGTCCATCACCGGGCTTAAAGTCAGCAGAGGGCCTGAAGAAGCGACCGCCATAGGGAACCTCCTTTGCTTTGCTTCTTGATATATAATTCAGGGCGATATGAGTAAAGGTTTCCGGAACGTCAATCTCGTCTTGCCCGACAAAGTTATCAAAGGCTCTCTTTCTTTTGAAGGGGACCGCATCAAAGCTTTCTCCGAGCCGGAGGAGGCTTTTTATTCTGACGAGGAAATCTATGTTTGCCCTGGCTTCATCGATGAGCATATCCATGGGGCGAATGGATGCGACGTGATGGATGGAAAGGCCTCTTCTCTCCAAACGATGGCTGATGCTTTGGCGAAAGAAGGCGTCGCCGCCTTTTTGGCCACGACGATGACCGAAAGCAAAGAGAAGATCCTCTCCTCCTGCAAAACCGTCAATGAATATGTCACTTCTCCTCATTCCGGCGCGGAGATCCTCGGCCTTCACTTGGAAGGCCCCTTCATCTCGCCTTTGCATAAGGGGGCGCAAGACGAGGCTTTCATTTTGAAGCCGGACATCGATCTTCTTGAACGTTTCAACAAAGAAAGCGGCGGTTTGATCCGCCTCATCACCTTCGCTTACGAGAACGATGAGGACTCGAAGTTCCTTGAATATTGCTTGGAACACGGCATCACGCCTTCGATCGGTCATAGCGACTGTTCCGCGGAGTTATTCAAGCAAGGGATCGAAAAAGGCCTCCGCTGCGTCACGCATCTTTTCAACGCGCAAAGGCGATTCCATCACCGCGATCCCGGCATTACTGGCGAAGCTCTCCTTCAGGACGGCGTGAAGACAGAGATCATCTGCGATACCTATCATGTCTGCCCCGACGCTTTGGCTTTGATGTTCAAGTCCAAAAAGAAAGAGGACATAGTGATGATAAGCGACTCCTGCGAGGCGAAATACCTTCCGGAGGGAGCGAAGGCGCATTTAGGCTCGCAAGAGGTATTCGTCTCCAACGGCGTGGCCAAACTTGCCGATGGAACCATCGCCGCTTCGATTCTGAAATTGGATCAGGGTTTGCGGAACATCGCCCCAATCGCAGCAAAACACGGCTATCAGTATTGCGACCTGATCAACCTATTGACTTTGAACCCTGCAAGAAACCTCCGCATCGAGAAGGATTACGGCAGCATCGGAATCGGCAAGAAAGCCTCCTTCGCCGTTCTCGATTCTTCTTTCCACGTTAAGATGACCGTGGTAAACGGGGATATCGCTTATCAAGAGAAGTAAGCGAAAGCTTTCTTACTTTGCCAAACGATTAACGATAGCCCTCATGTCAGAGAGCTTTTCCTTCATGTCGTTTACCAAGGCGAATTGGTCCCTTGCTCGGATGAGGTTGTGCATGGGCTTCGATACATTGAAGTAAACGTCCCCATCCAAATAGTCCTTTAAGAAGCGGATTCCACATTCATAGGTCAAGACGATCGCGGCTTCTGGGAACAAAGAAATCTCCTCTTCCGTTAGCGTTCCTTCCGTGCCTTGCAGGTATCCTTTCGTGTAGGCTTCGAAGCGTTCGAGGTCTAGTTTGATCTTCGAGACGTCTTCTTCATCCTCAACGCAGGTGTTCGCCCCATAGCGGATGGAGTCCCCGTAATCGTATAAGGATAGTCCGGGCATGACCGTATCGAGGTCGATGACGCAGGTGGAGTTGCTCTTCTCTATGAAGAGGACGTTGTTTAGCTTTGTGTCGTTATGGGTGACGCGAAGAGGAAGTCTCTTGCCTAGAAGAAGTGCGGAGACACTTTTGTTTTCTTTTGCCCAAAGAACCTCGTCTTTTGCGATTTCAAGGCGGTTTTGCGGGGCTTTTGCAATGGTTTCTTCCAAATCGGCATAGCGTTTAACGGTGTCGTGAAAATGAGGAATGACCTCATATAGCATCTCGGCTGGGAAGCCGTCTAAGTCACGTTGAAACTTGCCGAAAGCATATCCTGACTTTCCGAAGATCTCAGGTGTCGCTTGGTCGTAAGAGAGGGACCCTTCCACGAAGAGGGAGGCTCTGAAGTAGTTGCCTTCCTTATCCTTATAATAAAGATCGCCGCTCGAGCTGGTGATGAGCGAGAGGGTTTCCGTTTCGGGTTCGCCTCCTCTCTCCTTCACCTTCTTTTTCATATAAGAAAGGACGAGTGAGATGTTCGACATGACCTCCTCCACGTTTGGAAAGACGGTCGCGTTTATCCTTTGGAATATATAGCGATGACTTTGCTCACCATCGCGGAAGGTAAGGATGTAGGTCTCGTTGACGTGCCCGACATGATTTTCTTCTATACTTTCTAGTTTGCCTTGAAATTCAAAAGCGGTGATGGCTTGCAGTAACTCGGTTCTCGAAAGAGGCTTCATAAAGGCGATTTTAGACCATTCTTCTTCTCTTTGCCTTTCTTTTTGTACGCGCGCCTAGAAGTCAGCAGTTTCTATGAGTTGCCCCTTTGTGGTTTTAAACCCCCTTGTTCTATGGGGAAAAGAGGATCTGTCGAAAAGGGGCAAGTGTGCCGTTTCCTTCAGGCCGCTAAGGCGTCGCGTCTTCCGTTGAAAAGCCCAAGCCATGGCATTTTCTTTCGCTTTCGCAAGCCTAAGGATAAAACAATTTCGCCCTTCGACATTTAAAGTTGTTAAGAGTATATTAAGTCGGCGTGCACTGGTGGCGGAATTGGTATACGCGCTAGTTTCAGGAGCTAGTCGGGCAACCGGTGTGGGTTCGACTCCCATCCAGTGCACCATTTGCGCTCGTAGCTCAGCTGGATAGAGTACAAGCCTCCGAAGCTTGGGGTCAGCGGTTCGAATCCGCTCGGGCGCGCCAAACTCGACAAAAAAATTCAGGTGCTTCCAGCGCCTTTTTTTGACGGAAAATATATAATTAAGGCACGAAGGACGGGATATTTATGAGCCTTGTTATTACTGTTGGACGCGAGTTTGGAAGCGGTGGAAGGGAGCTTGGAAGGCGCATCGCCGACGAACTCGGAATCGCTTATTACGACAGGGAGATCCTTCTTGAGATTGAGAAGCAGACTCCTTATTGCCTCGAGTACATCGAACAGGTCACGGAAAAGAAGCCTGTGCCTCTTCTTCCCATTCATTACGGGATGTCCTTCTCCACGGCGGGGGATCCGCATCTAGATCAATCCATCGACATCTACGCTGCCCAAACCAAAATCCTGAGGGAGCTTGCGCTTAAGTCATCTTGCGTCATCATCGGACGTTGCGCGGACGAGATCCTGAAGGAATTCAATCCGATTCGCATCTTCGTCTATGCCGATCTGCCAAGCAAGATCGCCCGCTGCAAGGAAAGGGCTGAAGAAAGCCCTAGACCTGACGATAAATCGCTTGCCAAGAAAATTAAGAAGATCGATAAGAACCGTTCCAAATATTACGAGTTCTACACCGGCAAGAGGTGGGGCGACAAAGTCAATTACGACTTCATGGTGAACACTTCCAACCATTCGATTAAAGACATCGCCCACGCTTTGGTTGAGACCATCCGCCCGCAGCTTGATAAGTAAAGGTTATCTGCAAGACGCCATCGCGGCGTCTTTTTATAAGACTTTTGCGGAGTTTTTCGTTTTTGAACCCCGCAAAAGCGCTATATCTTGATATTTCTATTTCTCGATTTCCGTCCCCCGTGTGGGCTTAGTTTCGCCTGTTTTGCTTATTGAAAGCCTTTTGCCTTGTTCTTATAATTCATACGCTTTTGCGAGCAACGAAAGCACCACGCCCGAATGGTGGAATCGGTAGACGCGTTGGACTCAAAATCCAATGTCTGATGAGGACGTGCCGGTTCGAGTCCGGCTTCGGGCACCATTGAATCTCCGCTCAGCTTCGTCGCTGAGCTTTTTTAAACCCGTCCTATCCAGATACCGATTTATCTATATTTTCTTGACCTGGGCACATGAAAGGAAGAAATTTTGAAAGTTTCAACGGAGGGTTCTTATGTGGTGGATATATCCGGTTTATGTGGCTGATCTCGTAGCCACGGTTTTCTTGCTTCAGATATGAGGCTCGTCCTTGATTCCTTTAAGCCAGGTCTCTTTGTTGACGATATCTACGTATTTCTTGACGATTTCGACGACCTTCTTTGAGACGTCGACCACGTCATAATCGGGGACGATAGGCAGGGAATTGCCGGGTTTGTGTATTTCCCTAGCCTTCTCAATCGCCGGGAGGATGGTCTCGTAGTCCGCCCCTCCTAGGACGATGGACCCATGCTCATTTGCTTCCTGCCTCTCGGTCGAGGTGCGGATGAGCACCGCGGGGAAGTCGAGGATCGAGCTCTCCTCAGAGAGAGTGCCCGAGTCGCTTAGGGTGGCGAAGGCGTTCATTTGCAGCGCGCAGTAGTCGAAGAAGCCGAAGGGTCTCTCTTCCTTTATATAAGGGGACAATTCGAATCCCATGGACTCCAGCCTCTTCCTCGTCCGTGGGTGGGCGGAGAAGATGACGGGCATCGCGAATTGGTCGGCGATTCTGTTGAGCGAAGGGAAGAGCCTCTTGAATTTCTCCTCTATGTCGACGTTCTCCTCGCGATGCGCGGAGACGACGAGATAGCCGCCTTTCTTCAATCCCCTCTCCTCCAGAATCTTCGAGGAGATGATTTCATCCATGTGGGCGTCTATGACCTCCTTCATCGGGGAACCGGTGACGACGATACGCTCATCGGGAAGCCCCTCCCTGAGGAGATTCCCACGGGCGAAGGAGGAATAGGGCATGTTGACGTCGCTTATGTGGTCGACGATCGTGCGGTTGGTCATCTCGGCCACGTTCCAGTCCCAGCAGCGGTTGCCTGCTTCCATGTGGAAGATTGGGCACTTCAGCCTTTTGGCGGAGATCGCGGAGAGCGCGCTGTTCGTGTCCCCGAGGATCAGCACCGCGTCGGGCTTTTCGCTTGATATCAGGTCGTATGTTTTCGATACGACCTGACCCATCGTCTCGCCGAGGGTTTTCCCCGCGACGCTCAGGCGGAAATCGGGCGCTCTGAGGCCGAGTTGCTCGAAGAACACCCCGTCGAGCTCGTAGTCGTAGTTCTGCCCGGTGTGGACCAAAACGTGATCGAATTCCCTATCGCAGGCCTTGATGACCTCGCTCAGGCGGATGATTTCCGGCCTCGTGCCGAGGATCGTCATCAGTTTCAGTTTCTTCATCTCATTCATCCTCCGCGCCCATGGGGTAGGTGTCCGGCCTATTCGGATCGAAGGGCTCGCTCGCCCACATGAGGACCACGGCGTCCTTCTTCCCGACGTTCTTTATCGAATGCGCCCAGCCGGGCGGGATGTCGATCGCCTTGAGGCCTTCGCCGCTTGTTTGATAAGAAACGGTCTTCCCTCCGAAGACCGGCTTCAGCGTCGTCACGCATTCCCCGCTGACGACTAGGAACTTCTCGCTCTTGGTATGATGGTAGTGGTTCCCCTTGACGATGCCCGGCCTTATCACGTTGACCGAGATTTGCCCGGCACCATTCGAGCGGAGGATTTCGGCGAAGAGGCCCCTATCGTCGACGTGGGCATCCAACCCCACGGCGAGGTTGCCCTCATCCAGATAGGAGGCGTAGGTCGCGTACAGTTTGGCTTTGAATGGGGTACCTAGCGAAGGGGCCTCATGCCTCTTCCTGCCCTCTTCGAAGGAACGGAGGATCGAGGCGACTTCCTTCGGCGAGGCTTTGTCCGCTGCCTTCAGTGCCTTGACGCCGGTCTCCCCGCCATTCTCGATTAGGGAGAGTATCCCCTCGCAGACGTCGTCGACATAGGCGAAGTCGATCGCCCCGGCCGCCTCGTTGACCTCGATCGGCATTCCGTGCGTCAGGTTGAAGCACCAGGTCGCTATGGCGGAATTGTAGTTCGGGCGGCACCATTTGCCGTAGACGTTGCAGAGTCGGCGGACGTAAACCGGCGCCCCGGTCTCCCTCCCATAGGAAAGAATCAGATCCTCGGCCGCCTTCTTGGAGCGGCCATAGGGGTTATCGAGCTCCGCTTGCGTAGAGCTCGAGAAGAAGATCGGCGTCTTCCTTCCGGCTTTTCCCATCTCCTCGACGAGGGTCCTCGTGAGCCCCACGTTCCCCTCGGCGAATTCCTCTTCCCTTAGGGGGCGGTTCACCCCGGCGAGGTGGGCGACGAAATCCGCCTCTTTGAGATACGCGCGGAGATCCTCAATCGCGTTCCCCCTGACGAAAGGAAGGATTTGATGCCCCCTCTCTTTCAGGTGGCAGGCGAGGTTTTTGCCGATGAAGCCGTTGGCTCCGGTCACTAGGATCTTCATTTGAAGGAATTTTAGTTCAAACGATGATGAGTTGCATTAGTGCGCATTTCCACTCTGGGGAGAGCGTTTGGAATCATCTTCACAGGCATGAAAAACCTAGCAAATCCAAAAGATATTCAACTTTTGCGGGGATAATTGGTTAAACAATGTATGGCAATAGGCCTTTCATGGCGTTTATTTTTCTCAAAATCTTTCTTCCAAAGCCTAGGGCTTTTTGTTAATCTAATCCCCGTTAAGGAGAGTAGCGTTAAGCTTCCCACTCGTCAGCACGCTTCGTAAGAAGCCGGGAGGAAGCGGCGGATGCCTCGCAAGACCTTACCGATTTTTCGATAAGGAGGACATATGTTCGAAAACAAGGATGCTTTGGAAGTAATTGGCTCTTTTGGAAGCGATGAGGAGAAGGGCCTAAGCGAAGAGGAGGCTGCGAAGCGGCTTGCTCAATACGGCCCTAACGAGCTTCAGGAAAAGAAAAAGAAAACCATATTGGGGATGTTCTTCGGCAATTTCGTCGACCCGATGACCTTGATCCTTTGCCTGGCCGCCATCCTTTCCTTGGTGCTAGCGATCATCAATTGGAAGGAAGAGGGGGCCAAAGGGCTTATCGATGTGTTCATCATCTTCGGGGTTGTCATCCTGAACGCCATCATCGGCACCATCCAAGAGGCGAAGGCGGAGAAGGCCCTTGATGCCTTGAAGAAGATGAGTTCGCCCACCTCCAACGTCATCCGCGACGGGCAAAGTAAGGTAATCCCTTCTAGGGAACTTGTCCCCGGCGACATCGTTATCTTGAAAGAAGGGGACATCATCCCCGCCGATTTGCGTTTGCTTTCGGCTTCCGGGCTCAAAGCCGATGAATCCTCTTTGACGGGCGAAAGCGTCCCCGTCGAGAAAGACCCTTCCTTAACTCTTAAAGAAGACACTCCTCTTGCCGAAAGGGTGAATGAGGCCTTCCTTTCTACCTTTGTCGTCCATGGCAGAGGCACCGGCATCGTGGTAGCCACCGGGATGAAGACTGAGATCGGCAAGATCGCGACCTTGTTGCAGAAAGAGGAGGAGGAAGTCACCCCTCTTGAGAAAAACCTCGGGAAACTCTCCAAATTCCTAGGGATTCTCGCCGCCATCGTCGTCGTGCTCATGATGGTCGCGAAGATCATCTGGGGCGTGGTGGATGGCAACCTGCCCACCATCTGGCAAAGTGCCTTGCTTGATTCAATCGCCCTTGCCGTGGCGGCGATTCCTGAAGGGCTTACCGCGGTCGTTACGATCGTCTTGGCAAACGGCGTCACCAAAATGGCGAAGAACAACGTCGTCGTTAGGAAGCTTGCTTCCGTCGAGACCTTGGGCGCGGTGACCGTCGTTTGCTCTGATAAGACGGGTACCCTCACCCAAAACAAAATGAAGGTCGTCGAGGCTTATAGCAATGGAATGCGCGCCGATGTGCAGCATTTCGATCAATCCTTCAAGGAGCTTGCCCTCGGCATGGCCCTTTGCAACGACGCCCGCAACGAAGAGGTGAGGACGGGCGATCCGACGGAGATCGCTTTGCTTGATTTCGCCTCCGCCCTTGGGCTCAGCAAAACCTCCATCGATTCCTCTTTGCCTCGCATCGATGAGATCCCCTTCGATTCGACCTCCAAGACGATGACGACGATGCACCAAACCGAAACAGGGGTCGTGCATTACAAAAAAGGCGCCATCGAAAGGCTCCTTCCCGAAACCAAATACATCTATAAGAACGGCAAATTCGAACCGTTGACCCCCGCGGAGACGAAAACCATCGAAAATCAGGTCAAATCGATGTCGGAGCAAGGCCTCCGCGTGCTTGGCCTCGTCGCGCTTTATCCTGACAAAGACGGCTTTGCTTTCGTTGGACTCACCGGGATGATCGACCCGCCTAGAGAAAACGCGCGCGCTTCCGTCGAGGAGCTTCGTGGCGCGGGTGTGCGCACCATCATGATCACTGGCGACCACCCCGTCACCGCCTTTGCAATCGCCAAGCAACTCACAATCGCTTCCGACGCCTCGCAGGTCATGACCGGCAGCCAGATCGATGCCTGCAGCGAGGAGGAACTCGCAGAAAAGGTGAAGGACGTGTGCGTGTTTGCCCGCGTCTCCCCTGAGAATAAGCAATCCATCGTCGCGGCCTTGCAGCGCAATGGCGAGATCGTCGCGATGACGGGAGATGGAGTCAACGACGCTCCTTCTCTTAAAGCCGCCCATTGCGGCATCGCGATGGGAATCACCGGCACCGACGTCGCAAAAGACGCCGCCGACATGATTCTGATGGACGATGATTTCTCCTCAATCGTCAAGGCGGTCGAAGAGGGCAGAGGCATCTACAAGAACATCCAGAAGACGATCCTCTTCCTCCTTTCTTCCAATATCGGCGAGATCGTCTGCATGTTCATCGCCGCTTTGCTTGGCTTGCCTAGCCCCCTCATCGCGATCCACTTGCTCCTAGTGAACCTAGTGACCGATTCCTTGCCCGGCATCGCCCTTGGCGTCGACAAGAAGAGCAAGACCGTCATGCAGGAAAAGCCTCGCGACCCCAAGGACTCCTTATTCGCCCACGGCGGATACGGCTTGGTATTTGGCTATGGGGCGCTTGTAGGCGTCGCCACCCTCGTTGCCTTCCTTTCAACCTTCTGGATGAGCCACGGCTTCTCCTTCGACCTCAATGCGATCTCGGAATACTTCGCCGATCCCTTGAAGCTTGAGGAGGCTCAGTCCATGGCCTTTTGCGTCCTCTCTTTGAGCGAGCTCTTCCATATGCTCGGCATGGTCGATGCGAAGAAGAGCTTCATCCATGTCTTCCGCGACAGGAACTTCGTCCTCTGGGGAGCTTTCTTCCTCGGCCTCGCCTTGCAGGTCCTCTTCATCTTCACCCCTGGGCTCAACAACGTTTTGCAGGTCGTCGCTTTGCAGGGATGGGATTTCCTCTGGGTCGGCTTGCTCATGATCACCCCCGTCGTCGTCCATGAGATCGTCGTCTTCATCCTTTGGATTTCAAAGAAGCTGAAGAAAAAGCCTTCCGAAGAAGGCAATGAGACGAAGATCGCCTAATCAACTTCAGAAGGCCAAACTCTTCAACACGGCATCGTCCAGCAAATCATAAAGGACGATGCCTTTTTCATTCATCACCATATAGGAGTGGTGCTCGTCCTTCGGGAGAGAGATGGAGCCTGGATTGGCTAGGATAAGCCCGCCCTTCCTTTCGAGGACGGATACATGGGTATGCCCTTGGAAGAAGACATCCCCGACGTTCTTCGGGAGGTTATCGAAGCTCGCGTGATGGCCATGGGTGAAAGTCATCGTTTTCATAAAGGCGCATAAGCAGGCGCTCTCATTGAAAAGGAAGTCAGCGACCATCTGATCGACTTCCGAGTCGCAGTTGCCTTTGATGGCGATGAGCTTGGAGGCGTAGGCGTTCACAAGCGTGACGACCTCGCGCGGGCTATATTCCTCCGGAGGCTCGTTCCTGGCTCCGTTATAGAAGAAGTCACCGAGCACGATGATCCGCTCAGGGTTGTAGATTCTTTCTTTCGCGAAGAATATCTCCGCGTATTTTTTCGAGCCGTGGATGTCAGATCCAATCAAGAAGTTCATAAGGTTTCCTCACGCGATATTGTGCCTTCTTTTTAGACGCGTGTTAAGAGATGATGATTGCCTCCAAAACAAAAAATAACGGGCTTTTGCGCCGTTATTTCTTGATTGGATGATGAATTAGTTGGACTTTTGCAGGGAATCTTCCGCCCCGAATCCCTTCTTTTGCAGGCGCAGGCAGGCGGCCATGAAGAGCCCTTGATAGACGATGTTCACCGAGATGGCGATCCAGTTGCCGATCCAGCTCGCTTTGGTGGAAAGGTAGCCCATCCCGATCATGAAGACGATCGCTAAGCCAAACAACATCGCGGAGAGGATGTCCTTCCTTTTGATCGCGATGATCATCAGCATGACCAGCGTCCCCGCCGCCCCGAGGATCATTAGGATGATGAAGGGAAGGGTGTTCGTGAACTCCTTAAGCGTTGGGGTCTCGGCCAAGGCGGAGATGATGGCAAGAGGAACCAGGACGCTGATGGAGACCTTCGTGTACTTCTTGTTGTAAGAGGTGAACATGCCGATCAAGGCGACGAACATGAGGGCGAAGCCGATGGACTGCGTGGAGGTGAATTGGCGGTCTAGGATGTTGTAGTTGTATCCAGAAACGCCGATGATGAATTTCTGCATCGCCTTCAGGAAGCCTGCGGCGAAGACCATGATCGATCCCGCCGCTAGAAGGGCGTAATTCCCCTTCACCATCTTGTTGTAAAGGCAGCGGAGGAGGACGACTGCCCCGACCATGAACAAAGCGATCGGGATGAGGTCGTAGAGGGATTGCAGGACGATGGCCCAAGGGGCGCTTTCGTAAAGCTCTGCGTAAGTGGATTCGCTGACGGATAAGGCGTGGATGCTCATATCAGACGATCCATTTCCAATCCTTCAAGGATTTGACGGGGATAAGGCGCATCAAGATTGGCGTCTTCTTGACGTAAGCCTGGAACTCGGGGTCCTCGCCGTAATTTTTCGTTTGCCTTTTATCTAGGCGCTTTGCTCCGGAGAGCATGACGTAAATCAGGCAAAGATAGCCGAAGATCGCGATGACCCATTGCCACCAATAGGTGTAGACGTTGATCCCGGAAACGAAGACGCCGGTCCAAAACAGGATCTCGCCCAGGTAATTCGGGCAGCGGACGTAGCGATATAGCCCGGTGTCCACGAAGCGGCGGGGGTTCACCTTCTTTGCTTGGGACTTCTGATGGTCGGCCAAGGTTTCGATGGTGAGCGCGGTCGCCATGATGACGGCGCCAACGATTGGAAAGATCAAATCCAAGACGCTGTTCGTTGAGGAATAGACGCTTCCTTGAATCGCGCGATAGGCGACTGGAGAAGTCTCGGCGACGTAAAGGACGACGACGGAAAGCCAGATGGTGATTTTGACGAAGATGGGCATCTTCTTGTCCGTGGCGGCGTTGGCGTTGCTGACCGCCTTTTTGTAGGAGGCGCTTTTTATGTCGCGGTAGAGCAAAAAGCCCGAGAGCCTAGCCCCATAAAGAAGGAGCAAGACAAGAAGAACGTACTCGCAGATGCCAATAGATGGAATGAAGCCAACTAAGGACATCACCGCGGTGGCAATGGCGATGCCTGCAACGGCAAAGCCATAGCCCACGTTAAGGAAGTAGACGAACTTATAGAAGCCGACCGCGCTGAGGAGGGCGGCCACGCCGGCCAAGATGCCCGTGACGATCCAGATGAGTGCCACGGGATCCATCATTTGCCCTCCTTCGCGTAAAGCTTGCCGATGTATTCCTTGAAGGAAAGTTTGCCCCATTTGTCGTTCCCCACGAGGTCATGGGTGAGCGTCCATTTGGAGAAGCGGATGATCGAGGCTTTGCCGTTATTCGCCTTCTCGGCTTTCTTGATGATCAGATCGAAAAGGAAGACGGGCGCGCGCGAGACCTTGGCTTTTTTGCCCGCGGCAGCGAAGAACATGCCCGCGATCTCCTTGTAGGTATAGGTCTCTTGCCCTCCGACGTTGTAGGTTTTGTTCTGCTCGTTTAGGTGGGCGATGATGAAATCGGCGAGGTCGGTCGTGTCGATGACGTTGCAGGGATAGTCTTTCCTCCCAAGGAGGGTGACTTTGCCCTTCTCGATCATCGGCATGAAGACCTTGGCGATGTCGTAGAAATAGCCGGTGGGGCGGACGATGATGTAATCGAGTCCGCTCTCTTTGAGCTTCTCTTCGAATTGATGCTTCGCTTCAAGCATCGGGACGGAGGGGTCCGTATCGCATTTGATGACGGAAACGTAGACGAACTTCTTGACCCCGGCCTTCTTGGCTTCCTCGAGGAGATTGAGATTGCCGTTGAGGTCGATGTCGTAGTTCGTGAGGGTTTGGGAGGCTCTGACCAAGCCGACGGTCGTTATGACGACGTCTGCGCCCTCGCATGTTCCTTCCAAAGTCTCTTTCTTCGTGACGTCGATGGAGTGGAATTCGTATTTCCCCTTGCACTCGGGGATGTCTTTCTCCGCCATATCGAGGGCGACGACTTCGTTGCCATTGGCGATGAGCTGGCGGAGGATGTCGCTTCCAAGGTTCCCGAAAGCGCCTGCTAAGACGACTTTCATCTTATTTGTCCTTGCCTTTCTCTTTCGCGCGCTTGTCGTTGATGATCGCCATTTCCTTCGCGGTGAGGAGCTTGACGTTATGCTCCTCGGCCCACTTGATGCAGCCCTTCAAGGCGGTTGGGAGGAAGATGCGCGGGACTTTGACGAGGCAAGCAAGCGCGTCGTCGGTGAATTTGACATCGGTCTGGATTCGGTCGGCGGCATAGCGGACGCTGGAGACGGAGGTCTCCCTCATCGGAAGCAATTCCGGACGAGGCTTCTTGAATTTGGAGCACCAGAAATTCTTCGAATCCCGGTAACCATAATCCACGGGTACGCGCGGGAAGCCGCTCGCGGTGACGCCGTTGACGATGGTGTTGTAATACTTCTCTTTCATCAGGATCTTGTCGATTCTGAGGATGAAGTGGGCCCCGAATTTCGAGGTGATGCCGTTGAAATCATGATAGGGCTCGGGATAGCCGTTGAGCTCGCCGGGCTTGTCGTCTTGGGCGTTGTCGAGTTCCTTCATCCAAGTGCATTCGATGACTTGGAAGGACTGCTTCACGACCTTCGGGAATTTCTGATCGGGATGTTCTTTAGCCATCTCGCCATCTTCAAGCTCGAAGATGCAGTTCTTCATCTTCTCTTCGGTTGTGTCGCCCGGCCAGCCCATGCGGACCGCTTCCTTGAAGAGTTTCTTGTCGTCGGGGAAGAAGTTGATGGAGCACTTGCCCGTTTTGAGGATGTTCTGCGCGGTGTTCGAGGAGTTGCGGCACTCGAGGATCATCGCGTAATAGCCTTTGCCGGCGATGTAATAAGGGGCGAGAAGGGAATAGGGACCCAAACTCGTCTGACCGTTATCGGCCAAGGTGCCGATCATCACGACCGGCATGGGGAAGAAAAGGGACGTTTGATAGAAGTTGTCCTTTGGTTCCAAAGTCTTAAAACTGCTCATCTGTTATTTCCTCCTGTAAGCAATTTCTCTAACGAAGCGTAAACGTCTTCAAAAGGAGTCCCGTAGATGCTCGGGGCCTGAATCAGCAAGATGCAGGCGGCTCGCCTAGGGTTCTCCTTGCAAGAGAGGCCGAAGCGAGATTGGCTGGAGGAGACGTATCCTTCGATCGTGCGAAGGAAAATCTCGTGGCCGTTCTGCAGTTTGCCTCTGATGGAAGAGGGGATGTTGATGGAAAAGAAAAGCTCGCGATGGGCGGCGAAGAAAGAGGATATCTCCTCGTAGATCGCTTGAATCGCCTCGCGGAAGCAAGAAGAACTCTCGATCTTCTTCTTCAATTCTTTCTCGTCGTTTTGCCATTCCTCAAGAAGCAGGGCGACTAAGATGGAGAGCTTGTTCGGAAAGTAATTGTAGATAGTCCCAACGCCATACCCACTTTGCGCGGCGACGTCGCGCATCGTAAGGGCATTAAAACCCTTCTCCGCAATGATTCCCCTAGAAACGTCCAAGATGTGCTTTTTGGCGTCCTTGAAGATCTTCGGCATATTCATCCTTTCTTAATGAACACGTTCACGAAGATTATAGTCAGGCATCAACATGCTTCAATATTTCGGTGAAGTTTTACCGAAATATTGATATACGCAGCGTTTGGTGTCTCTTTTCGTTTCCTTTACAGGGGCCGAAAAAGATGTGGCGATTGCTCTCATATTTGCATAACAAAGGGCAAATCAGTTGGGTTTTGCAGATTTTTTGAATCTAATGGCTAGAACCAAAAGAAAGTGAAACAAGAAGGGCACAACTTAAAGCGGGCAGTTTGAACGGAACGAAAGGGCAATGCGCTTATTTGCTTTCGAAGGTCTCCGCCACTTTCACCAAAAGCTCGCGGATAGGCAGGTGCTGAGGGCATATCTTCTCGCACTTCCCGCATTTGAGGCACTCGGAGGCTTTCCCTTTGCCCTTCGTGTGGACGTAATGGTAGTAATAGTCCGCGTTCCAGTCGTGATAGGCCTCTTTCGCGTTCATGGTGGCGAAAAGATCGGGAATCGAGATGTGCTTGGGGCAGCCTTCGACGCAATAGCGGCAGGCGGTGCAGGGGATCAAGTGCTTTGAGAGGAAGATCTTGCGGACCGTTTCTATGGCTTCCTCTTCTTTCTGGTCTAGCTTCTTGAAATCCTTCATGAAGGAGATGTTGTCTTCCATCTGGGTGAGGTTGCTCATACCTGATAGCACCATCATCATCCCGGGGAAGCCTGCGGCGAAGCGAAGGGCATAGGAGGCGGGGCTACCACCATGGAGACCATCAAAGATTGCTTTTGCTTCCTCTGGCAAGTTGACGAGATTGCCTCCTTTGACGGGTTCCATCACGATGACGGGTTTGTTGTATTTGCGGCAAACCTCATAGACCTTTTTGCTTTGGACGGACGGGTCGTCGTAATCGAGGTAGTTGAACTGGATCTGCACGACCTCCACCTCGGGATGATCGAGGAGAATCCTCTCAAGGAATTCGGCGGTGTCGTGGAAGGAGATGCCTAGGTGGCGGATCTTCCCCTCTTCCTTCAGTTTCTTCCCGACCTCGTAAGCGTGGCAGGATTGGTATTGCTCATAGTTTGAAGACCCCTGCGCGTGCATGAGGTAGAAATCGAAATAGTCCACCCCGCAGGCCTTCAGCTGTTCCTCGAAGAAGGGTCGGATGTCTTCCTCCTTGTGGAAATAAGGGGAGGAGAGTTTGTTGGTCAAAATATAACGGTCACGAGGATACCTTGAGGTGAGGCATTCCTTCAAGGCGGTCTCGCTTTGGCCGGAGATGTAGCCATGGGCCGTGTCGAAATAATTGAAGCCAGCATCCAAGAAGGCATCGACCATCCTTTTCGTTTCTTCTAAATCGACTTTGTCGCCCTTCATCGGCAGGCGCATGCAGCCGAAGCCGAAGTTCTTTTTGATTCTGTCCATGGCGTTGCTCCTTTTTCTAGTTAGAAACATTGTAACCTTGAAGCCCACTTTAAGGGGAAGGCGTTTTTAAAATCTCCGCAAAAACCCATTATCAACAAAAAAAGAAGCGGTTTTTGACGCTTCTTTGGCTTTAGTCGCTTGAGCTTGATGCCGATGCGCCTTGGGCGTATCCCACGATTTGGAGGACCCTGTAGATGGCCTCCAGCAAGGCGATGACCATGTTGTTGATGTACTCGATGTTGTAGAGGCGGAAGAGCTTTTTACACATCCCGATTTCCTCTTCCGTCGCTAGATTCTCTTCCTTCATTAGGACCAAGGCTTTCTCCTGGGCTTTCTTCTCCGTCTTCAAGACAAGGATGGAGAAGATGAAGGAGAGGATATAGAAGGCTAGTCCGACGCCCGTAAGGACGAAGGTGAGGATGTAATTGGAGGAGTGGATGAGGAAGAAGTCGATCAAGATGCCGACGAGGACAAGAGGAACGAAGGCCAGAGGGCCGAAGTAGATGAAGGGGGTGAGGCGAATTTGAAGCTTCATCGCGGGATCGTTTTCCTTGTCCATCACGGCCAAGGAGGATTTTTGGGTCGCCATCGCCAATGAGCTCACGCTCGTTTTCTTCCAAGTGAGTCTTCTTAGGCGGACCTTCTTGAAGTAGTGGCTGTAGCTGTTCCCGAAGAGGATCGATCCGTTTTTGGAGACCTTGATGTTGTCTAAGCCGTTCTTGTCGAGGATGCCCCTCGCGATTTGCTCACCCGTCTTACCCGCGCTGTTTTGCTTTCTGTTGTAACGCACATACGAGATCGCGAGGAAGATCGAGATGCCTAAGGCAACGATGGAAGCGACGACGAGCAGGCAGCCGACGATGAACATCGCGATGATCACGAAGTCGGAAGTGCCCGCTGGCATATTGAGCCCCTGCCTGATTGCCGAAACGATTTTATCCATAAACCTACCTTCCTTTTCAGGACGGTTAAATTGTAACAAAAAGAATTTCTTTGTAAACAAAAAAGTTTACAAAAAATAAAAAAGCGTTACTTTATATAGGGAGGCGGTTATTTTTGCTGCATCTCATCGCGATTATTCACAAATCAACTTTTTCTATAACCCGTGTCGTTCGACGCGTTTCCTCTTCTTTTTATGATTTTGGCGTTCAATCCAGGAGGAAAAAGAGAATGGATACCGACAAAATCTACGCTGAATCAATCGCCAAGGAGTATGCGAAGAAAGACGATTCGAAAGTGATCGCTTTGAGAAAGCTCGACCGCAAAGCCAAATTACCCGCGATCGTCTTCGCCTATAGTTTCGGTTCGTTCGCCGCCTTGGCCTTAGGCTTCAGCATGTGCCTTTCGATGGAGGTCTTTGGGGATATCGGAGTCGTCTGGAAAATCGTCGGCATCGCGATCGGCGTCATCGCCATCGCCTTGATGGGGCTCAATTACCTTATATATAAGAAGATGCTCGCCAAAGGAAAAGAGAAGTACGCTTTTGATATAATCACCCTTGCCAACGAAATCGCCAGCGATGGACAAACACGAGAGTAAATACTTCCACACCGCGGAGCTGACGGACGAGGCCCTCATCGAATTGCTGGACAAGAAAGGCTACGCCTATATCTCCGTCAAAGAGCTCTGCAAGAAGGCCGGGGTGAACCGCTCGACCTTCTATCTCCATTACGAGAGCATGGACGATCTATTAAAGGAGACGGTTAACCGCGTCCTCAAGGGTTTCTATATGTCCTTTGGGGATAACGGGGAGCTCGACAAGGCGATATCCAAAGGGGAGAGGAACGGCGTGTCTCTCATCTCCGAGCGTTACATGAAGCCCTACCTCTCCTTCGTCAAGGAGAACAGGAAGGTCTTTGTCCTCGCCAAGAGCAAGCCTGAGCTCTTCCGCTCCAAAGAAGAATACGACTTCATCTTCCATAACTACCTATCTCCAATCATGGAGATCTACGGCCTCCCCGAATGGGAGAGGGCCTATGTGGCGTCCTACTACCTAAACGGCATCGTCGCCTTGGTCGGAAATTGGGTGGGAGGGGGATGCAAGGAAGAGGCAGAGCAGATATCCTCGCTCATTCTGCAGCTCGTTTATCCGAAATGGCAAACGGACGCGAAGAAGGGCAATTGAAGAGAGGGGCGTGAACCCTCTTTTCTTTTGCCTCTCCGCCTTTGCTTGCGCCGTTTCGGGAATTCCTCCGCGAAAAGCGCCTCCCTGCATGTAAATTCGGCAAGATTTGATTGATATGATGGGCACTTTGGTGTATTTTATATCAATAAATATTTATCGATTACCGATATGGAAGCCCACGACATCAAGGAGCTGACTGCTCTCATAAACTACATGATCCACCACAACGAGCACCATAACGGGGAACTCGAGGAGCTCGCCTCCTCTTTGAAAGGGGTAGACGAAGCCGCTTATAAGAAAGTCAAAGACGCGATAAGCGACTTCGAGAAAGGCAACGCCGCCTTAAGCGAGGCCCTTAAGGAGCTATCCAAATAACCTTATGTGCCTATCCATCGTCTATAAAAACAAGAAGGACGAGAAGAACGTCCTCATGCGCAACGTGATGCGCATCGAATCCAGCGAAGGCCTTTTGACTTTGACCGACCTCATGGAGAGGAAAATGGAAGTCAAAGGCAGACTCGCCCAGGCGAACCTAGTCGATGGGTTCGTGATCGTCGACACGGAAGGGAAATAAGATGGGAAAGCCAATCATCCTCGCCTTCTGCGGAAAAGGGGGCGTGGGCAAAACCTCAATCTCCGCCTTGAGCGTGCGTCTTCTCCATGAAGCGCACCCGGACAAAAAGATCCTAGCGATCGACGCCGACCCAGCCATTGGGCTAGCCACCGCATTGGGGGTGGATTCGGGCTCGACGGTCGACGACATCCGCAAGCTCTTCATAGAGCACGTAGAAAGCGGAGAATCCAAAGCCGCCCTGGAGATCCTCTCCGAGGCCAAATACCAGATATTCGACGCCTTAGTGGAGATAGAGAACATCTCCTTCCTCGCGATCGGGCGCCCGGAGGCCAGCGGATGCTACTGCAAAGTGAACGCCTACCTCAAGGAAGTCATCAGCCTCCTCGCGAACAGCTTCGACTACGTCGTCATCGACGGGGAAGCGGGAATCGAGCAGGTGAACCGCAGGGTGATGGAGAAAGTGACCCATCTGGTCTTGGTTAGCGACGCCTCGAAGAAAGGCATCGAAGTCACGAAGACCATCAAGAAAGTCGCCGGAGAGCTCGTGATGTATGAGACCGACGGCTTGATCCTCAACCGCGTGAACGAGAACGTGGACGTCAGCAAACTCGACCTTGCTTCGCTTAACCTCTTAAGCGTGATCCCTGACGACAAGGAGATGATGCTCTCCGACGTCGAAGGCAAATCGGTGTTTGCCCTCGACCCAAGCGCGAGCGTCGTAGAAGGGACCAAGCAAGCGTTAACCAAATTAGGAATTCTATAAAAAGGAGGCTTCATGAAAGACCTAAAGCATTTGTACTACTTCGAGAAATTACTAGAAGACGCCAACAACGAGCTAGTAAGGAAGGCCAGGGAAGACGGGCTTAAGTGCGTCGGCAGCACCTGCTACCAGATCCCCGAGGTCCTTTGCAACCTCAAAGGCTGCTTCTCCGCGCGCCTAAGGGCGCCCCGCACCGGCTCGATGGAAATGGGCACCTATTACATGACCTCCTTCCTTTGCGAGTATTCACGCGCATTGCTAGAAAGGGCCATCGAAGGCGGCTATCAGTTCCTCGATTGCCTCCTCACCCCCGATGGCTGCACGATGATCAACCGCTGCGTCGAGAACATGGAACTGCTCAAGACCATCCCTAACGAAGGCTTCTTCTACCAGTACCTTGAGGTCCCGATGAAAGACGACGACAACGGGCTTGACCTCTACGTGAGGGAATGCCGTAAGAAGATCCTCGATCCCCTGCATGAGCACTTCGGCATCGATACCTCCGACAAAGCCATCAAAGAAGCGGTGGAGGAGCACAACAAGCTCTGCCGCCTCATCACCGAGTTAGGCGAATTCAGGAAAGAGGACAACCCCCGCATCACCGGATACGAGTTCCACATCATCACGATGTGCACCTACGTCTGCCCCCATCACCTATTGCTAGACAAGCTCGAGGAGACCCTCGAGGAAGTGAAGAACAGGGTGCCCGATGAGAAGAAGAAATTCCGCGCGAGGGTCCTCGTCGTGGGATCGGAGGTCGACGACGTCGACATGATCAAGCTCATCGAGGAGAGCGGCGCGAGGGTCGTCGCCGATCGCTATTGCTTCGGCTCTTTGCCCGGCAGGCAGGAGATCGTCCTCAACGACAAGGAAGACGTCCTCACCCAGATCTGCGCCCAATACATGCATTCGTGCATGTGCCCTCGCCACATGAACCTCCCCAAATTCAAGAGGAGGAAGGAATACGTGAACGCTTTGGCGAAAGAGTACAAGGCCGACGGCATCATCTACGAGCAGATGAAGTTCTGCGACCCCTGGGCCTATGAGCGCATGACCGGCACCCATATGCTGAGGGACGATTACGATTACCCCGTCCTCTCGATCGACCGCCCCTACGCGGTGGGCACCTCAGGCCAGATCCGCACCAGGGTCCAGGCCTTCGTCGAGAGCATCGAGATCAAGAAGATCCAAGGAGGCAACAAATAATGGGAAGCAAAGTCGGTTCCGAGCCGTTAGGCAAGCTCTATAACGGCAAAAGGGTCAGGAAGAGAAGGGAATGGAGGGGTCTGATCGACACCCTCTACGATTTCCGCTGCTGGCTCAAGATCATGTGGATGCTTGCGAAGTTCATCGTCAAGCCCACCAATCTCAAAGGATTCTTCCGCTACCGCTGGATGTGCAACTACCTCGCCGTCCCGATGATGATCGATAAGCACACCACGGGGCTTAGGAAAGAGGCCCTCCGCATCGCCCACACCGAATACGACCTCGTCGCTTTGGACGTCGCTCAGCTCCTCGGCAGGGTCTTCAAAGCGGACAAAAGATGCGGCAACAACAAGAAATTCTCCAAGAAAGTCGTCGTGCTGGACGAGAACGAGATGTTCCACATCATGTGCGGCTTCCCCAATCTTTACGCGGTCAGCTGGGAAACCGCGGCCATCTACGTCTCCGTCCTTCTTAACGGCGGCGCGGTCACCCATTACCTCGACGTCCTTCAGGAGATGGGCATTCCGGGAGATGTCTGCCCAATGCCTGCCGCCGAAGCCGGCGCGGCCGTGGATGAGGACATGCCGATTTATGGAGCCTGCGCGATCCAATGCAACACCACTTGCGACGGCTCGCTGATGGGCAACGGCATCATGAGCAAGAAATACGAGGAATTCGGCATCCCGACCTTCCAAATCGCCGCTCCGCTTAGGCACACCGAAGAAGGCGTGCAGGATTACGCGGCCCAGGAAGTCAGGAACGCCATCAAATTCATCGAAGAGAAGACCGGCCAGAAATGGGACTGGGACCATTACTTCAAGTGCGCCAAGCGCTTCAATGAGGAGAATAGGCTCCGCAAATCCTGGATGGAGATGTCGAAGACCGACAATCCCCAGGTCTTCGGCGCGAACCTCGCCCTCTACGCCGAGACCACCTACATGGCCGTCGCCGGAAGAAGCGACGACTTCGTCAAAGCCGACAGGAAGATCACCAAACTCGCCGAGAAAGCCTTCAAGAGGAAGGCCAAAGTCTGCAAAGAGACCCGCCACAGGGCCATCATCTGGGGCGTTCAGTCGCAGTTCTACACCGATTTCCTCCCCTGGCTGCAGAACTGCTGGGGAATCCTCCCTCTCGTGGATATGCTCTCCCTCGTCTATTTCGATGAGATCTCAGAGGATGATCCAGAGCAGGCGATCTACGACATCGCCAAGCTCTACCAGGAGATGATCATGAGGAATAGGACCCACGGCGGTTACGAAGTCCTCCTTGATGACCTCTGGAGGTTCTGCGAGGAATACCACGCCGACATCGTCATCCTTTGGGAGCATATCTCCTGCAAAGCCCTCGCCGGCATGCACGGTATGTTCGAGGAAAGGGCCAGGGAGCATGGAATCAAGCTCATCTGGGTCAACCACGACCTGATGGATCCCCGCGTCATCTCCAAGCAATCAATCAGAGACGACGTGAATAGATATATGCGCTCGGTCATGCGGGAAGAGCCCGTCGACCCGAGCCTAGAAGTGATTGATGATGCCAAATCATGGTAAGGAGATAAAAGAATTATGAAGTATTTTGGTGGATGCGATTCCGGCAGCACTTACACGAAGTGCGTGATTATCGACGAAAACGGCAAGATGGTCGCCAACGTGACCCTCAGAAGCCGCATCAACTCCGTCTTAAGCGCCCAAGAGTCCTTGGACCAGGCGATCGCCCAGGTCCCTGAGCTCAAGGACCCCAAAGACCTTTCCTACCTCGTCGGCACGGGGTATGGCAGGAACAAAGTCCCCTTCGCGGACGAGAACATCTCGGAGATCTCTTGCCACGCGATGGGCGTCCACGTCACCGACCCTAGCGTCAAAGCCATCATCGACATCGGCGGGCAGGACGTCAAAGGGATCGCCGTGGATAAAGACGGCACCGTCCTCAACTTCGCGATGAACGACAAATGCGCCGCTGGAACCGGCAGGTTCTTCGAGGCGATGGCCAGAGCCTTCGAGATGGATCTTGATACCTTCTCCAATCTCTCCCTCAGCGCGAAGAACATCATCCCGATCACCGCTCAGTGCACCGTCTTCGCCGAATCGGAGGTCATCTCCCTCGTCGGAGAAGGCAAGCCGATGGACGAGATCGCCGCGGGCATCGAGTTCTCGGTGGCCAAACGCTGCTTCGTCATGGCCAAGAAAGCCGGCGCGACCGACAGCATCACCCTCACGGGCGGCTGCGCGAAGAACGCGGGCTTAAAAGACGCGATCGAGAAGGTCTTGCACCTTAAGGTAGTCAACCTCTCTATCGATCCGCAGCTGATGGGCGCTTTGGGCGCTGCTGAGTTTGCCAGGCAAAAAGGCCTCGCGGAGGGCAGATAAATGGGCACCGCTTTGATTGTTCTCAGTTGGACCCTCTTCCCCTCTCTCGGGGTTTGGCTTTGGGTCAGCATCGTCTGCACGGTCGTCGGGGCCATCATCGCCCTCTTCGGCCTTCTCTTCATCGTCTATTTCTTCAACCTCGACATGAAGCTCACCTCTTCGCTGGAAGGGGTGCTGCAGAAGCATTACGACAAGATTGAGAGAAACCGCAAGATCTAGGTATGTTCATCTTCGATGACCTCGCCGCGAGAGTGGACGAGATCAACAAGAAATACGAAGCAAAAAGGCTCGATGTCGAGCTGAAGAGTGAGTTCCTAGAGAACCCGAACCAATTCATCTTCGCTAGCGACAAGGCCTTCGAATTAGGGGCGAATCCTTATCAAGGAATCGCCCTTGATTTGCTTTTGGACGCGCCTTTCGAGGATGGGATCGTTTTGCTTGGAGAGGATATCCCTTCCATCAAAAAGCCCGCAAATTACGCGCGAATCACCCTCGCTAGCGTGGATACCACTCAAATAGGCTCCGGCAACGCCCTCTATAATTCCATCCGCAAATTCGATTACGTGAAATACCATTTCGCCTACAGCGGGGTGATGGTGAGAGAATCCGTCTTCAACAAGAAAGAGAGCCTTTTGGTTTCCAAAGACGCATTGAAGAAAGACGGATTCGATTTCTCCAAACTGGGCAGCTACGTCATCAAGAAGCATAAGGAGCTGCCTTTCGTCAAGAACGTGAAGGTCATCTTCGCGACCCTTGACGATTACGATTACGCCGGGCTAAGGGAGATTGTCACAAAATGCGAGAACATCACCAAAGCCCTCGACCACCTCACGAACAAGGTGAAGATGGACTGCCATTCCTGCTCCTTGCAGGTGATATGCTCGGAAGTGGAGAAGAAGGTCCAAGAGGATTTCAAAAAGGAGTGAGCCCCATGATGTTCCATATAGAAAACGATGACCTTGCAGTGGACATTGCCTCGACCGGCTGCGAACTTAAGCGGGTCTATCTCAAAAAGGCGAATCAAGACGTCCTCTACGACGGGAAGGGCGAATGGGGGTATAGCGACCACGTCCTTTTCCCCATCATCGGAGACAACCGCGCCTTCTCTATCGACGGCCATTCCCATTACATAGAAGGGCATCATGGCTTCGCTCGCTACGCCGAGTTCGTTCGCCTTGAACAAACCCCTGAAAGCATCACCCTATCTTTGAGCCATCCTGCGGACAAAGCCTATCCATTCGACTGCGAGATTCGCGTTACCACGCGTTTGGAAGAGAACAAGATCGTCCGTGACGCGGAGGTGTTTTCCCTAAGCCATAAGGAGATGCCTTTCCAATACGGGTTGCACCCCGCTTTCGTCTGCGACTTCTCCGATGCTTGCTTAGACATCGAAGAGGGAACGATCCTTCTTGAGTTAGAGGATGGCATCGTAGAAAGGCGCATTGCATGGCCTCATCCTAACCATTGGAAGATCGACCGCCCCTTCATCGAGAAAAGAGATACCTTGGTTGTCACTAACCCCAAAGGAAAAGTGAGCCTAAGAAATGGCAAAGGCAGAAGGATCACCCTGCTCTCTTCTTGCCCCTATTTTGCTTTATGGACGCCTCAAAAACCCCGCAAAAACGACTTCTTTTGCCTTGAATCGTGGTATGGGCTTTCCCCTTATAAAGGCATGCCGCTTGAACTGGGGGACAGGGATTCCTGCCAGAAAGCAAAAGACGTCGCGAGTTACCACGACGTTCTGATCTTCGAATAAGAATCCCTTCTAGTCTTTCTTGAGATACGGCTTCATTTCCTCAGCGATCAATTCGGCGAGTTTTTCCGCGCCTAAATCGCTGGGGTGCAAACCGTCGTAAGTCATGTAGGCGGCTTCTTTCGGGTAGGGGTAAACGCTCGCCTCCGGATCGTAGAGTCCTTGACGGTAGTTGGGGTAGGGGAGGTCGACCAATTTGCCATGGAGGTAGCAGCGTTTGAACTTGACCGCGTTGAGGCAGGTGAAGCCGGCTTTGTCGTGGGTGTTGATGTTGATGACCCCACTCTCCCTGGCTTCGAAGAAGATCGCGTTTGCGATGTCGCTCATCGTGCGCCCGTTCCTGGGTTCGTAGCTTCCTTTGGAGTATTCTGAGGGGTCATTGATCGACACATAGTCGCCTCTTTCCAAAGGATTGCAAAGGAAGATGAGGGATTTCGGAGATAAGGCCTTGATCCGCCCGATCAGATATCCTAGGTTACCAAGGATCGTGCCTTGGGCGCGGGAGAGGTAATCTTGTTTAGATCCAATTGGAAGGGGGGCTTCCCAGTCGTTGCCTCCAAGCAAGATGAGATAGGCGTCCCCTTTTTCTAGCGAGGCCTCTAGCCAAGTGGAGGTCGTCGCGTCTTTAATGCCTAGGTTTACGATGCTATAGCCAGGCAGATGGTAGCCCAGACGAGTTGGGAGCCCGCGGGAAAGGCGGTAGCCGGTTTCCTCTGGGTGGGAGTCGAGATAGAGGAATGAGTCTCCTATGGCGATGATCCGCTTCTCTTTCATATTGCTTTATTATTGCATAGAAGCGGTTTTTGAATATCGTTTTTTTGGTATCTTCCCTGCGTGTCGGCGCTGCTTTTTGAGAAAAACCCGCAAAAGGCCGCTGGAATATCTTCTAATTAGGAATCGCCTTTGTTTTGCGCCGAATCTATGCCATCGTAAGCTCCTCTTCCGAAACGGTTTAAGTCCCTCATATAGGAAATTGGTTATAATTGGTTATAATTGGTTATAAGAAAGATAACGAACGCAATGAAGAAAACGATTGAGGAACTGAGAAAGCAGATAGCGGTCCTTCCGAAAGGCTGCATTTCGGAGAAGAAGATAAGCGGGAAGGTTCGCCATTATCTGCAATGGAGCGAGCAAGGGAAAACGAAGAGCCGCTACATCCCAGACGAAGATTTCGAACAGATTGAGAAGGATGTGAAAAAGAGGAGGGAATTGGAAAAGGAATTGAAGGCCTTGAAATTAACTTGCGCCGTCGAACTTTCGGAAACGTTTGAGACGAAGGTCATCCGCGGCGCTGCGCTGAAACAATTGGTCCTTCCTACCAAAACGTTTCAAAAGCGCGATTGCTACAAAGCCTTGCAAGAGTTTATCTTCGGCCCCTCTTCGCCAAGGGTCTGCTCCGTCTATGGCCTCCGTAGAACGGGCAAGACCACTTTGCTTTTGCAGGCGATCGCGGACATGAAACCTTCTGATTTCGCCAAGTCGGCCTATATCAAGATGAGAAGAGGAGAAAGGATGGCGATGCTCGACTCCGACCTTCAGAAGCTGAGTCAGCTTGGATATAGATACGTCTTCATTGACGAAGCCACTTTGATGGATGATTTCATCGACACCTCCTCACTCCTTTCTGACATCTACGCGGCGATGGGAATGAGAATCGTCCTTTCCAGCACTGACTCCTTGGGCATTTATCTCGCGAGCAGAAACGAGCTCTATGACCGTTCTTGCCTCATCCATACGACTTGGATTCCCTTCGCGGAGCATTCCCGTCTTCTAGGGACCGATGACATCGATGCCTACATTCGTTACGGGGGAACTTTAAGGGCAGGAGAAAACGACTTCGACGATGAGGAGCTGAAGGACGAATCCATTTCTTTCCGCGACGACGAAAGCACGCGGAGATACATCGATACTTCAATCTGCGGTAACATCCAGCACAGCCTCAAGTGCTTTGAGGGAGGCTCGCATTTCAGAAAGCTTTCCGAGCTTTATGAGGCCGGGGAGCTCACTAGCGCGATAAACCGCATCATTGAAGACCTTAATCACCGTTTCCTCGTCAGCGTGCTGGAGGAGGATTTCAGGTCGCATGACCTAGGCTTGGCGAAGAAAAACCTCCTTAAGGAGAGAGACCCAAATCTGAGATCGAAAGCCTTGGAGAGCATCGACGAAGAGGCCGTGGTCAAGCGTTTGATGGAGATTCTTGAAATCAAAAACGAAAGCGGGCTAAGCGTTCCTTTAAGCGAAGAGCACGTTCGGGAGATCAAAGAATACCTCCAAGCGCTTGAGCTGATTAAAAAATGCCCTGTGCGGTATTTGGGGGCGAAAGAAAGCGAAGGCGATGAGAACGTCCTTTTTACTCAACCCGGCATGAGGTACTGCCAAGCCGAAGCTTTGGTCTTCTCTTTGAAGAAAGACAGGCTTTTTTCGACCCTGAGCGAAAAAGAGAAGGATTATGTCTGCGAGAAGATCTTAGATGGGGTGAAAGGTGGCATGCTGGAGGAGATTGTTTTATACGAGACGATGCGAAAACTGAAAAAGACTCACGAGGTGTTCAAACTAGAGTTCATTGATGGGGAGTTCGATATGGTCACCATGGATAAGTCCACATATGAGTGCAATATCTATGAGATTAAGCACAGCAAAGCGCAGGACCCCAATCAGTATCGGCACATCGTCAACGAGAAGCGCTGCCGAGAGGTGGAGAGGTCATTCGGCAGAATCGTCGGCAAGTTCGTTTTGTATCGCGGCGAAGATACGACAATTAGGAATGGGGTGCAGTATCTCAACGTATCCGAATACTTGAAGCGCCTTTGATCGGTGCGTTTCCGCACGGTCGAATCTATTTCCTGATGATGTCTTTGAGCGTATATTCCCCTTGGGGGATCTTAGAAATTCGTTGGTACTCGTTGATTGAGAACATCAAACGTTCGATATTCGAGAAATAGCCTTTCACGAAAGCGTAATTTTTGACCGCTCCTAACCTCAGGCTTTCTTTACAGAAATCGCTTGGCTTCTTCCCTGATTTTTTGTATTCCGCGTATTTTCCTTCGCTGAGGATGATCAGCATCTCTATCTCCGGGGCGGTGACGATGTTTATCACCCCGACTTTGTGCTCATAGGCTTTGCTCAATTTGAAGACCTCGTTCCTTGAGTCGAGCACTCGTACGACGGTAATTTTGTCGCGAAACCCTTTGCGCAGGTATTGCGCTTCGAAGTTCTTCGCGCTTCGGCATTTGATCAACTCCACCTTCAAGAAGATCGTCCCAGGTGAAAATCAGCTTATTCGCCTCTAAAAGCAGCTCGAGGATGGCCCTTTCCGCCGAGCCTTCGTAGATGCAGGCGACATATTTGGTAAGCTTCATCTCTCACCTTCCTTGGCCTGTTTCACAAAGGCCTTTTTTAGGGCCATATAAGCCTCATATTGAGGGGCGGTGCCATCAAGATATCCGCTTTCGTAAGCATCGCTTTTCTTGATGTCGTTCCTTTTTAGGAGGGATGTGAGCTTCGTAACGTTGATGCCTCCGTCGTTTTTAGTGATGTAGATGTTGTCGTTCCTGGCCATCTCATCCAACAGTTCGGCGTAATGGGTGGAGAAAAGCAAAGTCGCGCCGCGGGGGTTCACCTTCTTATCCATGTAGAACTTGACCAAAGTGGACACAATTTCGTGATTGAAGTGATTCTCAAGCTCATCGATGATGAGGTATCCTCCGGTTTGAAAAGTCCTTATGGCGGCTAAGAAGACGTTGATGCCTTTGATGGTCCCGGAAGAGAGATAACGATTCAATTCGGCAAGTCGGCTCAAAACGATTTCCTCTTTCCCTTTGAATTTCAAGCCGATGCGGCTTTCTTTGCCTTCCTGGCGGATGCGAAGATGCTCGATGCTCGGATCGAAGAAGGCGATCAATTCCCCTGGGCAATCCGAGGAGATGCTGAGCTCGTTGGCATTCGTGTAATGGAGCAAATCGCAGAAGGAAACGACGTCTTTGCTCGCTTTGTTGAACGCAACCATGATGCTCACATCATCCAGTAAGAAAGGTTCGTCCGCGTCTCTTGCTAACACAATTTTGCAATCGGACAATTCCAAAAGATCCTTCTTCGTTTTTATCCTGTTGGCGTTTTTCTCTCTGAGGGATTCGCTTTTGATGACCAAGCGGCCGTTTTCTTTGGCTATGGCGCTTCGCAGCAGATAGACGGAAGCCCCGCTTAGGAAAGAAGACTCGAAAACGGCCTCCTCGTCGTCTTTCAATCCATCGAAAACCTCGGGATAGGCATTGCCGTTTAACGGCTCGTTCGCAAGCAAGGAGCATACGAATGAGATCAACTTCAGGACGGTTGTTTTCCCAGACGCGTTTATGCCGGCGAAAGAGAGGACGTTGTTCTGATAGAACTTCGCCCCTCCGTTTGCTAGCAAAAGGCCCATATGCTCCTCGTTTTCTTCGCTGACGCGCTGCGAAGCGAAGAAATCAATGCAGCAGCTCTTCTCAAATAAGGGCAATCCGGAGACGACGGTTCTTAATAATTTCATATATTTTGTCTTAAACCCACATTAAGCGCGTTTAATTACCTTAAATATAGCAAAGATAACACTTGAAGTAAAAATAAAAACAGCAAAACCGTTTTTATCTGCAAAAATCTTACAAAGAGAAGAACGATTTCCTTGAAATGCTGATACCGAAAACCAGGCCAATTCGAAGCAAAGAGTTTCCTAACCCTCGTATAATGATCTCGCTATGCTCAAACGCCTTTCCATCGTTAATCTTGCCATCCTAGAAAACGTAGACATCGTTTTCAAAAACGGCTTTACAGTCTTGATGGGCGGGACCGGCGCTGGCAAAAGCCTCGTCATTGATTCCTTGTCTTTGCTTTTGGGGCAGCGAGCTTCAAGCGAACTCATCCGCCAAGGGGAGAGCAAAGCCACGATCCGCGGGGAATTCGAAGCCTCTTCCCCTAAGTTGGAAGCCCTCTTATCCTCACTTAACGTTCCCTTCGATGGATCTTTGACCATCGAGAGGGTCATCGGCAAAACCAAAAGCTACATCAAAGCCAATGGGACGATGATCTCCTTGGGCGACCTCTCTCGCCTTGCCCCTCTTCTGGCGAATATCCATTCGCAGTTCGACGCGATGAAACTGCTCAATCCCGAGAACTATCTCTCCCTCATCGATTCCTACCGCCCCTCCATGGTGGCGTCTTATTTTGAGAGCTACCGCACGTCCCTTTCTTCCTACAGGCAGAAGCAAGCCCATTACGAGGAACTGAAGGCGAAGAAAGAGAAGCTTGAATCCGAAAGGGACTTCTACGAATACCAATACAACGAGCTCAAAGGGATGGGGCTAGAGGAAGGGGAGCAAGAGAGGATCGAAAACGAGATCTCCCTCCTCAGGAACTACGACTCCATCTATTCCCTCGTGCAGGATTCTTCTTCGATCGTCCATGGGGACGCCATCGAAAAACTCTACGATCTCAACAAAAACGTCGCAAAACTCGTCTCTTTCCAATCCCAATACCAGGAATCAAGCAAGCGTTTAGACGATGCCTATTACGAATTGGAGGACATCTTCTCCTCTTTGAAAGGCCTCTTCTCCTCCTTGGATTACGATCCCGCGAGGCTAGAGGAGCTCGAGCAAAGGGACAGCGAGCTCTCCTCTTTGGAGAGGAAGTACCGCAAATCCATCCCTGAGCTCATTTCCTATCAGGCGGAGCTCGAGTCGATGCTAGGGAAAGGCTCGACCTTCGAAGAGGATCTAGAGGAAGCAAGGCTTCAAGCCGACAATACTTTCGAGGAAGCTTACGAAAGAGGGGTTGATCTTTCCAAAATCAGGCAGCAAGTGGCCTCCCTCATCGAGAAGAGCATGAAGAAGAACCTCAAGGACCTCTTGCTCCGCGACGAGTTCAAAATCTCTTTCTCCCTCGGAGAGAAGGATCCGGTTTCTTTGAAAGAAGACGGGATAGACGAGGTCCAGTTCCTTTTGGAGACCAATGTGGGGGAGGGGCTCAAACCGATGGAGAAGATCATCTCCGGAGGGGAGACCAGCCGCATCATGCTTGCCTTCCATTCGATCTTCCTCTCTTCCAACAAAGTCGGCACGGCCATCTTCGACGAGATCGACACGGGGATCTCAGGCGAAGCCAGCAAAGCCGTCGCGAACAAGATTTACGAGATCTCCTTATCCACCCAGGTCATCGCGATCACCCACGCCCCGCAGGTCGCCTGCCTTTCTGACCACGCCCTCCTCATAGAGAAAAGCGTCAAAGACGGCAGGACGAGCACCTCCATCCATGAGCTGGGCTTGGAAGAGAAGATCGACGCGGTGGCCAACCTCATCTCCAACGGCAAGATCACCGAGAAGCAAAGGGAATACGCGAAAGAGATGGTCATGGAGAAGGGCCGGTAGTCCGATACGCCTTTTTCTTTGTTCCATCGGGGCGCCTTGAAGATGCGAAAATGGCGTTTTAGGGTACTAAATTTCATTTTCCGGTAGAAAAAGTACCCTAAAATGGCATTTTCACCTTTTTGATGTATACTTCCTAGGGAGGAAGTTGGAAATGCTAATTGACCTTTCTACTGATTTATTCGCGCGTGAAAAATACTTATCGGAAATACGAAGCTTTTACCATGAATGCGAGATCATCAAAGTCTTATCCGGAGTAAGGCGTTCTGGAAAATCCTCCATTTTGACTTTAATCGCTAGGGAACTTCTCGCCTCGGGCGTGAACGAAAGCAACATCCTCTTCTTCAATTTGGACAAAAGGCCCTATCGCGGGATAGACACTCCCGACAAGCTTGACAAGCTAATCGAAGAACACGCCACGGCTGAAGGGGTCAAATACCTATTCATCGACGAGGTGCAGAACGTCGAAGGTTTTGAGCAGGTGATCAACGGATGGAGAGAGGAAGGGGACTTCTCCATTTTCGTGACAGGCTCCAACTCTTATTTGCTTTCCGGGGAGTTGATCACCAAACTCACGGGAAGATACATTGAATTCAGCGTTTTGCCCCTGTCCTTCGATGAATACCTGCTCGCCAAGGAGCACTTCCACAAGCCTGTTTCGCAGGATAATCTGACAGAACTGAAGAACTTTATCCTGGAGGGAGGCTTCCCTTATGCGGTCAAGCTCGATGATTTCGCACCCAAAAGGGAATACGTGAGAAATCTGATCTCGGAAATCTACGAAAAGGACATCAAAAGGAGAATCCAGATCAGAAACCGCGAGGTTTTCGACTCCGTCATGAATTATCTAGTCGGCAATTTCGGGAAAGCGATCAGCGTATCCAACATCGTGGATGCCCTCAAAAGCAAAGGCATCGCTACCAAAGCGGTCACGGTAAGGCGCTACATCGACGCCTTGGAAAGCGCGAAAATCGTTATGCCGTGCCGCTGGTTCGATCTTAAAACGCGCCGAGCAATCGGCAGCGAGAGGAAATATTATCTTTCCGATCTCTCTTTCTACTACGCAACCAGCACGGATAATCGCGTGAATTTCGGGCCGGCCTTGGAAAACATCGTTTTCACCTATGCCGCTGGGCTAGGATATTCAATAAGCATTGGCAAAGTCGGACAATTCGAATGCGACTTCATCATGCGCAGCAAAGAGAACGATTACTCTTACGTCCAAGTCGCCTACACGATTTTCTCCTCCGAGGAGACGGAAGAGAGGGAGTATCGCAGCCTTGAAAGCATCACCTGGGATAGTTATCCCCGCTATCTGCTGACCACTGACTCAATCACGCAGAAAAGAAACGGCATCATCCACGCGAACCTGATGGATTTCATAAAAGAAGGGAAGCGTTTTTGATTAGTCCAACCTTGTTTGCATTTCGGGAAGCCATCCATCCCCAATTGGTCTAGAATACCCTCGTTTTAAGGAGGCCTTATATCTATGGCTAAATCTACAATGGGACGGGTATGGTATGCGCTTGCCCTGCTCGTCGCCGGCATCATGCTGATCGTCGGAGGAGTCAATGGCGCGGAGACGATCATGGGGATCATCGTCACGGTGATCGGCGCGATCACCGTCGTCCTCGGGGTGATGTCCATCTTCACCCACAACGTCCTCTACGGCATCGTCGAGATCATCTTCGGCATCCTGATGATCTCCTTCGCTTGGACGATCGCTTGGGTCGCCTTCCTCGTCAACGGGGTCATGATGATCGCCTATGGCATCTCCGGGCTCATCAGAAGGCAGGGGATCTTCAGCAACGTCGTGAACATCCTCGTGGGCTTGGTCATCGTCTTCATGGGCGCGGGCAGCGCGGCCGCCTGGGACTTCATGAACGTCTTCTTCTACGTCGCCGGGGCGATGCTCATCGTCGATAGCATCCTCGTCCTCTTCAGGGCATAAACCCAAATAGAGCTAGGCAAACAGAACCGCAAAAAAGGTAGAAGTCTACCAAATTTGCGGTTCTTTTTTTGTAAAAAAGCCTAAATATGTTAAAATCTAACCGCAAAAAAGGTAGACATCTACCGAAAAGGAGGTTCTATGATTGCAAGGCCTTATCATCTGAAAAAGCTCATTCAAGCGAGAGACAATGGATTCCCAAAGGTTATTACCGGCATCCGACGCTGCGGCAAATCGTTCTTGCTTAAGGAGATGTACAAACAATATCTCCTCGATAATGGCGTCCAGGAAGAGAACATCATCATCATCGAGCTTGATGATCTGCGCAATGCCAAGTACCGGAACCCCTTCGAATTGGACAAACGCGTCAGGGCCCTTTGCAATCCGAATAAGAAGAATTACGTCATCCTTGACGAAATCCAGTTGCTCGACAGAGTGATCAACCCCGTTTATACAGATGGTAAGGTCGTACTTGCGAAAGAAGGCGATGAGAACGCGATCAGCTTCGTCGATCTTGTCTTAGGGCTTTCTCGCGAGAAATTCATCGATCTCTATGTCACGGGATCGAATTCAAAGATGCTTTCAAGCGACATCGTCACCGAATTCCGCGACAAAGCGACGATTATACAACTCCGTCCCCTATCCTTTGAGGAGTTCTGCAACTACAAAGACAGCACATCCGTTGAAACCGTTTATGAGTATCTGCAATATGGAGGAATGCCTTTGGCGGTGCTGAAGGAAGGGGCGGATAAGCAAACTTACCTCAAAGAACTTTTCTACACCACCTATTTCAAAGACATCATTGAGCGCCACCGTTTGGCAAAAAGCGAGGCGCTTGAAGGCCTGACTAACGCCTTAAGCTGCAGTTGCGGACAGCTCCTCAACGCAGAAAAGCTAACGCGCATCTACGAAAGCGCCACCAAATCAAAGGTGGGCAGGGACCTTGTCTCGAATTATATCTCTTACTTCGTCGATGCTTTCATTTTGGAGGAGGCGAAACGGTTCGATGTAAAAGGCAACCGCGAAATCGGCGCGCAAAGGAAGTACTATTTCACCGACAACGGATTGAGAAACGCCAAGCTTAATTTCGCTTTCGACGATGAGGGGCAGATGCTTGAGAACATGGTTTATAACGAGCTCATCTACAACGGATACAACGTCAATGTCGGATGCTTCGACGGTGTTGAGAAGAACGCGGAAAGGTTGAGCGTGAAAAAGACCTATGAGATTGACTTTTTGGCTAGAAGAGGGCCAAGGCAATTCTACATCCAGGTGTGCAGCGACATGGCAAGCCCGGAGACGAGGGCTAGGGAGATAAAGCCTTACATCGCGCTCAATGATCAGATTCAAAAGATAATCGTGGTGAATCGCCCAATAAAGGAGAATCTTGATTCGAACAATTTCACCGTTATAGGCGTGGTGGATTTCTTGCTGAGGTTAATTAAATAGCTTATTTGCTGTCGCTCACAACCGAGATCTCGGTGAGGTCGCAGAGAATGGGATAGCTGACGTTGATTGATTGCGTGCTGTAGGCTTCCATCTGGCTGATGTAGGCGTTGATAAGTCCGGTGCCCCAATTTTCTGTTGTTGAGCTGCCTTTCGTATAACTCGTCAAATCTTTCTCCGTGTCGTAGTCGATCCAGATATATAGGGTACAGTCACCTGCCGAGGGGAATGTAAGGCTAGTAAAAGAGGTCGTTTCGGTCTTTGCGGCCGCTGTTGTGGCATCGTCCTTGTCTTTGCCCCCAGTCATGCTCGTGACGAAATATTGCGTCTCGGGGGTGACGCTCGATACCTCACCATTGAAGACCGTCCTCATGTACTCGAAAATCGCCGTCGCTTCCGGATAGGCTTCGCTTGTATAAGAAGCGGTGTCCCAGCTCGTCGAATCGCTTGTGTTCGTCCCGTCGTAGACCACGGCCTTCACCGAGACGACGGAGGAGATGTAACTGGAGAGAGGGTAATCCGCGCAGGTGGCTGCGGTCCCTTCGCTAGTTTTCGAGGTGGTTATGAGTTTGTCTTTGCTTTCATCGTGGGCAATCTTCAAGGGGATTTTTGTATTGCTGTCATGAGTGCCGCCCGAAAGCTTCAATCTGAACAAGATGGGCGTGTACTGGTTATCCTCCTGGAAGACGGTATCGTAACGGTTCATGGCGATTTTGCGGTTCCAGTCCGAATCGCTATCGTTGAACTGCTGCACGTGGTATTCGTTTTTGCCGACCCACGAGCTGCTTGAGTCGTATGATCCTTCTTCGACGTATTTGAAGACGTCCATTTCGATGTCGACGTCATCGTCTGATTTCACCTTGATGGCCATGCCATTCGCATTCGCCTCCTTGTTCGAGGCGAACCAAGAGAAGGTGGAGGAGGTGCTGAACCAGGCGAACAAAGAGACTGCAAGCGTGCCCAAAGAAAGGAAATAAGCCACGCTTGCGAGGCGGAATCCTTTTCTTTTGAAGAGCTTGCTCATAGGTCTAATTCTACACTAGAAATCCCTGCTTAAGTTTCTAGCTGACCAAAGAAAATCCAGCCAACTGCTAGAAACCCTTGCGGGAGGCAGCTGGCTGTCTTGTTAAGACCCTTTAGCTTTGCGTCGCTAGGTCGCCCTAGCTTTGCTTTTGACGAGGAGAATTATAAAGGCCACGCGCGTGTGCGCAAGGTCAAATTTCCTCTTCGAGGAGATAAACCAGGTAGTAGGGGAGGGTCAGCACCCCTTCCCCGGAGCTGATGTTCTGCGCGGTTAGGCGGATCAGATCAGAGACGTCGTAATGGACTTTGTCGCGCATCACCGTCGCGGCCGATTTGGTTTTGCCCCCTTTCGCCTTCACCTCGACTAGGGTCGCCTTGCCGTTATAGCGGGTCACGAAGTCGATCTCCAGCCCACTGGGCTTTTGGAAGAAATAAAGCGGCCTACCCATCTTCGAGAACGCGCAGGCGACTAGCTCCTCGAACAAGGCTCCCTTGTAGATGCCTAGATTGTCGTTGAGGATGTCGCTGGCGCTCCCTTCTTCCAACATTGAGACCAGCAGCCCGGTATCCGCGAAATAGATTTTGAAGAAATCCTGGTCCTTATAGGCGGATAAGGGCAACTCGATTTTCTTCAGGTTGCAGCAAGGCAGAAGCAGCCCATAATCGATGAGCCATTGCAGTGCCTCCTCGTAGGTCTCCCTTCTGGCCATCTCAGCCACTGAGGCGTACATGAACTTCTTGTTGTCTTTGGCTAGCTGCTTTGGGATGGAGTCAAGGATCTGGGTCAGTTTCGTTTTCAAAGTCAGATTGATTTGCTCCTCCTCTTTTTTGTCCAAAAAACGTCCGAAGTCGTCTTTATAAGAAGTCAGCAAAGACTTCTGAAGGAGCCTCGCGTCGGCGAAGCTGTTGTTTCTGATGAACGCGTTGACTACGCCCGGCATCCCTCCGACGATGAGGTACTCTTTGAAATAACGAAGCAACGTCTCGTGAATGGCTAGGTCAATCGGCTGCCTCTTATTGAAACGGGTTTTTATTCTGGCGAGGATCTCCTTGCTGACCCCCTTTGCCCAAAGGAACTCCTCGAAGTCCATTCCTTGCATCTCCAAGAAGATCTCGTATCCAACCGAAGGCCCTTCGCTCGATTTGCGGTTATAGCCGTTCAGCCCAAGGAGCGAGCCTGAGGCGATGACGTCGTATCTGCCGTCTACGCAAAAGGATTTAAGAGAAGCCCTCGCGGAGGAGCATTCCTGGATCTCATCCATGAAGATCAACGTCTTTCCAGGAATGGGTTTCGTCTTGATCTTAACTGACAGGTTCAAAAGGATGGTGTCTACGTCTAAGTCGCCTGAAAAAGCGTCCTTCAAAGAACGGTTGGCTTTGAAGTCCAACTTGATAAAGTTCTTGTAATTCTCTTTCGCGAAACGTTCGATGATGTAGGTTTTGCCAACCTGTCTAAGCCCTTTGACAATCAAGGCTTTTTTCTCTTTCGAATTCTCTTGAGACTGCTTCCATTCAAACAATTTTTGACTGATTTTTCTCTCCAGCATAAGTAGAACCTCCGAAAGTTCGACAGCATCGATAAAAAGTATATCTTCACATGCAAAAGAATGCAATTTCCATAGCGAAAGTTTGATTAAAAATGCAAAAAATCAAGCGAATAATTAAATGATTTAGCAATTTCTATAGCGAATCCGTAAGAACAATGGGAGTGCTTCGAAATAGAGTGAAAGCCTCGAGGTCGCAACCGCGGAAGATGCCGATATCAAAGGGAACTACAAGCCGGGGGTGATGGACTTCTTTTTCTTGGCTAAAGCAGATAAGTCAGATAAAGAGGCAAGTTGAGGATGCTGTTTGCTTTAGAAAAAGGCTTTGGGCTGATCACGACGCGGTCTATGGTTTGCTGAGGGTATTTCAAAGGCAGCGCGTCCAAGGAAGAAGTGGTGAAGCGGTTCGTGCTTTTGACCTCAATCGCGGTCAGCCTCCCCTTCAGATAGCCGACAAAGTCGAGCTCATATCGTTTCCCCTCCTCGCCATAAAGGAAGGTGTGGTAATAAAGGGTGTGCCCATTGGCCGATAAAGCCTCCAAAGCCGCGCATTCGTAAAGCAAGCCTAGATTTGCCCCGCTTAGTTTTCCGAAACGTATTTTTCGATAGGCCTCCTCGCTTGAAACTCCTTTTTCGCCAAGCAGCTCCTCAAGCATGAGCCCGGCGTCCAAGGGATAGAGCTTGAAGGCGGTCTCCTCTTCGACGAGGTTCCCAAAGCTCAGATCTTTGCACTGGTGGACGGAGTTAACGATGCGCGAGTCCTTCAGATCGCTTAGGGAACGGATGTATTTCCGTTTCTCCCCCTCGCTGCGGATACCGGTCTTCACCCTCTTCGACCAGGAGCGGAGGGAAGCAAGCATCGACTGATAGATGGATAGGCACGAAGTGCCGCATTGGTTGTCGTGCTTCCTCAAATCGTCGACGTAGAGCTTGCAGATATCCTTCTTGATCTCGGAAGCGGAGGAGAAAGAGTTGCTTTCTAGATATGTCGCGACGACAAGGGGCATCCCGCCTAAGGAAAGATAGAGGCGGTAATCGTCCATCATCTTTTGATGGACCGCAAAGCTGATGGGGGCGCCTTCTAGAAACGCTTTGCGGAGCAATTCGCAGGAGGTCTCATCCCCCATGGCCCAACGGAATTCCTCGAAATCCATCGGATGCATCTCGATGCGCCTCTCTTCGGACGGGATCTGAATCCCCGCCACATTTTCCCTTATGCTGATGAGAGAACCGGTCTCTATGTAGTCGAATCTCCCGTCTTGGACCAATGCTTTGATGGCTTGCCTTGCCAAAGGGCAGTGCTCAATCTCATCGAAGATGATGAGGTCTCCTTCGTGAAGCTCTTTCCCATACATCAGGAAAAGATCGGAGAAGAAAAGATCCATGGATTTCTTATCGCAGGGGCGGACCCTTTTGAAGAGGTCTTTGGCCTCATCCCTCGCGTAAGTGAAGTCGATGTAGATGTGATCGTTGTACTCTTTCTCACCGAACTCCTGGACAATGGTCGTTTTGCCGACGCGCCTGGCGCCTTCAATGAGAAGGGCGCTGTTCTTGTGGGGATTCTTTTTCCAGTCGAGAAGTTTTTGATAGATCTTTCTTTTGAATGGCGTAGCACGTCTCCGTTGCATTTTCTAAATGAAAAATACCTAGTTTAGTTGCATTTTCTAGATGAAGGCAAAGTCGTAAAAATAAGTTGAGGCAGATGAAAAATCTCGGAATAGGGCAATTATGCTACATTTTTGAACTTGCGTGATACGTTAAAAGATCCTGTGGCATCGCGCTTTTTTAATTTTGTGATAAACGTAACTGTAAAAGATGTGAAGGTATAAAGGCTACGTATTACGCACAAGTCTGAGCTTCCGTTTTGCCTCGTTATTGGGTTAATCGTTTCCACGCAATGGGCCGCCCTTTTCATTCCCCGAGGACCGAGCAGCCCAATGCGCGTGTATAATGGCTAGCAAGGAAAGATGCGGGAGGGTTGAAGATGAAAAAGCATCTGCTCAAAGCTCTGCAAATCACCCTCTACGTCCTGCTTTTTGCGGGGGGGTCCTTACATGTTTTCTCACCTCGCTAAGCGAGGCTAGCCGCCCTAGCGACGAGGAGACGGTCCTGAAAAGCTCCTCGGGCGTTTGGGAACTTTATTACGGCAAACTGTTGGTGAGCGAGGGCGTCCCCGCCTCTTCCTCTGAGCCCGACGCGGAGATGAGTTTGCCTCGTTCCTGGTTCAACGTGAAGACAAGAAGCGGGGATTCCCTCCCTTTGGATGGCTGCGCCACTTATCGAACGACAATCAGCCTTTCTGGCGGAACCAAGATCACCTTCAGGAAAGAGGCCTCCAACGTGAGCCTGTCCGTCTACGTCAATGGCAGCAAGATCGCCAGCGCCGGCAAAGTGGGCAGAACCCTTTCGGAATGCTCCTTGCCGCATGTTTATGAGCTAGATGAGGTCTATCAAGCCCAATCGACGGGTGAAGCGGAAGTGATGATCGAGGTCGGATACAACTTCGTCGGCGGGCTTTCCTTCTCTCCGGAGTTCACCAACGTCTCCTATCACGATTTGGACAGCAGCGTCTCTTCTTCCTTCACCTACATCGCCCTCGTCTGCTATTTGGTCCTCTTCGTCGTCGAGCTCGTTTCCTATCTAAGGATCTACGACTCGACAATCTACACGGTCAACATGGCGGGTTCGATCTTCTTCATGGCCCTCTTCTCGCCATTGTTCAACAACATCCTCTTGGGCTTCGGCTGCTTCTTGCCTCCTTGGATATTCTCCGTCTTGGGCTTTGCTTTCTTCGCTTTGTTCCTTTTCTCCGTCTTGCAGTTCTACCAGTTCACCTACCTCTCCCAACTGAAGAAGAAGGGCAAGGCCATTGGGGCGATTTCCATCGCCCTTGCGCCCATTCTTCTCGCTTGCCTCCTTCCCTTGAGGCTAGAGATCATCGCCTTCTCCGCCTATCTCATCGTCTACGTCTCCATCATGGTCAAGATCACCTATTTCTCGCATTTGAAGAACAAGTTCGACATCACGGGGATCTTCACCAAATGCGTCTTCTATTCCATCATGGGGATGGAGCTTTGCTTTGCCTCTTCCTCCTTAAGAGGGTTCTCTTCCTCGCCGATCGTCCCCGCTTTGGTCTATCTTTTCCTCATCATCGCCCTCTTCATCGCGATCTACGTCGCCTTCATCGTCAGGACCTACCGCCACGCGATGAATGAGCTGAAGACCGAGCTGCAGAACAAAGACCTGAAGCTGCTCGTCCTGCGCAACCAAATCAAGCCCCATTTCGTCTTCAACTGCTTAAGCGCCATCAAGGCGCTCTACCATGAGGACGAGGAGACGGGGGATAAGGCGGTCACCATGCTGGCCGATCATCTCCGCTACAACGTCGACGCCGTCACCTCGAACCTCATCGCCTTCGAGAAGGAATTGGACAACGTTTACAACTACGTCGAGCTCAAGAACCTCCGCACCGAGAGGAAATTCAATCTGATCTACGACATCGACGTCCAGGATTTCCAAGTCCCCGTCTTGTCCATCCAGCCCTTCGTCGAGAACGCGATCAAATACAGCAAGGTGAATGAGAAAGAAGGCGGGAGGATAGAGATCTCCACCCGCCAGGACGATTCCTATATCTATATAGAGATAGACGATAACGGAATGGGCTTCGACCCCAGCCTCATTAAGGAGGACTCCCAAGGCATCCGCAACGTGAAGGAAAGATATCAGATGCTCCTTGGGGCCGAGGTCAAGGTGAGCTCCATGCTCGGCTTCGGGACCAGGATCAAGATAACCATCCCCAAGGAGAAGGAGGGGCAAGATGAAAGTAATCGCGATTGACGACGAGATATCCTCGCTGCAGATCTTCCTCAAGGAGATCGTCTCTTTGGACAACCTCGAATGCCGCTTCTTCAAGGACGAAGCCAAGCAAATACTCGACTATGTGAAGCATAACGACGTCACCGCCGCCTTCATCGACGTCAATATGCCTGGCATCAATGGGATATCCCTAGCCAAGAAGCTTGCCACGCTCAACAAGGATATCCGGATCGTCTTCGTGACCGGGGTGAAAGTCGGCATGGACGACCTGCCTTGTGAGATTAGGGACAACGTAGCCGGCTTCATCTACAAGCCCTATTCCTTCGCCGAGGTGAAGCGCTACGTGGATGAGATAGCAAACAACTGCACCCTGTTGGAGGCGAAGATGTTCAATAGCTTCGACTGCTTCATCGACTCTAGGCCCATCCGCTTCTCCAGCGCGAAGAGCAAAGAGCTTTTGGCTTTGCTCCTTGCCTATAACGGCAAGGCCCTGGAGATGAGCGATGCGATCTCCCAGCTTTGGCCTGATGCTCCGTTGGAAAACGCCAAAAGGCTCTATCGCGACGCGGTTTGGCGGCTTAGGAAGACCTTAGAGGAATACAAGATCGACTGCGTCTATTTCTCCAGGGCGCAGCTGAGGATCAACAAAAGCAAAGTCGTCTGCGATTATTGGGATTTCCTGAAGACGGGAGAGGGGAATTACAACGGGAGCTTCTGCAAGAGCTACGACTGGGCTTTCGATTACCAGATGGAGCTCGACATCATCGCGGAGAAGAAACAGCAGATCCGTTAGGGATTGAGACTAAGCCATTGGGCTTGTTTAGTCCAAAGATAAAGACTCATTTAAAGACTCATTTTAAGATTCGCGTGAAGATTAGCTTCAATGTACAACTACATCTTTGCCTTGAGTATAAGCAAAACGGTAATAAAGGCGATTCTATATAAAAAGTTATGATATAGACTTTAGATTTTGGATCATTTTAAAGAAGAATTGTTTGCCTGTAATGGTTTATGACGAAGGCATTGACTCAAATTTAAAGATTCATTTAAAGATTCATTTAAAGACTCATTTTGATGGGAAACCCTTTCTAATAGTTGTGCTTTAGGAGGGATGAATCCATGAATTTGGGCAGGGAAAATGAGCAATTGGAATTCAAAAAGACGACCGGGGAGCTCAAAGATGCTGTAGATGATATCTGCGCGATGCTCAACAAACATGGCTCTGGTAGGGTGATTTTTGGTGTTTGGCCGAATGGCGAGGCTGAGGGGCAGGAGATTGGAAATCTAACTTTGGATGATATTGCCAGGGTTTGCAAAGAGGCAATCAGCCCGATGATCTATCCGTCGATAAAAGAAGTTGATTATGGAGGGGCTCCGTGCATCCAAGTGGATTTTGCCGGCCGCGAGAGGCCTTATTCTTCCTATGGCATCTACTATAAAAGGGTGGTGGATCGCTCGGAAAGGATGACTTCAGACGAGATAAAAAGCGTCATGGCATCAACCGATTACACTTCGAAATGGGAGAATTGCCTAACCTCTTTCGGCGTTGATTGCGTCGATAAGGCGGCCCTACGCGCTTTCTATGATGCATCGCTTGCCTGCGGCAGACTCGATCCCTTGCCTGTCTATGACGAAGAGAAACTACTCATAGGGCTTGGTCTTATGGAAGACGGTCGCTTGACGAACGCCGGCCTTTATTTGTTTTCCAACAAGAAGCCCGTTGTTCTTAAAATCGCAACGTATGTGACGGATGAAAGAATCTATTTTTCTGACATCCGGAGGGTTGAGGACAACATCTTCAACCTCATCCGGTACGCGAACGGGTACGTGAAGGATCACATGAATTGGAGAGTTGAATCAGGACCTGGTACATCGCGATTGGAAATTCCGGAGGTTCCTGTTGAAGCCTTGCGCGAAATCATCGTCAATTCCTTTGCTCACGCCAATTATCGTGGTGTTACCGAAAACGAGATCGATATTACTCCGACGGAAATAGAGATTTATAATCCCGGCGAATTTCCGATCAATTTGGATCCTAAGATGTTCGTGGATTCAGAAAGAAAGAGCCAGCCACGAAACAGAGTCATCCTCAACACTCTTTTCAAATGCAAAGACGTGGAGATGTTCGGCAGTGGATTCCGCAAGGTTTTCGCTTCTTGTAAAACGAATGGGGTCAAATTCAGCTATGTTTCCAACGACGATGGATTCTCGTTCGTTTTCTACCGCAGGCAGGCCGTCGCTAAGGACGTAGCGGCCCAGCTTTCTGATGTAGTTCTGTCGACTGGTGATCATAGGGTCCTGAATTGTCTAAAAGAGAATCCAAATCAAACGCGTGAGGAAATAGCATCCAGCGTCAAACTGAGCAAAAGCACTGTTGCTAGGGCACTAGAAAAGCTTTCCGAGGCTGGGAAAATATCTCGAATCGGCAGCAAAAAGAAAGGCTACTGGGAAATTCTTTAATAATTTTGTCCCTTCCTGACCTTAATCGTTTGGTTTCTATCCGCGCATAGAAGAGAGCCGTTTATATGACTTTCGTTCGATTCTTGTTTTTGCTTTGCGCTCATGGACCTGGATTGCCTCTTTATGGCCAGAAGGCGAAGAATTGATGCCGCTTCCCCAATTCCCCAAGTCTTAAGTTATGGAATTTGCAGATGGCCGAGGCCAAAAATAAAGGCCTTCATAAAGCGTTATCTAAAGTATAAACTCGAAAAACATAATGCTATGCCCGCATTTTTTCTTTGGACGTAGAACCAAAACCTGGCCATTCAACCCCTTATAAATCTCCTATCCCCTCTTTAGCACTTCTTTAGCGCGCCCTGTTCTAACATTCATTCAATTTTCCCGAAAAGGAGAGGAAGCGCGATGAAAGAGAAGAACGCTTTGAAAACAGGAAAAGCATCGCTAGAAGCGAATGCTTTCCTTTCCTTCTTCCTTCGCGCCAACCTTTCCTGAAAAGGGAGAACCACCAAAAGAAAAAGGAGGTAAAACATGCTGGAAGTCGTATCGTTTCAGGCGAACCACAACGACGATTGGCTCGTCTATCGTTTTCCTGACAGCGACATCAACTCGAGAAGCAAGCTGATCGTCGGACCAGGGCAAAAGGCCATCTGCGTCCACCTCGGTCAGATCGAAGGGGAGTTCAAGCCGGGGGTCACCATCCTCTCCACGGAGAACTATCCCTTCCTCAAGAAATTCGTCAACGATTTCAACGGAGGGAACGCTTATCCTTTCCAGATCTACTTCGTCAACACGACCGTGAACGCGCGGACTGAATGGGCCACGACCCAAGCGGTCAGAGTCGATGACCCCGAGACCCATCTCCTCGTGCACCTGCGCGCCTATGGATCCTATGTATTTAGGCTGAGGGACCCTCAGTTCCTGCTGCAGATGGTGCTTGGGAACATGGAGAGCGGGGACATCGTCAGCTTCGACTATTTCCGCAACAAGTTCGACGACCGCATCCAGCAAAGCGCCGTCAAAACCCTGGGGACGCTTTGCCGCGTCGAGAAGATCCCTGCTTTGGAGATCGCCACCCAGACCGACGTCTTCTCCGAAAGGGTCGCTCAGGACATCGACGACTTTTTCAGGAAGTACGGCTTCGAGATCACCGATTTCAACACCGCCTCGATCAACATCCCCGAAGAGGACTTCGAGGCTTTGAAGAAAGCTAGGGACTACGCGGTATTGGGCACAAGCCACATCACCGAGAGGCAGCTCAACATCGGCGAGTCCTGGTCGAAGAACCAGGGGACCGCCGGAGGGATGGCCGTGGGGATGATGGGCATCGGCTTAGGCTTCAACGCCCTTAACGGTATGACCGGAAACGGCAATCCCCAGATGGGCCAGCAGAACGTCCAGCAAAGCGTTCAGCAAGGCGCGATCGCCGGCGCGGTCGCTAACGGCATGAACGCCGGTGGGGGAGAGTCTCCTGCTCAAGGGGCCAAATTCTGCCCCAACTGCGGAGCCAAAGTCGACCCGAACGCCAATTTCTGCATGAACTGCGGTGGGAGGCTTAAGTGAACATGAAACTCAAAAACCGCCTATTCATCATCGACATCCTCATCGTCCTAGCGATCTATGGGATCCCCCTAGCGATCCTAGGCGGATGCGGGGTGATCCCCGTCGGGATCAAATGCATCCTCTTCTACCTCATCTTGGCCATCTCGATCTTCGCCCACGAATTCTGGGTGGTCTCGGTCTATCGGAAAGGGGGCTTCGTCGAGGACGCCATGATCCTCCCCCAGCTGAAGGTCAGCTTCCTGATCCTTCTCCTCCCCTTCCTGAATCTCGCCTTTTATTACATCCCCTTCAGCGAAGACGCCATGAAGTGGTATTGGATCATCGGGGGCATCGTCGATGGCCTCGCTCTGATCGGCTACTTCATCGCCTATTCCTTCCTCGCCCATGTGGCGAACAAAATGGGGAACGCTTTGAAAACCCACCAATCCGAAAAGATCGCCCCGGTCTCCACGAAAAGCTATGAGACCGATGATGGCGACTTCTTCGGCAGCAATGCAAGGAGGAAATGAAAATGGGTAAAAATCGCGCGGACTGCCCCGCCTGCGGCAGGCCGCTAAAGTACGACGCGGAGCATGATTCCATGGTCTGCCCGATGGGCCACTATTCCGAGCCCGTCAAAAACGACGTCAACGTGGACAGCCACGACTCCGTCGTCAACAACTACTACCAAGGCCCGGCCAAGCACCAGGTCGACAACAGGGGCTCCTACGAGCAGATGGTCGAGCGCACCCAGGCCTATGTCGTCGATGACGACTCCGAAGCCTTTAAAAACGCCCTCTTCGATCTGAGGGACAGCTACCCCCAGACCTACTTCGGCAAGCTCGCCAACGTCTGGCTCAACAACAACACCGTCGACAGCGTCTTCCATGGGCCAAGCCTCCGCGGTTTCGTCTCCGGCCTCAAGAGTGCTATGCGTTCGCACATGAACGAAGATCTAGGGGAAAACGAGGACACCGGATTGACCCAACTGAATTTCGAAGCCTCTTTGTGCAGCCTCAAGAAATTGGATGAGCTGGGCATCGCTAGCGACGAGGACAAGAAGACCATGCAGCTGAGGTCTGACATCGAACTCTACATCGGGGTCGTCCAATCCGTCCTCGACTTCATCGACACGGCGAGCAAGCCAGAGTTGCAAAGGCTGGTGAAGTACGATTTCGAGACCGAATACGTGAGCGTCCTCAAATCCTGCCGCGAGGTGGCTTATGAGGCCCTCCGCGCCTTCTGCGACCTCCAGGATTCGATCATGAACTACGTCAACGAAAACATCGGCCACGTGCAAGTCATCGTCGACAGGCTCGCCGAGAAGAAAGGCGGCAAAGTGAAGAAGCCCTCTTCCGGCACCAGCGGCTTCATCTTCACCATCCTTTGCATCATCACTGAAGGTTTGGCTTTGCTCTTTACCCTTCTAGCCACCATCTTCAAGGTGGCCAGCCTCGACTCTTCCGTCGCAGGGACCCTCGCCGGGTTAGGGATGTTTGCCCTCGCGCCGCATCTCGTCTTCAGCATCATCAGAGGCAAGCAGGCGAGGGATTTCTCCATCGTCTTCCTGATCATAGGCATCGCGACTCTCATTGTCTCCTTCGTCGGGACCCTCGTATGCCTCAATGGGGATAACGCCGTCCCGGCCTTCGTCTTGGTTCTAGGAGGCATCCTTGCCTTCCTCATCCGCAACCTGGTCAAATTGCCCCGCACCATCAAAGCGGACAAGGAGCTCAAGGCTTGGAAGAGCAACTACGCCAAAAACCAGGCGGAGCTCAAAGACTTCATCAGCAAGAGCGAAGGCGACATCCGCTTCGAGTCGGTCGGGGAGATGGCCATAGCCTTCCATTACGACTTCTCCAAATGGGGCCGTTAAGCATAGGAGATCAGCATGAACAAAGTTGTATTAGCGAAGCCGAATTTCGGCTACGAGGGCTGTTGCTATAACGAAAGCGTCCTTGGGAAAGGGACAAGGGTCATCATCCCGGAAGGCCTCTCCTTTCGCTTTCAGCAAAAGGGCAAGGTCCTTCTATCCGGCTATGGGCCGAAGGATTTCAAGATCAGTGGCAAAAACATCCCGGGGCTGAAAACCAGCCTCTTCAAAAATGGCCTGGAAGATGTTTTCCTCTTTCTTTTCAAAAACAAGGGAAGCTATCTCGTCAAATTAATCGAGCATAAACTCAGTTTGGGCCCCGGGGTGTCAGAAGAGAGGGTGGAACAATTCAAAACGCTTTCTTTCTCCATCTTCTTCAGAATCGACATTGATGGGCTGGACATCACGCAGTTCTCGGAGAACCAAAAAAGCTCTTGCGGAGACGCTTGGCCGACCGTTTCACAATTCAACGGTTTGGCCGCGGACTTCTTCGATGCCTACCTGGGTTGTCATCCCGAATATTACGTGAAGAACTACCTTGAGGAGCGCAAAAAGCTTGTGGTCTTCGAGCACAGCAAAGACGCCAACCCTGAGATCCATGCCATTGAGAAGTTCATGACTGAGGCGTATACGGCAAACGGCTTCAAAGCCAAAGTCACCTGCGTAGGGGTCTTCGACTGATCAGGAGGGACCAACATGAAAAAAGTCGTATTCAAGAAATTCCCCAAAGAGGACATCCTCATCCACGTCTCCTATGGAGGCAATCTGGAGAAAGGGGCGATCATCGTCAACAAATGCAAGGACCCCAACGTCCGCCTCACCATCACCCAAGGGACCCACGTCCTAGGGAGCTACGACGGGAGGTGCAAGGTGAAGGTCTCCCCGAGGACCTTTCCTAACATCGGCTTCAACAAGAAAGTCGGCTACTACGACATGCGCGTCGTCTTCAGCAAGAAGGACTATGGCACCTACCATTACAGCGCGATGGGCGCCAAAATCAATAATGTAAAAGGCGAGGGCATCGGCGCGGACTTCAAGAGGGTCGTCTTTGAGCGAATGCCCTTCTCCTTCGTCACCCTCTTCAAGATTGAGGAAGTGGGGTATGAGACCCTCATCTTCACGAATTCCAAAGTCAAGGGGATGTCGAGGACGAATACCTCCGACGTCTCCGTGCTGAATAGCGGCGGGGTTAAGCAGGTCATCGAGCTCTATGTGAGAGATTACATCGAGAACAACGCGCTCAACTATTTCGGTGGCGATGAGGATACGATGCGCGTCGAGCGCATCGCTGAGGTGGAACCCATGTCTCATCGCCTCTTCTACAAGGGGCTAGAGGCAAACGTAGAGAAGCGCTTCGAGGAGGAACTCGCGATTCGGGGCAAGTGCACCGTCATCGGAATCAAAGACAACCTCATGCTCTATATCTAATATATAAAGGAGAAGCAACATGCATCTAGACGACAAGATCACCCTGACTTCAGGCAACGGCGACGAGATCAACTTCGACGTCATCGCCGGCATCAGCCTGCTCACCCGCTACCCCGGCTTCTACGCGATCCTCGTCCCCGAGAAGGGGACCCCAGGATGCGAAGAGATGGGGGATGACGAGGCTTTGGTGTTCAGGGTCGATGAGAACAGCAGCGGCGATGGCGACTTCACCATCGTGGATGATGACGACATCATCGAGATGGTCTTCGCCAAATACCATCAGCTGCTGGAAGAGCAGCGTCGTTAAGCTCTCTCACCAACCTATTTTGAAGGCGGCGTGTTCAAAAGCGCCGCCTTTTCAAATGGGTTTGCTATTGCGCGCGTTTGCAAAATCGATGTTTTGAAAATTCGAAAACGCGACGATTACGGTACTTTTTCCTATTGCGCTCTATTGCGCTCTATTGCGCTGCTATTGCGGTGATGGTAGAATAAGCCAGTGGAGAAACCCTATGAAAGACAATGAAACGATAACTTTGATTGTGCGCGGGCTATGCGCCTTGAAGGAAGAGAACACCTATGTTGAGTTCAAGTTGAACAATTCCGACCCGGACGCGATGGGGGAGAGGATCTCTGCTTTGTCGAATATGGCTTTGCTCGCAGAGAAGCCTTTCGGATACCTTGTTTGGGGCATAGACGATGCCACCCATGAGCCTGTCGGAACCAAACTTTCTTTCTTGACCTGGAAGAAAGGCGATCAGGACATCTTGGCGTATTGGAGGAACCTCCTCACGCCATCGCTCGATCTGCAAAATTATGAGATCGAGCTGGATGGGAACAATATCCTGGTTTTGGAGATCCCTGCGGCTTCGCATTTCGCCACCACCTTCAAGAAGCAGGCTTATTGCCGAATCGGTAGTTACACCAAGAACCTGAAGGAATACCCCACCTTGGAAAAGGAATTGTGGCAGAAACTCGATGACACCGCTCCCGAATCGCGTTTAGCGGCCAACGCCATCAAGAAGGAAACCCTGCCTGATATCTTGGATTTCCCCTCCTATGCCGATGCCCTTTCTCTTCCTTCCCCGCTCAGCTTGGACGAGAGCATCTCGCGCTTCATCCGCGAAGGCTTTTTGGTGGACGATGGGGGAGGGCTGTATTCCTTGACCGTCTTGGGAGGGCTGCTCTTCGCGAAGGATTTCTCCGCGTTCAAGGCGCTTTCCGGAAAATCCCTTCGCATCGTGCGCTACGCGGGGAATGACCGCCTTGAGACGAAAGGGAAGCGCGAGTTCCCTTATGGCTATGCTCTTTCTTTTGAGCAGTGCTACCAAGAGATCCTCTCTTCCATTCAGACGGCGGACATCTACGTCAACGGCAGGCGAAAAGACCATTATTTATTGCCTGGGATCGCCATTAGGGAAGCGCTGGGGAACATGCTCATCCATCAGGATCTGCTCGCAAGCGGGGGACCGCTCGTTGAGATCTTCTCCGACCGCGTCGAATTCTCCAACCCAGGCTACCTCAACGTGCCCTTGGATCGTCTCATCGATTCCGCCCCAAAGCCGGCGAACCAAGCCCTCGCCTCCTTTTTAAGGCGCATCAACATCGGGGACACCGCCGGCAGCGGCTACGACAAGATCGTCGCCTCCCTTGAGAAAGAGCACCTCCCGCCCGCGAAGACGGAGGAGACTCCTTCTGGGGTGAGGGTCCTCATTTTTGGGGAGAAGGAATTCGAAGATTATTCCTCCGAAGAGAAGATCCAGGCGGCCTATGAACATGCGGTGCTTTGCCATCTTTCTTATAGGAAAGCCACCAATCAAAGCCTCAGGGAGCGCTTCGGCTTAGGGGCGAAAGACAAATACAAAATCAGCCGCATTTACGCCTCCGCGATAGAGCGGGGGGCAATTAAAAAGGAAGCGGATTCGGGCAAGGCCGATGCTTCCTATCTTCCTTATTGGGCGTGAAACTCGGGCATCCTTTAGTTGGATGTCTCATAGCCCGACTCAGTGCCCTCGTCGCGAGTTCCCGTTCCGGTCACTTCGATTGGCGCGAGAGTTTCGCCGGTTAGATTGCAGTAATAAACGACGAGGATGTCTTCGTTGTCTTCGTTTTTCGCCCATGAACGATAGAAATAAACGCTCGTGGGTTTGCCGCTTATTGCAAAGGTGACCTTCGAGGGGGTGTAGTCGGGGACTGTGGTTGTTTTGCCGTCGTCGTCAGTCTTTTCGATCGTTGAATCTATCGGCTTGATGGTCTTATTGGCCGTGTCGGAGTAGTAAACGAAATCGATGGGCGGGATGGTGTTGTCGCTTTCGCCTCCCGAATCGCTTTCGCCGGCATTGGAGCCGATGTCTAGGTATAGAACGAAGCCAGCGTCATTCTTGGTTGTGTTGGCGCCAAACCAGTAATCTCCTGCGTTCAAAGGTATCTCAACGTAATAAGCACAGTATTTTTTGAAGCAACCGTCATAGAGTTTTTGGAGGTTACAGACTTCCGTGGCATCCGAAGGGATGTCGTCGCTGGTGTTATCTCCGTATTTGTAATAATAAGTTGTTTTTCCGTTGGAGGTTTTGCTATAGACATTGGTTATTTTCCTGTATCCTGAATCTAATATGGTCTTGCCGTCTGAGGAACGGTTCACTTTATATATCGCAGGCAAAACAGAAGTGTCGGTTCCAGTTGCATAAGCGCCTATGACGATTTTCATAGAGCCCGATTGCTTCAAGGCGAAGTTTATGCCGCCGTCTAGCATCTCATAGGAATCATAGACGGTCGCGCCGGAGGTTGAGTCATTGATTTTCACATTCGTGTAAGTGCTTTTGCTCATTGTGCTGCTTTTATACATCTGAAGCGAGTTTAAGTTGATGGTGTTGGCGCCTATGATGGTATCCGTTTGCTGATCGGAAAGCATTTTCGCAAAGTTCTTTTTGACCTTGTAGTAACCTGTCGTGGTGTTACCAAATCCGCATTCAGAGACGTTTTTGGCATTAGCGGTTGCAGTGGTCGACCAGCTTTTGCTGCTGTTATCGTCGTCGGAGATTCGATAGGAGTTACCATTTGCGTCTGCGTAGAAAAATGAGATGTTGGAAGGCTGAAAGATGTCATAGATTGAATAGGTGGTGGTTTCATCGATCTTCAGATCCGATTTCGTTTTCGAATAGTTGGTGTTTTTGCTGTCGGTCTGATAGATAGAATACTGGATGCCGCCGGTATCGGTTGAAGAGTCAAAATATTTACTATGAAGGTGTGGTGTTGCATTAGACCCTGAATTTTTGCCAGTAATGTAGCCTGTGTTCGAGTCCAAAATCGGCTCGGCAGAATTCGACCCACTTGTGTAATAAGAGCCCATCTCCCCGGTATAACTGCCTGAAATCGTTGCTTTCGCCAAATCAATGTTCAACGGTAGATAGGTCCCGCTTTGCAATGCGGCATATTGTCCAGCTTTGTAGGTCGTATCCCAATCAAAACCCCTAATGTAGTAATAGAGAGAGGCGTTGAAAGCATTGTATTCGGAATAAGTACCAGGCGTTTTTCCGTTGTTCTTACTTTTCGCAATGTAGTTAATGCGTTTGGAAAGCGAGGACAGATCGATGCTACCGCCCCAATCGCCTCCTGTCTGCTTGTCGCTTTGCGGAATTCCCTTCCACTCGAAGTGCGATGAATTGTAAGCCCCAATGAGCGAATATTTGCTCAGTTTGTCATTGCCTTTGAGGGGATTCCCTTCGGTGCTGTTGGTGATCACACCGACACTGGAATTCTGGAAATTGAATTTGCCTTTATGGACACCGCAATTGGTGAGTTTGCCGTTCGCGTAGCCGGCGATCAATCCGATCAAAGTGCTGTCGGTGCTCGTCTCGACGGTGAGGTTGTCGAAATAAAGATCCTCTACCTCGTTGACATCTACCGTATAGGCTAAGCTGGTGAGGTTCTCACCGCTGATGATGTCGTTCTCTCCGACGATGCCGAAGAAGCCGACCACGGATATGTTGCCCGCGACTTTATCATCCGCGTCCGATGGCCAGCCGTTCTTACTTAGCCCGCTTTTGTCATCGCCTTTGGTGTTGCTGATGGTCAGGTTGCTGATTTTGTATCCAGCCCCATCGAAGTGACCAAGGAAGGGGTATTTGGCCGTGCCCGCAGGAGGCAAGGTATAGTCAGAGGCGTCGATGTCTTTCTTCAGGACGAAGTAATATTGTTTATCTAACGTGTTGTCATTGTTCGCGTCCTTGTTGAAATAGCCTAGATCCTGCAGCCAGTTGAAGTAGTAGAGCTGCTTCGCCGTGGAGATGCCGTAAGGGCTCTCCTTGCTGCCATCTCCCCCATCGAAGTAGTTGCCCGTGGCTTGGCCTTCGATGCCCTCCACCGTCTTTCTGTTGGTGGGGTTCATGAACCAGGCTAGGGACGTCACCCCCAAAGAGCAGCCGAGGACGATGAAAGCGATCCCGAGGATCAGGATGGGCTTTTTGACTTCGCTTTCTCTCCGTTTCGCTTTCATTCGGCTCCTCTTTCTTAGGAACTAAGAAACAATATCCCCCTAGGGAAGAAAAGGCAAAACAAAAATGGGAGGGGCCCAAAGGGCCGAAAAAGGAGAAAATCAGGCGGGAGTGGCGCTTTAGAAGATAGCCGTTTCCGATAAAGAAAGCAAAAGAGGCCTCTTCCGTTTCGCTTTTGCGCGAAACAAAAAGCGAAACGGAAAACGAAAAAGCGAAATAAATTTCGTTTTCCGAATAGCGATTTCGCTTTTTAGAGTTACTTTCGGTATAATTGAAGCGATCAAAAGGAGGCGTGCCCATGACCATCAACGAGCTTCTGAACAAGGACTTCTTCGAGGATAAAGGCAACGAAGCCAAGATGCGGCTTGATGAGAAAAACCCCGTGGATTGGCTGAAAGCCATCGTCGGCTTTGCGAATGGAGACGGCGGAGTTCTCTATATCGGGGTGAGGGATGATGGTTTGCTAACCGGCTTCGCCAAGGAAGAGATCGAGCATACGAAGAACTTCCTCGTCAATCAGGTGAACCAGTTCATCGCTCCGCGATTGTCCCTTTCCTTTTACTATCCTTCTTACGAAGAGGGAGGAGAGAAGCGCTACCTGATCGCGGTTTCCATCCCTTCTTCTGGCTCTAAGCCCGTCTGCCTCACCTACAAAGGCAGCCAAAGCGTCTTCCTGCGAGAAGACGGCTTCTGCCGCCTCGCGAGCAGGGAGGAGATAGGGAGGATGTATCTGAACGCGGAGAACTTCCCCTTCGACATGCAACGGACCGAGACGAAATACGACCCTAAGGATTTCGCCCTCCTTTTCTCCGCCTACAAGAAAAACACGGGCAAGGAGCTAAGCGACAAGGCCCTCGCCTCCATCGGCTTCTTCGATGAGGGAGGCTATCTAAGGCAAGGGGCGCTTTTCTTCAAAGACGGCTACCAAGACGATTCCTTGCTCGTCAAGGCCGTCGAGTGGGCCGGAGCGGATCGCTCGGGGGACGTTTTCCTCCATCCTTCCTCTTGCTTGGGGTCTTTGCTTGAAGAGGTCGATTTCTGTCTCGAATTCGTGAAATCCCATTCGAAGGAAGGGTATCGGAAGGAGGCCTCCTCGCGCGTCTCCATCTTTTCCTATCCCGCGCGTTCGGTCTTCGAGGCCATCGTCAATGCTTTGGCTCATCGGAACTACTACATCCCCGGCTCTTTCATCCAGCTTGATCTCTTCGTCGACCGTTTGGAGATAACCTCCCCCGGCTCCCTCCCTTCGCGCGCCCCAAGCAAGGAGCCCATCTATGACCTTTCCTCCATCCGTCCGCAGGCGAGGAACCCCCTCATCTGCAAAGTGTTCGTCTTGCTCCGCTACATGGAGACCTTGGGGACGGGATTCGACAAGATCGAGGGGGATTATTCCTCCTGCGACCCCTCCCATCGCCCCTTCGCTAGAAGCTATGACGATTCCTTCGCTTTGACCTTGCCTAACCTTCTTTATTCGCCTGGCATCCTCAATGAGGAATCTTTGCCTGAGGTGTCCTATCCCTTCATCGAAAACGGCAGCGAATACGATGGGAGGATCCTTTCCTATTGCTGCCTCAAAAGCAGGAGCGCCTCCGAGATCGCCTCTTTCTTGAAGGTCAGTTTATCCACCCATTTGAGGAAGGACATCCTCGGAAGCCTGGTCGGGCAGGGACTATTGAAGATCGAGGCGAAAGGCAAAAGGAGCCTCTATCGGACGAATCAGGACAAGGTGTCCCTGCGGTGATTTCGCTTTTGCGCGAAACAAAAAGCGAAATGGAAAACGAAAAAGCGAAATAAATTTCGTTTTCCGAATAGCAATTTCGCTTTTTGGTCTCTCGAGGTTGGTTTGTTTCAAAGGTCTCCACCCTTGTTTTTCAAGCTTATGTCATGGCCTTCGACATAAGGTTAATTCCGATGATGACGGAACTTTTTTCATTTTTGGCAATTTGGGGTTTTGTGGAAGCCTCTCCTTATGGAAGGTTTGTTGCTGTCGGAAGGCGTTTGATTTAGTTAAGGCGAAACTATTTCCTCTCTAGTTTCACTTTTGGTTGTTTGGGTATCTTGGCTGATGGCTGAGAGAATCGCGGCCGTTCTTTGCGTTTAAGCTTTTTTGAAGCCAAAGAGGGATCTAGTTTTCGTTAAGCTGGGTTAGATGGCAGAAGTAACGGCGCGTTGTTAGAAAGGTCTTCAGCCAAAAGGAAAACTTCGTAGAGAGGAACCGTCAAGATGTCCCTCTCTTTGTCGTAACCGAAATGATTTGCGGATATCTTGATCGCGGTGGATTTGGGGTTCGTGCTGCGGAAAGCATCGAGGGAGTTGAGCTTGCCCCCTGTTTTTTTGACGTCGATTGGAAGTATTTTGCATTGGTTCTCGACGACGAATTCGAATTCGTTCCCGTTTTTACCCACCCAATAAAACAAAGGTATCTCCTTTGCGGCGAATTCGTCCGCGACGTAATTCTCATAAAAGATTCCGCTTAGGGCGTTTCGCCTCTCCTTTACGAAATAGTCTGCTTGCGATGTTTTGCTCTGGTAGGAGAAGACGCCGGTGTCGGCTAGATAGAAGCGGAAAAGGCCCTCGTCCTCCTGGCAAAGCGGGAAGGCGACCTTCCCTTGCTTTTTTTGGCTTCGATAGATGACCCGCGCAAGTTCCAGCCATTGATAGGCGTTGAAATAATCACGGTTCGATTTCCCCTTCTCTATCTCGCCGACTTTGAAGTTTTTGTTTTCCTTGTTCAGCTCAAAATAGATGTTCTTGAAGACGTTCCTGGCTTTCAAAACCGTTGCCTTGGATTCGCTGTAGAGATCCATATCCGCCAAGTAGTTGTCGTAAATCTCCTTAAGCGAGTCCTTTGCATCCACATAGGACTTCCCTTCAAGAAAAACGGAGAGCGGCTCAGGCATCCCCCCAATCGTGAGGTATTCATAAAGGTAATCCAAGGCTATTTGATGTTCCTGTTCCTCCAAAGGCTTTTTCGCGTAATAAGCTTCTTTGATTCTCTTCAGCATCGTTTTGTTCACATTGAGAAGATATTCCTCGAAGGTCAGAGGGTAGACGTTGATGGAGTCGATGCCTCCGACGGGGAAAAGGAAATCATCGTTCCTCCCTTTGCTCCCATCGTGCTTGATGGAAAGCCGCACCAATGAGCCTGTCGCAATCACAATCAATTCAGGGTGATCTTGCTTAAAGTATTTGAGAGAAGAAAGGACCTGATGGCATTGCTGGACCTCATCGAAAATGAGCGGGGTCTGCTCGTCTATCTTTTTTTCGAACCTTGCTTCGATGTAGCTCAGATATTTTGCCGGATCTGAAGTTGATGAGAAGAAAGCGCAGGCTTCATCGTCTTTCTTCAAATCGATATAGACATAATCTGCGAATTTTCTCTTTGCGAACAGATCTTTCACTAAATACGTTTTCCCGACTTGTCTCGCCCCCCATACAACCAAGGGTTTCCTGTGCTTTTTTTTGAGCCAATTTTCCAATTCCACTAATTTCGTTCTTTCCATAATAATCATCACCTCATACCGCTAGTTCTTCATACAAAAAATATATCGATGAAATGGGCAATTTACAAGTTTTTTGTGCTTTTTTATCCGTAAAAATACAAGTTTTAAGGCATTTTCCAATCTAAAAATTACAAGTTTTAAGGCATTTTCCGCTCATAAATTTACAAGTTTTTCTATCTTTGATCCCCTTTTTCTTCTATGAACTTCCTTTGCCCGTTAAACTTAGAGGCAGGAGGGCACGATATGCTTTACACCAAGATAAGGATGGATTTCAAATACGCGGAGAAGGGACGCTTCTACCGCGTCTTATTGATCAAAGGGAACCCCGATCTATTGAAGCTAGGCGTCGCCTTGGGGGATGCGGTATCCGTCGCCTTCGAGCATTGCTTTTTGATTACCTGCAAAAAGATGGCGACCTCTTACGTCATGGCCCCCTTCATGGAGGATCCTCTTCCCGGGTATTGCCTCTCAAGCAGCCATTCATTGGATGAGCTCCCCGAGGAATTCGACTTCGAATACGATACGGGGGATGGCTGGGACTTCCATTGCAAACGCTACAAGAAGCAGGTGGAAATGGA
>CAVAGB010000007.1:0-88062 GCA_963588055.1 Erysipelotrichaceae bacterium | reverse complement strand
GTGAAATCGTAGAGGACGCGGTTGACCCCATCGACCTCGTTGACGATGCGGTCGCTGATTTTGGTGATCAGCTCATAAGGGAGCTCGACGGGCTTGGCGGTCATGAAGTCGTCGGTCGAGACGGCGCGGAGGACGATCGCGTAATCGTAGGTCCTGCTATCGCCCATGACCCCGACTGAGCGCATGTTCGATAAAGCGGCGAAGAACTGCGAGGCTTTCTTCTCATATCCGCTTTTCTTCATCTCCTCGCGGAAGATCGCGTCGGCCTCTTGGACGATCTTGATTTTCTCCTCGTTCACTTCGCCGATGATGCGGATGGCTAGGCCAGGGCCTGGGAAAGGCTGACGGTAGATGAGGTCCGCGGGGAGACCCAGCAATAAGCCGACTTCCCTGACCTCGTCTTTGAAGAGGTCCTTCAAAGGCTCGACGATGCCTTCGAAGCCCGTGTCTTTGGGGAGCCCTCCGACGTTATGGTGAGACTTGATGGTGGCGGAGATGCCTAGGCCTGATTCGATGCGGTCTGGATAGATGGTGCCTTGGGCCAAGAAATCGCAGTGGGGGATGCTCTTCTGGGATTCGTTGAAGACGTCGATGAAGGATTTCCCTATAATCTTGCGCTTCTGCTCGGGCTCATTGACGCCAGATAGGCGCTCAAGGAAAAGCTTCGAGGCGTCCACGGGGATGAAATTGAGGTGGTATTTGTCCTTGTTTCCGAAGATGGATTTGACTTGTTCGGCTTCGTTCTTGCGGAGGAGGCCATGGTCGACGAAGACGCAGGTGAGGTTCTCTCCGATCGCCTTGTCTAGGATCGCCGCGGTCACCGAGGAGTCAACGCCGCCTGAGAGCGCGCACAAAACGCGCTTATTTCCTACCTGTTCTTTGATCTCTTTGATCTTGGTCTCGATGAAGGAGGAAGGCTGCCAGGAGGCGCTGCAACCGCAGATGCCCAAAACGAAGTTCTCGATGATCTTCTGCCCGTATTCGCTGTGCTCGACTTCGGGGTGGAACTGGGTAGCATAAAGGGCTTTTGCGGGGTTTTCGAACATCGCGTTCTCGCAATTCTCGCTTTTTCCGAGCACCGAAAAACCTTCCGGGAGCCTCGTGACTTTGTCGTTGTGAGACATGAAGACGGAGCTAAGGGAGGGGACGCCTTTTGTGAGTTCGCTTTCCTTGCAGAGGCTGATTTCGATCCTGCCGTATTCCGATTTGACGTTGGGCTCGACCTTGCCTCCTAGGGTATAGGCCATCAGCTGCGCCCCATAGCAGATGCCGAGGATCGGCTTGCCTAACTCGAAGATCTTTGGGTCGATGTGCGGGGAGGAGGGGTCGTATACGCTGTTGGGGCCGCCGGTGAAGATGATGCCTTTGATGTCCTCGCCTTTCAGCGCGTCGAGCGAAGTGGTGAAGGGCAGCACCTCCGAATAGACGCGGCACTGCCTGACGCGCCTGGCGATGAGCTGGTTATACTGCCCACCGAAGTCGAGAACGATGATCTTTTCCATAGGTTTCCCCTGCGTTTTGGGAAATTGTGGTGCATTTTGCTCCCCTTGTGTAGACCGAAAACGCTTACTTTGCCTTTTTGCCCATCCTTTTGGGCGATTTGGCTTCTTTCCTTAAGGCGAATTCCCTTCCGTGATGGTAGGATTGTTCCTATGGAACAGGGCAATCTATTCAGCAAAGACGTCAAGGAGCCCTTGGCCGCGAGGCTCCGCCCGCAGGATTTGGATGAATTCGTGGGGCAAGAGCATCTTCTCGGCGAGGGGAAGGTCCTCAGGAAGCTGATTGAGAACGACCAGGTCTCCTCCCTCATATTCTGGGGGCCGCCGGGCGTGGGGAAGACGACCCTCGCCCAGATCATCGCCCACCGCACGAAAGCCACCTTCATCAACTTCTCCGCGGTCACCTCCGGAATCAAGGAGATAAAGGAAGTCATGGAGCAGGCGGAGAGGAACCGCCAATACGGGGAGAAGACGATTCTCTTCGTCGACGAAATCCATCGTTTCAACAAAGCCCAGCAGGACGCCTTTTTGCCTTACGTCGAGAAAGGCTCGATCATCCTGATCGGCGCGACCACGGAGAACCCCTCCTTCGAGGTGAATTCCGCTCTTCTCTCCCGCTGCAAGGTCTTCGTGCTCAAAGCCCTTGCCACGCCCGACTTGGTCAAATTGCTCCGGAACGCCTTGAATTCGCCCAAGGGCTTCGGCGATCAGAAGATAGCCATCACCGACGACGACCTCGCCCTCATCGCGAACTTCGCTAACGGAGACGCCAGGAAAGCCCTCTCCACCTTGGAGATGGTGATCCTCAATGGCGAAGCCAAACCAGATGGCTCGATTGAGATCAGCGAAGACGACATCGTCCAATGCACCGCCAAGAAATCCCTGCTCTACGACAAAAAGGGCGAGGAGCATTACAACCTCATCTCCGCCTTGCACAAATCGATGAGGAACAGCGATCCCGACGCCGCGATCTACTGGCTTGCGAGGATGCTGGAGGCGGGGGAGGACCCCCTCTACATCGCTAGGCGCATCATCCGCTTCTCCTCCGAAGACGTCGGCATGGCTGACCCTAGGGCGTTAGAAGTCGCCGTCGCAGCCTATCAGGCCTGCCATTTCATCGGAGTGCCCGAATGCAACGTGAACCTCACCGAAGCGGTGGTCTACATGTCTTTGGCGCCGAAATCCAACTGCATGGAGGTGGCTTACGACGAAGCCGCCCTCGACGCGGAGAAGACCTTCGCTGAGCCCGTGCCTTTAGACATCAGGAACGCCCCGACGAAGCTTATGAAGGAACTAGGCTACAACCAAGGGTACCAATACGCCCAAGACGCCCCCGAGAAGCTTACCAACGAGGTTTGCTTGCCCCCTAAGTTAGCGGGCAAGGAATACTATCGCCCAAGCACCCAAGGCCTTGAGGCCAAATGCAAAGCCAGGCTGGATCAGATCAAGGCTTGGAAAGCGGAGCACCGCAAATAAGGGCAAGTGCTAGAATTTGCTAGGAAAGAACGATTATGGAAGAAGAAAAGAAAATCCCCCAGGTGATGCTGACCGGCGACCGCCCGACCGGCCGCCTCCACATCGGCCACTACGTTGGCTCATTGAGGAGAAGGGTCGAGCTCCAGAACAAAGGAGGGTTCGACGAGATGTACGTGATGATCGCCGACACCCAGGCCCTCACCGACAACGCGGGCAACCCCCAAAAAGTCAGGGACAACGTCATCGAGGTCGCTTTGGATTACCTTGCCGCGGGCATCGACCCGAGCAAGGTGACGATCTTCGTGCAATCGCGCATCCCGGAGCTTTTCGAATTCACCACCTATTTCCTCGACCTCGTCACCTATTCGCGCCTCGTCAGGAACCCAACGGTGAAGAATGAGCTCGCCATGCGCCAGTTCGGGGAATCGATCCCCGTGGGCTTCATGACCTACCCCATCTCCCAGGCCGCGGACATCCTGATGTTCGGCACGACGATCGTCCCCGTCGGGGAGGATCAGGAGCCGATGATCGAGCAGGCCAATGAGATTGGAAGGAAGTTCAACTCGCTTTATGGGAACGTCTTCCAAGAAGCGAAGATCCTCCTTCCGGAGAACGACGCCTCTAGGCGTCTCCCTGGGACGGATGGGAAAGCCAAGATGAGCAAGTCGCTTGGCAACTGCATCTACCTTTCAGACGACTCTAAAACCGTCGAGAAGCAAGTCATGTCGATGTTCACCGACCCCACCCATCTGCAGGTCAGCGATCCTGGGCACACCGAGGGGAACCCGGTGTTCACTTATCTCGACGCTTTCGCAAAAGATGAGGATTTTGCGGAGTTTTTGCCGCAATACAAGAACCTTGACGAACTCAAGGACCATTACCGCAGGGGCGGATTGGGGGATGTGACCGTCAAACGCTTCCTCGCGAATGTGATCAACTCCACCCTCGAGCCCATGAGGCAGCGCCGCCATGAGCTGGAGAAAGACATCCCGGGGGTCTACAAGATCCTTGAGGAGGGGTCGAGGAAGGCCGAGGAGAAAGCCGCCTACATCGCCATGCGCGCAAGAAGGGCGATGGGCATCAACTACTTCGAGAACCAAAAGCTCATCGAGAAGCAGCAAAAGGCCTACAACAAGGCCCATGAGCAGCAAAGGGCGCTCGAGGAATACCTGGCCAAATCCAAGAAATGAACTGGGGGCGTTGCCCCCCTTTCTTTTTCCATAGGCGTGCTATGATTGGCTCGCTGATGAATCAGCAAGCTTTTTAGAGTAGAGGCCTCGCGTTAAGTGCCTGAGGATGGGAGGTCGCCTCAGGACGAAGGAGCTATCCGCGGTGGGGCCTCGCTGCCGCTATTTGAAGCTTACCTCCCTGCCAGGAAAGGAAATTGGGCATGGGAAAAAGAGATTCTTTGATCCGCCGCATGTGCGCCGATGGCATGCTGGTCGGCTTATTCGTCGTGTTGACGCTCGTCAACGTGAAGATCGGCCCGATGGTGAGGATCAGCTTTGGCTCCTTGCCCGTCGTCTTCGCCGCTTTGCTTTTCGGGCCCCTCGATGGTTTCACCGTCGCCGTGCTTGGGGAGTTCATCTGTCAGACGATCAATTACGGCTTCTCCTTGACGACTCCTTTGTGGGTGCTCGTGCCTGGGATAAGGGCTTTGGTGATCGGGGTGGTCTCGACGCTTTTCAAAAAGAAGGGGATGGCGTTAGAAAGGCATCCCGTCCCTTATTTCATCACCTTGATCTTCGCCTCCTTATGCGTGACCGGGCTCAATACCTTGGTCTCTTTTCTGGATGCGCTCATCTTCGACTATTCTTTCAAGATCGTTTGGGTCACCACACTCATCAGACTCGGCATCAGCCTCGCGACCGCGGTGGTGATTGGTTTGGTCTGCATCCCCCTTACGAAATCGATTGGCTCTTTGGTGTTCCCCGGAAGCAAAGACAAGTACCGCTGAAAGGCGTTTTACGCATTGATTCTTCAAGCCTTTTTTGGTCCATCAAAGATCAAAAGCTTGCTGGAACCCAAGCATCAAAACCTTGAAGAAAAGCGCCAAAATGATAAAATTCAAGTGCGTTTTGGCGCGTTTCTTGGGGGTAATTCATATGAATGAGAGCAAAGAAAACAACGCTGTTATCGGAAGAAATTCCGAAAAATTAACTTTGCAAAGATGTCTAGAATCTCATAAGCCTGAATTCGTGGCTTTGTATGGAAGAAGGCGAATCGGGAAAACCTATCTTGTGAGGCAATTCTTCAAAGGGAAGTTCGCTTTCTACACAACCGGTATAAAAGACGGGAAAAAGAAAGATAAACTAGGGATCTTCAACGTTGCCCTTATCGCTTATGGATCCGGTAAAAAAGCACGGCCCGAAAGCTGGTTTGAAGCGTTTTCCCGACTTCGCGATTTGCTTGAATCGCCGAAATGTTACAAGGATAGCAAAACCGGCAAAAAGGTTGTCTTCCTCGACGAATTGCCTTGGATGGATACGCCCCACAGCGAATTCAAATCGGCTTTGGATTATTTTTGGAACACCTATGGCTCGGCCCAAGAGGATCTTCTTCTTATCGTCTGCGGAAGCGCGACTTCATGGATCATCAACAACATCGCCAAGGATACGGGCGGATTCTACAATCGCCTGACGAACATCATTCACTTGCAGCCTTTCTCTTTGAACGAATGCCGAAAATTGGCGGAGAAACTTGGCCTTGATCACGATGAGGAATCCATTGCGAAAACGTATATGGTTTTCGGCGGAGTGCCTTTTTATTGGAACTTGCTCTATCCTGAAGAGAGTCTCGACCAAGGCGTTCAGCGGCTTTGCTTTGAAGAGGGCGGTCCTTTGCGTTATGAATTCGAGACGCTCTTCTCATCGCTTTTTTCAGCCAAGAGAACCCATCGGCAGATTATCTTGGCCCTTTCCGAGAAGGCCAGCGGTCTGACGCGGCAAGAATTGCTTAAGCGCGACGGGCTGAAAGGAGGGGAGACCCTGACGAAGGATCTGGAGGAACTCGAGCAATGCGGCTTCGTCCGCAAATTCAAGCGCCCAGGTGCCGAAAACGGGGCCTATTACCAAATCAAGGATCCCTTCGTCCGCTTCGCGATCACTTTTTTAAGAAGCGACAAAATCTCTTCGTGGCTTTCTTACATCAAGACGCCTTCTTATTATTCCTGGCAGGGGAACGCTTTCGAGCTTTTGTGCCTGAACCACGTGAAAGAAATCAAGAACGCCTTGGGCATCTCAGGCGTCGAGACCAACGAGTACTCCTTCCGCAGTAGTAAGCATTCGCCCGGGGCCCAAATCGATCTCGTCATCGATAGGAACGACTCTGTCAGCAATCTCTGCGAAATGAAGTACACGACCAAGCCTTTCGCAATCGACAAAGACTACGCGGAGAATCTGGCGAACAAGGAAGAGGCTTACCGCTTGGACACCAAAACCAAAAACGCGGTCAGAATCACCCTTATCTCGGCTCATGGCGTCGTAAGGAATAGCTATTCTTATGTCGCGATGAACGTCGTCACCCTGTCTGATTTCTTCAAATGAACCATTGAGAAAAGCGCCAAAACCGCTCTTAAAAATGTCATTTTGGCGCGCTTTCTAACCTTCTACATCAACGAAGAGAAAGGAAATCTTTGAGTTTTGCGGCGAAATCGTTCTTTTCTAGCCGAAAGCAATAGATGTCTATTTTCTCGTTTTTCTTCGCGATCAGCACGTCTTTCTTCTCTTCGACTTTGACGAAGCCCAAAGCCTCCAATAAATGATGCGATCTCAAATTCCTCGCGTCGCTTTCTGCATAGCCGTATTCGTAGCCCGCTGAAGCGAAAAGGTATTCGATTGCCTTGAAGGACGCCTCTCTCATATAGCCTTTCCCCCAAGCGCTTGCCTTGGAGGTTATCCCGAATTCGAAACCGCTGCTAGGAAGGTCTTTGATGACCTGTATCTCCCCGATGGCCTCGCTCTCCCTGACGATGGCCCATGAGTAGTTCCTTTGGTTCCTGATCCATTTCGCAAGGATTTTCTTGGTGGTTTCCAAATCGCGGTTAGGATGCCACCAAAGGAAGCGAGTCACCTCGAAAGAGCCCGTCCATTCGTAGACGTCCTCGGCGTCTTCGATCCGGAAGGGGCGAAGAATGAGCCTAGGAGTGGAGAGAATTGGCGTTTCTTTCATAGCAATATAAGGCAGAGCCTCTATAATTTTAAGCAAATCGGAAACCCTATGAACACGAAAGAACTCGCCCAATATTGCCTTAGCTGCCCAAAGCCCCGCTGCCAAAGCGCCTGCCCAAGCGGCAACCTCATCCGCGACTGGATCGCCTCCTGCAAGAAGGAAGACTATCCGACCGCGGGCAGGATCCTGCGCGAGGTCAATCCCTTCCCGGAACTCACCTCCTTGCTTTGCGATCATAAGAGGCAATGCCAAGGGAGCTGCGTGAGGGCGATCAAGGGAGAGCCTGTGGCGATCCCCCAGATCGAATATGAGCTTTCCAAACTCGTTGGCAGGGACCTAAGCAAAGGGGAAAGCAATGGCGAAACCGTCGCCTTGGTGGGCGCGGGGATAGCCAATCTCAGCGCGGCCTATTTCCTGATTAAGGCGGGTTTTGCGGTGGAATTCTTTGAAAAAGAGGATTTCGTCGGGGGAGCGATCGCCACGGGGATCCCCGACTTCCGCTTCGACAAGAGCCCTCTTGACGTTATCTATGATGACCTCTTGAAGATGGGCGCGGTTTTCCATTTCAACTCCCCGATAGAGAGCAACGCCGCCTTGGGCGAACTGCAGCAGAAATTCGATTACGTGATCCTCGGTATCGGGGCGAGCAAGAACAACTCGGTTGGTTTTTCGGCCGGCTCGGGATTGGTCTCGGGCTTGGATCTCCTCCGCGAGATCAACCTCGGGGACGGCAAAGAGAAATACGCCAAATACAAGTCCTCGCTCGTTTGGGGTGGGGGCAACGTCGCGCTTGACTGCGCTAGAAGCCTCATCCGGCTGGGCGGCAAGGTGAGCATCGTCTACCGCCGCTCCCTAAAGGAGATGCCCGCTAGCGAAATCGAGATCGAGGAAGCCATCGAAGAAGGGGTGGACGTCGCCTTCCTCACCAACGTCAAAGACCTCGTCAAGAACGAGAAGGATGAGGTGGTCGGGGTGAAACTGGTCAAGATGGAACTTGGCGAGATGGATTCCTCTGGCAGGGCCTCCTGTCATGAGATTCCGGATTCCGAATATCCATTGGACTGCGACCTCTTGGTTTCCGCGATAGGCCAGAAAGTCGATTTCAGCAAGCTCGCTAATGACCTAACCATGGATGAAGGCCATCACACTTCCTATAAAGACGTATACGCGACCGGGGATTGCTTCCTGGGCGCGAAGAACATCGCCTCCTGCATCGCCGACGGCAGGGAGTGCGCGAAAGAGATCATCATCTCCCATTCCAAATAAAGGCGTCCTCACGCGCCGAATATACAAGCGACCTAGTTCGGGCGCTTTTTCGATATCGCGTTCATCGTTGAAGCTGCTTCAATATTTCATTGAAGTAACGTTGAAGTAGACATTGAAGTAACATTGAAGTAAACTGAAACAGGAGGGAAAATCCCATGTATTTGCAAGACCTATTTCCTGATTTGCTGGCGGAGAACGCCAGATTCGAATGCAAAGCTAGACTCGACAAAGAGAACATACTCGGCTGGCTTAAAACCATCGATGGTTTTGCTAACGCCAAAGGAGGGACACTGCTGCTTGGGGTGGAGGATAAGACCCATAAGCTGATTGGGTTCGATTTGGCCGAGTTAGACAAGGAGAAGATCTTCCTCCACAACTCTTTGAAGGAGCATTTCGATGCCTTGCTGCAAACCCAATCCGAGGAAATCCCCTACGAAGTTAACGGCAAGAAGAGGCTGCTCCTCAAAATTGAGGTCGGCGAATCGGCGATGAAGCCGGTTGTCCTCCATTACCAGGGGATGCCTCTGATCTACGTGCGCAGGGACGGCTTCACTTCCGCCGCGACCACTGAGGAGATCATCACTTTGTCCACCGCCAGCAAGGCTTTGAGGTACGATGCCCAGGTCACCGACGTCGTTTTCGATGAGGGCGATTTCACCGAGCTCTATCGGCTCTATCAGGAGAATGTGGGCTCCCCTTTGACCAAGAAGATCCTGGCTTCTATCGGCTTCTTCGATGAGCGGGGTTTCTTGAAGCAGGGGGCTTTGCTTTTCAAAGACGGCTGCGACCTCCCGGTTGCGCGCGTGGTCTGCTCTTTATACGCGGGGTCGACGCGGGGCGACGATGCAATCGTCGCGAGCAACTCCCATCAAGGGAATTTGCTCAGCTGCCTGGACTACATGTACGAGTTCGTGGTCTCCAGGATGAACCATGGCTTCGTCAAGAAGGACCGTTCGAGGGTTGACGTCGACGCCTATCCCAAAAGGAGCCTCACCGAGGCTTTGATCAACGCGCTCGCGCACCGGGATTATTTCATCGCAGGGAGCGAGATCCACGTGGATATGTTCAAAAATAGGCTGCTCATCACTTCGCCCGGCTCCCTCTTCAAATCAGAGGAGAGCAAAACCACCTATCAGCTCGATAAGCTCATCTCCAGCCGCAGGAACGAGCTGATCTCCAGCGTCTTCGTCTTGTGCAGGATGATGGAGGCCAAAGGGACGGGGTTCGAGAAGATCCTGAAGGATTACGAGGCCGCGGACGAAAGGCATAAGCCCTTCATTTCAACGAAGTTCAGCCAGTTCTCCATCACCTTGCCTGACCTCACAAATCAGGACGGCGTCTACCTTGAGGAAGACGCGATTAGAGTCAAAGGCAAATTCGCCTCCTCGAGCAGGCACGACGTCTCGATCTTAGCCTTTTGCCTTTCTTCGCCCCGCAGCGCCAAGGAGGTCGCCCAGCATTTAGGCATCGCCAATTCGACTTTCCTCAGGAAAAGCATCCTCGGGGGCTTAACGAAACAAAAGTTGCTTCTCTCCCAAGAGCAGGGAAAAGAGACCATATACAAAAGCAACCCGGAGTTCGTGGTGACGATCTAGCCATTGAAGTTACTTCAACATTTCATTGAAGTGACGTTGAAGTAACCATTGAAGTAATATTGAAGTAGGCGGTTCGAAGTCTAGAAAAAGACATCACTGCTGCTTGCTTTTCAGCAGTTCTTTGATTTCTTTCGGATCGGCGTATTGGTAGGTGATCGTATCCACGTAAGGGGCGCATTCCTTCGCCTGCTCCATCGTCTCGATGGTCCAGACGTTCACGATGCCTCCTTTTTTGCGGTAGGCGATGACTTCTTTCCTTTTGGCCATGGAAGCCTCCAGGTCGAGGGAATCGTAGAAGCCTCGGAGCTTCCACGTCCAATCATGGTCCTCGCAGATGAGCAATTGCCTCTTGAAGCGTTTGCCGATGTGCAGGAGCGCCCTTGGGTCGAAGGAGATGAGGACGATCTTCTTGCTGTCCTTGATTCTAGAAAGGGCCTCCATCGCCTTCTTCCTCAACGGTTTGTAGTTATCCTTATATACCTTCAGCTCCACGACGATCAAAGAACGTTCCTGATTGAGGTCGAGGACCTCTTGGAAGGTGGGGATCTTCTGCCCATCGAGGAGCTTATAGGAGGAGATCTCCTCGAGGGTCAGGTCCTCGATGACTCCTTCTTTGCCCGTGACTCTTTTCAGCTCGGAGTCGTGGCAGACGACGAGCTCATTGTCTTTGGTGAGGTGGATGTCGAGCTCGAACGCGCTGCCGATGTCGATGGCCCTTTTGAAGGCTTCGAGGCTGTTCTCGCTTACGCCGTTCCCGTGCAAGCCCCGGTGGGCGATTCCTTCAAAGAAGGAAGGAAGGTATTCTGTTTTGTCTTTTTTGCTCATGACAAGTATTATGCGCTTCTTCCTTTGGCTCGAAGCGCATTAAAATTCCCGATGCGGATTTAGAGTGCTCCTTTCTTAGACTGATTAAGGATGCTTATCGCATAAGAAAAGGGAAAAGTGGTTATGGTTCATTGCATCGGAGAGATACTTCTGGACATGTTCGGGGAGAGCAAGTCCCATTCTTTGGAGCTCAATGCCAAGTTAGGAGGCGCCCCTTTCAACGTCGCCGCGAACATCGCCGTCAACGGAGGGCGCTCCTCCTTTTACGGCGTTCTTGGCGATGACCCCTTCGGGGACTTCGCCGCGAAGGAGGCTGCTCGCTATCCTTTGGAGAAATTGATTCTAGATAGGAAAGGGGACGCCAACACCACCTTGGCCGTGGTCACCATCGACAACGGGGAACGCTCCTTCCGCTTCCTCCGCTCCCCCGGGGCGGATTACCTCCTCGATGAGGGCAAGCTCCCTTCATTGGGGATAGAGGAAGGGGACTTCGTCCATTTCGGGTCCTTGCTGCTTTCTAAGAAAGAAGGCAGGTCCTTTGTTAGAAAGGCAATCTCTTATTGCCATAAAGTGGGGGCCTTCGTCTCCTTCGATGCGAATCTCCGTCTGGATATCTTCCGCGACGAAGCGGAGACGAAGGAGATTTATGGGAAGATCTTCCCTCTGGTAGATGTGCTTAAGCTCAGCGAAGACGAGCTCAGCTTCTTCTATGGGAACGAAGACGCGGAGGCATTCCATAAGGATAGGCTCAAAAAGAAATCCCTCCTCTTCGTGAGCTATGGCGGCAAGGGCAGCGCGGTCTACTCCCGCGATGGCCATACAAAGGCCTCCTCTATTTCCGTCAAGCCCGTCGACACGACCGGGGCGGGAGACGCCTTCTACGCGCGCGTCCTGTTGGAGCTCGACTCCATCGGGGGCCTCATGCCTTTGGGCGTCGTCGATTACGCGGATATCCTCTATAAAGCTAACGCGGACGGGGCGAAAGCCGTCTCCCATTACGGGGCGTTGCCCGTCTTGGAAGATTGATCGGCCTCCATTCCCCGAACTTCGTTAATTGAGTTGTAATAATCCGCCCAAGTCGGAAAATAGTCGCCATGAGAAAGAATTCTTTTTTGCTTATCCATTGCAATATCGTGGACGTGAAGAAGGGGAGGATCCTCAAGAACGCCTCCTTGAGGATAGAAGATGGCCTCATCGCGAGCTTCGGGGAGGACATGAAACCCCTTAAAGGAGAGAAGGTCATCGATCTGAAAGGCGGCTATCTCTGCCCTGGCCTCATCGATGCGCACGTCCATCTTTTCGGCAACGGCGTCCCCAAGAAAGTGATCGCCTCAAAAGGCAAAGGGCAGAAGCGCCTGGTGAAATTCGCCTCCACCAAGCTCGGCCAGGCCGTCCTCCATCGCCTCGCGAAGGCCTCCTTGGTCCAGAGCCTTCGCTCCGGCACGACGACGGTGCGTTCCTTAGGCGACCTCCATTACGCGGACGAATGGGCGAAGAAAGAGATGAAGAAAGGAAGCTTCCTCGGGCCGAGGCTGCTTTCTAGCGGCTACGCGATCACCTCGCCTAATGGCCATGGGGTCGGCTCGATCTCGGTGGGCTGCCTCACGAAAGAGGAATTCATCAAGGCGATAGACGAGGACATCGCTACTGGCTGCGACTGGGTGAAGCTCATGGTCACAAGCGGGGCCATGGACGCCTTGCCCGGCGAGATCCCGGGCTCCCCCAGGATGAGTTTGGAGCAGATGAGGTGGTGCGTCGATTATGCGCATAGCAAAGGCTTCAAGGTATCCGCGCACTGCGAGTCGAGCGAAGGCTTTTCGCTTTGCCTCCTCTCGGGCATAGACACGATCGAGCATGGGGCGATATTGGACGAATCCATGATCGAGGGCCTCTTTTCTGGGCATAGCACCATGATCACCACCCTCTCTCCCGCCTTGCCCGCCGCGCTTCTTGACCAGGGCTCCTCCAAATACAGCGACGGGCAGATGAAGGCGATAAAGGCGATATACGAAGGCATCGCCTCTGCCGCGAAAGCCTGCTACGAAAAGGGGATAAAGGTAGGGCTAGGGACGGATGCTTCCTGCCCCTACGCGACCCATAGCTCCATGTGGAGGGAGATTTGCTATTACAGGCAGACGGTGGGCTGCGGCAACGCGGAGGCCCTTTACGCGGGGACTTTAGGCAACGCGAAGATCCTCTCTCTCGACGAAGCGACGGGCTCAATCGACCTTCATAAAGAGGCGGACCTCATCGTCTTGAAGGGCAACCCCCTCGAGGATCTTAGGGCCTTGGACGACGTAGAGCTCGTCTTTAGGAAGGGAATCATGGTAAAGAGGAAGCAAAAGAGGTTCCCTCGCCTTGAAAAAACCTTGAATGGGCTGATTTCCTGATATGGCGTTTTTGCGGGGTTTTTGGAGAGAATAAAGGGGTTTTGCATGGATAATATCGCTTTGGTTTTCGATCTTGACGGGACGTTATGGGACTCCACCGAAGTGGTGTCCGCCTCCTGGAGCGAATGCGGGAAGAAATACTTCGGGGATGGGTTTTCGATCTCAAGGGAAGACGTGCGCGCCCAGATGGGGCTACCGATGGAGGAGATCGCTAGGAACATCGCCAAGCTGACCCCGAATGAGGAGCTTGGCAAGATCTGGGCGAAGGAAGCCTTCGTCTACGAAGTCGAATACCTTTCCTCCCATCCCGGCGAGCTCTTCCCCAAAGAGGAGGAGACCTTGCTGGAGCTGAAAAGAAGGGGCTATACCCTCCTCATCATGTCCAATTGCCAGAAAGGCTACATCGAGGATTACCTCAAAGCCATCAAGCATCCCGAGCTCTTCCTCGACCATCTTTGCTATGGGGACACCCATCTAGCGAAACACGGCTCCATCAAGCTCCTGCTTGAGAAGCACCATATCGAGAAGGCCGCCTACATCGGGGACACCTCAGGGGATGAGAAAGAGACCCATCTCTTGGGCCTGCCTTTCTTCTACGCCTCCTATGGCTTTGGGAAAGCCGTTTCGCCCGAATGCGTCCTTTCTTCCTTCGAAGACGTCTTAAAAGCCGCGGAGAAGACATTCGGGCAGTAAGAAAAGCCTTCCTGAGTGAGGAAGGCGAATCCCTTAATCCTTATATATGGGGAGCTTCTTGAGAAGCTCTTTCATTTCCGACACATCTAACCGCCTCGCGTTCTCCGAGGTGTAGGCCTCCAGCTCATCTAGGCCGGCCTCCCCTTTGGTGAAGTATTTCTCGTAATTGAGGCTCCTTTGGTCCGCATGGATGCGATAGAAGCTCCCTTTGTCCTCCGCGCGGAGGATCTCTTCCTTCGTGATGAGGGTCTCGAAAAGCTTCTCGCCATGCCTCGTCCCGATGCATTCGGGGGCGAGGGGGCAGTTCTCCAACTCAAGCATCGCCTGGGCGAGGGTGCCTATGGTGGCGGCGGGGGCCTTCTGCACGAAGAGGTCGCCTTGCTCGCCGTGGGCGAAGGCGTATAAAACGAGCTCGACCGCCTCCTCCAAGCTCATCATGAAACGCGTCATGCTGGGGTTGGTGATCGTTAAGGGCTTGTTGGCTTTGATCTGCTCATGGAAAAGGGGGATCACCGAGCCCCTGCTCCCCATGACGTTGCCGTAGCGGGTGAGGCAAAGCACCGTGTCGCCTTCCAGCAATCCTTTGCTCCTAGCGATGACGTTCTTCTCCATGAGCGCCTTGCTCATCCCCATCGCGTTGACGGGGTAGGCGGCTTTGTCCGTGCTTAGGAAGATCGCTTTCTTGACGCGGTGGGCCAAACAGGCGGAGATCACGTTGTCGCTGCCGATGACGTTCGTCTTCACCGCCTCCATGGGAAAGAATTCGCAGCTAGGGACCTGCTTCAAGGCCGCGGCGTGGAAGAGATAGTCCACGCCCCTGAAGGCGCTTTCGATGGCTTGATAATCCCTCACGTCGCCTAGATAGAACTTCAGCTTGTCGCTTTGGTATTCCCTCCGCATGTCGTCTTGTTTCTTCTCGTCGCGGGAGAGGATGCGGATCTCCTTGATGGGGGTAGCGATCAAACGCTCGACTACCGCGTGGCCAAAGCTGCCGGTGCCCCCGGTTATCAGCAACGTCTTCCCATTCAGCAAATCGCCCATTTTCTTTTTTCTCCTGCTCGTTGGGGGAATTTTAGCACAAGCCGCTTCCGTTGTTCTCCTTCCGCTCGCTTTGGCCATTCTATTGGAAACTTGAAATCACCCGTTTTCGACACCTTAGAAAAACAAGCACAGTATCGAGATAAACATCGTTCGCTTAATGGATTTGCAACGTTTCACTTAATGAATTTGAAATGTTTTGCTTAATGAATTTGCAAAAAACGTTTATTTTGGAAACGCGGCTATGATGGCAGGCACCTTCATTATGTCAATTTAAGTAATATTTTCGTTGTAAAAAAACTTCTTTTCCTCTTGCTTGTCGTGCTTATCTTTATATAATTTGGGTATCAGCGCTGAGACCCGCTGTTGCCTAAACGTTTTGGGTCCAGCCGCATAGGAAAAGAGGGCCCGGGCGCAAGGCTGCATCGTTTCCTCGCGTTTGATGTCGCTTCATTGTTAAGCGGCCATCATGTCCCGCCATCAGCGGGAGAAAGGAAGAAAAGCATGAGGGATTTAGCAAGCATCGTGACGATTGAGACGAAGAACAGGATGTTCGAGAAGGACCGCATCTGCGTCGTCACATTCAAAGAGAACGGATACGAGGCCATCGTCCCCGTCGAGCATAACGTAGGGGATAAGATGGTCTTCATCCAGGAAGGGGCGATATTGCCTATTGAAGAGAGATGGGAATTCCTGAGGAAAAGATGCTTCAGGGAGGACCTGAACGGCTTCCTCATCAAACCGATGACGATGGGGGCGAAAGACTGCAACGGAGAGAAGGGCGACAAGGTGAAATCCTGGGGCCTCTGCCTCACTTTGACCGAAGCGGGCCTCCCCGAGGATCTTCCCGCCGGGGAAGACGTGACCGAAAGGCTCAAGATCGAGAAGTACGAGCCCGACATCGAAGACGCCACTCCCCGCGTCGGATTGCCTGGCCGCACCCCGAGGTACATCAAGTGGCTCATGAAGCACAGGGCGACCCGCTGGCTGGGGAGGATCTTCCTCGCGAGGAGGACGTCCGACGGCGGGGATTTCCCAAGCGAGATCATCGCGAAGTCGGACGAGACCACGATTCAGAACTGCAAGGAGCTGATCGAGCGCTTCCCTGGAGTCCCCGCGATCATCACCGCGAAGATGGAAGGGCAGTCCTTCACCTGCTCCCTCGACGTGAAGAGGAAGAGGTTCTTCCTTTGCTCGAGGAACAGCAAGCTCAGTAGGAATGGCTCGACGGGGGACGTCTTCTTCTCCGTTGCTGCGCGATATGGCATCGAGGTGAAGCTGAAGGCCTACTACAAGAAGACCGGGGAGATCCTCTGCATCCAGGGCGAGCAGGTCGGCCCTTCCATCCAGAACAACATCTATTGCTTCGACGAGGTGAGATGGTTCGTCTTCCGCGTGAAGCGTTACCGCAACAAGCAGTGGGAGGAATATAGCTACAAGGAGTTCAAGCCGATCGTCGAAAGCCTTGGCTTGGAGGTCGTCCCTTTGGTGAAATACGTCCCCAATATGAGCGAATACGATTCCATCGACAAGCTCGTGAAGCTCGCCGAGACGCAGTATTGGTCGCCCTCTTCGCTTCTTTTGGAATCGCCCAAGGAAACCCTTTGGCAGGATTACTTCCAGCATGAGGGGATCGTCGTGAAATCCGATCCTTACAATAAAGAGAAAAACATCGGCTTCTCTTTCAAGGTGAAGAACCTCGCTTACCAGGAGAAGGGGCTCAAGAGCATCCATTCCCTTTGCTTCGACGCGAAGAAAAGAAGCGCGAAGAATTCCTAAGGCTTGGAGCGCCGGGTTTTCCGCCCGGCGTTTCCTTTGCCTGAAAAAGTCTTTCAAAAAACGATTCTACTGACATAGGAGGAAGCGAAATGAGAAACCATCAAATAATAAAAACATTCGATAATAGGTGTGATATATCTGTTTTTGCCGATGGGGACAGCGGCTGGATCTTACTTCAAGAGAATTGCAGATCTGCCCTTGCTATCGCTTTTCGTCGCGCATATAATAGGGATGACCGGCGTCGGGAGCTCGCTATTGAAAAAATAGGAGGCCCGACTTTTTTTGTGGCGGGGGCTTGAATATGGGGACCTATAGATTTTCAAGCGTCGATGAGCAGGTTAAGATTCTGAAATCTCGCGGCATGGTCATCGGCGACAAGGATCGCGCGAAATCGTTCCTGCTCAACAATAGCTACTTCAATGTAGTCATCGCTTACGAAGACTATATCTTGGAAGGGTCTTCGGAAGAACGCTACAAAAAGGGCGTCCGTTTCAACGATCTTGTATGCCTCTATGAGTTCGATGCTTCGCTGCGGATCCTTCTTTTCAAATATCTTCTCGAGATCGAGGGGCATCTGAAGACCCATCTTGCTTACGAATTCTGCAAGGCATACGGTCCCTTTGATTACTTGAACCTGAGCACTTACAACGCCAATGGGGAAAACGACGCCCGCTACGCGAGCGAATTCGTTTCCTTTTTGGAGGATCTCATCGAAAGTTACGCCTGGAAGAACGACATGGTCAGGCATTTCCTCGTCGACGGATGCGGGCAAGTCCCTTTGTGGGCTTTGGTGAATGTGCTTGATTTCGGCACGCTCAGGAAGTTCTACGCAAATGTGAACTCAAACGTCGCCAATAGCATCTCCAGAAAGTATTACTCTCTTTCGCCCCGATCGCTTCAATCGATGGTGTCCTCCCTCAATGTCTGGCGCAATCTCTGCGCACACGGCAACTCCCTCATTCGTTTTCGCTTGAAGGACTACACGAAACAGATCTGCGATACCTCCCTCCACCGTCTGCTAGGAATACCGAAGGCAGGGCTTTATTACGCCTGCGGGAAAAGGGATTTCTTCTCCATCGTCATCTGCCTCAAGTATATGCTGCCCGAAGATGATTTCTTGGATTTCCTCGATGGTTTAGAAAGCGAAATCGCCCTTCTGAAGAAAGGCTTGGAGCTTTCTCCAATCGGTTTGGATGGCGTCCTCAAGGGAATGGGCCTGCCCATCTTTAACGAAGACGGAATGAAGCCCACGTGGAAAAAACTACGAACGTTATCCATCCATGACCTTCAATCGGCCGATCCTCGCTGAAAGGCCAAGAATCAAAAATGGCTGTAATGGCGCCCACTCTCTAGAACTGCGAAGGCGTCCGTCTTGCTCATTTCGCTTCGATTTTCCTCGCCGCGCTCTAAAGAGCGGCCGGGCTCAATTATGTGGTTTCTTCCATTGCCTTAAGATATACTAGTCGGGCGTTTCCATCGAAAAGGAGTTTTTATGGACGAGAAAAACAACGACAATCGTCAGGTGCTTGTCATTCAGAACGAAGAGGAAGTCAGGCCATCGAAATGGACTTGGGCGAAATACGGCAAATCCATCGCCAAATACAAATGGTGGGTCTTGGGCAGCACCGTGGCTTTGGGGCTCGCCGGATTCTTGCTCATACAGTTCGGTTACAACCCTTCCAAAGTGACCTTCAAGTCGGAGTTCTCCTATAACCTCGCCATGTCGGAAGACGGCAATGGCAACGGCACTTTCGTCGACGGCGCCGTCTTCAATTACTACGACATCGTCTCCAGGGATAACCTGCTCGCCGTCAAAGAGACGAGCAACGATTTCTCCGGGATCGACGTCAATAGCGTCGTCAAGAACAACGAGATCTCGATCGAGGTCAACGGGTATACGGATTCGTCCACGAACAAATTCGTCGTCTCCACCCCCATCACCTATACCTTAAGTGGGAAGCTCAGCAGCTTCGGGAGCCAAGACACGGCGACCAAATTCATCCAAGCCCTCATCGATTCGACGAAAACGAAGGCGGAAGCGGCGATTCAGAATTACTCGATCAGCAGCCTCTTCCCCACCGACTCGGTCTATGAGGATCTCGATTTCGAATATCAGATCTCTCTTCTTTCCAAGCAATACGACCAGATCAAGTCTTCCTTGGAGGGGCTTTATAAGACCGCCGGAAGCACTTCTGACGTCGTCAAAGGCAACAAAGACCAGACCCTCGCCTCCATCATCTCCGACTACGAGCTTTCCTATCAGCAGGGCGCCGGCACGGTATTCACCGCGCTCGACAGTAAGCTGGAATCCAAAAAATACGTCAACTACGACGTGGACGACGTCCAAAGCACCATCGACACCCTCAAGGAGCTTGGCGAGACGGATATCGAGAGCTTGAAGTCGACTCTTCAAAACATCGATATCTACGAAGAGAGGCTGGATAAAATCAATCAAGCGGTTCTTGCCGGAGACAGCGCGGCCGCCAACCAAGCCGCCTCCTACAACGCGAAGATCCTGGAATTGACTTTGCAGATGAACGACTACACCAAGGAACTGAAGACGCTTGGCTACGTCGTGCCCGACCCCGTTACCTTGGCCAACCTCGACACCATCACCTTGACGGGCGAAGGCAAAATCCAAATGCTCGAAGCCGTGAAGAACGGCTCGGAGGATGGCAAAGCGTGGGCTACTTCCTGCGCCTCATTCAAAAAGAGCATCGCCGAGGTCAAGAAGCAGCTTGTGGAAGACACCACCATGGGATCTGAGGTTTACCGTTACGTCAGCCTCACCTATCGCGACAGCGTGCACTATTCCTATCCTGGCGTCATCGACACCTCCGGCTCGCTTTCGCCTTGGATCGGCGTGGGAGTGGGGGCCGTGGTCGGCTTCCTGGCCTCTTCGCTAGTCTGCTGCGTCGTCTACATCTCCAAAGAGGACAAAGAGAAAGCGAACGCCGTTCCCGAGAAGGAATGACCTTTCCTAATGATTCTCAAAGCGGTGGCTGCATGGCGGCCGCCGCTTTTTAAGATCCAGGGATGCGTTATTTGATGATGCTTAATAAAGCCAGTTGGACTATGACCCTTGCTCGGGAGCCTTCCTGGCGAGGGCGTTTTTAGAGGACGACGATCAAGCAAGGCGCGCCTTCATTCCGCTTAGGAAGATGGACGCTTCGTTAGAAAGGGCGAGGCAATAGTCGGGCAAAGCGAATCCCGCCGCCGTCTTGATTTGCCCCTTGTCGACGGCGAAGAAGATGATGAGCAAGGCGATCCCCAAGAGGATGCGGTAGACCCCGAATGCGTTGAAGGTCTTGCTGCGGAGGAGCTTCATGAAGAAATTGATGACTAGAAGCGAGACCCCGAAGGCGACCGCCATGCCGACGAGGATGATCCCGACCTGGGTCCAGGTCAATGGGCTGGCCGTTCCTTTGGAGATCTTGATGCCGTAGCTGACCCCTTTGATGAGCGAGCCGCCGACCATGGCGGGGATGGAGAGGTAGAAAGAGAATTTGGCGCTGGTTGTGCGGTCGATTGAAAGGAGCAAGGCGGCGCAGATGGTGACCCCTGACCTCGAAGTGCCCGGGATGAGGGCCAAGCATTGGGCAAGCCCGATGATGAGGGCGTATTTCAAGGAGATGCCCGCGATGCTGCTGACGTTGAATAGGGGATGGGAATCCGTTTCCCCATCCGCTTCGCAAGGGGCTCCCTCTAAGCGGTTGAGGCTTTCTATTTTGTTGGACTTCCTCTTTATGAAACCTTCGATGATGAGGAAGGCGAGGCCATAGACGATGAGGGTGATGCTGACGACGAGGTAGTTGTAGAGGTATTTATCCATGTAGTCGTCTAGAAGGATCCCGACCACTCCCGCCGGGATCGAGGCGATGAGGATCTTTAGCCAGGTCTTCCAGATCTCTTTCTTCTCTTCTTTGCTTTTCTTGCTCCCGAAGGGCCAAAGCTCTTTGAAGAAGCTCAAGATGACCGCGAGGATCGCCCCGAGCTGGATAATGACTAAGAAGAAGTCATAGAACCCCTGGCCTTGGGTCTCCGCGAATCCCCAGTAGCTCCCGAGGATGATCATGTGTCCTGTTGAAGAGACGGGGAGCCATTCGGTGATGCCTTCGACGATGCCGAAGACGATGGCTTTGAGGAATTCGATGAATGTGTCCATGATGCTTTGCTTTCCTTAATATATAAGGTATGAGGCGAGGATGCGAAGACCTGCTTCGCCCAGCCTCCAGGGCGATATTCTATTAGCCTAGGCAACGAAATGGAAGGAAGGCGAACCAACCGGCGAAGATGATTTGCCCTTCGGGAATCGTCCTTTCCCTGTGTGAATATAACTGACCTGGAAAGGAGAATAGACGAAATTCGTCGGCTCTTTCTCTTGCTCCTAAGTAGAATTTCATAGATTATGACCCTTTTGTGGCGAATTAAAAAACATCGCTCTGCATCGAATGAATTTCGATATCCGCGGTTTGAGCGTATTAAAAAGCGTATTAAAGAGCGTATTAAAAGCGGATATAAGAAAATACACATACTAAGTATGGATATGTGAAAAAATTTCACATCATCTTGAAAAAGAATGTGAAAATCGTAATATTGAAGCGAGGAAACATCATGACTTTAAGGGAAATTCGTTCAGAAAAGGGGATAACCCAAGAGGAGGCGGCGCGCCTTCTGGGGGTCACAAGAAGGACCTACCTCAATTACGAGGCGGGGAAGATCGATGAAACCTCAGTGAAATACAAGCTCATCTACGATGCGCTGCTGAAAACGAACCTGATCGATGAGGAACATGGGCTGCTTTCATTAGAAAGGATAAAAAGATCGTGCTCCGAGGTCTTCGCCGATTTCCCCGAGGTGTCTTATTGCTATCTTTTCGGATCTTACGCCAAAAAAAGCGCGAACGAGACAAGCGACGTCGATCTTTTAATTTCCATGCCGCTTGACGGGATGAGGTTCTTCGAACTCGCCGAGACCCTTCGGCAGAAGCTTCATAAAAAGGTCGATCTCGTTGACGTCAGCCAGCTTGAAGGCAATCTCGCCCTGACGAAAGAGATTTTGAAGGACGGCGTGAGAATATATGGATAACGTAAAAGAAGATGGATATTACCTTGCGAAGATTCTTTCCGACCTCGATTTCATCATCGAGCAGACGAAAGGAAAAAGCGAGGAAGAGATAGAGGGAAATCCTCTTTTGCTTGATTCCATAATGTTCAGAATCATCCAAGTCGGCGAAAACGCCGGGCGTCTTTCCGAACGTTTCAAAAAAGACAACGTCGGCATCCCATGGATGGCAATCAGAGGCATGAGAAATAGAATCGTCCACGATTATGGGGGCACGAAACTGACCATGGTTTTCGACACGGTGGCCCATTGGATTCCCCAAATGAGGGAGGAATTAGGGAAGATAGACGGCTGAAAAGGGCTCGATATCACGAAGTTGCATAGGCAGATTCCTTTGAGCCTGCACTCTCTTGCATATAGGGGAGGCACGCGAAAAGGGGTATGATAGGAACAATCAAAAAAAACGCGGAGGCCAGCATGATCGAGCCGAACATCAACCTGAACAACAAGACCATCCTCGTGACCGGCGCGGCGGGCTTCATCGGGAGCTTCCTCGTCAAGGACCTCCTCTCCCGCCTCCCCTCCGTGCGCATCGTCGGGCTCGACAGCCTGAACGACTACTACGACGTCTCCTTGAAGGAGCGCCGCCTCGAGGAGATCGAGGACCTCGCCAAGGCCCGCCCGGATTCGGGGTGGTCCTTCGTCAAAGGCAACCTCGCGGACAAGGCCCTCCTCGGGAAGGTCTTCGCCGAGCATCGCCCCGAGCTCGTGGTCAACCTCGCCGCTCAGGCGGGCGTGCGCTACTCCATCTCCCACCCCGACTCCTACATCGAGAGCAACCTGATCGGCTTCTACAACGTCCTCGAGGCCTGCCGCCATTCCTACGACGGGGGCAGCAAAGGGGTTGAGCACCTCGTCTACGCCTCCTCCTCCTCGGTCTACGGGTCCAACGCGAAGATCCCCTATTCGACCGAGGACAAGGCCGACAGCCCCGTCTCCCTCTACGCGGCCACCAAGAAGAGCGATGAGCTGCTCGCCCACGCCTACAGCAAGCTCTACGGAATCCCCTCGACGGGGCTCCGCTTCTTCACGGTCTACGGGCCCGAAGGCAGGCCCGACATGGCCTATTTTGGCTTCACGGACAAGCTGATCAGAGGGGAGACCATAAAGATCTTCAACTACGGCGACTGCAGAAGGGACTTCACCTACGTGAGCGACATCGTCGAGGGGGTGAGGAGGGTGATGGAGCGCGCCCCGGAGAGGAGGATGGGCGAAGACGGCCTCCCCCTCCCGCCCTGCCGCCTCTACAACATCGGCAACGGCAGCCCCGTGAGCCTGCTCGACTTCGTCTGCATCCTCCAGGAGGAGTTGATCAGGGCGAAGGTGCTGCCAAGCGACTACGACTTCGCCTCCCACAAGGAGCTCGCCCCGATGCAGCCGGGCGACGTCCCCCTCACCTTCGCGGACACCTCCGCCCTGGAGGAGGATACGGGCTTCAGGCCAAGCACCCCCCTCCGCGAGGGGCTGAGGAGGTTCGCGGAATGGTACAAGGAGTTCTACAGGATATGAAGATTGCGGTTGCGGGAACGGGCTACGTCGGGCTCTCTCTGGCGGTCTTGCTCAGCCAGCACCACGAGGTGGCGGCGGTGGACGTGCTCCCCTCGAAGGTCGATTCGATAAACAGGAGGGTCTCCCCGATCCAGGACGAGTTCATCGAGAGCTACCTCAAAGAGAAGGATCTCGACCTGAAGGCGACCCTCGACGCGGAGAGCGCCTACCGCGGCGCGGACTTCGTCGTCATCGCGACCCCGACGAACTACGACCCGAAGCTGAACTTCTTCGACACGCGCCACATCGAGGAGGTCGTCGAGCTCGTGCTCAAGGCCAACCCGGACGCGGTGATGGTGATCAAATCGACCGTGCCGGTCGGCTACACGAGATCCCTGCGGGAGAGGTACGGATGCAGGAACATCCTCTTCTCCCCCGAGTTCCTCAGGGAGTCGAAGGCCCTCTACGACAACCTCTACCCCTCGCGCATCATCGTGGGGACCGACGAGGGCGACCCCTTCCTCGCCGAGAAGGCGAGGCAATTCGCCTCGCTCCTGCGGGAGGGGGCCGCGAAGAAGGACGTGCCCACCCTCTTCATGGGCTTCACCGAGGCAGAGGCCGTGAAGCTCTTCGCGAACACCTACCTCGCCCTGCGCGTCTCCTACTTCAACGAGCTCGACACCTACGCCTCGGTCAAGGGGCTCTCCACCGAGGAGATCATCTCCGGCGTCTGCCTCGACCCGCGCATCGGCGACTTCTACAACAATCCCTCCTTCGGCTACGGGGGCTACTGCCTGCCCAAGGACACGAAGCAGTTGCTCGCCAACTACGCCGACGTCCCCGAGAACCTCATCGCGGCGATCGTCGAGAGCAACCGCACCAGGAAGGATTTCATCGCCGACGAGGTCCTCAGGAAGGCGGGCTACTACTCCTCCAACGACCAGTACGAGAGCGAGGAGGAGAGGAGGGTCGTCATCGGGGTCTACCGCCTGACGATGAAGTCCAATTCCGACAACTTCAGGGCCTCGGCGATCCAGGGGGTCATGAAGAGGATCAAGGCCAAGGGGGCGACGGTCATCGTCTACGAGCCCACCCTCGAGGACGGGAGCACCTTCTTCGGCTCGCGCGTGGTGAACGACCTCGCCTCGTTCAAGAGGCAGAGCGACGCGATACTGGCCAACCGCTACGACAAAGCCCTCGACGAGGTGAAAGACAAAGTCTACACCAGGGATCTCTTCAAAAGAGACTGACGTTTCGTTTGGCTTTTGCGGGGATTTTTGATTACGTTCCCAATTTGATGCGCTTTCTGCGGCAATAGAGGCAAAGAGGAAATTAGAGTATGAGAGAACCAATCAGAGATCTGTCTAGGCTCATCATCGGTTACATCGACACCAAACCGAACGGGGACAAGGTCGTCACGAATTTCTCCGGCGTGATCCTTGGCTACTACAGGAAATCATCAGACACGACGACCGACTTCTCTGGCCGCATCCTCTACTATGGCGATATGGCCTCGGCCTTGCTGAGAAAGCCTTGAGTCCAAGTTGTCTAGATTGCTTTTGATACAAAGACGCCCCTTATTTGATCCCTGTGATTAACCTGCACGGAAAACCCCGTCATGAGCGGACTTTTCTGCGCATCAATCTTTACTAGATGGAGGAAAGATAAGATAATTGCCTTATGGATTGCAACGACAAAAGCTGCACGCTCCCAGAGGGGGCTTATCTCACCGAAGAGCAGATCGCGACGATCCGCTCGCGCGTGGAAGATTTGATGAAGAGCGAAGCGGGGGAGTCCTCGCTCCTCGATCTCCTTGGCGAGTATGTGCGCGTCAACGGGAGGGCCGATGAGGCCTTCACCAGTTTGGAGAAGCTCGCGGGAGATGTATTGGGCCTGATCTCCAGCAACATCCCTTTCCCTGAGGATGTGCGGATGTCGCTTGTCCCCGTTTCCTTGCTGACCTATTTCAATTTGCTGCTGCTCACCGGCGTATACGATGATGACGATATGAGCATCTCGCTGAAAGAGGTTGGAGAGAAAGAACATCGCGGCAACGAGGCGTAAGCGAAAACCACGCAATTCTTGAATGGAATGCCTTTTGGTGTCAAAATCGCGGTAAGGAAAAAACGATGGCGGAGAACGAGGATATGGCTTTAGAAAGCGTTGAGTCCCTGCAAGGGAACGTCTCTTCCTTCGCTTCGGGATTGGATGATTCTTTGGCGGCTAGGCTAGAGGCGATAAAGCAAAAGCAGGCGAAGGAACTTGAAGTGCTCCGCCGCGAGGTGCTGATCGCCAAAACCGTGTTCGAAGTCGAGACGAAGAGGGCGCTGGACGGAGCCGATTCGAAGACCGCGCTCGCCCTTTCCAAGGCCTATACAAGCCTTGATATGGGAGGATCGCATGAGTGAGGAAACCCTGAAAAGGAACCAAGCCATTGAACTCGCCCTCTACGAGGTCCTTTCTTTGCGCGCCCAGGCTTTGGCGAAGGAAGGGAAGAAACTTGAGTCTTCCTTCGCAAACGATGCCGAGGATATCCGGGCGATCCTCTCTCCGAAAGGAGGGAAGGAATGATGGAAAACGGCCTCTCTTTTACTGCCGGGGAAGGCAATCTTCGCCTAGATGGACTTTCATCCTTGAACTTTCCGAAGACGAACGCCGCCCTTTCCGAATTGAAGGCGCAGGAGCAAGAGATAAGAAAGCTCAAGGAAGAGGCTGAAAGGATCACCGCGGTATCGGGCTTTGATTACGTAGGCGACTCCTTCGAGAACTATTCCAGAAAATGGGAAGAGGCGCTTTCGAAGATCTCGGCTCTTGCGGGAAAAGGCGCCATCCAAGAGGCTTTCGAGGAGCTCAGCGCCATCTCCAAAGAGAAAATAGATGTCGGGTTGGAAGGGTTCGCTTTCTCTTCCGAGGGAGAGGCCTCCAAAATCGAGAGGTCCCTGCGTTGTCGGCTCGAGGCGCTGCTCATCACCAAGCAGCTAGAGGAAGGGGCGCCCTGCAACGAGGCTCAGATCACAAACCATTATTACAATTGCCTCGCTTTGCCTGAAGGCGCGGATGGCGATGCGCATAAAGCGGAACTCTTAGATGAGGCAAAGGGCTTCATTTATGGCTTTTTTGCGGGGATTTGCAAGGATCAGAAAGAGGATTACAAGACCTTCACTGCAAGCTTGCCCCATTGGAAAATGGCATTGGAGAAAGGGGATTGTTCCCCCTCCACCAAAAAAGAGAAGGATAGATTCGCCGAGTGCTTCGCCGAGTGTTTCAACCGCCAGGCCGAGAAGGCTTTCCATGAAGAGCACGACTATGAGCGCGCTTTGGAGCTTTTCCGCCTGCGCCCGCTTCTTAAGAAAGAAAGCATCGCCGTCATCCCTTACCGCTATGCCTACGACGAAAGCGAGTTCCGCCTCTATTTCAGCGAGGCGGAGGCTTTGGGAAAGGACCGCAACGCCTTCCTTCCTTTCGCGATGGAAATCGTGGGGAAAATAAAGACCGCCGAGGATTTCGAATTCCGCTTGCTTTCCCATTTGCTCTCTCTCCCTGGCATCAGCAAAGAGCAGTTCAATCTGCTCGTGCTCTCCATAAAACCATTGAATTTTGAGAGGAAGATGCAGCTCCTTTCTTCCTCTTTGGCTTTGGGCATGACGCCGATCCGCGCCCAAGAGATTCTGCGCTCCCTGGAGAAGACCCATCCGAAGCAGCTTGATCTGGAAGCCCTCGCCAAATCGCTTCTTTTCATCAAAGAGCATCTCAACGATGCTTTGCTTGCCCGCTTCCTGCCGATGCTTGAGGAGCTTCTCCGTTCCCCGAAAGCCCATAAAGTCATCGTCAAGAGCCGTTCTTTGGCTTTGCATTCCCTCATCGGGGAGAACGGGGAGATGCCTAGGCTATCCATCGGCAGGGGGATGAAGAACACCCGCGTCTCTTCTTGGGGCAAGAGGCGCTTCGCCTGCTACGTCGCCTTCGGGATCATCCTCCCGATTCTCGTTTTGCTTGCCGGCTTTGCCTTCGTTTATCTCTTCGACGGCATTTCCGTCAACCGCGCCTCGATCTACGCGATGATCCCTTTGCTAGGGATGTACGTTTTCGTTCTGACGACTTTGAATTGCTGGGTTGGGTTCGACGAAAGGGCGAGCGCGCTGACGCGCAAGATATTGCTTGGCGACGCCGTTTGGAAAGCCGTTTTGGGGGCCGCCTATTTCCTCACCCCATCCCTTTTCTCCGCTTTGGACAGGGTGAGGTACGCCTTGCTTGGGTTTGCGCTAGCCGAGGCGTTTTTGACTTTCTTCCTGCTGAAGCCCCAAAAGAAGAGGGCCGCTTTCGATTACATCCTTTTCGCCCTTGCCTTTGCTTTCTCTTCCCTCGGCGTCGTCTTCATGGTCATCGACATGATGAATGGCCTAGTGTGATCGCCTGCCTTGCTTGCTTCCTCGCGGGTATTTCTTTTCCTCTTCCCTCCTCTATAATGCGAAGCGTATGAGCGATGCGCCTACCTACCATCTCTTCGGAATCGATTTCGGAAGCAACGAAGGCCAGAGGGAACTGATCCGCCTGATCAGGCTCGACCCCAGCCGCCTCCCCGTCGTTTATTGCATCGGGGATGCGGGCACCGGGAAGACCTTCGCGAGCCTTGCCGCCGCTCTCTCTTTGGTCCGCTCTAAAGGCTCCATGAAGAAATACAAAACCGTTTTCTATGTTCGGGAGCCCGTTGAAGTGGGGCATAGGCTTGGCTTTCTTAAAGGGGGAGAGGAAGAGAAATACGCGCCTTATCTCGGCCCTCTTTTGGACAACTATCAGCACTTGATGGAGCGTTGCAAAAACGATGCGAAATCCCCGCAAAAACCCTTTAAAGCCGCAAATCAATCCTCTTTTGGCGAGGATGCTTTGCCTTATGCTTACCGCAGATTGCCTAGCGACATCGTCCCTCTTGCCCCGGAGTTCCTCCGCGGGAGGAGCTTCGAGGATTGCATCATCCTCGTCGACGAGGCGCAGAACATGGACTTGGACGAGTTCCAAACGCTCGTCACCCGCATCGGAAGGAATTGCAAGCTGGTCTTCATGGGCTCGGTCAATCAGATAGACGTCCCAGACCAAAGTGAGGAGGACAACGCCTTTTTGACCTCCTACCGCATCTTGGAAAGCACTGGGCTCGTGGGGTTCGTGCGCTTAGAGAAGCCCATGCGCAGCGGCTTCGTCGCCGAGTTCGACGAACGCTTCGTCGCCTATCGCAGGGAAAAAGGCGCGGGCAAGGGCAAGTAAGCCTTTTTCTACTTTGTAGAAAAGGTGGCTTGACGCCTTTGCTTATGGCATAATTTAGCGGTTTCATGAACAACCTATTCGACAGCATCAACGGGAAAATGTTCTCCTTGCTCACCGCGGAGGATAAGCGGGGGAACTACGAGCTCCTCTCCATCCTTTACCATCTTTCCGAATCCGTCGATTATGGGGATTTTATCCCTAAAGAGGAGGCGGTCAGCGCCCTCTCCCTTTACCTCGAAGATCATTCCGGCGAGGTGAAAGACGACGGGGAAGGGACCGACATCTCTAGGCGGAGCGCAAGGGACAAGGCTCAGCTGAAGCTCCGCCAGTTCCGCAATCTCGGCTGGGTGAATGAGGAGTCGCTTGGCGGCTACAACGCTCTTATCTCCTTTACCAGCGCAGGCAAAGCGACGATGGAGTTCCTCAGCAATTTCGCTGAGCGCTCCGAGAAGCCCCTTGAGTACACGGGCTACGTCTACGTCATCTATTCGACCCTGAAAAGCTTCGACCTTTCCAAATCGACAGCCATCCTTCAGCAGGTATATCGCCTCACCAAAGAGCTCATGAACGCGCTCTCTAGGCTCTCTAGCGAAATCAAGGAGTTCCTCGACGCCCTCATGGAGAACCCCGACCTCGATCCGAAGGAGATCCTCTCCACGTTGCTGGGCAAATATCAGAACCAGGTCATCCTGCGCGTTTTCAACAACCTCAGGATGAGGGACAACCCTTCCCGCTATTCCTCGCAGATCATCGCCATCCTGCGCGATCTCCTCCGCGACCACATGGAGGAGATGGTCGCCAATTCGGTCCTCGTCGAGGACGTGAAGGACCTCACCAAAGAACGCTACGAGGCCATCGAGAACCAGATCCGCGACGAGGCCTCTTACGTCATCTCCTCCTTCGAGACCATCGAGAAGTACCTTGATGTCATCGACGCCCAAAACGCGAAATACCTTTCCTCGGCGAAAGCGCGCCTGGATTTCCTTTTGACCTCGACCAAAGACGTCACCGGCCGCATCAACGACTGCTTGAAAGCCATCGCCGAGGTGCCGGAGGATTATCCTTTCGAATCGCTGATCGCTTTGGAATCGACGGGGATCCTCGATTCCAGGTCGCTTTCCTCCCCTCGCTTCCAGCGCGAGAAGCCCGTCGCCATCGAATTGCCCGTCCCAGAAGGCGACCAAGAAGAGGTCGCCGACGGGCTCGACCGCATCTTCGGGGACGATCCCTATTCGCGGGAGAACATCGATAACGCCGCCCTTTCCTTTCTGGAAGAGCGCCAAAAGATGTCCTCCAAGGAGATCCCCACGGAGAAAGAGGGCGACCTCATATTGCTCATGCTCATGCAGCTCATCTCCCAGGATAGGGGCTTGAGTTACAGCCTCGACTTCAAAGAGGACAAATACGTCCGGGTCGGGCACGAGATAGAAGAATTCGAACTGAAGAAAAAGGAGAGACGCAATGGCTGACAAAAACGAGATCGCCGACGCATTCTGCGAAGAATACAAGCGCATGGGCGACGGGGAGAAGCAGGAATTCGCCCGCGTGGCCTCCAAATTCCTGAACGAGACCTTCATCCTCAAAAGCAAGAAGACCGACACGAACGATTTCTATTTCGTGCAGGAGAGGAAATCCCTCTTCTCCTCCTATTTCGCCTTGACCGACTACAAACTGGAGTTCGATCAGGAAAGGGCCTTCTTCTTCATCTCCACGGAAGAGGAGAGGAGCAGGGTGAGGCTAAGCAAATTCGAGACCGTGCTGCTATTGCTTCTGCGCCTCAGATATTATGAGAACGCGAAAACCGCCGCGAGCCAGGAGGACAACGCGATCGTCTTGACCGAACTCGTGGAGAAGGTGAACCAGACCAACATCTTCCATCCCCTCAAGAGGATGACTGAATATGACCTCTCCCTAAAAAAACTCAGGAGGAGCAAGATCGTTGATTTCAAAGGCAGCAAACTTGAAGGCTCTACCCGCTTAATCATCCTTCCGACCATTTTGGTCGTGCTGGGGCAAAGCGACATCGACCTGATCGCGGCGATGCTGGAGGCCTATGGAAAGAAAGAAGGAGGCAAGGACGATGCAGAAGCTGACTAAGATCAAACTCGTCAATTGGCAAAGCTTTTACGACAACACCATCCCGGTGAGCGGGAACGTCCTCGTCACGGGGGAGAACGGCGCCGGCAAATCCTCTTTGCTCGACGCGCTTTACTTCGTTTTGGCGGGGGGCTCGAGCAAATTCAACCTCGCCGCGACCGATGAGACCTCTCGCTCGGTAGAGACCTACATGAGGGGGACGATCGGCGCCGAAGGAAGAGAATGCCTCCGCCCGAACCCCGACCTCATCTCGCACGTCGCCTTGGAATTCGAGGACCCGAATGGGCAATCCCTCATCCTCGGCTGCGCGCTTGAGATACGCGACGCCTCCCCCAAAGCCGACCAGTCCTTCTATCTGATCCGCGGGGGCCATATCGACGATGAGCTCTATTTCGTCCTCGATGGCGAGAAGAGGAAAGCCGTCAACGCGAAGCTCCTCCAAGAGAAGGCCAACGCCCTCTTCGGGGAACGCTCTTTCCTCGCGATCAAGGGGACCAGGAGCGAGATCAAGTCGCAGATCTCCCGCGCCCTTGGCCTCTCCAGCAACAAATATTACGAGCTCCTTCCAAAGGCCATCGCCTTCAAGCCGATCAGGGAGGTCAATGACTTCGTCTTCGATTTCCTTCTCCCTGAGCATAACGTCGACATCGCTTCCATCCGCGCCTCCATCCATTCCTACATGGAGATCAGGAAGGACGTGGAGATCGACGAGAAGAAGAAATCTCAGCTCGAATCCATCGTGTCAATGAATGCGGACTATGAGGAAAAAACCCTGCAAAAGTCCCTTTTCCAAGCCTTGACCGCTCAAAAGAACAAAGTCGCCTCCGAGAAGAAAATCGCTTCCTTGAAGGCTCAGATCAAGACCAACGCCGCCCTCATCGGGGATGAGGCGGACAAACGCAAATTGATCGTCGTCAAACTCGACGAGGTCCAACGCAAACTCTTCGCCCTCTCGGGGGAGGATTGGTATAAAAGCCTCGAGGAGAACCAGCGCGCCATCGATGAGAACAAGCGCTCGATCGACTCCCTTTTGCCTAGCCTCTCGCGCTTCAACCGCGCGATCCTCGAAGAAGGGGAACTTGCCAGATCCCTTTCCTTGAAGGCGGATTTCGCCTCCTTCATCAAGTCGGAGGATTTCTCAGGGTTCCAGACCGCCCTCTCTTCTTACGATGAGGCTTTCGAGACCCGCCGCCAGTCGCTCAACGACGCGATGATGCTGCGCTGGGGCGAATTGAGCGAAGCCAAGCAGAAGCAAAGCGGCTTCCAAAGCAAATACGACGCATTGCGCAAAGGCCTCCCCCAATACGATTACAACACCTCCATCCTCATGAAGCTGATCCATCAGGCATTCTTGGAGGAAGAGGGATACGACATCGACGTCCATCCTTTCTGCGAGCTCATCGACATCGCCCCTGGGGAAGAGAGCTGGCGCAACGCGGTGGAGGGCTACCTCAACACCAGGCGCTTCGACCTCTTCGTCAAAGAGGAGTATTACGACCGCGCTTTGGCTGTTTATGAGCGCAACAAAGCCCAATACCACATTCACTCCGTCGGCCTCGTGAACGTCGCTAAGCTCTCCGAGCGCGACGCCAAGCCGAATTCCCTCGCCAGCAAAGTCGTCACCGACGACCCCGATGCCCAACGTTATGTCAACTACGTTTTGGGCGACATCATCTGCGTGGATTCCGAGCAGGATCTCAAGTACTACGATTCCTCCATCACCAAAAGCGTCATGGTCTACCGCAACAAAGCCGCCCGCGCGACGCGCCCTGAGGTCTACGCCACCCCCTACATCGGCAAAGGCGCCTACGCCGCTCAGCTTTCCTCCCTTCAGAAAAGCCTGCAGGAAGCCAATGAGAAGGTGGACGAGCTGAGCGGGAACGTCTCCGAGCTCCGCGCCAAGCTCAACAAAGCCTCCGAATCGCGGAGGAAGCAGCTTTTGGATTCCCCGAACTATTGGCGTCAATACGCCGACCTCCTCAAAAGGGAGAACGAACTCAGCAAAGAGAAAGCCGAGCTCGAACGCGTTTCCAAAGAAGGGGGGCATGGGAACGGCGAAGACTTCGCCTCCGAGAAGGCGAGGCTTGAGGCCGAGCGGGACGAATCCCTGACCAAGCAAACCAAGCTTGAGGCCGAAAGCGACCTCGCTGAGAGGCAGATCAGGGAAATCGAGGAGCAGCTCCGCGCCGAGGAAGAGGAACTCTCCGAGAAAGCCGTCGATCCCAAAGTGCGCGAGAAGCTCGATGAATTCAGCAAGGCCAACGCTTCGCTCGGGGCAAACGAAATCGCCAGGCAAATCGCCTCGCTTTCCCCTCAGATCGCCTCGCTTGAGCGCGCGATTATCTCTTCGATGGCCACCTACATCAACGAGTTCCGCTTCGATAGCGCCCCAGGCATGGAGAACATCGGCGATTTCCTGAACGAATACAGCAAGGTCGTCGGGCGGGAGCTAGGGCAATTCAAGAAAGACCTCGAACGCGCGCAGGCCGACTGCGCGACCGCCTTCAAGGAGAACTACATCGCCCAGATCCGCAAGCACATCCTCGATGAGAAAGCCAACATCCGCAAACTGAACAAAGTCCTCGCCGACAAGCCTTTCGGGAACGATGGGGAGGTCTACCAATTCGTCGTCGCGCGCAGCAAAGACCCGATTTTCGGTCCCTATTACGACATCTTCACCTCGAAAGAGGATATCTCCTCGAAGGATCTTTTCCTCGATTCCCTTGATTCGAACGACTCCTCCCTCATGAAGGATCTCTTCAACCGTTTGACCGCCTCGCCGGGGGATGAGAAACAGGAGAAGCTGCTCCGCCTTTTCACCGATTACCGCATGTTCATGAACTACGACATCCAGATCACGAACCGGCAAGGGGAGATCTCTTTCTTCTCCAAGATCTCCAGGGGCAAGTCAGGCGGGGAGACCCAGACTCCTTTCTACGTCATCATCGCCGCCTCCTTCGACCAGATCGTCCACGAGGGGAGCTTCGACAAAGAGGCTGGCTGCATCGTCATCCTCGACGAGGCCTTCAACAAAATGGACGCCTCGCGCATCTCGGCGACGATGTCCTATTTCAACGATCTTTCCATTCAGCTGATCATCGGCTTGCCGAGCAACAACGCGAAGATCCTGATGCCTTACGTCGATACGACGATCGGCATCGTGAAAAGCCGCGACCGGAGCTACATCCGCACGGATACGCGAGTCAAATGAAAAAGGGGCTTCGGCCCCTTTTCGTTAGGCTTCTGCAAGGTTAGCGGTCCTTTTCGGTGAGGTTTTGCGTCTTTTTTCCGAAGCGGAGCAAGAGGAAGCATATGAGAGAAAGGACGATGATCGAGCCGATGGCGTAGATGAGAGTGAGCCAAGGTGGGTTGGAGGCGAAGTCAAGGAAAGGATAGGGGGCCTCGATCGCCTTGCAGGCGCAGAGGGGGATGATCGCGCAGGCGTAGAGAAGAGGGGGCAAGAAGCCGAGAGCCCCTTCCTTATATATATAAGAAGGTTTGCCCAGGAAGAAGAAATGGTTGGCGATGGCCAGCAAAGGGCAAAGGAGGTGCAAGAAGGCGAAGCTTCCGGAGTAAAGCATCATCGGCCCGCTGAACCAGACGAGGTAGAGGACGACGATCAGGAAGATCAGCGTCTCAGTCACCGTTCCCACATAATGGAGGAGGGAAGCCCATTTGGCGAGTTCCTTCCCTTTCTTCAGCGCATGGCATTGGCAAATCAAGACCACGATCGCGCAGAGCAGGTAGAAGGAGTTCCCCATGTTGGTGAAGAAAAGGTAGGGCTTATCTTCCGTGAGGAAGGCGATGCTTAAGCCCATCATCTCACCGAGGATCGCTCCAAGCAGCAAGAGGATCGAGATTCTTTTTTTGACGGTTGGATTCATGCGGAGGATCATAAGGTTCTTGCCTTGCCATTCATCAATAGAAAGGCTTGTAGCCCTTCTTGTCTCTGATCAGGATCTTGTACATCATGCAGTGGGGCACGCCTTGCTCCTCGAATACCTCCCCGTCGGGATAAGGCTTGAAGCCGAGGGAACGATAGAAGGGCATCTTGTCTAGCTGCGCCCCGAGGATCGCTTTCCTCGCCCCCAAGCTGATTGCTTTGTTGCAAAGGAACTTGACGGTGTAGGTGCCCACCTTCATATGGCGGAACTCCTTCCTCACGGCGACCCTTCCGATCCGATAGGTCTCAGGGTCCACTTCGATGATTCTCCCCGTAGCGATGGGGGTGGAGTCCAAATAAAGGACGAGATGCCAACATTTCGCGTCGTTCTCGTCGAATTCCTCCGCAAAACCCTGCTCTTTTACGAAAACCTCTTCGCGGATGACCTTGGCGTCTTCTGTGATTCCGAAGTGGAAGAGGGGCTTAACCATGACTTTTTCCTTTAGGCCGTTTGCGGTTGCGACTATGATACGCCTATGAGCAAAAACAAGATATTCGCCGTCAGCTTCCTCGCCCTCGCTTGCTTCTTTTTCTTCGGGTATTACCTCTATCTCGAAATCGCTTATTCCTGGGCCTATTTCAGGACCACTTCTTGGGTCAACATCCTCGCCTTCGCCCTCGAGGCGGTCATCTATCTCATCTTGCTCAGCTGCAACATCCGCAACGACGATTTCGCCTATACGGGGATCGGGCTTTTCGTCTCGATGAAGTTCTTCGAGTACATCCGCGCCTTCTTCTATGGTCAGATAAACGTGCTCAGCGCTTTCTCTTCGGGCTCTCCTTTCTCGGTGCTCCTTTCCGTTTTCTACACCGCCTTCCTCGCCCTCGAGGCGGGTGTGGGGATCGCGCTTTACGTCTTCATCATCCGCTACAGAAGAGGGGTGGCGAGCTTCCTCTTCGTGCGGGTCCTTTCGATCGCTTTCGCCGTCATCTTGACCTTGACGGGCCTGACCTCAACCCTCATTTTCTTCCAAGGCGTCTCTTTGACTTGGCAAATACTTTTTGGCTATCTTGCCATTCCTTTGGCCGAAGCCTGCGCCGGGGTGGGCATCGTCTTCACCTTGGAAAGGCTGCGCCGCTGCTAGAAAGCCGATTTTTCTTGCTGAAGCCAGGGGGAATGTCTATATTAATACACGCGCCGACATGGCTCAGTTGGTAGAGCAATTCACTCGTAATGAATAGGTCGCAGGTTCGAGTCCCGCTGTCGGCACCAGACGCATCATCAGGCAACCTTCGTCGGTTGCCTTTTCTTAACCGCCCCTTGACAAAAACGGAGTTTAAGACCCTTTCTTTCATTCCTTGATAACAAAAATCAAGTCTTCTATCCGATAAGCAGAAAAATGAAACGAAACAACGCGATATGTTTTCTTTTTCTTTGAGCTCGGTTATAATTCAAACGAACGAAACAAGAAAAGGACAAACATCAATGAAAAACGTCACCGGAGCCATTACCAACGCCCTCCTCGAACTCATGAAGACGGAGGATTACAGCAAGATCTCCATCACCGACATCGTCGCCAAGGCGGGGCTTAGCCGCGTCACCTATTACCGACATTTCTCCAGCAAAGAGGACGTCCTCATCCGCTATTTCCAGGAGACCAAAGCCAAATTCATGGCTCAGAACTCCTTTAATGGCGGCCCAATCAACAATGAGATCATGGTTCTGAATCTCTTCATCTTCTTCAAGACGAATATGGACGCCAACAAAGCGATCCGCAACGCCCATCTGGAGACCGAGCTCCTCGCTTTCCTCTCCAAGGAATTCACCGAGAATCTGCCGGTGAAGCTGGATCGTTATTACGCCCTTTTCACCGCCGGCGCCCTCTTCAACGTGCTAATCAATTGGCTCGACAACGATTGCGCTGACCCCATAGAGGAGGTCACCCGCCCTTTCATCGAAATCCCGGCCGCGCTTGATGAACACCGCAAGGCGAAAGGGCTCAAGTAAGGCAGTCCTCATCGTTTGAGAATCCATTTTCTTCCGTCGTCAGGCTGAGAAAATGGATTTTTCATGACGAGGCGAAAAATGAAAATTGCTTCTTGCGCGCCTTCTTGGGCATACCTATAATAAGCAAGCCGTTAAGCGGCCTCGCAGGATCTCATGGGTGTTTAGCTCAGCTGGGAGAGCACCTGTTTGACGTACAGGAGGTCACAGGTTCGATCCCTGTAGCACCCACCAAGCGAGAATCAAGCCACGGACCAGCCCGTGGTTTTTTCTTTGCTTTTCCCCTTTGTGGCGTATGATTCCATCTAAGGAGAAAAAACCAATGAAATACCGTCACTGCAAAAGATCTGGTGTTGGCTTCCTGCTGCTTGGCATCATCACCCTCGAGATTTACCCGATCGTCGTCTTGAGCCACGTCCGCAAAGAGGTCAATGAGCTCAACGCCAATAACGGCGTCAAAAAGCAAATGCCCTTCCTTCTCGCCTATCTTCTAGGCTTCATCACCTGCGGCATCGTCCCCCTCGTTTGGTGCACGAGGATGGCTGGGAAGATCCAAATCGCCGCGTTGGAGAGAGGCATCACCTCGCCGCGTCTTACGAAGGCCTTCTTCGCCTGCTGGATCATCTTCGGCTCCTACATCATCGTGGGGCCCTTCATTGCCTACCATCGCTTCTTCAAGGTGCTCAACCGCGTCGAATCCTATGAGAACGAGAAACTCGCTTCCGAGGCCAAGAGCGTCGAGATAAAAGACGAGATGAAGGATGAGATGGATGGCAACCTCGCCCCCGTCGTCCCGACCGCCCCCCTTCCGGAAGCCGTCGAAACGAAGGCCCCCGAAGCCCCTTATCCGAATTTGCCTCCCCAAGAAGCGAAGGAGCCCGCTCCTGTTAAGACGACCTATAGCAGCGTTCCTTCCCCCGCCCCGGTTGCAAGCAGCAAGCCCTGGAGGGTCAAGGTCAACGGCGTCACCAAGGTCTTCGCAAGCCGCGAGGAAGCCGTCGCCTATGCGCAGAAAATCTCCGCCGAAAGGCGCGCTTTGAGGCGCAGAAGCTAAAAGAAAGAGTGGACAAGCCGCTCTTGCTCCGTATAATAAATTTCGCCGAAAGGCGAGATGCATCCCTAGTTTAGTGGTAGAACACTAGCTTCCCAAGCTGGATATACGGGTTCGATTCCCGCGGGGTGCTCCAAACGAAGCATGCTCGATGCTCGCGCATCGAGTTTTCTTTTTTCCTTCCTGCGCCCATTGCTCCATAAACCTGTTATTCCATATTGAATCATCTAGTAAACAAAACTAGAATGCGTTTGGCGCGAGCTGTTTCTCGCTCTGAAAAGGAGGGATCTTTATGGCGATTTCAATTCTCACCGATGCCGCGAGCAATCTATTCGCTTCCTTTTTGAAGGAGAAAGGCTCCTCCATACGAGTGCTCCCCATGCCTCTGCGCATCGACGATCAGGAGTACCTTTGCTATGACTCCTCCATCGATCCCGAGTCATTCTCGTGCGAGTTCTACGCGAAGATGAGAGACGGCGCGCAGGTGAAGACCTCCTTGCCTAGCCCGGGGCTTCTTGAAGAGACCGCGCGGAGCGAGGTCAGCAAAGGAAACCAAGTCGTCTTCGTCTCCCTTTCTAGCCTCATCTCCGGCTCCTGCCAAAGCGCGAGGAACATCGCGGGGATGCTCAATGAAGAGACGGGGAAAACGGTGATGGGAGTGGTGGACAGCAAGACCGCCGGATTCGGCGAAGGCATGGTGGCCTTATACGCCGAAAACCTCGCAAAAAGGGGCTGCTCTTTGGAAGAACTCCTTGAAAAGGCGGAGGAATACGTCCTCAGGGTCCGCAGCGAGTTCACCGTCGACAGCCTTAAATACCTCGCCGCGAATGGGCGCATTTCAAAGCTCAACGCCGCCATAGGCAACGTGCTCATGATCAAGCCGCTCCTATATGGCTCGGAGGAAGGGCACATCACCGTGACGCAGAAAGTCATCGGGCGGAAGAACGCCATCAAGAAACTCATCAATCAGGTCGAGGCGAGCGCCGGAGATAGATCCTCGACCGTCTACATCACCCATTGCGACGCTTTGGACGAGGCCATGGAAATGAAGAAGACGCTTGAAGAGAAAGGCTTCGAGAATGTGGAGGTCTATTTCTACGACCTCATCACCGGCGCTCACGTCGGCCCTGGCACCTTGGCGGTTTTCTATGAAGGCCATAATCGAGCTGTCAAAAGGCCTCTTCTAGGCTGATTGAACCGCTTTCTGCAGGAAATTTCGCCCACGCGCGCGTAAATCGTTTTTTCTTTTTGTTTATCTTGCTATACTTTTTCAAGGCGAGAGCCTTTTTTGCCATGGAGTCCATTTATGAGCGGATACCGATTCGAACAATTTGCGCAGCCAGTTAATTACGTCACATTCATATTTCTCATTCTGATGCTTGGAGCAGCCGGCTTCGGTGCTTGGATTTTCTTCCGGCGCGTCTTCTGCCGCGTCGCTTTCTACGCCACAGAGCTCGCGATGCTGCTTTTCTGGGGTTTCAGCCTCGACCCCGCTTTTTACGTTGCCTTGGCTGCTTTGCTTGGCGAGATGATCGTCTTCTACATCGCCAATCCCAACGAGAACCGCGAATACATCGCCAACAACATGGTTGGCAAAGCGACCCGCCTCACTTTCTTCGGCCGCAAAAAGAACCATCCTGAGGCCCTTTTCGACCGCGATGCCGTCTACCGCAAGGTCTTCGACGCGGTGACGAGGATGAGCAAGCAGAAAGTCGGCGCCATCATCAGCTTCGAGAAGCGCGATTCGCTCGACGAGGTGATGAAATCGGGCACGCAGATCAACGCCCCCGTCTCCTCGGAATTACTTCAGACCATCTTCTATCCGGGCACCAGGCTCCATGACGGCGCGGTCATCATCCGCAACGACATGATTGTTGCCGCTAGCGTCTATTACACCCCGACCACCAGGCCTTTGACGGGCAAATTCGGCTCGCGCCACCGCGCCGCCATCGGCATCAGCGAGACCACCGACGCCGTGACGGTCGTCGTCTCGGAGGAGACCGGCCGCATCTCGATCGCCTATGAGGGCGAGCTGAGGACCGTGAACCCCGATGAGTTCTTCGACGTGTTCGAAGACTATATGGCCATCGTCGAGGCCCCTCATAAAGACGAAGAGAAAACGCGTTGAGATAGGAGGAAAACAACATGCCAACCCCGCACAATTCTGCTCAGAAAGGCGATTTCGCTAAGATCGTCCTCATGCCGGGCGACCCGCTTAGAGCCAAGCTCATCGCCGATAATTTCCTCATTGAGCCCCGCTTGGTCACCAGCGTGCGCAACGTCTATGGCTACACCGGCAAAACCAAAAGCGGCAAAGAGATCTCGGTTATGGCTTCCGGAATGGGGCAGCCGAGCATCGGGATCTATTCCACCGAGCTTTTCTCGCAATACGGTGTGGAAGCCATCATCCGCATCGGCACCTGCGGCTCTTACCAAAAAGACGTCAAAGTGGGGGACATCATCCTCGCCGAAGGCGCCTGCACCGATTCCAATTGGATGGACGAATACGGCCTCAAGGGCGGGACTTTCAGCGCGATCGCCGATTTCCCCCTGCTTCTAGAAGCCTATAAGACCGGGGTTAAACTCGGGAAGAAGATCCACGTCGGCAACATTTTGGCCGCGGATCATTTTTACAGCGCGGATCCCGACCTTTGGAAGAAATGGGCCGAGATGGGCGTGCTTGGCGTCGAGATGGAGAGCTACGCCCTCTATTGCATCGCCGCGAAGCTCCATAAGAAAGCCCTCACTTTGCTCACCGTCTCCGATTCTTTCTTAGGCGAGGCGCCGATGTCGTCCGAGCAGAGGCAGAAGAACCTGCTCGACATGATCGAGATGGCGGTGGAGGTTGCTTCCGCCTACTAAATGCCTTACGCCGTTGAGCTGTCCCTTCTCATCGCTTTGGCGTCTTTGACGACGCTCCTTTTCTTGACGCTCCTCCTCTATCCCTTCTTCCGCCACCTCGCCTTCAAGCACAACCTGATCTATTCCTACTACAAAAGGATCTACCGGGTCGCCCTCGACGAGGATTTCTACCTCATCAATGCCTTCAAGAACAAAACCGCGGACGAGGAAACATTCCACATCGACCACATCCTGATCGGGAACAAGTTCATCTATTGCATCCGCGACCGCTACTACGACGGCGCGATCAGGGCGAAGGAGAAGGATCAGAGCTGGGTCTTCTATTCCAAGAAGGACAAGAAAGGGAAGATCATCCCCAATCCCCTCAGGATGAACGCCCTTCGCGTGGACAGGATGTCTTTGATGACGAACCTCGACAAGAAGCTCTTCATCTCCGTCGTCCTCGTCAACGACGATTGCCTCATCTCCCCTTATGAGGTTACCTATCCCAACAACTTCGTCGTCTCGCTCAAGAACTTCCCCTCTTTCATCCGCCAGAAGGAATCGTTGCCCATCGAGCCGATGGACCCAAGGGCGCTTGACGTCGCGGCGAAAGACATCGCGCAGCTGAACCAAAATGGAAAAAAGGAAGACTGACATCGCCCATCTTGCGCTGAGCCGCTACAAAAAGAGCGTCGGGGATTCCCTTTTGCTCTCCCTGACTTTCTTTTTGCTTTTCGGCTCCTGCTTCGCTTTGGCCCTCGTTGGCGTTGATTTATCGCTGCTAGCGATCCTCCTCATCGGGCTTCCCGCCTTGCTTTCGATGCAGCTCATGGTGCTGCGCCCAAAGAAAGAGGATGGACCCTCGAACAGGGAAAGCTTCATGGGGTTCCGCCTCTATTTTTCCTTCTACCTAGGAGTCTATCGCTTTTGGCTTTCCTTGCTGAAGGCTTTGCTGGTTCTGATCCTCGCTTCCTTAGTCAGCGGCTTCTCCCTCTTTTATATCCTAAGCGCCTCTTCCGCCTCTTTCGCCGAGGCCGTCTCCTCTTTCTCCTCGCTGGCGAATCAAAGCGGGACGACCCTCGAGTCCCTCTATGAGTTCCTTTCTTCCTCCGAGCCTTTGCTCTCCTATTGCAATTGGACCATCGTGATCGCCTTTTTCTTCGGGGGATATTGGTTCTTCCATGAGATTGGGAGGAACACCTTCAACACGTATGTGCGTTCCTTCCTCGGCGGCGTCCCCTCAAGGGCGGCCAACGCGATCTTCTCTGACTTCTTCCATCAGGAGAGGAGATCCTTCTACAAGGATTACTACAAAGCCAATTGGCTTGCGATCATCCTCTTCGTCCTAGGCTATGCCGGAGGGGCTTCCTTCGGCGTGCTCGTGATGGGGTCCGCCTCTTACGGCATCGCCTTCGGCTTCATCGGGGCCTGCCTTTTGCTCTCGCCCTATCTTCCCTATTTCTTCTACGTCATGGACGAGATCGCCAAAGCCAGGGAGAAGTCCCTCGTCTCCTATGCCTTGAAAGAGGCGGAGTCCGCTTTGGAGATGACCCCGCTTGATGACCCCGTCCAGCAAGAGAACCGCGAAAGGCTTCAGAGATACATCGCTGAGCTCAAAAGGAAAATCGAGGAAAGGGAAAAACAAGAGGAGGACCCCCCGTCCGAGGAAGAGGATCCTTCGAAAAAGGATTAGAACTCGTCAGCGGGGTTTTGCAGCCTTTTCAAAACCAAATCCCGCAAAAACGCCTTCTTTTCCGCGTCTAGGAAAGCCATGTCGACGGCGTTGAGATAGAGCTTTTTGCGCGCTTCCTCATCCAAAGAGAAGGCTTTGCTGGCTTTGCGGTATTCTTCGTTGAGGGTGATGCTGGAGACGGTCATGTCGTCTGTGGCCAGAGTGAAAAGGATGCCTTTTTCCATGAATTTATCGATCGGGCAAACAGAATAAGAAGGAATCGAGCAGGTATCCACCTCGGAAGTGGGGCAGACCTCCAAACCGATCCGCGTCGCGGCAAGGAAGGCAAGCAGCTGGGGGTCTTCTATCGAGCGCACGCCGTGCCCGATGCGCGTCGCCCCCATCTTGATGGCGCTCCAGACGGAGCTAGCTCCATCCGCCTCCCCGGCGTGGATGGTGATGGGCAGGCTCAGATCCCTAGCCATTTTGAATTCATCGAGGTAGTTCTCGTTCGGGTAGAGGGCCTCCGCGCCGGCTAAGTCGATCCCGCATACCCCTTTGTTAAGCAAAGAAGAGGCCACTTCTATCGTCTCCTTGTTCTTCGCGTTGGTGTCTTTCCCCCTCATGCAGCAGAGGATCAATTGCCCTGCGATGCGGGTCTCTTTTTTCGCCGCCTCCAAACCGGAGATCGCGGCGAGGACGGCCTGCTCTTGGGTCAAACCGTGCGCGATGTGCTGTTGGGGGGCGAAGCGGACCTCGGCATAGAGGATACCTTGCTCGGCGAGCCTTCTATATAAGGAATAAGTCGCATAGGTCAGGCTCTCCGCGGTTTGCAGAAGCGAAATCGGGAAGTCGAAGCATTGCAGATAGTCGTTGAGGCTGCGGACGGATTTGTCGGCGGTGAGCTTGACGCGGCTCAGATCGACTCCTTCTTTGTGGTTCAGCAGGCAAAGATAAGCGATGTCCTCTTCGCTTAAAGAACCGTCTAGGTGGCAATGGAGCTCAATCATGGATAGATTATCGCGCAAAGCGGGGGCTTAAGAAAGAAAAACCCAGCCGTGGCTGGGGTGCTTGCTTCTGGAGCAAGTGACGGGAATCGGACCCGCGTATCGACCTTGGCAAGGTCGTGTTCTACCATTGAACTACACCTGCATTGCCCTTTGGGCTTCGCTATTATAAGAAGGCTATTTTTCACTTGCAAGAGGCAATTTCGCCGATTTCTCCGTCCCTTTGGGACGTTTCTTTCACATGTGGTGGAACGGTCAAGGATAAGAGATTATAATCTCTTCGCCTTTTAGGAGGATTCTTATGGCTGACAATAACGATTTAGCTGAGCTTCTCTTCCCCGACGTCACGATGACGATCGACGACCTCGAAGCCAAATACCCTTCCCGCAACTTGCCTGAGGGCGCCCAAGTGACGCGTTTCGCCCCCTCTCCCACCGGCTTCTTGCACACCGGCAGCCTTTTCACCTCGCTTATCTCCTATACTTTGGCCAAGCAGTCCGGCGGCGTCTATTTCTTCCGCCTTGAGGACACCGACACCAAGCGCACGATCGAGGGGAGCGGCGATCTGCTGATCGATCAGCTCGCCCAATTCGGCATCGTCGCCGACGAAGGCTACACCCCTAATGGGGACAAAGGCGCCTATGGCCCTTATCAGCAGTCGAAGCGCCGCGACATCTACCGCACCGTCATCAAGCAGATGATAAAGGATGGCTCCGCCTACCCTGATTTCTGCACGCCCGAGGACCTTGACGCCATCCGCAAGGCCCAAGAGGCCAACAAAGTCCTCCCTGGCTATTACGGCAAATACGCCCGCGACAGGAACCTCAGCGTCGATGAGCGCATCGCGAAGATCAAAGCAGGGACCCCTTGGGTCATCCGCTTCCGTTCTTTGGGCGACCATGACCGCAAGATCAAGTTCAACGACGCAATCCGCGGCGAGATCGAGCTGCAGGACAACGACACCGACGTCGTCATTTTGAAGTCCGATGGCCTACCGACCTACCATTTCGCCCACGTTGTCGACGATCATTTCATGAGGACGACCGTGATCACAAGAGGCGAGGAGTGGATCCCCTCCACGCCCATCCACCTCGGCATGTTCAAGAGCCTTGGCTGGCACGCTCCCCGCTACGCCCACATCCCTTCCATCATGAAGCTCGATCACGGAAACAAGAGGAAGCTTTCCAAGCGCAAGGATCCAGAGGCGGCCGTCTCTTATTTCTTGGAGCAGGGGTATGAGCCGGAATCGCTACTCGTCTATCTGATGTCCATCGCCAATTCGAATTTCGAGGAATGGACCTCGGCGAATAAGACCTATGATTTCTCCAAATTCGCCTTCCGCCTCAAGAAGATGTCCCTCGATGGGGCCCTCTTCGATCAGGACAAGCTCAACTATTTCGGCAAGGAGATGATCGCGAAGACCCCCTTGGACAAGCTCTTCGCCGACGTCAAAGCCTACGCCGAGAAATATGACTCGACCTTCTTCTCCCACATCGAAGGGGACGAAGGCTATTTCAAGAAGATCCTCAACATCGAGAAGGAGCGCAAGAACCCGCGCAAAGACTACGCGAAGTTCTCCGACATCTACCCCCTCACCAAATTCTTCTACGCCGACGAATACGCCAAAATCCTCGCAAATCCCCTTCCTTTCAACCCGGATTACTCAAAAGACCTTCTCATCGCCGTCCTTTCGGACTGCGCCGATAAGATGCTTTTCGGAACCGATGAGAGCACGTGGTGGAACGGCATGAAGGAAATCGTCTCCGCCCATGGCTTCGCCGTCTCCAATAAGGACTATCTCGCCCACCCTGAGCTCTATAAGGGCAACGTTTCAGATGGCTCTGGCATCCTCCGCGTCGCCATAACCGGTGCCAAGGATTCCCCCAACCTCCACGAGATTCTTGAGATCCTCGGGGAGGGCGAAGTGAGACGCCGCATCAAACTCGTGATCGAAACTTTAAAATAAGCCTTGCCTAAATTTCGCGAGGGTGAAATAATTTCTCTCGCGACCATGGCCCCATGGTCAATCGGTTAAGACGGGACCCTCTCAAGGTCCAATGCCTGGTTCGACTCCAGGTGGGGTCACCAAGTCAAAAAATCGGCTCCTTCGGGAGCCTTTTTTCTACCTGTTTCCGTATATCTCCTCGAAAAGGGGCTCAATCTCCTTGAATGAGGAGATAAAAGCATAGGGATCTGCTTCCCTTGCTTTCGCTTCCTCGCCATAGCCGAAGTGCACGAGCAGGCAGGGGATGCCGTTTTCTTTCGCGCCCAAAGCATCTAGATGCGTGTCGCCGACCATCAGTGCATCGACGTCTTCTTTGATATCGGCTAAGCAGCGGCGGATGATCTCGCCTTTTCTCGCCCCGACCCCATCGGAGGTGGAGCCGAAGACCTTCTCGAAATACCCGCTCAAACTGAAATGGGCGAGGATGTCCTTGGCTAGTTCGCCGTTTTTGGAGGTGCAGACGAAGAGACGGTAGCCTTTCGCTTTTAGCTTAGCGAGGGTTTCCACTAGCCCCGGATAGACAGTAGCCTCGTATTTGCCTCCGCTTTCGTAGAGTTCCCTATAAATCAACACAGCCTGCTCGATGTCTTCTTCTTTTACATTGGAAAGACGGAAGCAATCCCGCAGCGGCGGGCCGATGAAATAATCTAGATCCTCCGCTTTCGGGCAGGCATATCCCAATTTGGACAAAGTCGCCTGCGCGCATTTTTTGATGCCGGGCGCGCTGTCTAATAACGTTCCGTCCTGGTCGAAGAAGATCGCTTTGCTTCCCATGCAGGCAATTCTAAGGCAACCGAGAAGACTTTTCTCCTGCTATTCTTGCTTTTTGAGGCAAAGTATAATCCCCTTTGTGAAAGAACAGTTCGCTAGAAGCGCTTTGATACTGGGCGAGGAAGCCATAGACTCGTTAAACAAAAAAAGGGTGGCCGTCTTCGGCCTCGGAGGCGTCGGAGGGGCGGCCTCGGAAGCTTTGGCAAGAGCCGGAGTCGGGGAGTTGGACCTCATCGACGATGACTGTTTCACCCTCACCAATTTGAACCGCCAATGCCTCGCCACCTTGAACAGTGTGGGACAAGCCAAAGTAGATGCGGCGGAATCGCGCATCCTTTCCATCAACTCTTCCTGCCTCATCCATAAGCATCGCTGCTTTTTCTTGCCCGAAGACCATGGCGACGTCGATTTCTCGAAGTTCGACTACGTCTTGGATGCGATCGACACGGTAGCCGGGAAGCTAGAGATCATCAAGGAGGCGCAGAGGCTTGGTGTCCCCGTCATCTCCGCTTTGGGGTGCGGGAACCGCCTCGACCCCAGCAAGCTTCTCGTTGGGGACATCTTCGATACCGAAGGCGATCCTTTGGCGAGGGTTTTGCGCCGAGAACTCCGCAAAAGCGGCATAAAAGAGCTTAAAGTGGTCTATTCGAAAGAGCCCCCTTTAGCTCCCAAATGCAGTCTGAATGAACCTTTGCCGCCTGGAAAGAAATCCGTTCCCGGCTCTTCCTCTTTCGTCCCTCCCGCCGCAGGCATCCTCATGGCTTATGAGGCTTGCGCCGATTTGGCCCCTTTTCCTAAGAATTAGGAAAGTTTTACGCCGTTATTGAGAAAAAAGGGCTGAGTGCGCATAATAAGTGGCGATGATTTTGAACGCCGTCATCTACCTGATCTCTTTGCTTGGCGCTTTGGGCTGCGCTTACCCCCTCACGAGGTTCAGCGTCTACTTTTGGCTGATGGCTTTGCCTTTTTGGTTCGTCCTTTATTACATCGCTTTCGGCCTTTGGCTCCTCGTCTTGATCATTTGGGGGAAAGCGTTCAAGAAAAAGCCTCTCCCCGATAAGCCTTCCGCCTTCTATTGCGGGGTGATGCATCAGACCGTCGTCACCCTTTTCTGGGCCATTAACATCCACGTCCGCGTCAGGGGGGCTTCAAAACTCCCGAAGGAGAAGGTCCTCTACGTGAATAACCACATCTCCAATTTCGATCAGATGGCGATGATCGCCGCCTTCCGCCACCCGATGGTCGCCGTGACGAAGCCCGAGAACCTCAAGTTCCCCATCGCCGGCCCCTTCGTGAAGATGGCTGGCTTCATCCCCATCGACCGCGAAGATCCCAAAGAAGGCGCGAAGTCGATCGCCCAGGCCGGCTCTTACCTAAAAGACTGTCTCGCGGACGTGAACATCTGCCCCGAGGGCACGCGCAACAAGACCGATCAGTTGCTCCTCGAATTCCATGTGGGCTCTTTCCGTGCGGCGATGGACGTCAAAGCCCCGATCGCCGTGCTTTGCGTCAAAGGAACCAAAGAGATCTCCAAACGCGCCCCTTGGCGGCCCAGCTTCGTTTATCTTGATATTCTTAAAGTCATAATGCCGGAGGAGTATGAGCGCCTGAACCCTTCCCAAGTGAGGGATATGGCGGTCAATCTCATCCGCGCTGACCTGGAAGGAGGAATGCTTTATGAATTATATGCTCTTTAACAGCAAGGCAAACGCCGGGGAAGGCAAGGAAGACGCCCTCTCCGCAAGCGAGAAGCTCAAAGCCAAATACGGCGAGTTCGAGTTCCTCGATCTCGTCTCGATGGACAAGGGAGAGTTCTTCAAAGGCCTTAAAGAAGACGACATGGTGGTCATCACCGGAGGGGACGGCACGCTGAACCATCTCGTCAATGACATCGGCGACGCCCCGATCCCCGATAAGCTCTATCTGCTTCCCCTTGGAACGGGGAACGATTTCCTAAACGACGTCAAAGACGCCCAGCAGGAAGATGGCCTCGTCCCGCTCAAACCCTATCTGAGCAGCCTCCCCGTCGTCGAGACGATGGGGCTGAAGAGGAGGTTCGTCAACGGCATCGGCTATGGGATCGACGGCGAATGCTGCGTCAAGGCCGAGGAGATGAAGAAGCAAGGCAAGACCGACATCAACTACGGGAACATCACCGTGAAGCTTCTCCTCACAAGCTACGTCGCCCCTAAAGCCACGGTCATCCTCGACGGGAAGGAATATTCCTTCAAGCGCACCTACATCGCCGCAGGCATGAACGGGCGCTATTACGGGGGCGGCATGCAGGTCGCCCCGATGCAGAAGCGGAACGATGGCCTCCTCACCTTCGTCGCGGTCCATGGCAAGGGAAGGCTCGGCACCTTGATGCTTTTCCCCTCCATCTTCTCCGGCAAGCACATCAAAAAGAAGAAAAACGTCTTCGCCCAGAGGGCCAAGGTGATCGAGGTCAAATTCGACCGTCCGACCGGCCTTCAGATCGATGGCGAGATCGTCCCCAACGCGACCTCCTATAAAATCTATTTCCCCGAAGCATGAAACGCCTGAAACAGCCATCCCCTTTGCAGCCAGGCGATGAGATCGCTTTCGTCGCCCCTTCTTTCGGGGTCGCCAGCGAGCCTTACGCGACGCGCTTCGCCGCCTCGCTCAAGAACCTCTCGAAAGAGGGTTTTCGCGCGCACGTGTATCCTAATGTATATAAGGATGAAGGCGTCGCAGGCAGCGCCTCCCCCGCCTTGCGCGGAGAAGAGATCAACGAAGCCTTCTCAAGCGAAGCGAAGGCGATCTTCTCGGTGGGGGGAGGGGAGACGATGGTCGAGATCCTCCCTTACGTGGATTTCGCCTCCATCAAAAAGGGAAAGCCCAAGTTCTTCATGGGCTACAGCGACAACACGAACCTGACCTTCACCCTCAACACCCTTTGCGACATGGTCTCCATCTATGGCCCCCATGGCCCCTCTTTCTACGCGCGCCCTTTCCGCTGCTCGGAGAAAGACGCCTTGAGGCTGCTTAAAGGAGAGACCCATTTCGAGGGCTATCCGAAATACTCCATTACCCATAGCGACCCCGCCCATCCCCTATATCGTTATCGCCTCACCCAAGAGAAGATCATCACGTCCATCGGCTATGAAGGGCCGATGAGGGGGACGCTTCTAGGGGGGTGCCTCGATTGCCTCCTTTCCCTCTGCGGCACACGGTTCGACAAGGTGAAAGAATTCAACCGCGCCCACCCCGAGGGAATCATTTGGTTCCTCGAGGCATGTGATCTGAACGCGATTTCCATTAGGCGCGGGCTCTTCCAGCTCAAAGAAGCGGGATGGTTCTCCAATGCGAAGGGCTTCCTGATTGGAAGGCCGCTTCATCGCGAAGAGGTTTTTAGGACTTCCCCTCTCTCCTCTTTCTTCGATTTGCTGGGCGAGCTGGGCCTCCCCATCCTCTACAACGTCGATCTTGGGCATATCCCTCCCGCTTTGCCTCTTCTTAGCGGTGCCTATTGCGAGGCGAGTTTAATAGAAGGCAACCTAGTCATCGATTATCTTTGAATTTCTTTCCGCTGACTTTCGGATAAAACAACCAAAAAGTAGGACATTGTACGAAAAACAAGAAAGAGGCTATCCCTTCTTTTTCATCGTGCGTTTACAATAGGCGGCGTTGTTTTTTGTCAAGGAGCCGCAGGGTCTGCGGGTAGGTTTTATGGACACCAAATTCATTTTCGTCACGGGCGGAGTCGTCTCAAGCTTAGGCAAGGGGATCTCGGCCGCTTCCGTCGGACTGCTGCTGAAAAAGAGGGGCTTCAAGGTCTTCACGATGAAGTTCGACCCTTATCTCAACGTCGACCCTGGGACGATGAGCCCTTATCAGCACGGCGAGGTCTTCGTCACCGACGACGGCGCGGAGACCGACCTCGATCTTGGCCATTACGAGAGGTGGTTGGACATCAACCTCACCAAGGAAGCCTCCATCACCTCAGGCAAGATCTATAGCTCGGTCATCGAGAAGGAAAGGCGCGGGGATTACCTCGGCGCCTGCGTGCAGGTCATCCCCCATGTGACCAACGAGATCAAGAAGAGGCTCATGGACGCGGCCAAGGCCTCAGGCGCCGACATCGTGATCGCCGAGATCGGCGGGACGGTGGGCGACATCGAGTCGCAGCCCTTCCTCGAGGCCATCCGCCAGGCCCGTTTGCAATTCGGCTACGACAACACCTTCTACCTTCATAACACCCTCGTCCCTTATCTGAAGACCTCCGGCGAGACCAAGACCAAACCCACTCAGCACTCCGTCAAGGAAATGGCCTCCTTGGGTCTGCAGCCAGACGCGATTATCCTCCGCTCGGAAGTGCCCCTTGATTCCCACACCAAAGAGAAGGTCTCCCTCTTCTGCAACGTGCCCCTAAAAGGCGTGTTCGAATGCGATGACGCCCCGATCATCTATTCCTTGCCCAGGAACCTCCATGAGCAGGGGATAGACGACTTCATCCTTTCCCATTTCCGCATGGAGAGGGAGGGCAACGCGCCCGATCTAAGCGACTTCGACGCGCTCGTGGACAAAATAAGCAAGCTCTCCAAGAAAGTGAGAATCGCCTTGGTCGGGAAATACGTCGAGCTCCATGACGCCTATCTTTCCGTCTATCAGGCCCTGAAGGCCGCGGGCTATTACCACGACTGCGATGTGGAAGTCTCCTGGGTCCCTTCGACCGAAGTAAAGCCGGGGACGGAGGAGAGCTTCTTCAAAGACGTCGACGGCATTCTTGTGCCGGGCGGCTTCGGGCATCGGGGGAGCAATGGGAAGAAGCTGGCGATCCGCTACGCCAGGGAGAACAAGATTCCCTTCCTCGGCATCTGCTTCGGGATGCAATTAGCGATAGTCGAATACGCGCAGAACGTCCTTGGGATGAAAGAGGCGAACAGCACCGAATTCGACCCCGAGACGCCTTATCCAGTCATCGACTTCCTCCACAACCAATATCAGGGCATCGACATGGGCGGCACTTTGCGTCTAGGCTCCTACGACTGCGATGTTGTGCCTGGGACTTTGGCCTACAAATGCTATAAGCAGGAGCACATCCGCGAGCGTCATCGCCACCGCTATGAGTTCAACAACGCCTTCAAAGAGAAGTTCGAAGATTCTGACATGGTCTTCTCCGGCATCAACCCTCAGGCCAATCTCGCCGAGATCGTCGAGCTGAAGAACCATCCCTTCTTCATCGCCGCCCAGTTCCACCCCGAGTTCACTTCTCGCCCGCTTCGCCCGAACCCCCTCTTCCGCGAGTTCATCGGGGCGGCCAAGGACAACAAAAAATAGGAAATGCGCTATACTCAAAGGGCTTCATGAAAAAAGCCCTTTTCTTATATAGCGAGCTGACAGGCGTCTCTTACAAGAAGGGGCGCATACCCAAGGCGATCGAGCGCCTTGGCAAGGTCTTCGACCTGACCGTCTGCAAGACCTCCTCACTGGAGGAACTGAAGGAGAAGGCCTCTTCCGCCTGCTCCGCTTTCGACGCGCTCATCGTCGTGGGAGGGGATGGGACTTTCCACCAGGTGATAAATGTCATCGCCGATGCGGAGAACAAGCCCGTCTTAGGCTTCCTCAACGCCGGGACGATGGGGGACGTGGCGGCGAATTTCGGTTCGTCCCATTCTTTCTGGGAAGGGGTCAGGATCATCGAAAACGGATGCACGGCCCCGCTTGATTTATGCAAAGCAAACGACGTCTATTTTGCTTATATGGCGGCGGTGGGGGCGTATTCGGACATCGCCTATGAAGCCAAAAGAGAAAAGAAGAAAGCATTCGGCAAGCTCGCCTACTACTCTTTGGCGAGCAAGGAAGCCTTTAAGAAACAAGCGATCCGCTTGAAGTTGGAAGTAGGGGGCGAGTCCATCGATTACGAAGGCCCTTTCCTGATGCTTCTTAACGGAAGGCGCGTCGGCGGGTTCTACGTGAATAAAAAAGGCGATGCAGGGGATGGCGTTTTCGAGGTCTACCGGACCCCAAAAGGCGTTTTTAATGGACTTTTGCGCTATTTATCGCCGAAGAAGGAGTGGGCCAGTGGCCTCTCAGAACTGCGGATAGTGCCCCCTGAGGAGCTCACGTGGTGCCTAGATGGGGAAAAATACGTCTTCGGGACCCTCAATATCAAAATCTGCCCATCAAAAATAACCGTCTTCAGCAAGGGCGGGAAACGCTGAACCGCTGATTGACGAAAAACGCCAAATTATTTGATTTTTGCGGAGATTTTCTCTTTCCTTTCCATGCTGAAGGCTCTAAACTACGCATGTATTTTATCTAAAGGAGATAAAAGATGAAAAAAACCGTTCGTGGACTGATGATCGCAGGCGTAATCCTGATGATCCTCGGCATCGTGATGTTCGGCGCGACGCCGAAGATCATAGTCGCCATGGGGATGGAATCCCTTGGCTATGGAGTGCAGAGCTTCGCCGGCTCCTTCATTCCTAGCTTCCTGAGCCTGTTCGCATCCTTCGGACTCGCCTCTTACATCTTCATCGGGGCCTCTGGCTTCGTGGTGCTGGTCTTCCTGATCCACCTCATCATGATCATCGCGAAGAAGAAGCCCGGCAGGCTATGGGTTTCCTTCCTTTTCCTCATCTTCGGCGCCATCATGTGCGCCGGCGTCGTCTCCGCTTTCACCCCTGGCTATATCGGGGAAAATGAGACTGAGGGAATTTGCCCGCTTCTCACTTATATCATTGGTCTCTACACCGGTGGCACCCTAAGCCTTCTTTGGTTCATCATCGTCCTTTGCGAGGTCGGCGTCGCCGCCGTCGGCTTCTTATTGATGCTCATCGCCGTCATCGTCGACATGGTTTACATCTGCCGCTCGCCCAAAGCCGTCAAAGCCAGCGCCAGCAAAGACGCCGCCGCTAGCTCCGATGTCGTCGTCGTGCGCGACGATGCCGTGAACGGGCCCGCCCCGACCACGGAGGAGATCCGCCAAATCATGCATGACGAGATGAGCCAGAACCCGGTTCAGCCCGCCGCCGCCGAAAGCGAGTTCAAAGGGAAGCCCGCTTCCGCGCCGGAGAGCAACCCCGTCATGGCCGGCGGAGCGACCGCCATCACCGGCCCCCTCCTTGTCCAATATATCAATACTTATTCCCCCGAGCCGCATGGCCGCATGGACCCGCCCCGATGGCGGACAAGCGTTCCTCTTCCGTCCCCCTCTCCGAGATCAAGGAGAACGTGACCGGCGAGAAGAGCCTCAAAGCGGAGGACATCCGCAAGATCATCAAGGAGGAGCTCGACTCCCAGAAGAAGGAAGCCTCCGCTCAACCTCTCATCGTGACCGTCCCCGCGCCGGCCGCCGAAGAGGAGAAGCACGAAGAGAAAGCCCCCGCCCTCACCGCCGACGACATCCGCGCCATCATCTCCGACGAATTGAAGTCCTATCTGCCCGAGGAGCCTGAGGAAGGCAAGATCGACGACGACATCGTCATCGAGCCCGTCCCCGAGCCGGAGCTCTCCGCCGACGACATCCGCGCCATCATCCGCGAGGAACTCGCCGCCGACAAGAAGGCCGCCGATGAGAAAGAGGCCGCCCGCAGAGCCAGCGAAGAGAAAAGGATAGCCGAGGAGAATGAGCGCAAGGAGCTCGAGGCCCGCCATCAGAGGGAACTCGAGGCCGCCCGCGCCGAAGCCGCCGAGGCCGCCCGTAAAGCGGCGGAAGAGGAAGCCGCGCGCAAAGCCGCCGAAGAGGAGGCTGCACGCAAGGCCGCGGAAGAGGAAAGGAAGAACACCTTGACCGCCGACCAGATCCGCCAGATCATCGCCGAAGAGCTCGCCCGCAAGAAAGAGGAAGAGCCTAAGCCCGCTCCCGCTCCTGCCCCCGCGCCGCTTTCCGCCGAGGATATCCGCCAGATCATCGCCGACGAGCTGAAGAACGTCAAAACGACCTCCGATAAGCCCGCCGCCCCGGTCACCATCATCGTCCGCGAGCCGCTTGAGCGCAAAGATAGCGCCCCTGTTGCTCCGGAGAAGAAGCCCGAGCCCGTCGTGGAAGAACCCAAAGCCATTGAACCCGCTCCTGCCCCCGCGCCTAAGAAGGAAGAGCCTAAGCCTGAGCCTGCTCCCGTCAAAGAGGAGCCCGCGCCCGTTGCTGTGGTCGTCCCTTCCGAAGACGAGGATGAGGACGGCGATGGCAAAAGGGCCGTTGGCCAGGTGAACCCGAGCCTCCCTCCCCATGAGAAGATCGTCCGCATCCCCTTCCAGACCAGGATGGCCGATCTCGATGACGACCTCAAGAATCGCTATAACGAGCTAAAGAGCGAGATCATGAGCTACGGCGTGAAGAGCCGCGTCTCCAATTCCGGCGACACCTTCCGCCTCCATAAGGTCACCTTCATCAAGATGTGCATCGCGGGCAAAGGATTGAAGCTCTACATGGCCCTCGACCCGAAGGACTACGCCAATTCCACCCTCCCGATCCAAGATGCCGGCCACAAAGGCACCTATAAGGACATCCCGCTCGTCTTCAAGGTCAAGAGCGATCTCTCCATGCGCCGCGCGAAGCAGCTCATCGCCGACGTCATGAGCAAGAACGGCCTGACCCAAGGCGAGGTCGTCAAGCACGACTGGATCGCCGACATCGTCAACGGATCCGAAGTCTCGGATTCCGATGAGGATTGATTCCAAAGCCCGTTGCCCCGCCGCAACGGGCTTTTTTGCGCCCATTTTGAGAAAAGGCGCTTTTGTGCTAAGATATCGCGCATTGAGAAAGGAAGTGATGCATCGCCTTTATGGATCCTCTTGATTGGGTGTTCCTCGCGTTGCTTCTTTTCGCCTTCGTCTTCATCGCCTTTTTCTCCATGACGGAGACCGCTTTCGCCTCGCTCAACCGCTATCGCTTCAAAGTGAAGGCGGATGAGGGGTCGAAGATGGCCAAGCTCATCGTCTGGCTTTACAGCCATTTCGATTCGACCCTCGTCACCGTCCTCATCGGCAACAACGTCGGCTCCATCGCCATCTCAGTCCTTTCGACCACCCTCTTTTTGAAGTGGCTCCCAAGCTGGAACGAGAACGTCTCCTCCCTCGTCGTCTCCATCGTCATGGGCTTCTGCACCTTCCTTTTTGGGGACACCATCCCGAAGTACATCGGCAAAGGGGCGCCCAACACGGTCGTGAAGATCACGGTCTACCCTTTGACTTTCTTCTTCATCCTCTTCTACCCCTTGGGGCTTTTCTTCCGCTTCGTCTCATTCTTGGCGAAGAAGGTCTTCCGCGCCAAGCCGACGCCTGAGCTCACCGAAGCCGATTTCGCCTCGGCGGTTGAGGAAGCGGAGGACCAGGGCGAGCTTGAAGCCAATGAGTCCGATATCATCCAGGCATCCCTTGATTTCGACGACACCTCCGTCAAAGAGGTCCTCACCTCCAAAAACAGGATGGTGATGGTGGACCTGCAAGGGCTAACCAACGAGAAGCTCATCGAGATCATCAAGAAGACGGAGTTCTCTCGCCTTCCTTGCTACGTCAAGGACAAGAACAAGATCGTCGGGGTTCTGGTGGTGAAGCGCTTCTTGAGCGCCTACTTCAAAAACCCGAAGGTCAATTGCGTCTCGTTGCTAGAGAAACCATACTTCGTCTCGCCTTCGGTCAAGATAGACGACCTCGTGGCGGGCTTCCGCGATAGGAAGACCCAAATAGCCATCGTCAAGAAAGGCGAGGACGTTTTGGGCATGGTCACGATGGAGGATTGCCTTGAGGAGCTCGTGGGCAAGATAGCCGAACCCAGAAAGGAGCAAGCATGAGCCAGGCTTTGATTGTTATCTATTGCTGCCTGATCTTCGTTCTGCTTTGCTTCAGCGCGATGTTCTCCTGCATGGACATGGCTTATTCCTGCGCTTCTTTGCCTAGCCTTAAGGAAAGCTCTAAAAAATCCAAAAGGGCCGCAAAAGCCTATTATTTCGCCTCGAATTATGAGGAAACGATCATCGCCCCGCTGTTTGGGAACTCGGTGGTGAACATCCTCGCCTCTTCTTTAGGCACGCTCCTGGCCGCGCAGCTTGCCTCGCTCAATTCCTGGGATGGGCAGATCGTCTCCTTCGTGGTTTCGGCGATCATGCTCCTCCTCATTCTGACTTTCGGCGAGATCCTGCCCAAAATCATCGGCAGGACCTACTCGAAGCCTTTGACGCTTCTATTCGCCTATCCTCTCGTCGTCCTGCGCTTCGCTTTCTACCCCGTCGTCTTCGTCGCCAAGAAAATCGCCTCCGCCTTGACTCGCCCCGTATTGGAGGCGAACGCGGAGAAAGAGGAGGACGCCCCCAGCGATGAGGAGCTTCAGGAGATGGTCCTGGCGATCAATCGCGAGGGGATTATCGACTCCAAGTCGACGGAGCTGCTCACCAACTCCATCGAGTTCAAAGACACCTCCGCCTACGAGATCATGACCCCGCGCATGAAGATCGAAGGCATCGCCTATGAGGAGAACCTCAACCGCTACGTCAAGCAAGAAGGCGCCTTCCGCCATTCCCGCATCCCCGTCTATAAGCACGACTACGACCACATCGTCGGCTACATCCCCGTCAAATCCTTGCTGAGGGCGATGCTTTCCGACGATGATCTTTCCATCGCTGAGCTCCTCCGCCCGGCTTTGGATGTTCCGCGCACGATGGAGATCTCCGCGATTTTAGGCATGATGAAGAAAAGCCACATCCACCTCGCGATCGTGAAGGACGAATACGGCGGAACGGAAGGCTTGCTCACGATGGAGGACATCCTCGAGGAACTCGTCGGGGAGATCTACGACGAGGGCGAAGTGGTGGTCCTAGACATCGAGAAGACGGCCAAGAGGAACGTCTATCTCGTCAGGGGCAACATGGACATCGAGGAGTTCTTTCAGAAGTTCCACCTCGACAAGGAAAAGCTGGACGAGGATTACGAGACCGTCTCCGGGTGGATAAACGACCAACTTGGCAAATTCGGCGAGGAGGGCGACCATTTCGAGTTCGGCCCCTTGACCGTGCGGGTCAAAAAAGCCTCCCCCTACACGGTTGTGCAGGCGGAGGTCACCTATCATCCTAGAAGGAAGCTCAGCTGAGCTTGTTTAGCTCGGCTTTGTATAAGGCGTAGATCTGCTTGGCGATGGCTTCGACCGGGCGGCTGTCCGTGTCGATGATGAAATCCGCCTGAGGGACGTTGGACAAGGCGAAGGCCTCTTTGTCGTTTTCGATGCGCTTAGCGATGTCCTCTTCCTTATCCCCTCTGCCCTTCATCCTGGCGATGCGCGTCTCCTCATCCGCCCTCAGCAAGAAGGAGATGACCCTTTTGCTTTTCAGCGCTTTGAAGGCCTTCAGCCCATTGGGGTCGACCACGACGCATCTATCGTCGGAGACCTGGTCTTTCGAGCAGCCGTAGTAATGGTTGTTGTAATAGGTCGTCTCGACGAAGCAGTAGCGTGACTTCATCTGCAGGAAAATCGCCTCGGGGACGAAGAAATAATCCACTCCGTCCTTCTCACCTTCCCTCTTTTCCCTGGAGGTGTGGGTGATGGCTTTCTTGATGCCGTAATTCGACGCGAGGCACTTCGCGACTTCCGTTTTCCCAGAGGCCGAAGCCCCAACCAAAATAATCATCGGCCCCATTATAAAACGAGCGGAAATGAAATTCCTTTAGGAAAAAAGCCAAATTCCCTTTTATTAAAGGGTGAGGGGGCAAAATCATGAAACCTTACGACTACTCCATCTCAGGGCTCTTCAAGGAGGACCCAGACTGCGCTAAGCTCAAACGCACGATGAGGAAATGCCTCATCGAGGTGGGCAAAAGCCCGGACTGCCACGTCTACGACCTGGACGAAGGCTTCTTGGAGAGGCACCGCTCTAAAGCCTCTATATATCTAAGGAAGCTGAAGAGGTTCTACGACGGCCTTCCCGCGCTTTGGAAGAGGATCTTCCTCTCCGAATGCCTTGAGGTGGGGCGCATCTATCCTTTCTGGTATTACGGATGGATGTCCCCTCCCCTTTATCGGAAGGAGAGGAAAAGCGTCATCGCCGCCTTCAAGGAGGCTTTCCTATGAAGCGGCGCCACAAAGGCATGCTCCTCTTGCTTGGGCTCGCCCCTTTGTCGTTAGGCTCCGCCACGATCACCATAGGCAGCATCTACGTCTCCGAAGTTGATGGCACGCCTCTGATAGCGGGCAGGAATCAGAGCTTGGTTTTCACCATCAAGCACAATGGAGGCAATTTGAGGAACATCTTCGACTTCGTCTTCACCGTCAGCGAGAATCGCAAGGAGGTCTTCTCGACGAAGAAAAGCTTCTACAAGGTCCCTAACGGCAACTACAAGGTGTACACGACGATCCCTGGTAGCGTTTTGAAGAAGTACGTCACTCTGGGATTCAATGTCAGGTGCGAGCGCACCTTCGATGACGGCTCCTACGTCTGCTATTCTTTCCGCAATCTGAGCCAGATGCCAAGGGAGGCAGGTCTTTCATACACCTTCACCGGGGAAAATAGCTACCGTTCCATCCCAAGCCTTTATTACCCAAGCGTCGACATCAGGTTCAACTCCTATTACAAATTCTTCGGCATCGAGAAGAAAAGGACGAGCAATTCGCGCCGCCTTGGCTTGGAGAACATCCGCTTCACCTACGGGAACATCCCTTCGAAATACAACGTGGTGAATTACAACCTCGGCGAGCTGCGGGTCTACACTCAACCGAAGTATTGGAAGGACGTCGCTGGGTTGATGGGGACGCAGTATGCCTATTTCCCCCTCACTTACACATTGGATGAAGGCTATTACAAACTGAGGCTCCTCAACACCTATAGCTTCTCGCAGGAGACGGGCGAGATGATGCCTTTAAGCGGCGGCTATCCGAGGACCAACGACCTCATCTTGCCTTATTGGGCGACGGAAGAGAGGCCTCTGCATGTGAAGATCATCCTCCGCAACCTGGGGCCGGCGAAGGAGACCGTGGAGTTTTGGAAAGAGGCTTATCACGATGGGAAGGCGCCTCTAGGCGGCTATTCCATCGTTTGGGAGGAGAAATGATGGGCAATATGCTTGTGGCGATGCTTTTCCTCGCCTTCAGCTTCGTCTCCTTCCGCTTCAGCTACGGCTTCATGGGGGCTTACCGGACTTTTTACGGCCTTTTCACCTACGAGATGGAGCTCTTCGTGATCAACATCGATGCCCAAGGCGAGGCGACGGCCCCTTATTTCTCGCTCAGCAAAGTCGATGCTTTCACGAAATCCTACTTGAATCAGAGGCTCGCCAACACCTGCAACTACATCTACGACGTACGGGGCTATGAGTTCCGCGGAGACGAAGGCGAGGCCCCGATGGGGGTGGCCATCAGCCTCAAGTGCTATCTGATGAACAAGACTCTGTTGGACAAGACGGCCTATTTCACCTTGGTGGAGGATAGCGAATGAGCGAGAACCCCCTTTGCCATTACGTTGAGAATTCCTTCCTCCGCGAGGCCTTGCTGATCGAAGGCATCAACGACCTTTCCTACAACGGCGAGGAGTTCTTCTCCGAATCCGTCCATCTGGGCAGGAGGAAGGAGAACATCAAAGCCACCCCGGAGGACGTCGGGGCTTTCCTGCGCCAGATCGCGAATATCTCGGAGAGGCAATTCTCCTACCTCAACCCCATCTTGGACGTGAGCTTCGGGAAATACAGGCTTTCGGCGGCATTCATGTCCCTTACGAGGGTAAAAGACTCCAAATCCTATTCCTTCTCCCTCCGCGTGGAGAGGAAAGGGACGATCCTCGACCAGGACGATTCCTTCTTCCCAGGCAACAGCAAGGAGATCCTGCTTTCCCTTTTGAAGGAAAGGCAAAGCATCGTGATCGGCGGGGAGACGGGAAGCGGGAAGACGGAGCTGCAGAAATTCCTCTTGCTGCGCTTGGAGGAAGCAACGCGCGTTCTGGTCATCGACAACGTCGAGGAGCTTGAGCTCATCAGGGGCGTCTCCCCGATCGACCTCACCACCTGGGTGATCGACCCTTCCGGGAAAAGCGGCACGGCAGCCAATCTCATCAAGGCGGCCCTCCGCTTCGACCCGGATTACATCGTCTTGGCCGAGGCAAGGGGGGAGGAGATGTGGGAGGCGCTTTGCTGCGCGATGAGCGGCCATCCGGTCATCCTCACGATCCATAGCTCCTCGCTGGAGAACATGCCTTCCCGCTTAGCGCGCCTCGCCCAGATGAGGGGCAGCGCGATGGTCTATTCCGATTTGCTCCACGACGTGGAGGAGAACTTCTCCGCTTTCGTTTTGGTCGGGAAGAAGAAAGAGGGGAACGGGATCAGAAGGCGGATCAAGAAGATAGGGCATCTGAAGGAGGGGAAGATGGAAATCCTCTTCCAAGGCGAGGAATGAGCGGGGCCTTCGTGTGTCTGCTCGTGGCCGTCGCCGTCGGGGGCGTCTGCTACTTGGCTTCCGCCCAGCTGACGATGACCGGGATAGTCGGGATCGCCTATTTCCTCCTTCTGCTGGTCTTCGCCTATCCGAAGGTGCTTTCGATGCAGAGAAAAAGAAGGGTCAGAAAGGAGTGCTACCGCTTTATGAACGCCTTCGTGACGACTTGCTCGGTCACCTCGAGCCTCTCGAAGGCCTACGAAGTCTCCTGCGAAGGGGCGGAAGGGGAGATGAAGGAGGTGATGGAGGCCTGCTCCTGCAACGACATCGAAGGCAGGCTCCATGAACTATCCTCCTATTTCGAGAGCCAACTTTTCGAGGTTTTCCTTTCCATCGTGACGATCTACGAAGAAAGGGGCGGGGACATATTGACTCTGGCCTCCTCCTTGCTTGAGGAGGCGACGAGGGTGGAAGAAGAAGCGGAGAGCAGAAGCAAGATCTCGCGCGGAAAGCTCTTCCAATACATGACTTTGTGGGTGATGTCCCTTTCGATCGTGGCCTTCCTCCGCTTCGCTTTGTCTTCCTTCTACGACACCCTCGCAGCTTCCTCCACCTACATGATCTGCCTAGCGACCTATTTCGGCATCGTGCTCTCCGGCTTGCTCATCTATTGCCAGGTCTACACTGGGGAGAAAGGGATCGCCATAACCAAGAAAAGGAGCAAAAAATGAGCCAGCAGCAAAAGAAAACCCAAAACGGTGAGAAGGGATACGGCTACCTTGCCCTTCTCTTCATCTGCTGCGCCTCGGTCGCGGCGGTGCTTTACCTCTGGAGGGGGCAATGGTATTGGTGCCTTTTCCCGCTCATCTTCTTCGTGGTGATGCTCTTCTTCACTCTCAATAGCCGCAGCAGGAAGCAGACGAAGGAGATCGAGGAGGATGAGGAGCAGTTCGTGACGCTCTTCTCCTATTTCTCGATCTACATCCAAGACGGATTCAACGTCTACAACGCCTTCGAGGAGATCCTCCCTTACGCGAAGGGGAGGGTGAAGAACCACCTCGAGGGGCTGCTGATGCAGATAACCCGCGACAAGACCCTGCTCCCTTACCTTTCCTTCGCCGGGAATTTCAATTCGCTGGAGATCAGGGAGGTGATGCTGGCGATCTACCAAATGGTGGATCAAGGGAGCAGCGGGGTCTACCTCAGCCAGTTCCAGCGCCTGTTCGCGAAGCTTTCGGACCAAAAGAGAGCGTTTAGGGAGAGGAAGCACATGGAAAAGCTCGACAACCTTTCCTTTCTGCCCCTTCTTGGCGCGGGGTTCACGATGCTGATGCTGATGCTCGCTTTGATGGAGATCATGGGAGGGATGCTAGATGGCCTATAAACTCGGATTGATGCTTTCGCTCGTCTTTGTGATGTCGGTGATGCTGCTAGGAGGCGACATCATCGGGGTATCCTCCATCCATTCTTCCTTAGACGCGCTCGCTTTGATCGTGGCTAGGGCAATTGGCAAAGAGGGAACGATCTCGAGCAATACGTACCAGACAGTCAAATCCCATGACGCGTATATCTCCTACAACGCTTCGGCGAGCTTCGCGCTGGGGGAGACCATGACCTTCACCCTCTACAAGTACTACACACCCATGGTCTTGTCCAAAGAGAGACTCAGAATCACGGTGAGACGCTCCGTGATCGTCGGATATTACATCAAATAGAAAGGAGGTGGAAACATGAGTGAAATCAAAGGGCAGCTGCTTGGCTTGGTGCTGGTTCTCGGCATCTTCGCGCTCGTCGGGGGCATCCTCTACGCGGTCTTCGAGAAGACGGCCAACAAAATCAGCGACCAGGTCGACAGCGCCGTCGGCGTGGCCTACGTCGAAGAGAACTTCGTCGCATAGAACCCTTCGGGGTTCTTTTTTGTTGGAAGAAGGGAGGCCGGTGCTTATAATTCCCCCGAGGAATAACGTTTATGACTGATAGCAAAGTAATGTCGGAAATCAAGCAGAGCTTCGCCGAGAGGCTCAATGTTCTCCACGTCGACGAGACGAAGTCTTTGAAGGATCTAGGGCTCGACAGCTTGGATGTCGTCGAGATGTGCCTGACCCTCGAGGACAAATACGGGATCCAGTTCGAGACCGAGGAGCTTTCCTCGATCAAGACCGTCTCCGACCTCTATTCTTCCATCGAAAAGAAACTCGACGCCGCCAAGTGAATCGGCGGTTCCGACGAGGGTTTTGGCCTCTCAGGTTTTCTTTCGAAAGTTGTTGCAAAGCCCCTTTGCCGCGCTTAGAATAGGTCTCGCCCGTTTAGGGCAGCGCGCTCAGTTAGCTCAATGGTAGAGCAATCGGCTGTTAACCGATCGGTTGTAGGTTCGAGCCCTATACTGAGCGCCATTATTTGGCCCGTTGGAGAAGTGGCTTAACTCATATCCCTTTCAAGGATACATTCATGGGTTCGAATCCCGTACGGGTCACCAGAAGAAAACGTCGGAGCTCTCATTGAAAAGTTGGGAGTTCTTTTTATTCTTATAGTATAATTGATATAGAAACCTCGTTGCGAAACATCATGGATTTCAAAACATTCATCACATACAACCTCGCCCCGATCGCCGGCGTAGTCTTCCAAATGATGATTTTGCTCATCGGGAAGAACTTCACCAAAAAGGAGAGGATCGTCTTCTTCGCGACGGTGGGCTTGGAGATCGCTGAGCTAGTCTGCTACAACATCGAGTTCGCTTTGCAATCGCTCGACCATTACACGGTTTGGCGCGTCGTCATGTCGGCGGCCGGCTACATCATCCGCCCCGCCCTTATTTACCCCTTCGTCTACCTTCTTAGGGAAGACACGATGCTCAAAGGCAACAAGCTCGCCTTTCTGGACCTCTTCCCCCTTGTCGTCGTCGTCCTCGTGCAGCAGCTCGCCTTCGGCACGGACTGGGTCTTCTACTTCGACGCGCAAAACAACTGGCACGGCGGATCGCTGAATCTGAACTGGGTTTCCCCGATCGTCTGCTATTTCTACATGATCGAGACCATCGTCTTCATCATCCTCACCAAGACCTACAACCGGAAAATCAGCGTGTCCCTGGTTGCCGTTTTGCTCGTTTACGCGGCCACGGCCATCATCTTCGAAAGCGAATACGACATCCACGGGTTGGGCATCACCGCCGCGGTCTTCTCCATCGTCTTCTTCATGTTCTCCATCCAGGCTAACCACCTTAACGCCGCCAAAGACGATCTGAAGATCTTAAGCGAGACCGATTCCCTCTCCCAGCTTTCCAACCGCTACTACGGCGAGAAACTGATCGATGAGAAGCTCGCCAAGAAGGAGGCTGGCACCTTCGCGATCATTGACCTCGACGACTTCAAACACATCAACGACACGTATGGACACATGGCTGGAGACGAGGCTATCGCCAAATTCGCCAAGACCCTGAAGGAGAATCTGAAGGAAGACGATATCGTCATGCGCTTAGGCGGAGACGAATTCGCCGTCTACTCCACCCATTCCCAAAGCAAAGAGGACGGCGAGCTCGCGGTGAAGAACCTCTTCGCCCAGGTCAACAGCATCCGTCTGGATGCGGCGGGGGACAACTTCGTCATCCGCGCTTCCGTCGGCGTCGCCCATTACGATGGCATCGCCGAGGCCACCTTCGATAGCCTCTACCATCTCGCCGATCGGAAGCTCTACGAGGCGAAAGGCAAAAACGGAAACACCATCTGCTATTGACGAAAAGCCCGCAAAACGCGGGTTTTCTTTATGAAACGCAGGGCCAAATCGGATGTTCTGCGGCTTCCCTTATCCGCAAAGCGCCTACCCCTTCATTCTTAAATTCATCAAAAATGATTGGAAAATTAGGCGTTTTCGATAGAAAAGGAATCCTCCTTCGCCCAATCGGGTAGAATTGTCCCATGCGGAGGATCTTTATGAGCGTATTGGACAAAGTGCACGAGATAGGCGTCGTCCCCGTCGTCGTGCTGAAGAAAGTCGAAGACACGGTGCCTGCTTTGACCACATTGGTGAAAGGAGACATCCCGATCGCGGAGATCTGCTTCAGAACCCCCTGCGCCGCCGAATGCATAAAACTCGCCACCAAGGAATTCCCCGACGTCCTCATCGGCGCCGGCACGGTCATCAACAGGGAGCAATGCCTGGAGGCCATCTCCTGCGGGGCCAAATTCATCGTCTCCCCCGGCTTCTCCCAAAGCGTTTGCGACACCTGCAAAGAGAAAGGCGTCCCTTATCTCCCTGGCGTGGTGACGCCCACCGAGATCATGATGGCCCTAGAGAACGGGATCTCGACTCTGAAATTCTTCCCAGCCGGAGTCTTCGGCGGGTTGAAAGCCATCAAGGCGCTCGGCGCCGCCTTCCCTTCCTGCAGGTTCATGCCTACGGGCGGGGTGGACAACTCCAATCTGGCGGAGTTCGTGAAATGCGACAAGATCATCGCTTGCGGCGGTTCCTGGCTTTTGAAAGGAACCCCTGAAGAGCAGATCAATAATTGCCTCGAGGCAAGAAGAATCATCAAGGAGAACCGATAATGGCGAAAGTAGTGACGATGGGCGAGATCATGCTGAGACTGTCCTCAGCTGGGAACTCGCGTTTTGTGCAGTGCCAATCCTTCGACGCCTGCTATGGCGGAGGGGAGGCCAATGTGGCGGTTTCGCTCGCGAATTACGGCCATGAGGCCTATTTCGTTTCGAAAGTCCCGGCCCATGAGATCGGCCAATGCGCGGTGAACGCGCTTCGCCGCTATGGGGTGAAGGAAGATTACATCGCTAGAGGCGGCGACCGCCTGGGCATCTATTACCTCGAATCCGGCGCTTCCATGAGGGCGAGCAAAGTCATCTACGACCGCGCTCATTCCTCCATTGCCGAAGCCGACCCCGAGGACTTCGACTTCGACAAGATCTTCGAAGGGGCCGCCTGGTTCCATTGGTCCGGTATCACCCCGGCCATCAGCGACAAATCGGCTGAGAATCTCCGCCTCGCCCTTATCGCGGCCAAAAAGCACGGCGTCACCGTCTCCTGCGATTTGAACTTCCGCAAGAAGCTTTGGACCTCGGAGAAGGCGATTTCGATCATGCGCCCGCTTATGCGCTACGTCGACGTCTGCATCGGGAACGAAGAAGACGCGGAGCTTTGCCTCGGCTTCAAGCCTGACGCCGATGTGACGGGTGGGAAGACCGATGCCTCAGGCTATCACAAGATCTTCGAGCAGATGGCTAAGGAGTTTGGCTTCAAATACGTCGTTTCGACTCTGCGCGAGTCCTATTCCGCGAGCCATAACGGCTGGAAGGCCCTGATCTACAACGGCAAGGATTTCTACGAGTCCAAGCATTACGATATTCTCCCGATCATCGATCGCGTCGGGGGAGGGGATTCGTTCTCTGGCGGCCTCATCCATGGCTTGCTCAGCTGGCCAGACGACCAGGGAAAGGCTCTTGAATTCGCCGTTGCATCTTCCGCGCTCAAGCACACGATCCCGGGCGATTTCAATCTGGTCTCCGAGAAAGAAGTGCTTGCCCTGATGGGCGGGGACGGCTCCGGACGCGTCCAAAGGTAGAACCATCGCTTCTTAGCGGGCCTAAAAGGGTCCGCTTTTTTGCCGCGGGAAGCCGTCCTTTGTCGAGCTAGACGGGTTCTGCAGCTTTTTCGATATCGCTTTTCGCCCAACAGGCGCAAAAGGGTAAGGTTAGGCTTCCTCTTCTTTTCTTTTGGAAGGATAATCAAGCCATGGACAAGAAACAGGCTCACGAGATCATCGAGAGCATTGAGCGCAAGGAGCGCAGATGCCCCTTGAGCGAAAGCGACGCCTATCAAAGGATGGAGGCCCTCCATTATCTTTGCGACGTCGAAGGCGATGCTTGGGCGATGGGGTATCTCGGAGGGATCTACTACGAGCAAGAGAAATACCAGCTCGCCGAGAAATACTATCTCGCCGCCTACGACCACGGGGACAAAGGGATCGCCGATGGGCTGGGCTTCATCTATTTCTATGGGCGCGTGGGGAGCCCAGACTACGGAAAAGCCTTCCGCTATTTCTCCGAGGCGAAAGAACTAGGCGACAAAGAGGCTGCGATGAAGATCGCCGACATGTACGAAAGAGGCCTCGGCGTGGAAAAGGACGAGGCCAAATACGAAGAGATCCTTCGTGGGCTTTGGAAGGAGCTTGAAGACAGTCAAAAGCTATTCGACCCCATTCCCGAGATCGCCCATCGCCTTGCTTATCTGGATATGCAGCGTGGGGAGAACGAAGAGGCGGAGGCGATGCTTTGGAGAGGCCGTTCCTACATCGTCCAACGCATCTATTACAGCGCCTTTTGGGGGAATTTCATCGTCGCGAGGAGGATCGAGACCCTTCTTGGCCAGCTGAATCTCATCGATAGGGAGAACCCAGAGCTATTCAATTTGTTCCATTGCCTCAAGACCCCAAGCGAATACTCCTTGTTCTATAAGGGCGAGTTCCACGAGATCTCCTCTTTCGAAGACGAAGGGAAGATCCGCGTGAGGCTCGATGGGAAGGTTTTCGCCTCGATTGAGGATTTCCTTCGAAAAGGGGTCGTGGGAGGGAAGAACGTCTATTCCCTCGAATACGAAAAGCAATACGTATTGAGGAGAAAAGAGCAATGAATCTGAAAGAATACGAATCCCTATTGATGTATAAGGCGCAGCTTGAGAAGGACTGCAGATTCATCGAGCAGGAATACTATCTTAAATTCGGCGAGCCCTTGCTCGCTTTGCTAAAACTGAAGCTTGCCTGCGCAGAGCTGAAGGCGAAGATCGCCTACTGCCAAAAGATGAGGAACCAAGGCCTTTCCCCAAACGAAGAGGAGATGAACGCCTACGCGAAGAGCAACTGCACCGAAGCCTATTTCGAATACATCTCGGCCGCGGGGAAGAAAAGGCATGCCGAAGCCTGCCATGACGGGCTGTTTCTAGATCCCGAATCGATGGACAAACTGAGATCGCTTTTCCGCTCCCTGGTGAAAATGGTCCATCCTGACCTCCATCCCGAACGCGCCAGCGACCCCTTGGCCTATAGCGTCTACGACCACGCCTTGAAAGCATACAAAGACAACGACCTCCCGCGCCTTATCGAGCTTTTCGATCTGGCGAGGCTCCACTTCAAAGAAGAGGAGGCGGAGATAGAGGACCTAGAAGAGAAGATCGAGGCGGCGAAAGAGCAGATCCATGAGATAGAGACCACCAACCCCTATCTTTATCACGTCTATCTCGACGACGCCGACAAAGGGAAAGAACTGCTCATCGATCTATCGAAGCAAAGCCAAGAGTATGAGTCTTTCAAAGGGGAACTCGAAGGCAGGCTCGCCTTGCTGCTGTCTCGGAAAGTGGGTGAGGCATGATGGGAAAAGATCTGATCAGCAAAAAAGAGGAACTCGCCCTCAAAGAAGAAAAGGGGAGCATCGACGCCCTCCTTAAGCCCCTCAAGAAGGAGATCCTTCTTTTCGATGGGAACCTCGCAGGGACTTATAAGCTCTTAGACAAGACCGCCTTGCTCGCTTTGAAAGTCGGGGAGAGACTCGAGTTCCGCTACAACCAAAGCAAATACGAGCCCGATGAAGTGCAGGTGTTCTCTCCGAAAGGTCAGATCGGCTACGTCCCAGAAGGAGACCAAGCGATCTTCAAAAGGCTTCTCGATGCAGGAAAGTCTTTGATTGGGAAAGTTACCAAAACGGATTTCTCGCGCGGCTTCCCGGTCGTGACTTTCTCCATCTATCTGGAAGATTTCTGACTTTTGCGGGCTTTTTGCAATGAAAAGGCTCAAAAACCCTTCTTTTTGAGATAGGCGGCCAGCTCTTCGCCGATCAGGCGGTGACCCACATTGTTCGGATGGAGGCCGTCTCGATAATGTTCGCTTGGCTTATCGGTATCGGGCATCTCTAGGCTTGTGAGGCGAAGGGCCTCAATCCCATATTCCTCGCACATTTCTTCTATCGAATGGCGGTAGGTTTCTAGAGGCGGCTTGTCCGTCCAAGTGACCGAGCCGTCCCCGCGGGGGCTGTTCTCATTGAAGCGGGGGAGGGGCAAAACGAAGCAGATCTGCTCTTTCCTTAGACCTTTTGCCCCCAAGAGGTATTCGATGAGGCACCTTAATGCCCCATAGAAAGTCCAGGGGGTGTCCTCGCCCTTTCTCCCCAAAGGCGCGTCCCCGTGGCCGTAATCGTTCGTGCCGCCGAAGACGAAGAGGAAGTCGCAGGGGTTCATCCACCTCGCGCGGAGGAGGAAATCCTCATCGGGGTTGTCGCCGACGCTCGCTTTTTGCCTGGCGATGCGCGTTCCGCCCAGCCCGTAATTGCCCTCCTTCGCCCCAAGCAAAGAGCAGCAGACGGAGGGATAGGCAAGGGAGGGGGAATCCGCTCCGATCCCTTCCGTGATCGAATCGCCTAAGAAATTGATGGTCATGGTTGTCTCCAGGAAAATCTTCCGCTCTAAGATAGGCTCGCTCGTGATCGTTAGCAAGAGACTCCTCGGACTTCCCTTCCCTTCCTTCGCTACGACGCCTCGACGCCTTTTCAGTATCCATTTTGGATAACCAGACCGTTTTCCATATGAAATTGACCCTATTATTTAGTCCGAGTGCACCTTTTTCGAGGGAGTTAAGAACTGGATAATGATGGCAGTTGAACAACGAAAGCAAAGAAGCGTTTTGGGTATGAAAAAAAGCGACATCCTTCTCCATATATATCATTGCCTGCTGGTCAATAAGAGCATCTCCAAGCAGGAGATCATGAAGAAATTCTCCATCTCGGGACTGCGCTTCGCGCGTTATCTGGCCGACATCCGCTCCTTCCTCGTGAAGGAAGGACTGTCCTATCAGATCATCTACGAGCGGAAAGTGGATCGGTATTACCTCGTCAGGAACCGCTGAAGATTCCTTAAGACCATTCCTCAAGGCGCCCATCCTCCTGGGCGCCTTTTTCGATTGGGATTTGCGGCTTTTTCGTCTCAGTTAAGCCCTTCGCAATAAGAAAGCAGGCGCCTCATCCCATCCTCGACCCTGCTCCTTGGGCAGGCGAGGTTGATGCGAACATGGCCTTTGCCTTCTTCCCCATAGACCGATCCTGGGGTGATCCAAAGCCCGGTTTCCTTCCGCAGGGCATCGCAGAAAGCGACGTCGTCTTCTTCGTAGGAGGAGACATCGACCCAAATGAGGTAAGTCGCTTCTAAAGGGGCGATCTTCAGCTTCGGGAGATGGGAGGAGCAATAGGAGAGGACGAAGCGGTAATTCCCCTGAACGTAATCGTTCATCTGCTTCAGCCATTCCCTGCCTCCATCGAAGCAAGATACGGCGACTTGGTAGGAAAGGAAATTGCCTTCCATCACCTCGTCGGCGTTCAAGGCGAATGCGAGTTTCTTCCTCAGCCCTTCATCCTCGACGTAGCAAGCGGAAGTTTGGACCCCCGCGACGTTGAAGGCCTTCGTCGGGGCGAGGAGGGTGATGGAGTTTCTTCTTGCGTTCTGACAGGAAGAAACGTAAGGGACATAAGGGGATTCTGAGGCGGAGATCGGTCCGTGGACTTCATCGGAGATTACGAGCACGCCGTGCCTTTCGCATAAGGAAGCGATGCGGCTGAGCTCCTCTTTCGTCCACGCCCTCCCCACGGGGTTATGGGGGTTGCAAAGGATGAGAATCTTGGCCTTCGGAGAACTTAGGGCCTTCTCTAAGGCAACCCAATCGATTGAGTAATGTTCCTCCTCATTCCTCAACGAGCATGGGACGGCGACGCGGGCGTTGTTCTCGACGGAATGGTTGAAGACATTGTAGACGGGGGTGAGCAAGACGACCTCGTCCCCTGGCTTTGAGAAAGCGCGGATCGAGGTGGACAAAGATGGGATGATGCCAAGGGAGAAAAGCAAAGCCTCCTCTTTGAGATCGGCATCGAATTCCGCCTTCCAGAAATCGACGTAGGAAGAGGCCCACCTCTTCGGCGTCTCCGAATAGCCGAAGCAGGGGTGGGAGATCCTTCCCTTCATCGCTTCGGTGATGGATGGGGCGACCTCAAAATCCATGTCGGCCACCCACATGGGGAGCTCATTCTCCAAGCAGTCCCATTTGACGGAATCCTCTTCGCGTCTATCCAATAGTCGGTCGAAATCGTATTTCATTGGCAGATGATCTCCGTGAGGCTATGGTCGACTTCATCGTCATCGAGGATGATGCTGCCGATGGATCTGGCTTTGATCTTGCCCGATAGGGGGTTCTTCACGGAATCGAGGTCCGTGGTGATCTCCGCGTCGATGTTTGAGCAGTATTCGAAGGTGAGGTCGCTGTTAACCACCTCGCAGCCGATGAGCTTGATGTTCTTCATGTAGCAGAAGCCTTGATGGGATTCGATGCGGCAGTTGATCAGGGTGACGTCCTCGGAATTCCATCCGAAGTATTCCCCTTTGACCCGGCAGTTCCTAAGCGTGACCCTTTTACAGTTCCAGAAGGCGTCCTTCGTATCCAGATCCGAGTTCTCAATGAGAGCGTCCTCACATCCGTCGAAGGCGTAATTTCCCTGCAAAACCAGCCTATTTGTCTGGATACGTTTGCTGCCCATCCCGAAATAGGCGCCGTTTTTGACCTCTATCTGATCGAGTTCGACATCCTCGTTCCACCATAGCGTTTCCTGAGCGTCGGAGAAGCTGCAACGCCTCAAGGCCAGACCCAGGCATTTCCGGAAGTTCTTCGGCCCGTCGATGATGCAATCCTCGAAGCGGACGTCCTTCGAATACCAGATCCCCGCGCGCTCGCTTTCCTCGCAGGTCGAATCCTTCACATGGAGGTTCTTTCCATACCAAAGAGGGTACTTGTAGGCGAAAGAGGAGGAGACGACCTCGATGTTCCTCGCCTCTTTGATCGGGGATTCCCCGTCTTCGAAACGGCAAGAGGAAAACAGGGTGTCTTTGGCTTTGAAGGCCGCTCTTTCCCCGGTGAGCGTTTGGCTGGATATGGTTCTCATGGCGACAATTGTAAAGAGAAGGAGGAAAAAGGAAAGCGCATTCCTTCTTCCATTGAGGAAGAAAAAGGGCAACAATGGACGCGTTATGAAAGTTTGCGTTTTCTGCGGGTCGAGTCTAGGCGACGACCCTTCTTTCTCTAAAGCCGCCAAGGAGCTTGGGGAATTCCTCGCAAAGCGGGGCGACACCTTGGTTTACGGCGGCTCGAGGAAAGGCTTGATGGGCGTCTTGAGCGACGCTGCTTTTCAGGCTGGGGGAGAAGTGATCGCGGTGGAGCCGCGCTTCTTCTTGGACTCTGGCGCCGTCACCGATTCCATAACCGCCCTCATCATGACCGAGACGATGTCGGAGAGGAAGCAGAAGATGATCGACCTCGCGGATTGCTTCATCGCTTTGCCCGGGGGCATCGGGACCCTCGATGAGATCTCGGAAGCCATGACCGACATCGGGCTGGGGCAGGCTAAAGGAGGGGTCATCCTTTTCAGCGTGAACGGGTTCTACGATCCCGTATGCGATCTCCTTGCCTCCTTCCGCGAGCATGGTTTCATCAAACCCGATTGGACGGGCGCGCCCTATGCCTGCTCGGACTTAGCCGGGGTGGAGAGCGCTTTGAATGAGATAGAGGGGAAAAGACATGCCTAGGCTCATACTCATCGGGGGAGGCTCCAGCTCAGGCAAGAGCTACCTCACGAAGAAAGTCATCGCCGAAGTGGGAGGGGAGAAGATCACCCACCTGACTTTGGACGACTATTACAAGGACCAGTCCGCGATGAGCGCGGAGGAGAGGCTTAAGGTCAATTACGACCATCCCCGCGCCTTCGATTGGAAGCTCATGAGGGAGCAAGTCGCCGCCTTGAAAAGAGGGGAGGCCATCAAGAAGCCCGTCTACGATTTCGTGGAGAGGACGCGCTCGGATAAGATCGAGGAGATCGCCCCGAGGGAATTGGTCGTGATCGAGGGCATCATGGCCCTCGTCGACAAAGAGCTCCGCCAGATGGGCGACCTCCGCGTCTTCATCTCCGCCTCCGCCGAGAGGCGCTTCCTCCGCCGCCTGATCCGCGACTCCGAGGAGAGGGGAAGGGAATTCGAGGGCATCGTGAAGCAGTATTTCGCCACCGTGCAGCCGATGTACGACGAGGTCGTCGAGCCTTCGAGCATCTACGCGGACCTCATCGTGAACAACGACGGGGTGACCAACCGCGCGATCGACGTCCTCGCCTCGCTTTTCAAGAAGGAGCTTGAGCTCGCCGAGGAAGGAAAGAGCGCTCCCCTTCCCAAAGAGGAATTCCAAGGCGAGGTCCTCTCCAGGGTCTTCGCCAAGAGGAAATGAGCATGGACGAAGAGACGCTCGGGGAGCTTAGAAAACTCGTCAAAGACGCCAAACGCATCGTCTTTTTGGGCGGCGCGGGGGTCTCCACGGCCTCGGGGATACCGGATTTCCGCTCGCCCGAAGGGCTTTATAACGTGCGCTCGAAATACGGCCGCCCATACGAGGAGATGCTCTCCCTTTCTTTCTTCGAGGAAGACCCGGAGACCTTCTACGATTTCTACTGGTCGACGATGGTTTCCTTCTCCGCGAAGCCCAACCTCGCCCACCTCGCTTTGGCGGATTTCGAGAAACGCCACCCCAACAAGCTCACGATCATCACCCAAAACATCGACGGCCTGCATCAAAAAGCGGGCTCGAAGCGCGTGCTTGAGATCCATGGGAGCACCGCGAGCTACACCTGCCCAACTTGCGGGAAGCGCTACGCCTTGGATGAGATCAAGCACCATGGCGTCCCTAGATGCTCCTGCGGGGGCGTCATCAAGCCCGACGTCGTCCTCTATGAGGAGGCCTTGCCCGAAGACGCCTTCCTTGGGGCGATGAACGCGACGAGGTTCGCCAATCTTCTGATAGTGGGGGGCACTAGCCTCAGAGTCCAGCCGGCCGCGATGCTGCCCGGATATTTCTCAGGCGGCAAAAGCGTGCTCATCAACGCCGAGCCGACCCCTCTTGACGACCGTTTCGACTATGTTCTGCGGGATGACATCGGGCAGGCGCTGTCCGCCATATTGGGAGGGGAACTATGAAAGCGGGCTACCATCCTTTCCGCCATTTCCTGCTGATCACCCACCATCGCCACATGGTGATCAGAAACGGCTTCCACTGCGGCATCTTTTGGCATTGCCTCAGGCATGACCTCACCAAATACGGCTATACCGAGTTCCACAATTCCGCCCTGCATTACGCAGGCGACCACTCCCCCGTCTACGAGGAGCGACTCGTCAACGGCTACTTCTCCTCCATCTGCCAGCACCACACGAAGAGGAACAAGCACCACTGGGAATACTGGACCGATTTCTTCTGCGGCCGCATCATCGTCAGGACGATGCCTTGGGTCTATGCGACCGAATACGTCTGCGACATGATCAGCGCCTCCAAGAACTACAACCCCAAAGGCTTCAAACCCGAGACCACCTACGACTATTTCGTCAAACACGCGAAGAATTATTACATGAGCCAAGGGACATACGAGTACGTGAAGTGGTGCCTGGCCCGCTATCGCGACCTCGGCTTCAAAGGCTTGAAGAAGAAGGACACGAAGGCCAAATACGCCGAGATAAGCGCCAAATACCCGAAGACCGAGATGCTCACCTCATTGCGGCTGAGCGATGATCTGATCCCTGGATAGTTTGAACTAGCCAAAGCCAAAAACGCCGTCACGGCGTTTTTTAGTCATGTGGGTCGAAGAGTCAAATAGGCGGTATTCGTTCGGCATGCCCGTTCTTTTATATTATGAATTTAGTAAAAACTTGACGAGCAAGAAAACATTAAATAAAATCGGCATATGAAAGAAGCGTTGATTGATTTTCTTATAAACGCCGTCGGTGACGGAATGGTCAAAATCATCTACGGCGCTTATGGAGCCGGGAATGAGGCTTTCCTTTTCGAAACGTTGAGATCGCGCTTAGAAAGAGAGCATCCGCAAGCCAAAATCGTTGATACCAGAGACCTAACATCCGAAGAGATAAAAAAAGAGTGTCTTTCGAACACGAGCGAGAATGGGCGGGTCTTCGTCTTGGCGAAGGATCTTTGGGATTTCGCTGATTTTGACGCGCTCGTGAACTTATGCGCGAGAAGGAAGAACATAGACCTTTTCGCAATCGCCCAAACGGCTTTCCCGGTTCATTCGCTCGAAAAGCAGACCTTGATTCGCGGGAGGCTGGAAACATCTCATTTCCCATCCACCCTATACACCGATTATTTGAAGAAGCATCCTAACTCCGATGCTTTTGGCTTTTTGACCTGCAACGATCTCGATGAGGACGTTGTCGCGAAGAACCTGGAGACTTTGAACAGGTTAGAAACGGCTTGCCTTGCGGCGATTCTTCGTCACGACGCGAAGCCTCTGACTGAATGCGGCTTGGCCAAAGAAATCAGCAAAAAGACAAAAAAACCCTTTTCTTGGTATCGTTCGAAGGCGGTCATCGAGAGAATAGAAGGATTGGGCATTTGCTATTTCATCGAACGATGGGACATCAAACAAAAAAGGGCGATCTCAGGCAAAGTCGTTTTTCCGATTGACGGACGTTACTATAAAATTGTTGCTAGAGGTAAAAAGAAGACGGACCTTTGCGTGGCTTCCGCCCTCATCGCGAAGCTCCTTTACGACCGCTGGGACGTGAAAAAGGCGATCTATGAGTCTCAGCGGAACCGAAAGACTTATTGCCGCGATACGGATGCGGGATTCCTCGTTAAGAAAAACGGATGGTCCTTCCTTCTTTTCCCGGGAGAGAGTTTGGCCGACGATTTGGTGGAAAAAGCCAGGCTCGCCCCTTCCTCTTTGCCGAAGGTGATCGTCAGTTTGGACGCTCTCGGCGGGGTGAGATACGGTGACGATGGGCTGATCTACTATTCGTTGGAAACTCTGTTGAAGGAGGGCCTGCGAATCTATGGCGAGGGAAATTGTCTTTGAGAGGAAAATCGAACTGCAGGAGCTGCTTTCATCCGCGGAAGATGCTTCGAAAATCAAAGTCGTGGCCGGATTAAGAGGCGCTGGAAAGACTTATCTGCTTAATGAACTTTTCTATAGCGCGTTGCTTCGGCGCGGTTATCGCCCCGCCGATATATTCAAAGCAGACCTGTCGGGCCCTCATGAGAAAGTGAGGGACTCTGCTTCGCTGCGGGATTTGCTAGAGGAGGCTTCCTTCAGAGGGACGAAATTCATATTCGTGGACGAGATCCAAATGGCGGGGGAGGGGTATGCGGATGTTTTGATTTCATTCGCCAAGCGCAATCCCGGAATCAATCTGTTTGTGACGGGTTCCAACAGCAAAACTCTCTCTGACGACATCAGGAAGGCGTTCAAGGAAAAAGCGAAAGCGATCTTCCTCCGCCCGCTCTCGTTTCGGGAAATCCGAAGCCGCCTTCCGGATTATGATGCCAAGGATTATCTGGAATATGGAGCGATTCCAATGGTCCTGAAGAGGAAGGAAGGGGAGCGAAGGGACCTCCTCGAAGAGCTTTATTGTGACACCTATTTGGTCGACATAAAGGAAAGGTTCCAAGGGCGCTACCTCTCCAACATCGAAAAGGAGAAGATCCTCGTCAGGATGCTTTCCAATCTGACTTCCCCCTTGAGCGAATCTCAGATCATCAAGGGGGTTACGAGGAAATCCGTTTTGAATAGGGAACAGGTGCTTCTGCTGAAGAAGGAGATACTCGACTTCATCGAAGCCATCTCATCTTCTTTCTTGGTTTGCGATTTTCAACTCTCTCGCGGGGAGAAGGAACGGCCAGAAGCCGATTTCATGGATCACCGCATAAAGAAATACTGCTTCGACCTCGGCCTTTTGAATGTCATATCCGAGGCGAGTGAAGTGTATAGAAGCGCAGCGGCGATAGAAAACGCCATCTACCTCGAGCTTCGGTCAAGGGGAATCAACCCTCATGGAGGTCTCGTTTTGAAGCCAAATGGCGAAACTGGGGAGATCGATTTCATCTTCGAAAGCAAGGAAATGACCTTCTATGTTCAGGCCGTGCACACTTTGGAAGAGAAAAACCGAGAGAGGGAACTCGGTAATCTGCTTCTGGCACCGAATTCCGCGCAGAAACTGATTGTTTTCGCCAACAATCGCTTGCAAGAGGAGATACCGTCGTCCATCCAAGCGCTGAGTTTTGAGAAATTCTTATTGAGCGATTCGCTCTTTTGATGATTCCTTCAAACTGAAGGTCCACTTCCTTTCGCGTTGCCCTCTCCCTGAAGGGAGACTATACTTTTCGAGGCAAAACTTATGCGCAATCTCACCATCGTCTTAGGCTGCGGGAGGCTAGGCGCCTCAATCGCGAACTACTCCTCCCAAATGGGCGGCAACGTCGTCGTCATGGACTCGGACAAAAGCTCCTTCGAGAAACTCAACGACGCTTTTTCAGGCATCACCATCGCCGCCGACACCACCGACATCGACGAGCTCGTCGACGCGGGGGTGGAGAACGCCAACGAAGTCATCATCACCACGGGAGACGACAACGTGAACCTCTACCTCGCCTACATCTGCTGCAAGAAGTTCGAGGTCCCTTATATCTACGTCCGCTTCGACGATCCCGACAAAGGCCTTCTCATTCAAGGCATGCCGATCAAGGCCATCTATCCCTTCCAGCTGTCGCTTGACCGCTTCTCTTTACTTCGCGCGGGGGTGGACAAGCAATGAAGATCATCATCGCCGGCGGCGGCCCTCAGGCCGAGTTCATCGTGTCCATGTTCAAGGACAAGAAGAACGAGCTCATCGTCATCAATTCCTCCCAAGAGGAGGCCGAGATCATCATGAAACGCTACCGCGTCCCAGTCTACGTCGGGCAGCCCTGGCGCAGGAAAAGCCTCGAGGAGGCAGACGCCTATAACGCCGACGCCTTCATCTCGCTTTGCGACAAGGACACGGATAACTTCGCCTCCTGCCTCATGGCCAAGCAAGTCTTCGACGCGAAGAAATGCATCTGCGTCGTCAACAACCCTAAGAACGTCGACCTCTACAAAGCCATGGGCATCGACAGCGTCATCTCGGCGACCTACCTCCTCGGCCAATCCGTCCAAAGCGAGACCTCTTTGGCTTCGATGCTTAAGACCCTCTCCTTGGAGAACGACAAGATCACGATGATCGAGGCGGTGGTGCTTTCGAAGTACCGCATCGCTGGGCTCGCCCTCAAGGATTGCCGCTTCCCAAGCTACGTCTCCGTCGCCTGCATCTACCGCACCCCGGACGTCATCATCCCGAAAGGCGACACCATCATTCTCCCCAAAGACAACCTCCTCCTCGTCTGCGCCCCGACCGACCAAAGGAAGGTCATGAACTTCATCCGCCAGGAGAAGCAGAAGAGCGGGCTGATCGTCTCCAAGGTCGCGGGCAAGGCCCAGAAACCCTCGAAAGACAAAAGCGAAGGGGCAAAATGAGACGCCAAGAGAACAGCGGCAAAACGGTCATGGGCCCGAGGATGGTGTTCGGATACCTCGGGATTTTTTTGGTGCTCATCGGCATTTTGACCGCGTTGCCTCTTGCTTTGCTCATCTTTTACCACGACGAGGCGAAGGGCTGGAGCTATTTCGCCTACCCCGCCCTTTTCGACATAGCGCTCGGCCTCTTCCTTTATTTCTTCTTCATCTTCAAAAGGCAGAGGGCGAATTTCGCGCGCAACGAGAACAGCGCCCTTTTGGTCTTGATTTGGATCGCCGCCGTGCTTTCGGGGGCTTTCCCTTTCTATCTCGCCTATCTTTCCGGGAACATGAGCATGACCTTCACCGAGTCCTTCTTCGAAAGCGCCTCGGCCTATAGCACGACCGGCCTCACTTGCTTCAAGGATTTCGTCGACGGGAGGCTCGTCTATTCCCCCGACAGCGCCTCGCTTTACACTTTGCAGCTAGGCGGCTCATTCTGCCCCCATCTATACACCTTCCACCGCGCGGAGATGCAGTTCGTCGGAGGCGTCGGCTTGGTCCTTCTGCTTTCGATGGTGCTAGGCAACAGCGCGGGCATGTCGCTTTACGTCGGCGAAGGCCATGGCGACAGGCTACTGCCCAACCTCAAGCGGAGCGCCGGGCGGATCTTCGGCATCTACATCCTCTACACCGCGGTCGGGGCGCTTGCCTTGTTCTTCGCCGGGATGGAGCCTTTCGACGCGGCGACCACCTCGATGGCCGCGCTCTCCGGCGGGGGCTTTTCGCCTAGAAGCAGCAACATCGCCTATTATTCGGGGGCGGGGGTGACCAACGGGCTGTACGAGGCCAATCCTCTGGCGATCCAGATCATCGTCTTGGTGCTCGTCATCCTCTCGGGCATCTCCTTCGTCTTGCACACCTTTTTGCTTACCGGGCGCTTCAAGCAGTTCTTCAAAGACGACGAGGTGCGCTTCTTCTTCGTCGCGCTTTTCCTCGGCTGCTTCATCTCCGCCTGCGGGAGCATCTACAAGTACGGGTCGAATTACCTCGACAACATCGACAACAACATCATGGACAGCGTCTTCTACATCGTGGGCTGCGCGACCACTTCAGGCTTCGCCTCCACCTCGATGAGCAGGATGCTTGAGCTGGGCAAGCCGCTCATCTACGTCGGCACCGTCCTCATGGTGATCGGAGGCGGAGCGGGGAGCTGCGGCGGAGGGATCAAGCAATACCGCGTCTGCATCATGCTGAAGGACCTTTATTACAGGATGCGCTACCAGAATTCCCCCTCCCGCATCCTCCATCCCCATCGCACTTATCGCTATGGCGAGGAAAGCGAGATCGACGACGCAACCGTGAAGGAAGCGAGCCAATACACCGTGCTCTTCCTCGGCTTCTTCATCGCCTCCATCATCATTTTGAATTTCCTGCCCGAGATCGATTCCGAGGTCGCGGCCTTCAACGTGGCGAGCGCGATGAGCAACACCGGTCTCTCGATGACCGACTACGTCTATTACGGGGCCAAGTACCCGGAATACTACGGCACTTTGCTTTGGGTCCTATCGATCGGCTGCTTGGTTGGCCGTCTAGAGATCTTCCCTCTCTTCTACGGCATCTCCAACGTCCGCGAGGAGATCCTTTATTACTCAAGCAAGAAGAAGAACGAGCTCGCCCACGAGGAATGATCAAGTCTTTCTTCCGTCTTCTTTGGCGATGGTAGAATAGAGGCGAAAGAGAGGTCATCCCATGATTATCGACGACATCAGAAAAGCCAATATCGAGGCTATGAAGGCCCACGATTCCAATAGAAGAAACGCCTACGCGATGGTGATTTCGCGCTACCAAGAGGCCAAAACCAACGGCTCTGGCAAAGAAGTGGGGGACGCCGAGGTCGTCCGCATCCTCCAGAAGTTCTCGAAGGAGCTAGAAGAGGAGAGAGACGGCTATCTCAAAGCCGGCAGGGCCGATTCCGGCAAAGCCTGCCAGGAGCAGCTGGACGCGATCGTTTCCTTCTTGCCCAAGATGATGGGCGAGGGCGAGATCAGGAAGATCATCGACTCCTTGGATGACAAATCCATGCCCTCCGTGATGAAGCACTTCAAGGCCAATTACGCCGGAAAAGTGGATATGGGTCTTGTTTCCAAAATCGTGCGGGGTTTATAATCTCGCTTGCCGTCGAGCCATCGAGGGCAATAGGGGCGTAGTTTAATGGCAGAACAAAGGTCTCCAAAACCTTTGGTGAGGGTTCGATTCCTTCCGCCCCTGCCAATCCAATGAATGATGCGCAGCCTCGTCGCTGCGTTTTTTCATTGGCTCAGCCTTCCGTAATCGTCCCACTCGCCGTACATCTTCCCTTCCAAAGTCTCTTCGATGAGGTGACGAAGGGCTTTTTCGTATGATTCGCGGTCTTTTCCTTTATAGAAGGCGACGTTGTACGCCCTGATTCTTTGGTAAAGCGCGGGGAAGGATTTGAATTTTGACCAGGCCTTGGCTTCTTTTATCGCCTTTTCGACGTCTGAATCGATTTTGAAGCTCCTCGGCCCCATTTTGGGGAGAGCTTTCCGCCCAGGCTCAGTCATGAGGAAGAGCCTCTCCAAACGGCGAACCCTTTCCTTATTGAGTTCCGTCCAAGGGCTTTTCTTCTGGCGAGGGGCGAATCTGCTCCACATCTCCCCGTCAATCTTCTTTCAAACGGAATCGATCCAACCAAAGCAAAGGGCCTCTTCCACGGCGTCTATGTACCAAAAATGCTCGCCATCGGTTGGGCGTCCGCGCTTGACGAGGACCCAGCATTCCTTCTCGGAGGAATGATGGGCGGAAAGCCATGCGCGGAACTCGTCTCTGATGTGGATGTTCAGCTGGTTGGTCATCATTGGGGCTTCTTTTTTCAGAGGAATTATAGGACATCGCGAAAGGTGGGCGAGCTTTTGGGCTCGATTTCCTGCCATGGCCAAGGCAATAACCTGTAAAATCATGGGTGGCGATGGAGCGGAAACAGAAAAGAAGAATAACTATCAGCAGCGAGCTCGTCTATCTGCTCGCCATCGTTTTGCTGTCCTTATCCGTAGCCATGCTCACGACGGCCGATTTCGGGATCTCCATGATCGTCGCCCCGGCGTATCTATTGAGCCTTAAGGTGGATTTCCTTAGTTTCGGGCAAGCCGAGTACGTGATCCAAGCGATCCTGCTCATACTCCTTTGCCTCATCATCAGGAAGTTCAAGCCGATATACCTCACCTCTTTCTTGACCTGCCTTCTCTATGGCCTTGCCTTGGACCTATGGCAGATGATCCCTTTCTTCAATGTCTCGCTCACCCCATCCGATGGGCTTGAGCTGTGGGTCAGGATCCTCCTTTTCGTTTCCGGGGTCCTCTTGACTGGCTTTTCCGTCGCGCTTTTCTTCAAGACCTATTTCTATCCTCAGGTATACGACTTCGCGACCAAGTGCATCACCGCCCGCTATCACTTCAAGATGCTCATCGTGAAGACGGCCGTGGATTTCACGATGCTCGGGGCGGCCCTCATCATGACTTTCTGCTTCTTTGGGGAGCTGAGGGGGATCGGCTGGGGAACGTTGGTTATGGCGGTGCTCAACGGCACGATCATCTCCCTCTTCTCCAAGGCTCTCGACCATTTCTTCGCCTTTGAGCCAACATTCAAGAAGTTCGCCTCTTTCTTTGATTTGTCTTTCGAGAGCAAAAAGCCCGCAGAAACCGATTCAAATCAAAATTGAGCCACGTTTTGCATGTTTTTCAAGACTGGCCAAAAGGAAGGCTTTTCCATTCCTGCTCGGCAGTTGCATTGGTTTATAATTTGCCTGTTCGAAAGGTATCGATATGAAAATCCAAAATAGAATAAACCCCCATTGCCGCAAGCCGTTGGCTCTTTTGCTGGCTTCCCTTGCCGCTTCTTCCTTGCTAAGCGGCTGCTCCAGCAACAGTTTGGCAAAAGTGACCGTCGGAGTTTACCCAAACCTCGCCGCTTCAAACGCGAAGATCAGCGAAGAGTTCGCCTCATCCGCGAAGGCTTTGACCGAGACGGCGTTCGACTATTTCAGGCAGATCGCCCAGATCCCTCGGAAATCCGAGCATCTGGACGCCATAAGCGCCTACATCACGGAGTTCGCTTCCGACCATAGCTACCCCGTGACCAAAGATACCGCTGGGAACCTCGCCTTCGACGTCCCGGCGAGCGTTGGGTATGAGGGGTGCAAGAAGATCATCCTGCAGGCGCATTTGGACATGGTCGTTGCTTCTAGCGATGACTACACGAGCTTCGATCCTTTGAAGGACCCCATCCATTTGGAAGAAGATGAGGAGTCCTTCCATTCGGATGGGAAGACCAACATCGGGGCGGACGACGGCGAAGGGCTCTGCACATTGCTGGCCATCGCTTCCAGCGATTCCTCCACCTGCGTCCACGGTCCCCTTCGCTTCCTTTTCACGACAGATGAAGACATCGGGCTCATCGGAGCGAATGCGATGGATGCCTCCTTGCTGGACTCGGATTATCTGATCAACGTCGACGGCTCTTGCGTCGGGGAGATCATCTACGCCGCCGCGGGCGCTTTGCTTGGCCAATTTGAAACAGAGGCCGAGATGCAAGCCTTGCCCGAAGGCTATTCCCTCATCACCGCCGAGGTCAAAGGGCTCAAAGGAGGACACTCGAGCCTCCATGCGAGCGAGAAGCTGCTCGGATCGATGAAGGTGATGAAAAACCTTCTGGAAGCGGTGGATTCCATAACGGAGACCTGGGTCCTCTCTTCTTTGGAAGGAGGGGAATTCAGCAACGCCATCCCGAATAGAGGCTCAGTGAGCTTCGCCGTCCCGAGTTCCAAGAAAGACGCCGTCATCCAAAAAGCGAACGAGAACTATGAGACCTTGAAAGCCGAATACCCCAATGAAACCGGAGCCTCCTTTGTTTGCGCTGAGAACGCCGAGGCATCATCGGCCCAATCCTTCTCCGCGGCGACGAGCGAAAAAATCCTTGGGCTGCTTTCTAACCTCCCTGACGGAACCATTGATTCCAGCGAGGATTCGCAGACCTCTTGCAACGTCTCCCCGGTCAAGGCCAAGGAAGGGAAGATCTCTTTGTCCGCCCTTTTCCGTTCCCTCAAAAACAGCGAGCTCAGTCAAATCAAAGCAAATTTTGCCTCTTACGCGAAGGAATACGGCTTCTCTTTCAGCGTCGGCACCGATTTCCCGGCCTGGGAACAAGATAAGGACGACCCCTTCATCGCTTACTATTACGACGGCTTCAAAACCGCCTGTGGCTTGGAAGGGGTGAAGTCGAAATGCGCCGGCGGGCTTGAGACCAGCCTCTTCGCCAAGAAGAAGCCCGGCATGAAGATGCTCTCCATCGGCGCGGACGTCGAGGGCGAGCACGTCCTTTCCGAGAAGCTTTACAAGAAATCCTTTCCCGCGCATATGGCGGCATTGCTAAGCGCGCTTAAGAACGCCAGCAAACTTTGATTCCCCTTTTGCGGGCTTTTCGAAATAAAAACGCCGCAAAAGCGGCATATCCTAAATGAAGTTCTTTTGCTTTAGGCAGGCAAGGACAAATCTTTCTGAGCCTGCTCTTCGTCGATTTTGCGGAACTCTTTCTTGAAGATGAGACCCAAGCAAATGCCGTCTCCGATGTCCGCGAGGATCCAGGAGAAGGGGAAGACGCTGTATAGCCAGAAGACGGTTTTGAAGTAATCGACCCGCAAAATGACCGTCTCGATCATCAGGATGCGGAAGAGGGTGCAGGTGAGCATCGTTACCCACATCGGCGCGGTCGAATGCCTCACCCCGCGCATCGCCGAGGAGCTGATGTCCATGATGCCGTCCAAGACGTAGGTGAAGCTGACCACCATGAGACGCTCCCAACCCGCTTGCAGGCTGATGGAATTGTCCGAATCGACGAAAAGGGAAAGCAATTGATTGTGAGCGAATAGGATCAGCAGGCTGTAGAAGGCGTTGAAGATAAGATTCCAAGCTTGCGCGTACCAGAAGGCTTTGAGGATGTTCTTCTTGTTCCTCGCCCCGAAATTCTGCGCGGTCACGGCCAGGCAAGCGGCGGAGATCGCCTCGACGCATGCGTAGCAATAGTTGTTGATGGTGTTCGCGGCGATGGCCCCATCCTCGACGTCGAGGGAATTCGGCATGTCCTTCGCGATCGTGTAGAGGGCGCTTTGGATGAAGGTGTTGGGCAAGGCGAAGAAGAAGCCCTGCAGCCCCGCGGGCAGGCCTAGCTTAACGACTTCGACCAGGCTATCCCGGTCGATTTTGAAGCTCTTCCATTCGCAGTGGAGATAGCCGGAGTTCTTCAGGAAAAGCGGGACGACGACTAGCGTGGCGGACACGCCTTCGCTGATGACGGTCGCCCAGGCGACGCCCGCGACGTCGAGATGCGCGAAATAGACGAAGATGAAGTCGAAGAACACGTTCAAGAGCCCGGCGATGAGCAAAGCTAAGAAAGGGGTTGTGGAATCGCCGACCGCGCGGTGCATCTGAGCGCCGTAGTTGTAGATCATCAGCAACGGCAGCCCCGCGAAATAGATCCGCATGTAGGTCGTGGCGTTGCTCAGATATGCCTCTTCGGTTTTGATGAGGATGAGCAGGCTGCGCGAGGCGGCGAAGCCCGCGATGCCGACGACTATCCCAATGACGAGGGCGAAGATGAGGGCGGTGTGAAGGATCTTTTGAGCGTGCTCCCTGTCCCCCGCGCCTTTGGCGTTCCCTATGGCGACGTTGGCGCCGAGGGAAAGCGCTGTGAAGACGACGACGATGAGATTGATGAGGGAGCCGTTTGCGGAGATGGCGCTCGCGCTGGATTGCCCATTCCCCCAGAAGTGCACGGAGATGAGGTCGACGGTCGTGTAAAGCAGCTGCATGATGGAAGTCAGGGCCATCGGCAATGCGAAAAGGCCTATCTTCCAAAAGAGGTTTCCCGTTGTGAGGTCCATCTCTTTGACGCTTTTCAAGGGGTTCTTCATAATCGCTTCGCTTGCGCGCGAGCACCTATCTTAGTCGGGCCGCTTTGGCTTTTCAATCCGCTTTCAGGCCCCGCGGGTGAATTCGTATAGCCCGATTGAGACGGCGTTGTCGAGATTTAATGAATCCAGCCCTTTGTTCTGCGGGATGATGAGCGGGGAGCCGACGCTAAGGAAACTCGGATCGAGGCCTTTCGCCTCATTGCCGAAGACAAGCGACCAAGGCTTCGCGATGGAGGCGTCTTTGAGTTTGGTCTCCGCCTGCAGCATGAAGGGATAGCAATGGTGGTCGGGGTAATCCTTCTGGTAGGAGGCGAAATCCGAGTATAGGGAGATGTTCAGATGGAAGACCGCCCCCATCGAGGCGCGCACGGTCTTGGGGTCGAACTCGTCGGCGGAAGGGGTGATGATGGCGACGTCTTCTAGATAGAAGCCGAAGCAGGAGCGGAAGATCGTCCCGAGATTGCCTAGGTTCGAAGGGTTCACCAAGACGACGTGGTTCTTGTCCTTGTTCAAAGGGGAATGGAATTTCTCGAATTCCCCGATGGCCATGCAGTTGTCCTTCTCGCTCAGCTCACGGAAGATCCTCTCGTTGTTCTCGATGACGGGGATGCGCTTCTCCTCGCATAGGGAAACCAGCTTCCGATAGGTCTCGTCCCTCTTTTGCTTGGGGGAGATATAGACCCTGACCATCTGCTCGCCTTTGAAGCGAAGGGCCTCCAAGGTGAGGGTCGTGCCCAAGCTATAGGAGGTGGGCTGGTCTTTTTTGTATCTGAGCATGGGCTAATTGTAAAAGATGGGGAAGAGGATTGGGTAAAAAAGCGCATTCTTCTTTATTAATAGGTAGGAGGTCTTTTTATGGAAGAAGAGATTTTGCTGGGGAGGGTCAACCGCGCGGTGGAGAAGAACCTCGGGCTCTCCCTCACAAGCGACGTGCGGATCTACGGGAAGAGGGAATACCTCGATAACCTCGCCCGCTCGCACCCGAATTCCTACATGGGGATTCTGGATGAGGTGAGCGGGGTGATCCTCAGGGAGCCGGACTACGTCTGCTACGACGAGGACGAGAACGTCTTCTACTTCATGGAGACGTATTGGAGGAACGGGGCCTTGGCCGGGGTCGAGGTGAAAGTCACCCAGGAAGGGAAACCGAAAAGATGGGTCTTCCATTCCCTGAGGACCATCAAGATGCCTTGGGATAGGGACTACACCAAGATAAGGAAGCGCCCCTGAGGCTCAGCGCATCCTCGCCTTGCGGTATTTGAACGAGAGCAGGTTGTTCAAAAAGACGATGAGCATCGTGAAAAGCAAGAAGGAGGCGAAGACGATGAAGCAACCCGGCCAGAACCAAGCCGAGTGCGGATCGAGGAAGGGGTAGGGGTACATCGCCCCTCCTTTCAAAGGCGCGTTGGGCCAGATGACCGCGCGGAAGACGCTGAAGACCCCATAGAAAATCGGGACGATTTGGGAGGTGAATGAGACGTAGAAGGGCACCGTCCCCTTTTCGTCGAACATCAGCCAGTCGCCTAAGGGCAAAAGGAACAAAGCGATGTAGAAAAATGTCTCGATCAGCGAGGTCTCCCCGTGCAGCGAGACGGAGATGAAGTGGCCTAGCGAAGCCTCCATGGAGAAGCAGGTTACCGACAAGGCAAAGCGCATGCCCACGCCCGCCGGGACGCCTTTCACGCCCCTCCTCAGATCGATCGCGTTGAAGATGATCTCGAGGAAAAGGAGCAAAGCGAGCATGAAGGAGACGAGGACCCCGAAATAAGAGAAAGCCACGTAGGTCTCGATGGGGGAACGGAAATAGAAAACGATCAGCAACAGGAGCGCCGCGAGGGCGAAGACGCGATAAGCCAAAGCGAGGAAGCGGTTGCGCACGATCATAGCCCGGTAAGTTTATCACCTTCCCTTCATTTGGCTACTCCTTGGGAGTAAAATCCGGACGCTATGGTGGATCTTGAGCTGAAGGACGATCAATACGAGGAAAGGGGCTTCACCCACACCCGCATCGTGTCTAGGGCCGTCGTCCTCAACGAAGAAGGCAAGATGGCGCTTCACCGCATCCATAGGGACGACGTCTTCGGGGAAGAGGATTATTACGAGACCCCAGGCGGCGGGGTCGACGAGGGGGAGACCTTCGAAGAGGCCGTTATTCGAGAATGCAAGGAAGAACTTGGGGAAGATATTGAGGTTTTGCGTGGTTTAGGCGTGGTGAAAGACGCCTACAACCTGATTCAAAGGAAGAACGAGAACCATTATTTCCTTTGCAGGAAACTCAATCAGGGAGACAGGCATTTCGTCTCCGAAGGCGATTCTTTGATTCAGGAAACCTTGTGGGTGAGCATCGAGGATGGGATCGCCCTTCTGGAAAGCCAAAGCGACCATGGCGTATCGGCCCTAGTCAAAGCCAGGGAACTGCCGATCCTGGCGGAGGCCTTGCGCATTCTGAAATCGGAAAAATCTGCTTGATTCGCCTTGCCTTGATGACTATAGTATCTAAGCCGTGGCGCAATTGGTGAAACGGTTAACACAACCGGCTGTGAACCGGTCATGAATGGGTTCGACTCCCATATTGCGCCCCATCTTAGAGAACCGCCTCCCGCTTGGGAGGTTTTTTCTTCCTTTCCGAAACCATTGGGAAACCGGCTGGAAAAGAGGCTGTTTGAAAGAGGGAGTTTAGGCCGGCGGATGCCTCCTTCTTCAAAGAAGAAGAGGGGTGGAAAGACGCTCTTCGGCCCGCTTTTGTTTACATTCTTTTGACATTTCTTTTCCCTTGCATTGGTAGTTGAAGGGAAGGCGCGAGGCAAGAATATGGCCGTTCAAAAGTTAAGGAAAAAAAGCAATGAAACACAAAAGCATTCTGCTCCTCGCTTCCCTCGCCGGCCTAGTGGCCTGCTCAAGCGGAGCATTCGATTCGTCCAAAGGAATCACCGTCATCACCAGGGAAGACGGATCGGGCACCAAGAGCGCCTTCATGGAGATCCTCGGCCTCAAAGGCAAGGCCGACGTCGAGAACGTGGTCGTCCAGACCGGCACGGCCGCCGTCATGCAGGAAGTCTCCACCAACCCCTATGCGATTGCCTTCGATTCGCTGGGTTATGTCACCGACGACGTCAAGAAGCTCAAAATCGATGGCGTCGAGCCGACCGTGGCCAACATCAAAAGCGGCAGCTACACCATCTCCCGCCCCTTGAACGTCATCTATAAGGAAGACACCATCAAGAACAGCTCCGTCTTCTCCGCCTACCTCAGCTTCCTCCAGAGCAAGGATTCGCAGGACATCATCTCCGCGGAAGGCTACGTCTCCGTCAAAGACGAGGCGACCACTTACGCAAAAGACGATTCCCTCAGCGGCACCATCGACATTTCCGGTTCCACTTCCTTGAAACCCCTCATGGAGAAGCTCGCCGAGAAGTTCGAGTCCTATCAGCCTAGCGTCAAGGTCAAC